>NZ_JBEOSB010000002.1:0-595904 GCF_040302705.1 Streptomyces sp. NPDC097640
ACAAGTCGCCCAAGGACAACGCGGCCTGGTGGAAGAGCCTGTCCAAGGAGGAGCAGGCGGAGTACATCTCCCTGTATCCGGCGAGCGTGGGCAAGCTGGACGGCCTTCCCGTCGAGGACCGCGACGAGGCGAACCGCGTCTGGTTCAACGAGCAGCGGGCGAAGTACCAGACCGAGCTGGACAATCTGCCGCCCGAGCCGAAGCCGAGGCAGATCCTGGCCGGCCGTTCCATGGTCCCCAATGACAAGTGGACCGAGTGGTACAACCGCAAGAAACATCTGGAGGGGGCCCTCGACGGAATGATGCGCATTCAGATGCGCTTCGACTCCACCGGAAAGGCCGATCCCTTTCCGGCCAAGAGGCCCGCCGATCACAAACCGACCGGCGACGGGCTGCCGCCGGCGTATCTGCTGGGTTTCGACCCGGAGAACAACGGGCGCGCGATCATCGCGAACGGCAATCCGGACACGGCCGATCACACCGCCGTGCTGGTCGGCGGCATCAAAAGCAGGCTCAGCGGGCTCTACACCCCCATGGTCTCGGGCGCCAATCTCTGGCAGGCGGCCAGTGCGATGCCCGGGGAACCCAAGGTCTCGACGATCACCTGGAACGGTTATGACGCTCCGCAGAACCTGTTTCCGGAGGGCGCGCTGAACAGATACGCCGACCGGGGGGCGGGGGATTTCAACGACTTCCTGGCGGGGCTGCACACGTCCCATGCCCCGTCGGCCGATGACCATCTGTCGGTGCAGGCGCACAGCTATGGGTCCGTGCTGGTGGGCTCCGCCGCCCGCCAGGGAACCCTGGAGGCGGCCGACGTGATGTTCAGCGGCAGTCCCGGCGTACAGGTGGGGCGGGCCGAGGACCTGGACGTGCCCCCGGGGCATGTGTGGAACCAGCGGGCGCAGGACGACCCCGTCCCCAGGCTGGGGGCGCCCACCCATGGCCACCACGAGGGTCTGACGCAGTACATCACCCCGAACGACCCGATCTTCGGCGCCAAGCAGATGACCACCGACACCAAGGGGCACGGAAACTACTGGCTGGCCGGTTCGGAGAGCCTGGAGAACCAGGCGAGAGTCGTGGTGGGACGCTATGACGAGGTACAGCTGAAGTAATCGGCGGCCGACGGGATATCGGGGATATTGACATGGTGTAGCCAACACGCCTAAAGTTGAAACGAATTATTGAAACGTTTCATGCGTATCGTTTGTGGCCGGCCTGTTGCGATGCCACGGGAACACGAAGGAGTGTTCATGCTCGATCGCAGGCGATTTCACCAGTTCGGCGTGGCGGCAGCGATCGGCGCCGCACTGCCGATCGCGGAGAACGGGATCACCGACGGCGTCGCCATGGCGGACGAAGCGCTCGGCGTGGTCGAGACCGACACCGACATCACCGTCGACAACGGGCCGGTCCAGCTCACCGTCAGCAAGGTGAGCGCGGCCCGCGCCACTTCGCTCAGGTATCTCGGCCAGGAACTGCTCGGCAGCGGTGGCCGCGGCAACTTCGACATGAACAACGCCCGTGTGGGCGACCCGCTTCCGCTGCCGCCCACGCAGAACACCTACGAGATCCGCCGGGGCGAGGACTTCGTCGACATCGCCTTCCGCTACAGCCCCACCAGCGGGGGGCCGTTCTGGCTGGAGCGGCACCACATCGTCCGGGCCGGAGAGCCGGGCATCCACTTGGCCACCACGTTCCACCACACCGCCGAGCTGCACGGCTTCTCGTCCGAGCAGCACCGCTATGTGTTCTACCTGGACAAGGAGCTGTTCACCCACGCCTCGGTCGAGGACGACGGCATCGGCGGGGTCGCCTGGCGCGAGAGCGCCGCCCGGATGCCGACCCCGGAGGAGCTGAAGGCGGCCACCGTGGTCATGGACGCCACCTACGACCTGGCGGGGCTCGGATCGGCGTACCCCAAGCGCTACTACACCAAGTACGACTGGGGCACCTACATCAAGGACCACGCCGTGCACGGTCTCTACGGCAAGGGGTTCGGCATCTGGGCGGTGACGGCGCACCGCGACGCGTTCAGCGGCGGACCCACCCGGCATGACCTCACCCTGCACCAGACCGACAGCAGGCCGGTGCTGCTGGTCGAACCGCACGGCGCCCACTACGGCTTCCCGCCGGTCCGGGTGGCCGCGGGCCAGGAGTGGCAGAAGACGTACGGACCGTACTACGTGCACTTCAACACCGGCGACGACCCGGCCGCCCTGCGCGCCGACGCACTGCGGTACGCGGACGAGAAGGCGCACGCGGCGTTCTACGACCGGGTGGCGCTGCCCGGGTGGACACCGTCCACCGAGCGCGCCACCGTGCACGGCATGGTGGCGGCGCAGGGCGAGTCACGGCTGCGCGGCGCGGTGGCGGTGCTGTCGGACAACGGGGTGGACATGCAGCGCACCGCCCTCGGCTACGCGTACTGGACCGACACCCATGCCGACGGCGGGTTCACCCTGCGCGATGTGCGCCCCGGCACCTATCGGCTGACCGTGTACAAGCCCGGGGTCTGGGGCGAGTATGTGCGCGACGACGTGGTGGTGCCCAGTGGCGGCACGGTCCGGCTGGGTACGCTGCGCTGGACGCCGCTGCGCCACGGGCACACCGTGTTCCAGATCGGCACGCCCGACCGCACATCGGTGGAGTACCGCCGCGGCCCGGAGTATCAGCAGTGGGGCACCTGGTCGTTCTATCCGCAGGACTTCCCGGACGGCGTGGTCTATCGCGTCGGCCGGAGTTCGCCCGCGCGGGACTGGAACTACCTACAGTTCCAGCAGATCGACGGGGTTCGGCAGGCGCCGTGGCGGATCCTGTTCGACCTGGACGAGGCGCCGCGCGCCGGGCGGACCGCGACGCTGACGGTGGCGCTGGCCGCCTGGTCGCTGGACACCGCCCGCAGTGTGCCCAGCGGGCCCACGAATCTGACGATCCGGGTCAACGACGAGAAAAACGAAGAGAAGACGGTCTGGACGTTCGAACCGGACGATTCCCGCGGTGCGACCTACCGATCCGGTTGCTCCGGCGGCTACTTCCGGCGGATCTTCTCCTTCGACGCCGCGGCGCTGCGGCGCGGCGAGAACGAGATCACGCTGACGATCAACGAGGACACCGGGCCGGAGATGATCAACACGGCGGCCTACGACGCCATCCGGCTCGAACTGCGCTGACACTCCTCGCGTCGACGGCTACGGTGGCGGCGGCCAGCGGCCCGGCGAGCAGCAGCGCCGTGATCGGCAGCAGCGCCACCACCGCGGCCGCGGTGCCGACCGCGACCAGCAGCAGCGCGTCGCCGCCCAGGTCACGGCGGCCGACCTGGCGCCCGGCTTCACGCAGTACGGCGCCCCAGCGCAGTCCGGGCCGCCACCCGCCGGCGGCGCGCAGGCCGAGCAGCACCGCGGCGAGCAGGGCGACGGCCAGCGCCGTGGCGAGCACCGGACGGCCGGGCGCCCCGGCCGCGATGGCCAGGGCGTCCACGGCCAGCACCGCCGCGACCGCGGGCGGGATCAGCAGGCCGGCCGGTCCGGCGCGCAACGCCTGGACCAGGCAGACCAGATAGGGGCGCACGCCCACCCCGGGCCCGCCCGCGACCCGCTCCCGCAGCAGGGCGCAGGCCGCGGCGAAGGCGGGGAACGCGGTGATCACGCCGACCGACGCCACCGCGGTGAACACCCCGAGCAGCAGCACATCCGCGAACAGCCCGAACCGGCCGTCCACCGTGGCCCGGGTCGACGATGCGCTCATGCGCCGCCCAATCCGGAGGTGCTGACGCCCTCCACCAGAAGTCGCTGAAAGGCCAGGAAGAACAGGCCGATGGGGAGCAGGGTGAGCACCGACATGGCGAACATCGGGCCGTAGGAACTCTCGCTGGTCTGGTCGATGAACAGACGCAGGGCCAGCGGCAGCGTGTACGTGTCCGGATCGTTGAGGTAGATCAGCTGGGACAGGAAGTCGTTCCAGGTCCAGATGAAGGTGAAGATCGCCGTGGTGACCAGGGCGGGCTTCGACAGCGGCAGGAAGATCATGGTGAAGGCGCGGATCGGGCCGCAGCCGTCGATGCGCGCGGCCTGGCCGAGCTCGTCCGGCAGATTGCGCATGAACTGCACCATGAGGAACACGAAGAAGGCGTCGGTGGCCAGGAACTTCGGCAGCACCAGCGGCACGAAGGTGTTCACCAGGCCCAAATGGTTGAAGATGGTGTACTGCGGGATGAGCACCACGTGTGCGGGCAGCATCAGCGTCGCGATCATGAAGGCGAACAGCGGCCCGCGCATCCGGAACCGCATCCGGGCGAAGGCGTAGGCGGCAAGCGCGCAGGAGATCACGTTTCCCAGCACACACAGCAGCGCCACGGTGAGCGAGTTGCCGAAGAAGGTCCATACGCTGACCCCGCCCGAGCCCTTCAGCGCCTCGGTGTAGTTGCCGAGGACGAGTTTCCTGGGCAGCAGGGCGAGGCTGGAGACGATCTCCTCGGCCGGCTTGAACGACATCGAGATCAGCCACAGCACCGGATACAGCAGCAGCGCCAGCAGCGCCGCGCAGACCAGATGCCAGAGTGTTCGGCGCCAGATCCTGGCGGCCCGCGGCGCGCGGGCGGTCGTCATGCTCACCTCTCCTCCCCGCCGGAGTAGAAGACCCAGGCCCGAGAGGTGCGGAAGAGGACCGCGGTGACGACGGCGATCGCGATCAGCAGCAGCCAGGCCATGGCCGAGGCGTAACCCATGCGGTACTCCACAAACCCGGACTGGTACAGATAGAGCGTGTAGAACAGGGTCGAGTCGCTGGGCCCCCCGCGCCCGCCGCTGACCACGAACGCCGAGGTGAAGGCCTGGAACGAGTGGATGGTCTCGAGCACCAGGTTGAACAGGATCACCGGTGACAGCATCGGCACGGTGATGGACCGGAAGGAGCGCCACCACCCCGCCCCGTCCACCGCCGCCGCGTCGTAGAGACTGCGGGGGATCTGCTTCAGACCGGCCAGGAAGATGACCATCGGCGCGCCGAACTGCCACACCGTGAGGAGCACGATGGCCAGCAGGGCGTACTGCGGATCCGTCGTCCAGCCGCCCGCGTGCAGCCCGAAGGCCGAGGCCGCCTTGTCGACCGGGCCGCCGTTGTCGAAGATCACCCGCCAGACGAGGGCCACCGCGACGCTCGCGCCCAGCAGCGACGGGGCGTAGAAGGCGGCGCGGTAGAACCCCTGGGCCCGGCTGGTCCGGTTGAGCAGCAGCGCGACGCCGAGCGCGGCGCCGAGCTTGAGCGGGGTGGCGATCAGGACGTACTTCAGGGTCACCCACACCGAGGTGAGAAAGCGGTCGTCATCGGTGAACAGCCGCCGGTAGTTCTCCAGGCCGATCCAGCGGGGCGAGGTGAACAGGTCGTATGCGGTGAACGACAGATAGAGCGAGTAGAGCATCGGGCCGAGGGTGAGCAGCAGCGCGCCGAGCACCCAGGGCGAGAGAAAGAGATACGCGATGCCGGGCCGCTCGCCGTAGCGGTGTCTCCGCCCGCCACCGCCGGGCGGCGCCTTCGCCGCCCTGGGGCCCGGAGCGGCCGAGGCCGCCACCGCCCCCCGCTTCAGGGCCTGTTGTGCCATCCGCAGTACTCCTTAGCGCTCCTTTGTGCTCCTGGCGTGTCCATGGGGCCTGCCGGCCCCGGGTGGCGGGCCCGGCAGCCGTGGTGTCACCGGTTGATGGCTTGCTCGGCTTCTTTGATGAACTCCCCGGCGGCCTTCTCCGGGGTGGAGCGCTCGAACATCACGTCGTCGTAGACGCGCTGGAGGGCGGCCTTGACGGCACCCGCGCCCTTGGGCGGCGGGGGAGGGGCGGTGGTCAGCTTCGGCAGCAGCGCGGTCTCGAAGTCATAGGCCAGGCGGGGCGGGCCGGTCAGGCTCCTGCCGACGGCGGCGCGCACATCCGAGTTGGCGGGCATGCCGCGCGAGGTGGACTGGATGGTCCCGGCCTTGGTGTCATTGAGCAGGAAGTCGACGAACTTCGCGGCCTCCTTGGGGTGTTTCGACCGCCTGGTGATCGACATCAGCATGGACGGCTTGGCGTATTGGCCCAGTTCACTGCCGCTCGACGGAAACGTGCTCAGCTTGAGCGGCCGGCCGTAGATCTCCCAGGACGCGGCGGTGAGGCCGGAGTCGTAGTTGAACTCGGCGGCGGAGGTCTTCTTGACCAGCGGCGAGTTGGCCTGTGAGCCGTCCATCTTCGTGGTCTCGGCGGCCTGGGTCGCGGCGCCCGAGGTGCGGAGCCGCTCCGCCAGCTTCCAGTACGCGGCGAGGTCGGCGGCGGTGTAGCCGAGCTTGCCGTCGTCGGTGTAGAGGGTCTTCCCCTGCTGCCGCAGCCACACCTCGAACCAGTCCTCGATCTGCCCGAAGCTGGTCACCCCGCGCACCTTGCCGCCGCTCGCCTCGCTCACCTCGGCCGCGCCGGCCTCCAGGTCGGACCAGGTCCAGCTGTCCTTGGGGGCGTGCTCGCCGGCCGACTTCCACACCTTGGGGTCGTACAGCAGCGCCTGGGTGGTCTGGCCCACCGGGATCGCATAGGTCCTGCCGTCGATCCTGCCGGAGCTGAGCAGGTTGGGGCTCATCTTCGTGGTGTTCACGCCGTTGATCTCGGCGAGCACATTACGGTCGGCGTACTCGCGTATATACCGGTAATCCATCGTCAGGATGTCGGGGCCGCCACCCCCGGCGAACTGGGTCGCCATCTTCTCCCAGTACGCGTCGAACTCGGAATACGAGGTCTCGATCTTGATTTTGGGGTTTTCGGCCTCGAACAGGTCGATCACTTTCTGGGTGATCTCCGCCCGGTCCGCGTTTCCCCACCAGGTGAAGTGCAGTGTGACCTTGCCATCGCCACCGGTTCCACCGCCACACCCGGCCGTGGTGGCGACGACGGCCAGCCCCAGCGCCGCGGCGGCCATCCGTCTGCCCCAGTGGATACTTCCGAGCCGCATGGTTGCTCCTTCAGTGAATTGAAACGTTTTGAAGGACCTTGGCGGGGAGAAGCTATTGTCGTGACTGACCTCTGTCAAGATGGTGCGTCGAACCTTTGCAGGGCTCTGAGTCCTTTCAAAAGGATCGTGCCAACCGAATGGAACCGAGAAACGTGACAGATTTTCAGTCCTCGCCGCCCCGTATCGCGCCCTGGGACCGCTTCGTCCGGCAGGTGCCCGCCTGGTACACCGATGCCAAGTTGGGGATCTTCGTGCACTGGGGTGCCTACTCCGTCCCCGCCTGGGCGGAGCCGGTCGGCCAGCTCGGCGAGGTCGACGAGCCGACGTGGTTCCGGCACTGCGCCTACGCGGAGTGGTACGGCAACACCATCCGTCTCGACGGCAGTCCGGCCCAGCGCCACCACCGTGAGACCTACGGGGGAGCGCCCTACGACGACTTCCTCGACATGTGGCAGGCCCAGGCGTTCGACGCCGAGGAGATGGTGGGGCTCTTCCGGCGGGCCGGCGCCCGCTATGTCATCCCGACGACCAAGCATCACGACGGCATCGCGCTGTGGGACGCCCCCGGTACCGGCACCCGAAACACCGTGCGCCGCGGCCCCAGGCGCGATCTCGTCGCCGAGTTCGAGCGGGCGGCCAGAAAGGCCGGTATGCGGTTCGGCGTCTACTACTCCGGGGGCCTCGACTGGCACGTCAGCGACTTTCCCCCGCATGACACCCAGCGCTCGGTGTTCGAGGACCGGCCCAACGACGCCACGTACGCCGCCTACGCCTACCGGCATGTGCGGGATCTCGTCGACCGCTACCGCCCGGACCTGCTGTGGAACGACATCGACTGGCCGGACGCGGGCAAGCACGACGGCCCCGACGGGCTCGCCGGGCTGTTCTCCCACTACTACGAGCGGGTCCCCGAAGGGGTCGTCAACGACCGGTGGGGCGAGACGCACTGGGACTTCCGCACGAGTGAGTACCAGAGCGGGACGGAGAACGAGAGCGCCGGAGTGTGGGAGAACACCCGGGGCATCGGCCTGTCCTTCGGCTACAACCAGGCCGAGGACGCCACCGTCAGCCTCGACGGCCCCGGGCTGATCCGCCATCTGCTCGACACCGTCTCCCGCGGCGGCAACCTGCTGATCAACGTCGGCCCGGACGCCGCGGGGCGCGTCCCGGAGCTTCAGCGAAGGACCCTGGAGTACCTGGCCGACTGGATGGCCACGGGCGCTCCGGCGGTCTTCGGCGCCACCCCCCTGGGGCAGGATCTGGCGCGCCCCGGCGATGATCCGTGGGTGCGCTGGACCCGCTCCGGACATCTCGCGCACGCGGTGATCGACGCGCGTGGAACGGTGGCGATCAGCGCCGACGCCGACGCCTTCGACCTCCCCTCGGCCCGCCTGTCCGACGGGACGCCGGTCGAGGTGGCGGCGGGTGCCGGACGTCTCGAGGTGCGCCTGCCCGAGCCGACGGCTGTGGGCCCCGCGGTCGTTGAGCTGCGCCTGCGCGACGCACGCTGATCCGGCGGGCGGGCCGGCCACGTCGAGCGGCTCGCCAAGACCGGGTTTTGTCAGAAGCGTTGACGAATCTCTTGCGCCCCTCCTACCTTCATCGCGTCATGCATCGTACGTCATATACGAGACGCGTTATGCCGGGATTGGGGGGACAGTGACCGTTGTGTGCTCATGGGGGTCGCCTCATGCGTCGGCGCGCGCCACGGCCGTGGCCGCCCGGTCGCTTCCCGAGCCCGGGTATCCGTTAGCGGCATAAGCCAGGCGCCTCGTTGGGCAGCCACGCGGACTGATCAGAAAACAGCCGCGGACGCACTGACGAATGAGAAACGCGGCCCGTTCACCGCCAAGATCCCGGGCCGCGTCAGAGAGTTCCGATGCTCCCTCTTCGGGGAGCCTATCCAACTTCGGGAGCGATGGTGCCCCTTTCCAGCCTGTCCACGTCCAAGACCGGGAGATCACCGGCCCGGCAGCGCAGCAGAATGCGGTGGACGATCGTCGGTTTCTCGGCGCTCGGCCTGACGATCGCCTATCTCGACCGTGCCGCGCTGAGCGTGGCCATGCCGTACATGTCGAAGGAGTTCCACATCAGCTCTGCGGTGCAGGGCGTGATGCTGTCGGCGTTCTTCTGGACGTACGCGCTGTTCCAGATTCCCTCCGGCTGGCTGCTCGACCGCTTCGGGCCGAGGGTCATCTACCCCATCGCGGTCGGCTGGTGGTCGATCTGGACCGCGCTGATGTTCTTCGCGCGGGGCGTCGGATCGGTCATCGTGTTCCGGCTCGGCCTCGGCATCGGTGAGGCGCCGGTGCAGCCGGCGAACATCAAGGTCGTCTCGCGGTGGTTTCCGCGCAAGGAGCGGGCCTTCGCGTCGAGCCTGTTCGACATGGGCCAGCAGATCGGCACGACGCTGTCGATCCCGGTGGTGACGGCGCTGGCCCTGTTCGGCGGCTGGCGGCTGTCCTTCGCCGTCATCGGTCTCGTCGGGCTGCTGTGGCTGGTGGGCTGGCTGGCCGTCTACCGCGATCCCGAGGAGCACCCGCGGGTTTCCGAGGCCGAACTGGCGCACATCCGGTCCGATCGGGGCCCGAAGGACGCCGCGGCCTCGGGCGGCGCCGAGGTGCCGTGGCGGGAGCTGCTGAGCGACTCGCAGGTGTGGGCGCTGACCACCGGCTATGTGTTCCGCTCGCTCGCCGGGGCGTTCTTCCTCACCTGGTACCCCAGCTATCTGCTCGACGACCGCGGGTTCTCCAAGGCGGACTTCGGCATGGTGGGCTGGATCCCGTCGCTCATCGCGATCGGCTCCACCGTGCTCGGAGGCATCGTGTCCGACCGGATGCTGGCGTCCGGACACTCGCCGAACCGGGCCCGCAAGGTGCCCATCGTCACCGGGCTCGGCCTGAGCGCCTGCATCGGCTTCGCCCCGTTCATCGACAGCAATCTGCTGCTGATGGTGGTGCTCACCATCAGCAGCTCGGCGCACTCGTTCGCCGGCGCGGCGATCCTGAGCCTGCCGGCCGAGGTGGCGCGCTCGTCGGAGCGCGTCGGTGCGGTGGCCGGCTTCCAGAACTTCGGCTCCCAGGTGGGCAATCTGCTCAGCCCCATCGCCATCGGGCTGTTCCTGGCCACCAGCAACGGCTCGTATGTGGGCCCGCTGGTCGGCGCGGCCGTGTGCTGCCTGGTCAGCGCCGCGATCTATTTGTTCTGGGTGAGCATCAAGCCCGTCGCGCCGGAGGGGGACGCCCTCGCGGCGTCCGCCGGACACCATGGAAGGAGCACCTCGTGAATGCCTCTTGGGACCCGGCTCGCCTGGTCGAGCGGCTGAGCACGGTCATCGGGATCCCCGTCGTCCCCTACGACGAGGAAGGCGCGGTCGACCGCGACCTGACCGTCGCGCTGACGGCCCGGCTGATCCGCAACGGAGTCACCGTGCTGACGCCCAATGGCAACACGGGCGAGTTCTACGCGCTCTCCCCGGACGAGCGCCGCCATGTGCTGACGTACGTGTTGTCGGCGCGCGAGAGTGCCACGACCGTCATCGCCGGGGTCGGGCTCGACCTCGAGACGGCCGTCGCCGACGCGCGCTTCGCCCGGGACTCGGGCGCGGACGCGGTCATGATCCACCAACCCGTCCTGCCGTATCTGTCGGCGGACGGCTGGGTCGAGTACAACGCCACGGTCGCGGCGGCCGTACCCGACATCGGGGTGCTGCCCTACCTCACCAAGCGCGCGGTCACCGGCGCCCACATCACGCGCCTGGCGGAACGGGCGCCGAACGTCGTGGGGCTGAAGTACTCCGTTCCCGATCCGGTGGTGTTCGCCACCACCAAGGCGCAGGCGAAGGACGGGCTGTTGTGGATCGCGGGCCTGGCGGAGTCCTACGCTCCCGCCTACTGGCAGGCCGGGGCCCGGGCCTTCACCTCCGGCCTGGTCAACCTCGCTCCGGCCGTGTCCCTGGAGATGCTGGAGGCGCTCCGGCGAGGTGACTACGTCGCCGCGGCACGGGTCTGGCGGCGGATCCGCCACTTCGAGGAGCTGCGCGCCCGCGACGCCTCGGCCAACAACGTGTCCGTGGTGAAGGAGGCCATGCACCAGCTCGGGCTGTGCCGGCGCGATGTCCGTGCGCCCAGCCACCCGCTGGCCGAGGAGCTCGCCCGCGAGGTCACCGAGTCCATGGCGCACTGGCGCTCCGCGGTGCCCGAGGCGGCGGGGGAGCGTGCGGCATGAGGATCGAGTCACTGGAGACCTTCCGGCAGCGGGTGGGCGACCGGCCCAGGGTGCTGGTGAAGATCGGCACCGAGGACGGGATCCACGGCTGGTCGGAGGTCTACAACCACGGCCCCGACCTGGCCTATCCACCGCTGCTCGACTACCTCTTCGAGCAGATCAAGGGCATGGACGCGCGGTCCCCGGGCCGCGTCAACCAGTTCCTCCTCCAGTCCGGCCGCTTCCCCCAGGGCGCGCTGGGGCTGGCCGCCATCGCCGCCATCGACCACGCGCTGTGGGACATCGCGGCCAAGGCCCTCGGCGCGCCGGTGTACCAGCTGCTCGGCGGCGCCGTACGCGACCGGGTACGGGTCTACGCCGGGCTCTACTCCGCGCCGGACGTCGGCGAACTGCGCGACACCACCGCGGCGTTGCACGACCGCTTCGGTTTCACGGCGTTCAAACTGAGCCCCTACCGGAAGGAGCTGCACCGCACCCGGTTCGGGCTGGTCGTCCGCGAGCTGGGCGAGTACTTCGGCGAGGTGCGCGAGAGCCACCCCGCGGAGTGGGAGTTCGCGTTCGACGCCCACGCGTGTCTGTGGGAGCCGCGGCAGGCCGTCGAGCTCGGGGCCGCGCTCGCCCCCCACCAGCCGCTCTTCCTCGAGGAGCCCATCCGCCCCGAGCACATCCCCGCCTGGGCCAGGATCCGCTCCGAGATGGCGGTCCCGCTGGCGACGGGGGAGTGCCTCTATTCGCCCCATGAGTTCCTGGCGCTGCTCGGCGCGGGCGGAGCCGACATCGCGCAACCCGACATCTGCGTCGTCGGCGGCCTCACCCACATGATGAAGATCGCCGCCATCGCCGACGCGCACTACGTCCCGATCGCACCGCACAACCCGCTCGGTCCGCTCGCCACCGCGGCGAATGTGCACTTCGCGGCCGCGACGACCAACTTCGCCATCCTCGAGTACAAGCCGGACACCGTGTCCTGGTGCCCCGACCCCTACCTCCCCGTCGACGGACACCTCGAACTGCGCCCGGACCGCCCCGGATGGGGCATCGAGATCGACGAGGACGCGCTCAGGACCGACGACTGGGTCACCTGGAAGCGGAGAGTACCGGTGCGCCCGGACGGCTCGACGGCGTGGATGTGAGGAAGAGGACGGCGGCCCGGCCCGGGTGGTGAAGGGCACCGCAGAAGGAAGCCGTTGCCGTGCGCGGGCGTTGTGGCCCGCGCACGGCAACGGCTCGGTATTCGTTCGCGCGAGGCGGCATGATGGGCACATGACGATGCGTTCACGAAGATCCCTGCCGCTGCTCCTGCTGCCGCTGGCGGTGACGCTGTCGGCGTGCGGGGAGGGGTCGGTGGACCGCTCCGAACTGGAGACTCGGGCCCGGGCGTTGGGCACCGAGCTGGAGATGGTGTACGTGACCGACGTACCCGGCTACACGCTCGCGTCGCAGTCCGTGGGCGTGATCGGCGACCACGGCTTCGGGGGCTCCTACACCAAGCCCGGCGGCGGGATGATCGAACTACGGGTGGACGAGGCCGGGAACGCCCCCGTCGACTGCGGGAAGTCCGGCCCCGACCAGGCCGGGGGCGAGAAGCGGACGTGTGAGCGGGACGGCGAGAGCTGGTACCGCGCTTCGAAGTCCGCCCATGAGTATGCGCGCGAGGACGGCGGACGGGTCATCCGGCTGAGCGCCGACCGGGAGAGCGTCTCCCGCGACACCCTCCGCGAGGCCGCGAAAAGCGTCCATCAGGCCGACGACGGGGAGCTGGCCGAGGTCCTGCCGGAGGGTGCGGGCGACGGCGGCGGGCAGGGTGGCACCGAGCGCGGCGATCTGCCGAACACCGGCGACGGCGCGCCCCAGGACCCGGCCGGAATGACCGAGGGGACCAGCGGCTGAGGGCCTGAGCCGGGAGCGCCGCCGGAGCCGGACGCCGGTCTTCCGCCCGGCTACCAGCGCAGCGGAAGGCCGGCGAGGAAGGTGTTGAGCAGACCGGAGATGATCCGGTGGTCGTGGGACGAGGGGTGCCAGTCGCAGCCGAGGCGATCCAGGGCGGGATCGTCGTAGTACCAGGAGCGGACCCGGTCGTCGCCCCGCCGGTTGCGCTCCTCGACGATCCGCAGGGCGGTCCGGGCGAACGCGGTGGTGTTGGCGAGGTAGGTGGCGCCGACCACGATGAACGGCGTGGGTCCGTACCGGGCGCGCAGCTTGTCGAGGAAGCCGTGGTAGGCCGCCTCGTAGGCGGCGGCCAGGCCGTCCTCGGTGGTCCAGCGTTCGCCCGGGTTGAGCGGGGTCGAGAAGTCGTTGATCCCCAGGCCGATCACGACGACCCGCGGCCGCCAGGTGTCCGGCTTCCGCCAGATGTCGCCGTCGACATGCAGCAGGGCCCGGTCGTAGTAGGTGCGGAAGTCGGTGCCGGGGCTGCTGCCGTTGTAGTTGCGGACCATGCCGCGGCCGGAGTAGGCGTTCAGCTGGTAGTCGGCGTCCAGGCTGCGGGCGGTGAGGGCGCCGAAGGCGAGGTCGGCGTTGCTGTTCCGGTTGACTCCGCCGTTGCCCGAACAGTCGCGGGTGCCTGAGACATTGCCGTAGCCGGCGGTGAAGGAGTCACCGATGAACTCGATCTGCCTGCGCCGGGCCCGGGGCCCGGGCAGGACCGCGCCCCCGGGCGCGGCGAGAAACCCGCCGAACCGGCCCGCGGCCCAGGGGCTTTCGGTGCGCTTGACGAGGCGCACGCTGTGCTCGGTGTCGGGGAGGTCGCCGATCCAGGACGTGGTGCGGCCCGGGGTCACGAGCGTGGTGGCGGTCGTTCCGTCGATCTGGACGTCGTAGTCGTTGTCGGCGTCGTCGAGGACGATGCCGACACCGGTACCGCGGAAGCGGCCCTCGAAGGAGATGCCGGGCCAGGAGTACTCCACGAATCCGTCGGAGGTGTTCTTGACCCGGCCCGCCGTGTGGAACCGGGCGCGGGCACCGGATGCCTGTGAGGGGGACGCGGCAGCGGTGACGAGGCCCGCGGCGGCGGCCGTCACCAGTGTCCTTCGGGTGAAACGACGGGGCGTCTGCATGTGGCCATCCTTTGATGGTGGGGCACATGGTGCCGGGGCACGGCTGGGGCGGGGCGCGGCGGGGGCGGGACGCGGCACACAACCGCACCACTGTAGGGGCGGGCCGGGGAATGCGACAGCTCCTCCGCCGCGCGAATCCGCCGCCGCCCGTGCCGAGTTGCTCGCGGCCCGGGAGGGCCGCGCTCAGCCTTCGAGCGGCGCCGGCGGCACCCCGGGCGGCATGTTGTACGGCGTGACCACCTGGATCGCCGAGGGCAGGGCGGGCCCGTCGTCCGGCAGCGCCTGATGGGCCCGCATGATGGTCTGGCAGGCGCGGCGCAGGTCCTGGCGCAGGTCGTGGTGGAGGACCGCGGACAGCCGGCGCTCGCGCAGCAGCCGGGTGTTGTCCTGGTCCAGGTCGTGGGCGATGAACACGGCGCACTCCCGGCCGAGGGCGCCGAAGGCGTCGAGGGTGGCGAGGTTGCCGCCGCCCATGGAGTAGACCGCGACGATGTCCTCGTCGCGTGTGAGCGCCTCCAGGGCGAGTTCGCGCTGCGTGGCGTCCAGTCCGTCGGTGTCGGTGACCTCCACCAGGGACCGCTTGGGCTGGGTGAGGCGCATGGCGCTGCGGAAGCCCATCTCGCGCTCCTCCTCGCCGCGGAAGGAGCCCCGGCTGATGGTGGTGAGGACGTTGCCGGGGCGGTCGCCGAGCCACTGGCCGAGGAGATAGGCGGCGGTGGCCCCCGCGGCGCGGTTGTCGATGCCGACGTACGCCACGCGGGCGCTGTGGGGCAGGTCGGTCACCAGGGTGACGACGGGAACGCCGGCCGCGACCAGCCGGCCGACGGCGGCGGCGATCTCCGGGACGTCCGGGGCCTTGAGGATCACCCCTTGGCTCCCCCGCTTGCCGATTTTGTCCAACGTCCCGATCAGCTCGGCGGAGGGGCAGGTCTCGCGGAAGTGGAAGCGCGAGCGCACGACGGCCGGGTGCAGGGAGGGCAGCTCCGCCTCGAGCGCGTCACGCACGGCGCGCGAAAACCGCTCCGGCGCCTGCATGACGATGTCGATCATGAAGGTGCGGCCCCCGATGCGGATCTGGCTCCGCTGCCGGTCCAGGTCCTTGATCGCCTCGTGCACCTCCCTGACCGTGCTCTCCCGCACCCCGCCGCGGCCGTGGAGCACGCGGTCGACCGTGGCCGTGCTCAGCCCGGCCTGGCGGGCGATTTCCCTGATCGGATAGGGGTGTCCCATGGCTGTTCCCGATGGATGATGATGGTTTTTTGATGTACTGCTGAGGATTGAATGATGGGTTCGGATTCACAAGACTGGCAGAAAGGCAAGGACGGCGAAAGGACCCGGGATGTCCCCCACCCTTGAGGGATCACGGATGTGGCTCACCGAGGAAGACTGTGACTTCCACGCCTTCCGGTCGCTCGTGGAGCGGCGCACCGATCCGGGCGACCACCCCTCGGCCGAGGCAGTCGACCGGAACGTACCGCTCTACGACAGCGGCCGGCTGCGCGCCCTCGCGGACACCCCGGAGGGGCGCCGGGCCGTTCAGGCGGAGCTGGTCCGGGCCATGCTCGACGGCCCCGGCATCGTGCTCCTCAAGGGCGCGTTCCCCGACGCGGCCGTCGTGGACCGGGCGTCCGAGGCGTTCAACGCCCTGATCGAGGAGGAGCGCGCCACCGGCGGGGCCCGCGGCGACCACTTCGCCAAGCCGGGCGCCAACGACCGGGTCTGGAACGCCCTGGACAAGGTGGCGGTGCGCGCCCCGGAGGCGTTCGCCGACTACTACGCCAACGACATGCTGGCGCTGATCTCCGAGGCCTGGCTCGGCCCCGCCTACCAGGTGACCTCCCAGGTCAACGTGGTCAACCCGGGCGGAGCCGCGCAGAGCGTGCACCGCGACTACCACCTGGGCTTTCTCAGCCAGGAGCGGGCCGCGGCCTACCCGGCGCACGTCCACCGCCTGTCGCCCGTGCTGACCCTCCAGGGCGCGGTGGCCCACTGCGACATGCCCGTCGAGTCCGGCCCGACGATGTACCTGCCGCACTCCCAGAAGTACGAGCCCGGCTATCTCGCCTGGCGCCTCCCGCGGTTCGTCGAGTACTTCGAGTCCCACTACATCCAGCTCCCGCTGGAGAAGGGGGACGCCGCCTTCTTCAACCCCGCGCTCTTCCACGCCGCCGGGCACAACCGCTCCGCCGACATCAAGCGCATGGCCAATCTGCTCCAGGTCTCCTCCGCGTTCGGCCGCGCCATGGAGACGGTCGACCGCGAGGCGATGGCCAACGCGGTCTTCCCGGTGCTGCTGCGCCGCAAGGCCGAGGGCGCCTCCGAGGACTGGCTGCGCCGCGTGGTCGCGGCCACCGCCGAGGGCTACCCCTTCCCCACCCATCTGGACCTCGACCCGCCGGTCGACGGTCTCGCTCCGCCCTCCCAGGCGGACACCGTGTGGCGGGCCGTCAGCGAGGGCTGGACCCCGGAGCGGCTGCGCGAGGAACTGCGAGCGGGCGCCGAACGGCGTCAGGGCTGAAGGAGACACAGCACTCATGGGACTGCTCGATGACAAGGTCGTCCTCGTCAACGGCGGCAGCCAGGGCGTCGGCGCGGGCATCGTACGGGCCGCCGTACGAGAGGGCGCGACCGTCGTGTTCACCGGGCGCCGGGCCGGGGTCGGCGACCAGCTCGCGGCGGAGACGGGCGCGCACTTCCTCCGCGCGGACCTCGCGGACCCGGCGCAGGCGCGCGACAGCGTCACACGGGCCGTGGCCGCGCACGGGCGCCTCGACTGCCTGGTCAACGCGGCCGGGCTGACGTCGCGGGGCTCGCTGCTCGACACCACGCCGGAGCTGTTCGACGCCCATGTCGCGATCAATCTGCGGGCGCCGTTCTTCGCCATGCAGGCCGCCGTCGCCGACATGGTCGCCCGCAAGTCGCCCGGCACGGTGGTCAACATCATCACCACCTCGGCACACGGCGGACAGCCCTACCTGGCCCCGTATGTCGCCGCCAAGGCCGGGCTCGTCGGCCTGACCCGCAACGCCGCGCACGCCCACCGCTTTGACCGCGTCCGGATCAACGGCCTCAACATCGGCTGGACCGACACCGAGGGCGAGGACGCCACACAGCGCGCCTTCCACGGCGCGGGAGACGACTGGCGCGAGAGGGCCGCCGAGGCGCAGCCGATGGGCAAGCTCGGCCAGGTCGACGAGATCGCCGACTTCGTCGTCTTCCTGCTCTCCGACCGCAGCGGCGTGGTGACCGGCTCGGTCATCGACTGGGACCAGATCGTCATCGGCGGACTCGACTGAGCCGCCCCTCGGGCTGAAGGAACGAGAAACTCATGCGTATAGGCATCATGGGACTGGGCCGGATCGGCGCCTTCCACGCGGAAACCCTCTTCGGGCTCGACGCGGTGGACTCCCTCGTGGTCACCGACCCGGTGGCCACGGCCGCGGCCACCGCGGCACAGCGGTTCGCGGCCACCGCCGTGGACTCCCCGGAGGCCGTGTTCTCCGCCGGTGTGGACGGCGTGGTCATCGCGGCCGCCACCGACGCCCACCCGGAGCTGATCCTCGCCGCCGTCAAGGCGGGCGTCCCCGTCTTCTGCGAGAAGCCCGTGGCCCGCGGTGTCGCGGAGAGCCTGGAGGTGCTGCGTGCCGTCGAGGCCGGCGGCGTCGAGGTGCACATCGGCTACAACCGTCGCTTCGACGCGGGATGCGCCGCCGCCCGCGAGGCCGTGATCAGCGGTGAACTCGGGCCGCTGCACACCGTACGGTCCACCACCCTCGACCCCGCGCCCCCGCCGGCCGGATATGTGGCCACCTCCGGCGGCATCTTCCGCGACTGCGCCGTGCACGACTTCGACATCGTGCGGTGGGTGACGGGCCGCGAGGTCACCGAGGTGTACGCGACCGGCGGCAACCGGGGCGCGGACTACATCCGTGAGGCGGGCGACGTCGACACGGCCTCGGCCCTGCTCACCCTCGACGACGGCACCCTCGCCGTCGTCTCCAACTCCCGCCACAACGCGCGGGGTTACGACGTGCGCCTGGAACTGCACGGCATGAAGGACAGCATCGCGGTCGGCCTGGAGGACCGGCTGCCACTGCGCTCCGTCGAACCCGGCGCCACCTTCCCGGCCGGGCGGCCGCACGACTTCTTCATGGACCGCTTCGCCGACGCCTACCGCGCCGAACTCACCGCGTTCACCGAGGTCGTGGCGGGCACCCGCCCCTCGCCGTGCACGGTGGCGGACGCCCTCGAGGCGAGCTGGATCGCCGAGGCGTGCACCCTGTCGCTGCGCGAGAGGCGGCCCGTGCGGCTGACCGAGGTGCGCACGGCATGACGGACGAACCCCTGCGCATCGGTGTCCTGGGCGCGTCCCGGATCGCCGAACTGTCGATCGTGGGTCCCGCCCGCGCGGCCGGCCACCGCCTCGTCGCGGTGGCCGCCCGCGACCGGGACCGGGCCGAGGCGTTCGCCGCCGCCCACGGCGTCGAGCGTGTGGTCGGCTCGTACGCCGGTCTCGTCACCGACCCGGAACTGGAGGTCGTGTACAACCCGCTGGCCAACGGCGCGCACGGGCCCTGGAACCTGGCCGCGCTCCAGGCCGGCAAGCATGTGCTGACCGAGAAGCCGTCCGCGAGCAACGCCGAGGAGGCGGCCGAGGTCCACGCGGCGGCCGCGAAGGCGGGCACCGCCTTCATGGAGGGCTTCCACTATCTGTTCCACCCGGTCACCCGGCGGCTGCACGAGCTGCTGGACAGCGGTGAGCTGGGCGACCTCCGGCACGTCGAGACCATGGTCGCGATGCCCGCCCCGCCGGACGACGACGTACGGTGGTCGCTGGCCCTTGCAGGTGGCGCGCTGATGGATCTGGGGTGCTACAGCCTGCACGCCCAGCGCATGCTCGCCCCCTGGGCCGGTGGCGCTCCGCGCCTGGTCGCCGCGCGCGGCGGAGCGCGGGCCACGGCCCCCGGGGTCGACGAATGGCTCCACGCCGACCTGGAGTTCCCGAACGGCGCCACCGGCGCCGCCAACTGCCACATGGCGTACCACCAGTGGCAGATGAGCTGCCGGATCGTCGGCACCCGCGGCGAGGCCACCGCGGTGAACTTCGTCCAGCCGCACCTGGACGACCGGGTCGTGGTGCGTACGGCCTCGGGCGAGCGCACCGAGGAGCTCGGCCGCCGGTCCTCGTACACCTACCAGCTCGAAGCCCTCGCCGCCCACCTGCGCCACGGCGCGCCCCTGGCCCTCGACGCGGGGGACGCGCTCACCACCATGCGGCTCATCGACGACTGTTACCGGGCCGCCGGCTTCCCGGTGCGCCCGCGGACGGCCCTCCCGGCCGCGGCCTGGTGACCGGACGTCACGTCGGCGGGGCGTCGTCCCCGGGCGGCGCCGCCCGGGGCACCGGCTCGATGCGCACCCTCTCCGGGTGTTCCAGGTACGTGACGAGCGACGGCGGCCGGTAGCCGGGGTCCCCGTCGTAGTGCTCCTTCGCGGTCGTCGCCAGATACTCGAAGCCGTCGGCGCGGCCGTCCTTGTCCGTGGCCTCGCCGATGGGCCGGTTGAAGGGCTTGACCAATCGGTAAAGCCCCGTCCGGGAGGGGTGCGGAGAAGCCATCGGATCGGGGACGACCCTGAATTCGACGCTCTCGCCGGGGGTTATCCGGATGGGGCCCTCGGGGCTGAAGGCCCCGGGCCGGAACTCCAGGCCGTATTCCCGGGCCTGCTCGACCATCCACAGCAACGCGATGTCCGACAGGGAGGTGTCGGTGTATCCGCCGCCGACGTCGCAGTGCACCCCGCTGAACCACACCTGCTTCAGCTCCTGCCCCTGGACTCCGGGCTGCTGATGCCACAGCGTCGGCTCGAACGCCGCCCGCCGCTCGTCGATGGCCAGGGCGTGGAACGCGCCGTCCACCCGGGTGCTGAGCTTGGTGTCGTGGAACTCCCAGCGGTGGTTCAGCCGCCGCACCACGGGCCTCATCCAGCGGGGCCCGAGAGCCGGGACACCGAGGGCACCGACGGTGTCCCACACGCCGATGAAGCGTATCCGCGGGTCGTACGAGTACGCCCGGCGGAACAGGCTGGCCGCGACACCGGTCGGCTGGTCGGCCGAACTGCGGTACAGGGCCCACGCCTCGGCGATCCGGTCGGCGTTCTCCCGGCGCAGGATGCCGCAGTTGCGGAGCATGCCGACGATGCTGCGCGCGGTGAACGCGCCCCTGCTGAACCCGAAGAAGTAGAGGTGGTCACCGGGTTCGTAGTTGTCGATGAGAAAACGGTAGGCGTCGAACACATTGCGCGACAGCCCGATCCCGAAGGCGCCCCCGCGCAGCCGGTCCTTCCGGCTGGTGCCCACACCACGGTGGTAGTAGACGCACTGCCGGTTCCCGCCCGAGTCCTCGGACGCCACGGTCAGGGCGAGTTTGGTGACATTGGTCGGGCAGGGGCGCCTGTCCTCGGTCTGATCGGGGGTGTTCCATGTACCGTCGCAGCACACGACGAGACGTTTGGGCATGACAGCCTTCCTCCCACGACCGTGTTCAGCCGGGCCGTTGGGTGGTTCATACCCTACGCATCACCCCCTTGGAGCGGAGGAACGACCCTCCGCATGCCGCTAGGGTGGAGGTGCTCCCGCCCCCGGTGAACGAGCGGCGGTGTCGAGCAGTCAGGCGGTGCGGGCCGTATCGGCCCCCGCCTTCGCGACGCCCTCACCAGGCGTCCGTCCCGGCAGCACCCGCCACTCTCGCGGTCTCCCGTGTACTTCGCTGCCCCCTTCCCCCATCGCACGCCCTGTCACACACCCGCGATCAGGAGACGCGCGCATGGCCACACCACCGCACCCCCGTACCTGGGTGCTGCTCGCGATGTCCGTGGGGGTGTTCTGTGTCCAACTGGACGCCTTCGCCCTCAATTTCGCTCTTCCCCGTATCGGCGCCGACCTCGGCGCACCCGGGGACGGAGCGCGATGGGCGGTGAGCGGCTATCTGCTGTCCACCGGCACGCTCATGCTCGGCGCCGGCCGTCTGGGCGACCTGTTCGGCCGCCGCGGACCGCTCGTGCTGGGCCTGTCCCTCTTCGGCGCCGCCTCCGTGGGGTGCGCGCTGGCCACGAGCCTGCCGATGCTGGTCGCCGCACGCGCCGTCCAAGGCGCCGGCTCTGCCGTGATCATGCCGGTGGGGCTTGCCCTGCTCACCAACGTCTATCCCGAACACCTGCGTGGCCGGGCCACCGGCCTCGCCCTCGGTATCGGGGGCATCGCCACCGCCTGCGGCCCTTTCGTCGGGGGCGCGCTCACCGACACCCTCTCCTGGCGCGCCGTCTTCTGGCTGAACGTCCCCCTCGCCGCGCTCGGCGCCGTGTGGGCCGCGCGCGCCGCCGAGAGCCGTGACACCGGCGGACCCCGGCGACACCTCGACTGGCGCGGCCTGCTCACCGTCACCGGCGCGCTCGCCGCGCTCGCCGTGCTCCTCGACCGCGTCCAACGCGGCACGCCCCGGGGCGAGATGGCCTTCCTCGTCCTGCTGTGCGGGGCGCTGCTCGGCGCGTTCGTCCACGCCGAGCGCCGTGCGCCGCATCCTCTGGTCGGGTTCGCCCTGTTCCGCAACGGCCTCTACGTCGCCCTGACCCTCACGGGCGCCGTGGCCAACACCGCCGCCGTGATGTTCCTCTTCGTCGTCCCGCAGTCCCTTCAGGACCGATGGGGCTGCTCCGCCATGGCCGCGGGCGCGGCCTTCCTCCCGGCGGCCCTCGCCATGGCCGCCGCAGGTCCCCTCGCGGGACGCGTCGCCACCCGGGACGCCGCGCCCGCGATGGCCGCCTGCCTCGGCGCGGGCGCGCTCGGCCTGTCCGGGCTCGCCCTCGCTCCCTCCTTCCCCGTCTATCTGACCGTTGCCACCTGCTGCGGTGCCGCCCTCGGGTTCGGCAACGCCCTCACCCTCGTCGCCACCCAGGGAGTCATCCGCCCGGAACGGGCCGGCGAGGCCTCAGGTGTCACCAAGACCGTCATCACCGTCGCCGCCGGCCTGGGTGTTGCCCTCGCCGGCGTCGGTGCCGGGGCCGCCGCCGACACCGCGCTGCTGGTCATGGCCGCCGGTTGTGCGGTCGCGTGCGCGGCGTTGCTGGGGTGGCGCGTACGACGGGGTCCGGACCTCGACGGGCGCGGTCGGTGTCACTTGAGATAGGGGCCGTCACCGCCGATCTTGCCGGGGCCGTTCAGCACGTACACCCGGAGGTTGCCCTTGCCGGGGGCCGCGACGGACAGCGAGCCGCCGGAGACGGTCTTCACGTCTCCCGTGACGGCGTCGGTGTACGTCCCGTTCGGAATGCCGGTGAAGGTGGCCCCGCCGGTGACGGTGACGAGCGCGAAGCTGTCGGTGCCGCCGCTGGTGTAGCGGCGTTTGAACGCCATCGGGCCGGTGATGCCGTCGGTGGAGTACTGGCCCATCTGGAGGGCCGGGACGGCCCGGCGGATCCGGTTGAGCCGCTGGACGTGTTCGACCAGGGGCTGGGCGAGGGTGGTGGCGACCTGGCCGGCCGCGGAGTCGGCCTTGCCGAAGTCCGAGGCCGTGACGGATCCGGCCAGATGGTCGCCGTAGTACGCGCGTCCGGTGGAGGCCAGCGGGCAGGTCGGGCCGCAGTCGATCTGCTTGCCCTTCTGGAACTCGATCTCCGAGCCGTAGTACAGCGTCGGTATGCCGCGGAACGTCCACATCAGCGCCATGTTCTCGGCCCAGGCGTCGGTGCCGCCGCTGTAGCGGTTGCTCGACTTGTTCGGGCCGTAGTCATGGCTGTCGACGTAGACGACGTTGTAGGTGGCGTCGTTGACGCTGTCGTCGGAGTCCTTGCCGTTGTTGTACGCGTTCTGCGCGTCACCGAAGTTCATGTGCATGCGCATGTCGATGATGTTCATGCCGGAGAACCGGCTGTGGTCCGGCGCGTGGTACGTGTTGCCGTCCAGGAAGGCGTTGGCGGAGGTGGGCTGGTTGCCCGTGCCGAGCTGCTCCTCGTGGTCGTACTGCTCGATGGCCGCCTTCTCGTCGTCGGCGCTGTACTCCTGGCGCTCCTTCCAGGTGTAGAACTGCGCCGAGTGGTTGACGGACCCGCGGTTCCACTTGTCGTTGACGAAGGCCGCGACCTCGCCGAAGACAAAGAAGTTGCGCGCCGCGTCGGCGCCGAACTTCTGGGTGACCCGTTCCTGGATGGCGGGCAGGAAGCGGCGGTTCCAGGTGACGCGCGGGATGTGGACGGCCGTGTCGACGCGGAACCCGTCGACGCCCATGTCGATGTACTTGTCGTAGGCGCCGATCAGGTAGTTCTGCACGGGGGTCGACTCGGTGTCGAAGTCGGCGAGGTCCTCGTGCAGCCAGCAGGAGCGGGAGTCCTCGCCCTCCCAGTTGCCGATCCAGCACTGGTGGTAGTACTGCTTCGGGAACATCCCCGAGGTGGGGCCGGGCCACTGGCAGTTGTAGAGGGTGTAGCCTTCGGGGCTCTTGCCACCGGTCGGCTTGCCCCAGTTGAGGCAGGTGTTCCCGGCCGGTTCGGCCGTGGACCACAGGTCGCCGTTGTAGTACGACTTCCCGGACTTGGGCTCGATGGTCAGGCCGTCGTACGCGAAGCCGTCGTTCTTCTCGTCGTAGTACCAGCTCCACTGGGCGTCCCGGACGCCGTAGACGGTCGGGGTGAACAGGCCCTTGGCACCCCAGCGGGAGCTGTGGTTGTACACGACGTCCTGGTAGATCTTCATGCCCTTGGCGTGGGCGGCGTTGATCAGGTCCTGGTAGGAGGCGCCGTCCGACTCGAGGCGCGGGTCGACTCGGTAGAAGTCGTAGCCGTGGTAGCCGTGGTAGTCGTAGTCCGAGCGGTTGAGGACCACGGGGGTGACCCAGACCGCCGAGAAGCCGAGCGCCTTGATGTAGTCGAGTTTGCCGATCAGGCCCTTGAAGTCCCCGCGGAACATGGGGTCGTCGTTGGCCGCGTTGCCGGACTTCACATGCTGGCTGCCGCCACGGTTGTTGGAGCCGTCGCCGTCGAAGAAGCGGGCGGTGAGGACGAAGTAGATGGGGTCCTTGCGGGGGTCGGTGCCCAGCGGGGTGCCGGCGGCCGGTTCCGGCGCCTTCTCCCCGGTGGTCGCGGTGGCCGCCGCGGAGGCGGGGGAGGTGTTGCCGGCCGCGTCGACGGCCCTGACGGTGTAGGTGTACGTGGTCTTCTCCTCGAGGCCGGTGTCGGAGAAGACCGTCGAGGTGACGTCCGTGACGACCGTGCCCCTGGTGCCGCCGGTGCGCGTGACCTGATACTTCGCGACCCCCGTGTCGTCGGTGGCCGCTGCCCAGCTCACGACCACGGAGGTGTGGGTGGCACTGGCCGTGACCCCGGTGGGCGCCGTCGGGGGCTGGGTGTCCGGGGCCTGCGCCGCGCACGGGTCCTCGGCGTCGGCCGTGACCGTTCGGTCCTTCACCGTCGTGGTGCCCGTGGGGATGGTGTAGTCGGAGCTGTTGTTGTTGTCCCAGACGCCGTTGCCGTTGTTGAACGCGGCCCTGAGCGAGGCGGCCGTGCCGATGTCCAGCGTCTTCTTCCACCAGCCGGTGCAGGCGGGCTCCATGCCGACGCCCGGGGCGGTGGTCCAGGAGCCCCCGGCGGGCGCGTAGTGGATGTTGGCGGTGGTCCATCCGGTGGTGGCCGTCGAGTAGTAGACGGTCGCCTTGTTGCCGGAGCCGTCCCCTGAGCCGCCCCCGGTGTCCGCGCAGGGGTCGCTGTGGGCGATCACCCCGTCCTTGACGGTGATGTTTCCGGTGCCCAGGGCGTAGTTCGCGCCGCCGTTGTTGTCCCAGGTGCCACTGCCGTTGTTGAAAGTGGCCTGCAGCCCGGTGGCCGAGCCGAGGTCGACGGTCTTCTTCACCCAGTCCGTGCAGGCCGCCTCCATCGGTAAGCCGGGGGCGGTGGTCCAGGCGCCGCCGTCGGGGGCGTAGTGCAGATAGGTGGCGGACCAGTTCTTGGTCTTCGTGTAGTAGAAGACGGTCGTCGTGTTCGAGGTGGCGGCGGCGGTCCTGACCGGGGTGGGGCGGGACTCCGGCGGGCCCGCGACGAGCCCGAGCACCCCCGCCGCCGCGAGGGCCGTGGCGAGCGTGCGCCGCAGCGGAGCTGGTGGTCTGTCGCGCAAGGGTGCCGTTGACGTGGGTCTCATGGCGTCTCCCAGTGGGGGAGCGGGTGGGGAGTGCGCTGAATCCAGAACCGGCAAGTTGCTGCAAGCTCTTTCATTGCAAGCTACAGGGACATGACAGCCCGGTAAAGAGATGCGACGCGGCCTACACTGCCGCGGGAGCGGCGGGATACCGCCCGGAGCGCCCAGGGAGCGCCCGCCGCAGGCGTCAGATCCGCCTGGCGCGGCTTAGGCGCAGGACGGGCACAGCCCGTGGTACGTGACCTCGGCCTCGGACACCGTGAAGCCGAACCGCTCCTCCGCGGGGAGGTCGGCCAGCGGGTTGCCGATCGGGTGGACGTCGCGGATGGTGCCGCAGCCGGAGCACACCAGGTGCTGGTGTGGGCGGTGCGCGTTGGGGTCGTAGCGCTTGGCGCGGCCGTCGGTGGAGACCTCTATGACCTCACCGAGGGTGACCAGCTCGCCCAGGGTGTTGTAGACGGTCGCCCGGGAGATCTCGGGCAGCCGCCGGGCCGCGCGGGCGTGCACCTCGTCCGCCGTGAGATGCACATGGTCGCCGTCGAGGACCTCCGCTACTACGCGCCGCTGGGAAGTCAGCCGCCAGCCACGCCCGCGCAGTCGCTCCAGCAGGTCACTCATATCGGCTCACCTATTCGGGTTCGGTAGGACACCCGGAGTTTACCAGCGGATGTCCGAAATCCGATCGGATATGGGATTGGCGTTCTTCTTGACTTGGACTCTGTCCATCGTAGGATCGGTTCTGGCGACAGCCAAGGGACAGGAAGACTCCAAAACGGCAGGAGACAGCCACGTGACGGGACCACCGCCGAGCAGTTGCCCGGCGCCGGTCAGCGCGGTGTCCGAGGTCTGCCACCGGGGCCCGCGCCCCGGCTGTTCCACCGCCCGCAGTTCCTGAACACCGAGATGGGCCCAGTCCGGAAGGATTCCGATGTCCGAGAACCATGAAGCAAACGCCGTAGACGAGCAGGCCGAGGGTGGGGGCGGCTGCCCGGTCGCACACGGGCGCGCACCGCACCCGACCCAGGGCGGCGGAAACCGCCAGTGGTGGCCCGAGCGGCTCAACCTGAAGATCCTCGCCAAGAACCCCGCCGTGGCCAACCCGCTCGGCGAGGAGTTCGACTACGCCGAGGCGTTCAACGCCCTCGACCTCGCGGCCGTGAAGCGTGACATCGCCGAGGTGCTGACCAGCTCGCAGGACTGGTGGCCCGCCGACTTCGGCAACTACGGCCCGCTGATGATCCGGATGGCCTGGCACAGCGCCGGCACCTACCGGATCAGCGACGGCCGCGGTGGCGCCGGCGCCGGTCAGCAGCGCTTCGCGCCGCTCAACAGCTGGCCGGACAACGGCAACCTCGACAAGGCCCGCCGTCTGCTGTGGCCGGTCAAGAAGAAGTACGGCCAGAGCATCTCCTGGGCCGACCTCATGATCCTCACCGGCAACGTCGCCCTGGAGACCATGGGCTTCAAGACCTTCGGCTTCGCCGGTGGCCGCGAGGACGTGTGGGAGTCCGAGGAGGACGTCTACTGGGGCCCCGAGTCCGTCTGGCTCGACGACCAGCGCTACACCGGCGACCGCGAGCTGGAGAACCCGCTCGGCGCGGTCCAGATGGGTCTCATCTACGTCAACCCCGAGGGCCCCAACGGCAACCCGGACCCGATCGCCGCGGCCCGCGACATCCGTGAGACGTTCCGCCGCATGGCGATGAACGACGAGGAGACCGTCGCCCTGATCGCCGGTGGTCACACCTTCGGCAAGACCCACGGCGCCGGCCCGGCGGACAACGTCGGCGCCGACCCCGAGGGCGCCCCGATCGAGCAGCAGGGCCTCGGCTGGAAGAGCACCTACGGCACGGGCGTGGGCAAGGACGCGATCACGTCCGGCCTCGAGGTCACCTGGACCAGCACCCCGACCCAGTGGAGCAACGGGTTCTTCAAGAACCTCTTCGAGTACGACTACGAGCTCACCAAGAGCCCGGCCGGCGCCAACCAGTGGGTGGCGAAGGACGCTCCCGAGATCGTCCCGAACGCCTTCGACCCGTCGAAGAAGCAGCGCCCGACGATGCTCACCACCGACCTCTCCCTCAAGGTCGACCCGATCTACGGGCCGATCTCCCGCCGGTTCTACGAGAACCCCGAGGAATTCGCCGACGCCTTCGCCCGCGCCTGGTACAAGCTCACGCACCGTGACATGGGCCCGATCGTGCGCTACCTCGGCCCGGAGGTCCCGTCCGAGGTGCTGGTGTGGCAGGACCCGCTGCCGGAGCGTACGGGCGAGCTGATCGACGCCGCGGACATCGCCTCCCTCAAGGAGCAGGTCCTCGGCTCCGGCCTCACGGTCTCCCAGCTGGTCTCGACCGCCTGGGCCTCCGCCTCCTCCTTCCGCGGCAGCGACAAGCGCGGCGGCGCCAACGGCGCCCGTATCCGCCTGGAGCCGCAGCGCGGCTGGGAGGTCAACAACCCGGACGAGCTGGCGCAGGTGCTGCGCACGCTGGAGGGCGTCCAGGAGGCCTTCAACGCCGCCGGCGGCAAGCAGGTCTCGCTGGCCGACCTGATCGTGCTCGCGGGCACCGCGGCAGTCGAGAAGGCGGCCAAGGACGGCGGCGTGGACGTCGAGGTGTCCTTCACCCCGGGCCGTGTGGACGGCGTGCAGGAGCAGACGGACGTCGAGTCGTTCGCCGCGCTCGAGCCGACCTACGACGGGTTCCGCAACTACGTCGGCAAGGGCAACCGCCTCCCGGCCGAGTACCTGCTGCTCGACAGGGCGAACCTGCTGACCCTCAGCGCGCCCGAGACCACGGTCCTCGTCGGCGGCCTGCGCGTCCTGGGCGCCAACCACGCCCAGTCGAAGCACGGTGTCCTCACCGACAAGCCCGGCACGCTCACCAACGACTACTTCGTCAACCTGCTCGACCTGGGCACGACGTGGAAGTCGACGTCGGAGGCGCAGGACGAGTTCGAGGGCCGCGACGCCTCCGGCGCCGTCAAGTGGACCGGCACCCGCGCCGACCTGGTCTTCGGCTCGAACTCCGAGCTGCGCGCGGTCGCGGAGGTCTACGCGAGCGATGACGCGAAGGAGAAGTT
This sequence comes from Streptomyces sp. NPDC097640, assembly GCF_040302705.1. Classification (NCBI taxonomy): domain Bacteria; kingdom Bacillati; phylum Actinomycetota; class Actinomycetes; order Kitasatosporales; family Streptomycetaceae; genus Streptomyces; species Streptomyces sp. NPDC097640. Next base: position 28,513 of record NZ_JBEOSB010000002.1, read on the forward strand.
CGTGCGCGACTTCGCCGCGGCGTGGAGCAAGGTGATGGACCTCGACCGGTTCGACCTGGTCTGATCATGGGGTTCAGGCCCTGACGCTCGGGTCGGTCGGCACACGCCGGCCGGCCCGAACGCTTTCCAGCGCGCGCTCCGCCCAGCCGGGCGGAGCGCGCGCTGCGTCGTTCTTCCGCGACCTGCTCGCCTCCGACATCCTGGAGGTCTGCCACCCGCCCCTCGCCGGGCCGACCGCTGCCTCCTTGTTGTTCCACCGGATGGATAGAGGTGCCGAACATGAAACGCTCCCTGCGACTCGGCGTCAGCGCCGCCGCCCTCGCCGCCCTCGCCGCCCTCGCGGCGCTCTCCGCCTGCGGAGGCGGGTCCTCCTCGTCCGCCAAGGGCGACCGGGCCACGCTCGACCTCGCCGTCGCCTCGGCCGTACTCGCGCCCAAGGAGGAGGTCGCCACCCACGCGGTGGGCGATGCCGAGGGTTACTTATCCGAGGAGAAGCTGAAGGTCGACGTGATCAACACCAATGGCTCGGTGGCCGCCGTCCAGGCCGTGGCCTCGGGCAGCGCCGACATCACGGCGGCCGACGCGGGAGCGATCCTCGCCGCGCGGGAGAAGGGAGTTCCGGTCAAGGCCATCGGCGGCCTGGTGCGGAACTGGCCGTGGCGCATGGCGGTCCGGCCGGACAGCGACATCAGGACCCCCGCCGATCTCAAGGGCAAGAAGATCGGTGTCATCAGCCTCGCCTCCGGCTCGGCCATCTACGCCCGCGCGTACGCCAACGACGCCGGTCTTGACGCGGCCGAGGACATCGAGCTGCTGCCGGCCGGAGTGGGCGCTCAGGCCCTGGCCGCCCTGGAGAACGGCAGGGTCGACGCGCTCGCGCTGTACACCCAGGCGTACACCACGATCGAGAACACCGGCGCGGAGCTCCGCTACCTGGACAACTCCGACGCCTTCGAGGGCATCCGCTCCCTGACCTTCGCGGTGACCGAGAAGACCTTGAAGGAGAAGCGGGACGTGCTGACGCGCTATCTGCGCGCCGCGTACAAGGCGCTGCTCTTCTCCGCCGTCAACCCCGAGGCCGCCATGCGCGACGGCTACCAGGTCTTCCCGCAGCTGCTGACCGGCAAGAAGGCCGACGACCGCGTCGCCGACGACACCAAGACCCTCAACGCGTGGATCAGGACAGCCGTGCCCGCGACCGGTGAGCCCGAGAGCTTCGAGGACTGGGGCGCGATCAGCGAAGAGGAGTGGACCAGGACGGTCGCCTACACCAGGACATCCGGCCAGATCACCCAGGACGCCAAGCTCACGGAGCTGTGGGACGACAGCCTGCTGAAGGGCGCGAACGACTTCGACTCCGCGGCCGTGATCGAGAAGGCGAAGGCGGCCGAGTAGCGACCGGAGCGCCGGCAACAGGAGGGTGAGGAGACCATCATGGCCATGAGGACTCCGGGCCGCCGCCGTGGCCGGGATGCCCGGAACGCGCATCCCGCGCCCGACGTGGACGAAGCCCGCTGGATCGAAGTCGAAGGACTGCACAAGATCTACCGCCCGCGAAGATCCGAACCGACCCATGCGCTCTCGGGCATCGGCTTCACCGTCCGGCGCGGTGAGTTCATCTCGGTCGTCGGCCCCTCGGGATGCGGCAAGACCACCATGCTGAAGATCCTCGCCGGGCTGATCCCCGGGAGCGAGGGGGCGGTCCGGGTCGCGGGCCGCGAGGTGGCGGGGCCGCTGCCCGAGGTGGGCATGGTCTTCCAGGCGGCCACCCTCCTGCCGTGGCGCACCGTTCTGGAGAACGTGATGGTGCCCGTGGAGGTGCGGAAACTCGACGCCCGGGTGTACCGGGAGCGGGCCGGGAAGCTGCTCGCGATGGTCGGCCTCGCCGGCTTCGAGGGCAAGTACCCTCATGAGCTGAGCGGTGGGATGCAGCAGCGCGCCGGCATCTGCCGGGCCCTGGTGCACGATCCGGCCGTGCTGCTGATGGACGAGCCCTTCGGCGCGCTCGACGCCATGACCCGCGAGTACATGAACGTCGAGCTGCTGCGGATCTGGCGGGAGAGCGGCCAGACCATCGTGTTCGTCACCCACTCCATTCCCGAGGCGGTCTTCCTCTCCGACCGGGTGGTGGTGCTCAGCCCCCGCCCCGGGCGTGTCGCCGAGGTCGTCGACATCGAGCTGGAACGACCGCGTGCGCTGAGCGTCATGGCCTCGGACCGGGCCGGGGTCTATGTCGAGCGGATCCGCAAGCACTTCAACGCCATCGGAGTGATCGACGGATGAGGTCCAAGGCCAGGACCAAGACCGCACGCGGCGGTTTCGGCGTGGATCTCAGGGAGCGCCCCGAGCTGCTGCTCGTCCCCGGCGTCTTCGTGACCGTGATGCTGGCGTGGGAGTTCGCGGTCCCCGCCTTCGGGGTCGACGACTATGTGCTGCCGCGCCCCACCCAGATCCTCGACGCCCTGCGGACGCAGCTGTCCGACCCGCTGTTCTGGAGACATGTGAAGATCACGGTGCTGGAGTCGCTCTACGGCTTTCTCCTCGGCGTGGGCGCGGCGCTGGTGCTGGGCACCGCGATCTCCCAGGTGCGGCTGATCGAGCGCACCTTCATGCCGTACGTCGTCGCCTTCCAGACGGTCCCCAAGGTGGCCCTCGCGCCGCTGTTCGTGGTGTGGTTCGGCTTCGGCATGACCAGCAAGGTCGTCATGGCGGCGGTGATCTCGTTCTTCCCGGTGCTGGTCAATGTGATCGAGGGGCTGCGCTCGGCCGATGCCGACCGGATCGAGATGCTCACGGCGTTCGGCGCCGGCAGGTTCGCGGTCTTCAGGATGGTGCGGCTGCCGAGCGCGCTCCCCTTCATCTTCGCCGGTCTCGACATCGGGATCGTCTTCTCGATCCTCGGCGCGGTCGTCGGAGAGTTCATCGGGGCGAAGGAGGGCCTGGGATATCTGCTGCTCCAGACCAACTACAACTTCGACATCGCGGGGATGTTCGCCGTGCTGGTGGTGCTCTCCGTGCTGGGGCTGATCGCCCACTTCATCATCCGCTTCGCGCAGAAGCGCCTCGTCTTCTGGTCGGAGGAGAACCGGGTGATCGGGGCATGAGCGCGAGTCGACAGGAGGCCGCGGTGACCGAGTACGACCTGGTGGTGCGGGACGCCCGCGTCGTCACCCACGACCATGACCAGCCCCGGCCCGCGGACATCGCCGTCAGCCGCGGGCGGATCGCCGCCGTGGCCCCCGGCATCGCCGCGGCAGGCGCCCGCCGGGTGATCGACGCCGGAGGCAAGCTGGCGTTCCCCGGCGTCGTCGACGCCCATCAGCACTGGGGGATCTACCACCCGCTGGCCGAGGACGCGGCCACCGAGAGCCGCGCGTGCGCTCAGGGCGGGGTCACCACCGCCCTGACCTATATGCGGACCGGGCGGTACTACCTCAACAAGGGCGGCGACTACGCCGACTTCTTCCCCGAGGTGCTGGACGCCGCCTCCGGCCGCGCCCATGTCGACTACGGCTTCCACCTCGCGCCGATATCGCGCGGCCACATCGACGAGATCCCCGACCTGATCGAGCGGTTCGGCGTCGTCTCGTTCAAGGTCTTCATGTTCTACGGCAGCCATGGTCTGCACGGCAGGTCGGCCGACCAGAGCGCGTTCCTGATGATCGGTGAGGACGAGCGCTACGACTACGCGCACTTCGAGTTCGTCATGCGCGGGGTGCAGGCCGCACGCGAGCGGTTCCCCGGCCTCGCCGATCAGATCTCGCTGTCCCTGCACTGCGAGACCGCCGAGATCATGACCGCGTACACCGAACTGGTCGAGGAGGCGGGCGAGCTGACCGGGCTCGCCGCCTACAGCGCCTCCCGGCCACCGCACTCCGAGGGGCTCGCCGTCTCCATCGCCTCCTATCTGGCGCACGAGACCGGGCTGCCGACCGTCAACCTGCTGCATCTGTCGTCCCGCAAGGCGGTCGACGCGGCCGTCCGGATGGGCCGTGCGTTCCCGCACATCGACTTCCGCCGCGAGGTCACCATCGGGCATCTGCTCGCCGACATCACCACCGCGCACGGCCTCGGCGGCAAGGTCAACCCGCCGCTGAGGCCGCGCGAGGACGTGGAGGCGCTGTGGGAGTACGTGCTCGACGGCACCGTCGACTGGGTCGTCAGCGACCACGCGTGCTGCCGCGAGGAGCTGAAGTTCGGCGAGCCCGAGGACGACGTCTTCGTCGTCAGGTCCGGATTCGGCGGCACCGAATACCTCCTCCCCGGCCTGATCACCGAAGGGACGAAGCGTGGCCTGCCGCTGGGCCGGATCGCCGCGCTGACCTCCTGGAACCCGGCCCAGCGCTACGGGCTGCCCAGCAAGGGCGCCATCGCACCCGGCTTCGACGCCGACATCGCCCTGGTCGACCCGGGCCGCACGTGGACCGTGCGCGCCGCGGAGTCGGAGTCGATGCAGGAGTACACCCCGTTCGAGGGGTTCGAGCTGACCGCCCGGGTCACCGACACCTTCCTGAGAGGCCATCACATCCTGCGGGCGGGCGAGGTCGTCGGCGAGCCCGTCGGCGCCTATCTGCACCGCCCGGCCTGATGCAGGCTGATCCAGCCCACATCAGATGGGGCAGACGCGCCCGGGGGTCGCCCTCAGCGAGCTGACCGTGTTGTCGCGGCCGGGCGTGATCGTCCACGGACCGGTGCTCGCCCCGACGCATGTGTCCTGGCCCGTGTAGTTGTAGCCGTCGTACATGGTCCAGACCCTGCTGGTGCGATTCCAGTGCCGGTCCCGTCAGGGCCGTCGAAGATACAGAAGTAGCCGGGATTGCAGCGTTCCCAACCGGCCGCGGCCGCCGTGGTCCCGGCTGCCGCGGGGCCGGCCGCCAGGGTGCCGCTCAGCGTCAGCGCGACACCGGCCGCCGCGCCCAGCATCCTCTTCCTGATCATCACAACCACTTCTCCCGTCTCGGCAGGCGGCCCCGCCGGTGCGCCCGGGCAGCGGGGAGGTGCGGCGATGGCGCGCAGGGAGCGCCCGCTGGATACGGAGGAAGGCCCGTTACCGGAGTTCGCCGCGGGCCTGCGGCAGCTGCGGCAGAAGGCCGGCAGCCCGACGTACCGGGCGCTGGCGGAGCGGGCCCACTACTCGATCTCGACCCTGTCGTCCGCCGCGTCCGGACAGCGGCTGCCGACGCTGGCGGTGACGCTGGCGTATGTGCGCGCCTGCGACGGGGACACCGAGGAGTGGGAGCGCCGCCGGCGGGAGGTGGCGGAGCAGGTCGGCGGGGGAGACCCCGTCCTCGGCCCACCTTGCGGAGAGCGGCTCGGTGCCCGGTGAACCCGGCCGCGGGTCACCGGGCACCGCCCTGGCGGCTGTTACTTCGAGCAACCACACTGGCAGCAGGGCTCGACCTGTACGTCGTCGATGACGGGGCCGTAGGCGCCCGCCACCGTGCTGGTGAAGCCGAGCGTCGTGGTGGTGCCGTTGGCGACGAACGTGACCCCTCGGGTGACATAGCCCATGTTCGCGAAGCTCTTGCCCGTGGAGTTGAACGAGAAGTCCTGGAAGTTCTGCCCGTCGATCAGGACGCTCCCGGTCTTCACCGCCGGACCACCCGCCGGGTTCGCGGCCAGCGAGTACGTCACGGTGTACCTCTGGCCGGCCGTCGTCCGGAAGGTCTGTGCGACCGTGCCCGGCTCGGCGGCGTTGAGATCGACGGACTGGTTCCCCTCGGCCGCTTGCCAGAATCCGGCGCCGATCAGGTCCACGGCCCCGCGCGTGACCTTCCAGGGGCCGATGGACTGGCCGCTGGAGAGCGTGGTGAACGCGTTCGCGGGCGCGGTGGGGTACTCGAAACTCCCGTCGTCGAAACGGCTGACGGCCGCGGTGGCGGTGGCGGCGGGGGCCGCGGCCATGGCCGTACCGGAGGCGGCCAGCAGCCCGACCACCGCGATCGCGGTGAAGGCAGAGCGGGAAACCACCATGTAATTCCTCCCGAAGAGTGAAGGTCGGCGGAACAGCGCTCGACCTTCCCACCTGGCGGAAGGCGCCAGGAAGGCTCGCAGGCGGGAGTGCGGTGGCGCCGGGCATCGCCCGGTGGCCCGTGCGCGCCCCTCGCGCAACAACGAGCCGATGGGGGAGGGAGGTTCGTCCGACGCGGTGACACGGTGACGCGGGGGATCGTGCTGCCGCCGGCCCGGGGAGAAGCCGTCCGTGGTGCGGGACCACCTCTCCCCGGGCCGGCGGTGTCGCCCGGGCTCGGCGCGGTGGCCGCCGGCTAGCCGCCGAAGCTCACGGTGAGGCGGCCGTCCGAGGCGAAGGACCACTTCAGCGCGCCACCGTACGACGAGCAGCGGGATCCGTTCGTGCCGGACCAGAACTGGTTCGATCCGTCGGCGTCGCCGATGGTGCGGTCCTTCGTCCCGCTGCTGCTACTGCGGCAGGACACATTGTCGCGGAACACCGAGGTGCCCCCGTCGAAGGAGAAGTTGCGCTCGGCGTTGTCGACGCTGACGTTGCCCGACACCGACATGTGGCCCGGGTTGCTGTTGTACGTGAACCCGTGCTTGCCGTTGCGGTAGGCGATGCTGCGGCGGACGACGTGGTCGACGGCGATGTCCGAGCCGCCGAGCTTGTAGCCGTTGCGGTCACCGCTCGACGCCTGTGAGCCGTCCGAGAGGGTGCCGTTGTTCAGGGCGAGGGAGTCCTCGATGGTCACCGGGCCGATGGCGCCGGTGTCATCCTTGGTGTACAGGTCCCAGCCGTCGTCGATGTTGTTGTGGGACACGTCGTAGCGGAAGACGTTTCCGGCGCCGACCGTGAGCTTCGCGGCGAAGCCGTCGGCGTCCTCGCCGTCGGAGTCGGCATTGTCATGCGACTCCGAGCTCACCACGAGGTTGTTCGCCGGCCACTGTTCACGCGGGGTGCTGGAGGCGATACGCGATATCTGGAGCCCCGTGTCGCGGTTGAAGCGCGTCACCGCCCGCTCGATGACGTTGTTGCTGCCCCCGACGAAGATGCCGTTGTCACCGGCGCGCTCGACGGTGAGGTTGCTGATGCGCCAGTACGACCCGTTGACGGCGAGCCCGCGGTTGGCCGGGTCCTCGCTCATGGCCGAGAAGTTCAACACCGGCTTCTCGCCCGGGTAGGCGGACAGCTGCTTGGGGGCGCTGGAGGTGCCGTTGTTGCCGGGTGCGATGGTGACGGTCTGCGAGAGGTTGTAGGTCCCTCCGCGCATATAGATGGTGCCACCGGCGGTGATGCGGGTGATCGCCGAGGCGAGAGTCGTCGGGGAGGACTCCGTCCCGGGGGCGCTCGCGCTGCCGTTCGGCGACACGTACAAGGCGTCGGCCTTGATCGACGCGGCGTGCGAGACGGTGGGCTGGACCGCGAGCAGACCCGCCGAGGCGACCACCGCCGCAGCGGCGGCGGCGAGGGTGCCGCGTGCGCGGTGGGCGCGCGCGGCCGTGGGGGGCTTCTGCCGCGGGGCAGGGGAAATCCGGGTCATCCGGGTGTGCTTCATGGCGCTGAGACCTCCTGCTGTGAGGGCTGCCGTGGGGGCGGCACGCAGCACATGAGAGCGATTGCTGACGGCTTCCCACCCTCAGAAGGGCAGGACAGGGCGGCTCTTAGCACGTGACGGCCATCACATGAAGTTCAAATTAGCAAGCGCTTGCTGGAGCGTCAACGCCCCCGCCGCCCGGCGGCTTCGGTCCGGTACTGCCCGGGGGTGGCTCCGAACTCCCTTTTGAAGGCGTGGGAGAAGGCATACGGGGTGCCGTAGCCGATCCGGTGGGCGATGGTGGCCAGCGGATCCGTGGTGTCGCGCAGCAGAGTGGCCGCCAGAGTGAGGCGCCACCAGGTGAGATACGCCATCGGCGGGCGGCCGACCAGCGCGGTGAACCGGCGGGCCAGGGTGGGACGGGAGACGCCCGCCTCGGCGGCCAGGCGGTCGTTGCTCCACGCGGCGGCCGGATCCGAGTGCATCGCCCGGAGGGCGAGGGTCGTCACCGGGTCGTTCAGCACGGCCGGCCAGACCCCGCTGGTGTCCTCGGCCACCCAGGAGCGGACCATGTAGACCAGCAAGAGGTCGAGCAGGCTGGGGACCGCGACGTGTGACCCGGGCCGCTGCGCGTCCAGCTCACGGCCCAGCAGGTCGATGGCGGCGCGGAGTTCGGGGTGGCCGCCCACGCGGTTCGGCAGGTGGACGACCGTCGGCAGCTCCGTCATGAGCGGATGGACGCAGGCGCGGTCCAGCCGGTACTTGCCGCAGAGCAACTCCGCCGCGCCGGTGGCCGGCCCGGTCTCGCGTGGCCGAGTCCCGTCGAGCCAGGGCTCGAACGGCACCGCCCGCCGCACGGTCGCCGCGTCGGCCGGGGCGTCGGCGAGCACATGCCCGGTGCCGTGCGGCAGCAGCACCGCGTCCCCCGTGCCGAGCGAGACCGGGGCGCCGCCGTCGGGCAGCAGCCAGCAACTGCCCTCCAGTACGACATGGAAGCCCGCGCCGTCATACGGGGCGAGCCGTGTGCACCAGCTTCCGCCCACCCGCACCCGGTTGGAGGACGGCCGTCCGACGCGCACGGCCGCGATCGCATCGCTCACCACATCCACCGGGTCAGGATAGCTCTCATCGTTTCGAGCATGAGACGGATGCGTATTCAGAAGACTCCTTCACGCATTGAGAGGCTCAACCGGCCTTCCTTAAGGTCGAGAACATGAGCAGCGAAAACGTGCAGCACATCGTGCTGGGAGATGTCGAGGTCATCCGGATCGTCGAGTGGGGCGGGCCCTTCGCGCCGGCCCCCGGCATCGTTCCGGAGGCCGGGGCCGAGGTGTGGAAGGAGAACGAGGACTGGCTGGCGCCGGACCACTGGAACCCCGAGCACGACATGGCGGTGGCCGCGCTCCAGACCTGGGTGCTGCGCAGCGCCGGGCGGACCGTCCTGGTCGACACCGGAGTGGGCAACGGGCGCGAGCGCCCCGGAATGCCGCAGTTCCACCGCCGGGAGGGCGATTTCCTCGGCAGGCTGGCGCGGGCTGGTGTCCGCCCGGAGGCTGTCGATGTCGTCGTCAACACCCACGTCCACGCCGACCACGTCGGCTGGAACACCGTCGGCGTCGAGGGGGAGTGGGTGCCGACGTTTCCCAACGCCCGCTACCTCATCCCGGCCGCGGACGACTTCCACTTCGGGCCGGACAACGCGTACGGCGGCGGCCTGCGGGAGGACGACCGGCTGGTCTACGAGGACAGCGTCGCACCGGTCCACCGGTCCGGACAGGCCGTGCTGTGGGACGGCACCCACCGCATCGACGAACACCTCATCCTGGAGTCCGCACCCGGCCACACCCCCGGATCCTCGGTGCTGCGGCTCGCATCAGGGGGTGACCGGGCGGTGTTCGTCGGCGATCTGCTGCACAGCCCGGTGCAGATCCTGCGCCCTTCCTGCAACAGCTGCTTCTGCCTCGGCCCGGGGCAGGCGGTGGCCAGCCGCAGTCGCATCCTCGAACGGGCGGCGGAGACACGCGAGCTGGTCGTTCCGGCACACTTCGGTGGCGCGGGCGCGGTGGAAGTCCGCAGGAAGGACGGCGGGTTCACCCTCGGGCCGTGGGCGGCCTACGCCACCCGGTAGGCGGGTGTTCCCGGCCATCACCCGGGCGTGGTCCCGGCGTGTCCGCGATGCCCCGAGGGTCCGGCCGCCGGGGTGAGATGGTCCAGGCAGGAACCCCCGGGGGTCGACCGGGAGCCGTCCGGGCAGACGACGTTTTCCCAGCTCGCCTGGGTGACATCGGCCTTCCGCACGCGCGCGCCGCGGAGATCCGAGTCGGACAGCGTGGCCCCGGCCAGGTCGGCACCGCGCAGATCCGCGTCGGCCAGGCCGACGTGGGTGAGCGACGCGGACCGCAGATTCGCGTCGCCCAGGTGTGCGCCGTCGAAGCTCACGTCCGTGAGGAGACTCCTGCCGAGCGCCGCGCCGCTGAGGTCGGCGCCGCGCAGGTCGACCTCGGAGAGGGTGGCGGTGCTGAGGTCGGCCCGGCGGAGGTCGGCGTCGCGCAGGTCGACGTTCTCCAGCGACGCCCCGGTCAGCCGCGCTTTGTAGAGGTTGCCGTGGCGCAGGTTCGCCTCGGACACGGACCCGGTCAGTGTGGAGCCTTCGAGCCTGATGCAGCGCATCTTCTTCTGCCACAGGTCGGAGCCGTCGACGGTGCGGCCGGAGAGGTCCTTGCCCGCGTGGCCGGGACAGTTGCGGCCGTGCTCGTCCCTTCCGCAGCCGATGAGGAAGGCCGAGGACAGGGCGGCCACCATGAGGCAGGAGAGCGAACGGGGCCAACGCGTGTTCATGGGCCATCCCTGCCGCCGCCTGGTCGCGGAGTGCCGCGCGGTACCGATGAGGGCACGGAACCCGTCGGCCCCGCGCCTGTGGCCAGCGTAGACGAGCCTCAGAAGCGGGCGCCGCACTCTCGGTGGTCCCCGCGTGTTGCCCTGGTGCGCTTGTCGTGGCGGTAGAGGTTACCGGCGGGTTCGGGGATCCTGGGCTGACGCTCGGGCAGGCGCCGGGGCGCATCCGGTTCGAGAGGGAGAGCGATGGGGTCCGTGAGTGGCCGGAACATCGGGGGCCCGGGGCCCGCGGGGCTGGGCGAGGCGATCCACGCCACCGCCGAGGACATCGCCGCAGTACTGCGCGGCGCGGCCGACACCGGGGTTCCGGTGCCCGGGTCGCGGTGGTCGGTCGGGGAGGCGGCGGCGCATCTGGCGCAGGCCAATGGGCTGATGGCGGATGTCGCGGCGGGGAAGGCGCGCACCCATGGGGACGGCACGCGGGACGGGCTGGCCGTGGCCAATGAGCGTGCGCTCGCCGCGTTCACGGAGCGCCGGGCCGAGCCGCTGGCCACCATGATCGTCGAGCAGGCCGACGCGTTTCTCGAGGCGGCTGCCCGGCCGGTGGCGCAGGGCGAGCTGGACACCCCGATGGGTCCGATGGGCCTGGACGTCCTGGGGTCGTATCTGCTGACGCATATGCTCGGCCACGGCTATGACCTGGCCCGCGCGCTGGGCCGTCCGCATATGGTGGACCGCGTCCGGGTCGAGCTGACCCTGCCCTTCCTGCTCACGGCCATGGAGCGGGTCGTCGACGCCGAGGCCACCGCCGGGCTCACGGCGCGCTACACCATCCGGCTGAGGGGTGGCGCCCGCTTCGGCACCACCTTCACCGACGGCGCGATAGCCGTGAGCCCGTGCCCGCCGAGCCGGCCGGACTGCACCATCCTCACCGAGCCGGTGGCCTTCTTCCTGATGGCGCTGGGCCGCCTCGGCCCGTGGGGCGCGCTCGCCCGGGGCCACGTGCTGGCCTGGGGGCGCAAGCCGTGGCTCGCGCCCCGCTTTCCGACGCTGTTCACCCCGCCGTGAGCCGGCCCGCCGCTCCTGTCGCCGGGGGTACGGGAGCAGCGGGCCGGGGTTCAGGGGGTGGCGCGGTGTCAGGTGCGGTAGGCGTAGTACGCGGAGTTCGGGTACGAGGAGATGAGGCTGGACAGCGACCGCCGGTAGGTGTCGGTGTCGTGGTAGGTGAGGTACGGGACGCCGCTCGTGCTCCGGTACGAGGTGATCATGGTGTGGTCCTTCGCGCCGTCCTTGTCGAAGTCCACCTGGAGGACGTCACCGAGGTCCATCTGGTAGGCGTTCGCGAGGGCGGTGGTCCGCTTCGCGGTCTGGGTGAACCAGGACCACTCGTTGACACCGATCCAGGAGTCGGACTGGCCCGACGTGCTGTACCACCAGGTGTCGTAGTCCTCGGTGGAGGTGGTGTCGTTCTTCCAGCCGCCCGCGAAGAGGGACTGGCTGATGTAGTTGGTGCAGTCCCCGCCGGCGCTGTTGAAGCGGCGGTAGGCGGTGTTGTAGTTCTTCCAGTACTTCTCGGCGTACGTGGCCATCGCCGTGTAGTCGTAGGTGGTGCCGCTGCCGAGGTTCTTGGGCTTGGCGGGCGCCGGGAGGGTGATGGCGGCGCGCGGGGCGTCGATGATCGCGGTCGGGCGCACCGGCGCCGAGCTCGCCGCGGGCACGGGCTCGTTGACCGCGCGGGGGCCCTTGTCCGTGCGGCGGACGCTCTCCAGCTGCCAGGTGCCGTCCGTCTGCGCGGTGAAGGTGAGCTCGTGGTGCGCGGTGAAGCCGGTGGTCGGGGGCTCGTCGCCGCGGATCTTCTGATAGGTGAGGGTGGTGGCCTCGGTGACCCGGACCGTGGCGCGCTGCCCCTCCACGCGGGTGCTGTCGACGGTCACCTCGGTGTCGGCGTCGCTGTAGGCCTCACCGAACTCGGCCAGCCGCTCGCGCGTGCCCCGCACGGAGGCCAGGGTGGTGTTCTCCGTGCGGGAAAGCGCGGACGAGAGCCGCACGTTACCCTGCGCCTTCTGCGCCGTACGGGCGAGCTGGGGCCGGTCCAGCAGCGCGGCCGTACGGTCGGTCAGCACGGCGTCCGCTATTCGGCCGAACGAGTCGGCGTTCGGCTGCGGCGCCGCGGGCGCCGAGGCGTCGGCGGCGTGGGCGGCGGACAGGGGCAGCAGCGCGGCGGACAGCACGGTTGCGGCAACGGCTGAGCAACGGCTCAACGTCCGAGATCTCACGGGGTTTCTCCTCGAACCCGGGTGGTCGGCTCCCGGGTGAGCGTCATCTTTGCATGACCTCCTCAACCTTCTCAGTTGCTTCACAAGATTGCCGATCAGATTCGGCCACGTGGTGTTCCGTCGTCTGGTGGCCCGTCAGGCCGCGTCCAGGGCGGCCAGTTCGTCGGCGATGGCGTGCAACTGCTCGACGGAGAGTCGCGCGACGGGCAGCGCGGCCAGGCCGATCAGCGAGATCGTGGCCATGAACTGGAGGTTCTCCGAGTCGGTGACGCCCGGGATGTGGCGGCTCAGGATCTCGGCGGCGGCCGGGTCGGCGGTGAGGATGTGCACGGGGGTGCGCACCGACAGCCGGCTGTCCGGGAAGTCACCGACCGGCGGCAGCGGTCGCAGCGCGGCCCGGGCGCGCTCGCCCTGGGCGCGGACCAGCAGGTGTTCCGCGGTCACCGGGCCGGTTCGGGGCAGGCCGAGGCGAAGGTACTGGTCGTCCGGGGCGTCGGTGGCCCGCAGCAGCTCGGTGAGCAGCCCGGCCATGCGCAGCTCCACCTCGTCGTCCTCGATCGGGGCGGTCTGCTCCGGGTCGGTGTCCAGGTCGAACAGCAGCGTTCCGTAGGCGCTGGGGTTGAGCATCGACCGGCCCGGGACGCGCAGCGTGGGGACGCCCTTGGTGAAGTCGAAGGGCTCGGCGAGCCTGGCCCCGGCCAGCTCGGCCGGGGTGAAGCGGCCACGCATACGGGTGGGCATCAGGGTGTGGTCGTACAGCGGCGCGTTGGAGTCGTCGGCGCAGGCGCGCATATAGACGTGGCGGCCGTCGGTGACATTGGCATGGCCGCCGAAGATGCCGAACAGTCCGGCCTCGCGGATCGGGGTGTCGTCGGCGAGGACACCGCGCAGCGGCCTGCCCTGCATGTCCGCGGGGCGCGTCACGTCGAAGTACTCCAGCAGGGTGGGCCCGAGGTCGATGGTCTGCACAAGGGAGGTCCGGCGCTCCCCGGCGGTGCCGACGCGCGGGTCCCAGACGAACAGCGGCAGGTGGACCAGCTCGTTGTACCAGGGCAGGACGCCCTTGCCCCACCAGTTCTTCTCGCCCAGCATCAGGCCGTGGTCGGTGTTGACGATGAGCATGGTGTCCGACCACAGGTCCAGCTCGTCCATCAGGTCGAGCACCCGGCCCAGGGAGCGGTCGCACATGGACAGCAGGGCGGCGTACTCGTAGCGCGCGTGGGCGCTCTCCTCCGGTGTTTCGGCCACCCGCTTGTAGTCGGGCCAGTCGAAGTGCGGGCCGTCGTAGTCGTGCGGATACAGGTCCTTGTAGCGCTGGTGGGAGAAGAACGGCTCGTGCGGGTCGAAGGTCTCCACCTGGACGAACCACCGGTCGGCCGCGGCGTTGGTGCGGATGAACTCGATCCCGGCGTCGAAGGTGAGGGTCTGCGGGTGTTCCTCCTCGGTGGTCATGTACTGCCGGTTGACCCAGTCCTGGCGGTAGGTGGGGCGGCGCACCTCCTTGAGGTCGTCCGGCGCCTTCGGGCCGGCCACCTGCCCCTTCCAGGCATCGCCCTCCTGGCCCCGGAAGAACTCCCAGGTGGTGTAGCGGCCGTGGTACGTGGCGCCGCCGTCCTCCCAGTAGTGCGGGTGGTCGCTGGCCAGGTGGGTGTGCACACCGTGCCGCCCCAGGAGCTCGGGGACGGAGTCGTCGAACGGCTCCAGCGGCCCCCAGGAGCGGTGCAGGAAGTTGTATCTGCCGGTGTGCAGCTCGCGCCGGGCCGGCATGCAGGGCATGGACCCGGCGTAGGCGTTGTCGAAGACGGCCGTGCGCTCGGCCAGCCGCGCGAAGTTGGGGGCGTGGGTCCAGTCGGCCCCGTACGGAGGCAGCATGCGCCGGTTGAGGCTGTCGAACATCACCATGATGGCTTTCATGTGTCCTCCTGTGAGGTGTCCGGGCGGTCGGGGGAGGTGTCCGGGGCGAGGTCGTCGTTCTCCAGCCGCCGCAGGACGTCCTCGAGCCAGGCCACCCACCGGTCCACGGCGCCGGTGCCCCACCCGTGCACCAGGTCCGCGGCGGCCTGGTGGCGTACGGGGTCGAGCCCGGGCACGGGGTCCTCGAAGAGGAGGGTGCGGTCCCGGTGGCGGATCCTGGCGATCTGCTCCCTGCGGTACCGGAGCTCGGTCGTCACCAGCCGGACCGCCGCCTGCCGGTCCAGCGCCACCGTGATCAGGAAGCGGTTGGTGAAGTCGGGGTCCGCGAAGCGGCTGGTGGGTTCGTAGGGCGAGCGGACCCACTTCTGCAGCGCGGCCCGGCCCTGGTCGGTCAGCCGGTAGACCTTGGCGTCCGGGCGGCGTTCGCGCGGGTCCACGCGGAATTCGACCCAGCCGCTCTCCTGCATCCGGGCCAGGGCTCGGTAGACCTGGCTGTGATGCAGCCGGGAGCTGACGAACTGGCCCTCGGCGGACAGCCATTTACGCAGGTCGTAACCGCTGTACGGACGGGTGGCCAGCAGCCGCAGCAGGACGTGTTCGAGCTTCACTCGGGCTCCTGGGGTTCCTGGGGCTTCCAGGGGGCTCCTATGTGCAAGAGCACATATGTGTGGCCGAAAAACTAGGAGCTGTCCGCGACGGCGTCAAGATCCGTGGCCGATCCGGCTACCGTTTCCGTCATGCGTCCCGATCAGCCAGTGCAGTCCGCCGCCACCGACCAGGAGGGCTCCGGCCGGGGATACGCCAAGGGGCGGGCCCGGCGCCAGGAGATCCTGCGCACCGCGCACCGGGCCTTCGCCGACCAGGGCTTCCGGGCGACCTCGATGCGGGAGATCGCCGAGGCCGTGGGGCTGAGCCAGGCCGGGCTGCTGCACTACTTCCGCTCCAAGGACGACCTGCTCGCCGAGGTGCTGCGGCTGAGGGACGAGGAGACCTACGCCTTCAACCAGCGCTTCGGGCGGGAGACCGGGATGGCCGCGCTGCGCCGGCTGGTGGACCTGGTGGAGCTCAACGCGCGGCAGGCGGGGCTGGTGCGTCTGTACACGGTGCTGTCGGGCGAGTCGGTGGGGGCGGGCCACCCGGCGCAGCCGTACTTCATCTCCCGCTACACCGAGCTGCGGGAGCGGGTCGCCGGGTATCTGCGCGGCGCCCGCGCCGAGGGGCTGATCCGCGAGGACGTCGATGTCGTCCAGGCGGCCACCTCGATCCTCGCCGTGATGGACGGCCTCCAACTCCAGTGGCTGCTGGACCCGGCGTCCGTCGACATGCCCGAGGTGTTCACCCGGTTCCTGGACGGCTATCTGCGCGGCCTGGCCTAAGGCGGCAAGGCGGTCCGGCGCGCGGCGCACAGGGGTATGTTGCCCGGGCCACCTCCCCCTCGCCTCCGGACGTTTCTCCGGTGTTTCCCCGCGTCACCGCCCGCTTGCGGCACGTGACGGTGGCAATGAGTCGGCAACAAACCATTCACATGAATGGTTTCTAGTCCTACAGTGCTCCCACACCGCCCGTCGCTTCGGGCGGTGATGCCACAGACGCCACACATGGCGCACAGAGAGGCGAAAAGCCATGACAGCCTTTCTCAGAGCCGGGCCCGTCACCCGGCGCAGCACCCTCCTGGGACTCGCCGGACTCGGGGCCACCGGACTCGCCACCCTCAGCGGTTGCCGTCTCGCCGTGGACGAGGCCCGCGGGTCCGTCGGCGGCAAGGCCCGCCGCGGCGGGACCCTCGTCATCGCCTGCAACATCGACGCCAAACCGGTCACCGCCCAGTCCCAGCAGGCCCAGTCGGTGACCTGGCGGCGGCTGGTGTTCGAGACCCTCACCGCGTACGACGCGAGCGGCACCCCCCGCCCGCTCCTGGCCACCGACTGGAAGATCACCGACGGCGGCCGCACCGTCGCGCTGCGCCTGCGCGACGACGTCCGCTTCCACTCCGGACGGCCCATGACCGCCGAGGACGTGATCTTCTCGCTGAAGCGGACCATGGACCCGGCGGCGGGCACGCAGGCCCGGTCCGTCAGCGCGCACATCACCGACATGACCGCCGACGGCGACCACGCGCTGCGCATCCGGCTGCGCCGGCCCGCCGGCAACCTCTTCGACATGTTCGAGCTGACCTCCATCCTCGACCGCGAGAGCGCGTCCGGCCTGGCCAGCGGCAAGGAGGTGATCGGGACCGGGCCGTTCGCCTGGCGGTCCTGGAACCCCGGCTCGCAGCTCACGCTGGTGCGCAACCCACACTTCCGCACCCCGGGCCGGCCCTATCTGGACCGGATCGACATGCCCGTCATCACCGACGCCACCGCCCTGGTCACCGCCGTCCGCAGCGGCCGGGCGCACATCGCCTACGGCACCGCGCCACTGGACGCCAAGGGGATGTCCAAGGACGAGCGGTACGTCATCGACCGCGGTGTCACGGTCGACTACGCGCTCGGCATGAACGTACAGGCCCACCCCTTCGACAAGCCCGAGGTGCGCCGGGCGGTCGGCTACGCCATCAACCGCGAGCGGATCCTCAACCAGGTCTTCGCCGGCTACGGACACACCAGCAGCCTGTGGTGGACCACCAAGGAACCGGGGTGGCGGAAGGACCAGTCCGAGGCCTACACCTACGACCCCGACCGGGCCCGCCGGATGATCGAGCAGGCGGGGGTCAGGGGCGCGGAGGTGTCGATCGACGTCATCGCGATCCAGGCCGCGCTGAGCACCGCCCAGATCGTCCGCTACGACCTGGCCGCGGCCGGGTTCACGGTACGCACCCAGGTGCTCGACGCCATCGAGTACAGCGGCCGGCAGGCCGCCGGAAAGCTCGGGCAGATGTTCCTCAACGGCTATGGCATCGCCGATCTGTCGGCCGCCACACTCGTCGGATCACACCCCGCGTTCGCCGCCACCAACGCCTCGCGCTTCCACACGGACGCCTATACCGCCGCCATCGAACGGGTGGCGACCGCCGACACCGCACACCGCCGGGCTGCCGTGCGGGACCTCGGCACGTATATGCAGCGACAGGCCTTCAGCCAGTCCCTGGTGACCGCGCCGGCGGCCATCATCCGCTCCAAGCGGGCCCAGGGGGTCGACCAGACCTTCCTCGGCGCCTTCCGCCTCGACGACGCACATCTGGTGTGAGCATGCTCCCCTTCCTGATCCGCCGAATCCCCTCGGCCGTCCTGGTCCTGTTCGCCACCTCCGTCCTCGCCTTCGTCCTGCCCAGGCTCGCCCCCGGCGACCCCGCCACCGCCGTCGCGGGCCCGGACGCCACCGCCGCCCAGATCGCCGCCGTCCGTTCCGACCTGGGCCTGGACCGTCCGCTGATCAGCCAGTACGGCCACTGGCTGGCCGGGGTGGTGCAGGGCGACTTCGGCACCTCGTACACCACCGGCCGCCAGGTCACCGCGCTGCTCGGCGACCGGTTCGGCAGCACGGTGCAACTCGCCCTGGCCGCCACCCTGCTGATGATCGTCATCGGGGTGACGCTGGGCGTCGCCGCCGGGTCGAGCCGGCGCCCGTGGGCCCGGTCCCTGCTGGACGTCACCTGTACGGTGCTGCTGGCCACCCCCGCGTTCCTGACCGGTCTGCTGCTGGCCCTGCTGTTCGGCGTCGCCTGGCAGGTCCTCCCGGTCAGCGGCGAGGTGTCGCTGCTGGGCGACCCCGAGATCGGCTTCCAGTACCTGCTGTTGCCCGCCGTGGCGCTCGCGCTGCCGCAGGCCGCCTCGATGGCCCGGCTCATCCAGACCGCCATGCGCCAGTCGTACACCGAGGAGTATGTGCAGACCGCCGTGGCCAAGGGGGCGTCGGGCCGGCGGGTCACCCTGCGCCACGTCCTGCGCAACTCGCTGGCCACCGCCCTGGTCTCGCTCGGTGTCCGGCTGGGCGAGCTGCTCGGCGGCGCCATCGTCGTCGAGGCCGTCTTCGCCCGCAACGGCCTGGGCTCCCTGGCGGTGTCCAGCTCCGGGCAGCGTGACTACGTGGTCATCCAGGCGCTGGTCCTGCTGGCCGTCGGCGTCGCCGTGCTGCTGCAACTGCTCACCGAGATCGGGCTGTCCCTGCTCGACCCGCGCATCCGGCTGGAGGGCACCCGATGACCACCACCGCGGAAACCATTCCGGACCCCGCTTCGGCCACCGCCACCGCCACCGCCCCGGAGCCGGGCGCCGGGGCCGGACCCCGGGCGGCCGAGGGCTGGCGGCGCTATCTGCTCGCGGTGCGACGCCCGCGCGGCGCCGTCGGGGTGTCCCTGCTCGGGCTGCTGGTGCTGACCGCGCTGCTGGTGCCGGCCTTCAGCGCCGGCTACGACCAGCAGTCGACCACCACCTTCGCCCCGCCGTCGTGGCCACATCCGTTCGGCACCGACGAACTCGGCCGCGACATCTTCGTCCGCACCCTCTACGGCCTCCGCTCCGACCTGGTGCTGCTGTTCGTCGGCGTGCCGATCGCGATGGCCCTGGGCACCCTGCTGGGCATCGCTGGCGGGCTCTCCCGCACCCTCGGACTGTTCCTCCAGCGCGTGTTCGACATCATCCTCGGCTTCCCCGGCCTGGTGCTCGGCATCGTGATCGCCCTGATCCTCAAGCCCGGCGTCTCCGCCCTGCTGCTCACCATCGTGATCGTGCTGCTGCCCGGCTACGGGCGCCTCGCCCGGGCCGCCCTGCTCACCCAGGAACAGCGCGAGTACGTGCTGGCCGCGCGGGTGCTGGGGGTGGACCGGGGGAAGGTGCTGATCCGGCACATCCTGCCCAACGCCATCGACCCGATCATCGTCCACACGGCGATCGCCATGGTCGTGGCCATCTTCCTGGAGACCGGTCTTTCGCTGGTCGGCCTCGGCATCCAGCCGCCGCAGCCGTCCCTGGGCACCCTGCTCAACACCGGTGTCCGTTATCTGTCCTTCGCGCCCGTCTACGTCCTGGGCCCGACCCTGATCCTCCTGCTGCTGGCCCTGGCCTTCAGCCTGCTCTCCGACGCACTCAACGAGGCGGTGACCCGGACATGACCGCGGAAGTGACCGGCAGAAGGGCCGTCGACGGCCCGGCGGACGGCCCGGACACCGCGGGTGTCCTTCTCGAAGCGACCGATGTGCGCGTGCGGTTCGACACCGCGGGCGGGCCGGTCACCGCGGTGGACGGCGTGTCCCTGCGCATCCGGCGCGGCCACATCACCGGCCTGGTCGGCGAGTCCGGCTCCGGCAAGTCCGTCACCGCGCGCACCCTGATGCGCATGGTCCCCGCCCCGGGGCGGGTGAGCGGCACCGTACGCTTCGACGGCACCGACCTGATGGCACTGGACGAGCGCGCCATGCGGGCGGTGCGCGGCGACCGGATCGCCATGGTCTTCCAGGACCCGCAGGCCTCGCTCAACCCCGTGCTCACCGTCGGCGCCCAGGTGGCCGAGGCCCTGATCGTGCACGGCACACCGCGCGCCCAGGCCCGCCGACGGGCCGTGGAACTGCTCGACATGGTGGGCATCCCCGACCCCGAGCGGCGCGCCGGCGAGCACCCGCACCAGTTCTCCGGCGGCATGCGCCAGCGCGTCGTGATCGCCATGGCGCTGGCCCGCGACCCCGACCTGCTGATCGCCGACGAACCCACCACGGCCCTGGACGTCACCATCCAGGCCCAGATCCTGCGGCTGCTGGCCGACCTGCGCGACCGCACCGGGGTCGCGGTGCTGATGATCACCCATGACATGGGTGTGGTCGCCGAGCTCTGCGACGAGGTGGCGGTGATGTACGGCGGCCGGATCGTGGAGACCGGCACCACGGCCACCGTGTTCGCCACGCCCACCCACCCCTACACCCGGGCCCTGTTGCGCGCCATGCCCCGCCTGGACGGCCCCGACGCCACCTCCGCCGATCGGCTGTTCGCCATCCCCGGCCAGCCGCCGGACCCGGCCCGGCTGCCCTCCGGCTGCGCCTTCCACCCCCGCTGCGCCCTGGCCCGGGACCGGTGCCTGGGCTCCGTGCCCGCGCTGGAACCGCTGCCCGCGGATCCGGAGCACACGGCGGCCTGCTGGGTGACGGCGGCATCGGAGCCGGAGGCCGAGGCGGTGCCGGGGCCCGAGCCGGTGCCGTCCGCCGCCCAGGCGCCCGGCCATCCCCGTGCCCCCATCGGCGACTCCATCCTGGACGTCACCGACCTGCGGGTGAACCTCGGCACCCGGCGCGCCTTCGGCCGCGGCAGCCCGGTCTACGCCGTCGACGGCGTCAGCCTCACCGTCCGCGCGGGCGAAACCCTGGGCCTGGTCGGCGAGTCCGGCTGCGGCAAGTCCACCCTCGCCCGCACCCTGGTCGGCATCAACCGGCCGACGGAGGGCAGCGTGCGGGTCCGCGGCCGGGACGTCGCCTCGATGACCCGCGGCGAGGCCGCCGAGGTCCGGCGCGGTCTCCAGTACGTCTTCCAGGACCCGTACGCCTCGCTCAACCCGCGCCGCACCGTGCGCCAGGTCCTGGACGAGGCGCTGGAGGTGCGCGGAGTTCCGGCCGCCGAGCGGTCCGCCCGCGCGCTGGAGCTGCTGGAGACCGTCGGCCTCGGCGAACGCCACCTCGACCGGCTGCCGCGCGCCTTCTCCGGCGGCCAGCGGCAGCGCATCGGCATCGCCCGCGCGCTGGCCGTCGAACCCGAGTGCCTGGTGCTGGACGAGCCGGTGTCCGCGCTGGACGTGTCCATCCAGGCCCAGATCATGAACCTCCTCGCCGACCTGCGCGACCGGCTGGGGCTCGGCTATCTGTTCATCGCCCACGACCTGGCCGTGGTCCGCCACATCAGCGACCGGGTGGCCGTGATGTACCTCGGCCGGATCATCGAGACCGGCCCCGCCGAGCGGCTCTACGCCGACCCCCTCCACCCGTACACCGTGTCCCTGCTGTCCTCCTCGCCCGTTCCCGAGGTGGGGGCTGGCCGGGAGCGGATCGTGCTCCGCGGCGACCTGCCGAGCCCCAAGAACCCGCCCTCCGGCTGCCGGTTCCGCACCCGCTGTCCCATCGGCCCGCTGGCCCGCCCCGAGCGCACCATCTGCGCCGAGAAGACACCCGAACTCCGCGTGGACGGCCTCGCCGCGCACGGCGCCGCCTGCCACTTCGCCGGCGAGCTGACCGCGGCCGGAGCAGTCCGCTGACCGCCCGCCGTTCCCCCCTATCGACAAAAACGACAAGAACGACAAGGACGACGATGACTCGGCCGACCACCGAAGAAGAGCCGACCGCCCAGAAGCTGACCGCCGAGGACGACGCCATGGTGGCGAAGCTGACCGCCTCGCTCACCCTGGAGCGCAAGGTCCGCCTGCTCACCGGGGGCACCTTCTGGCGCACCCACGCCGAACCCGCCATCGGTCTTGACTCGATGCTGCTGTCCGACGGGCCGTCCGGGGTGCGCGGCGAGCTGTGGGACGAGCGGTCCCCCTCGCTCAGCCTGCCCTCCGCGACCTCCCTGGCCGCGTCCTGGGACACCGACCTCGCCCGGCGCTACGGAACGGTCCTGGCCCGCGAGGCCAGGGCCAAGGAGGTGCATGTCGTCCTCGGGCCGACGATCAACCTGCACCGCAGCCCGCTGGGTGGCCGCCACTTCGAGTGTTTCTCCGAGGACCCGCTGCTGTCCGGGGCGCTCGCCGCGCACTACGTCCGCGGTCTGCAACGCCACGGGGTGGCGGCCGTGCCCAAGCACTTCGTGGCCAACGACTCCGAGACCGACCGGTACACCGTCGACATCCGGGTCGACGAACGCACCCTGCGCGAGCTCTACCTGGCCCCCTTCGAGACGGCGGTGGCCGAGGCCGGGGCCTGGGCGGTGATGTCCGCGTACAACGCGGTCAACGGCGCCACCATGAGCGAGAACGACCTGCTGCGCCATCCGCTGTCCACCGAGTGGGGCTTCGACGGGGCGGTCGTCTCGGACTGGACCGCCGTGCGTTCCACCGAGGCCAGCGCTTCCGCCCGGCAGGACCTGGCGATGCCGGGCCCGGACGGACCCTGGGGAGACCGCCTGGTCGCCGCCGTGCGCGAGGGCCGGGTGCCCGAGGCGGCCATCGACGAGAAGGTGCGGCGGCTGCTGCGGCTCGCCGCGCGGGTGGGCGCGCTGCGCGGCGCCGGCCCCGCCGGATACCCCCTCCCGGCCGAGGTCCCGGAGGACTTCGGCCGCGAGGCGGCCGCCGCCGGGATGGTGCTCGTCCGCAACGCCCCGGGCGGTCTGCCCTGGAGCCCCGATGCGCTGCGCTCGGTCGCGGTCAGCGGCCAGGCCGCCCGCACCCCGCGGATCCAGGGCGGCGGCAGCGCGACCGTCGTCCCGACGCACCTCACCTCGCCCCTCGACGGCCTGCGGGCGGCGCTCCCCGGCGCCGAGGTCCGGTACGACATCGGCACCGTCGTCTCCGACGCGCCGGTGCCGCTGCCCCCGCACACCCTCACCAACCCCGCGACCGGCGGCCCCGGGGTGCGGGTGCGGTTCCTGGACGAGGACGGTGGCGAGGTCTTCACCGAGGACCGGTTCGCCTCCGACCTGGTCTGGCTCGGCGACCCCCCGGCCGGGGCCCGCACCCTGGAGCTGACCACCCGGTATCTGCCCGAGGAGGGCGGCCCGGCGGAGCTGGCCGTCGCCTCGGTCGGCCAGAGCGTCCTGTACGCCGACGGCGAGCCGGTCCTGGAGTCCGACTTCCGCGCCGGGGCCGAGAAGGAGTTGGGCGCGGGGCTGTTCGTGCCGCCCACGGCCGCCACTCCGGTGCGTCTCGAGGCCGGGCGGGAGATCGCGCTGAGGGTGGTCCACGACCTCGCCTCCCGGGCCGGGACCGGCCGCACCGGCTCCGTCGTGCTGTCCTTCGGCCTGCTGCCGGTCGTCCCCGACCCGGACCGGGCCATCGCCGACGCCGCACGGGCCGCGAGCGAGGCCGAGGTGGCCGTCGTGGTCGTGGGCACCACCCCGCAGGCGGAGACCGAGGGCCGGGACCGGGCCACGCTCGCCCTGCCCGGTCGCCAGGACGACCTGGTCCGCGCCGTGGCCGCGGCCAACCCGCGCACCGTCGTGGTCGTCAACACCGGCAGCCCGGTGCTGATGCCATGGCGGGACGAGGTCGCCGCGGTGCTGCTGACCTGGTTCCCCGGCCAGGACTTCGGTGGCGCGCTGGCCGATGTGCTGCTCGGTGTCCGCGAGCCGGGCGGACGGCTGCCGACCACCTGGCCCGCCACCGAAGAGGACGTGCCGGTCCTGTCCACCCGCCCGGTGGACGGCCGCCTCGCCTACGAGGAGGGCCTGGACATCGGCTACCGCGCCTGGCTGCGCGCCGGCCGCGCCCCCGCCTACGCCTTCGGCCACGGCCTCGGCTACACCACATGGCGGCTGGACGGCCTCGCACTGCCCGCCCGGATCGGCCCGGGCGCGGGCCTGACCGCCACCGTACGGCTCACCAACACCGGCCACCGCCCCGGCAAACAGGTCGCCCAGGTGTATCTGTCCCGGCCCGGCAGCGCCGTGGCGCGCCCGGCCCGCTGGCTCGCGGGCTTCGCGCCCGTACACCTCGCCCCCGGCGAGTCCGCCGAGGTCGCCGTCGAGCTGCCGCCCCGGGCCTTCGCCCACTGGGAGGCGGCCCCGGACGGCGGGGGGTGGGCCTATGAACCCGGCACCTTCCTGGTGCACGCCGGGACCGCGAGCGACGACACCCCGCTGACCGAGGAGGTACGGCTGTCATGACCCGCCCCGCCAATTTCGTCATCCTCGTCCCCGACCAGCTGCGCGCCGACGCCCTGGGCTGCTTCGGCAACGACCGCGCCCGCACCCCGCACCTCGACGCCCTCGCGGAGCGCGGCACGGTCTTCGGGCAGGCGTACGTCCAGCACCCGGTCTGCTCCCCGAGCCGGGCGTCCTTCCTGACCGGCTGGTATCCGCACGTGCGCGGCCATCGCACCCTGACCCATCTGCTGCGGCCCGACGAGCCCAACCTGCTGCGCATCCTGAAGGAGGCCGGATACCACGTCACCTGGGCGGGCACCCGCGGCGACACCTTCGCGCCCGGGGTGACCGAGCTGAGCGTGGACGAGTACGGCTTCGCCGAGGAGCCGACCCGGCCGGGGTTCGCCAAGGACTTCCCGTCGGAGGTGTGGGCCCGGGCCTTCTACCGGGGCCGGATCGAGCAGGACGGGCTCATCGACCACGACGAGGCGGCGGTGCGGACCGCCGAGCGCTGGCTCGCCGACCCGCCGCCGGAGCCATGGGTGCTGTTCGTGCCGCTGTTCGCACCGCACTGCCCGTTCCAGGCCCAGGAGCCCTACTTCTCGATGCACGGCCGCGGCACGGTGCCCGACCCGGTGCCCGCCTCCGCCGTCGAGGGCGCCGAACCCGGCTTCAAGGAGGCGATCCGCCGCGCGTACGGCCTGGACCGGGTCAGCCCGCCGATGTGGCGCGAGATCGCCGCCGTCTACCACGGCATGGTGTCCCGGCTGGACGACCACGTCGGGCGCGTCCAGGCCGCCCTGCGCGACTCGGGCGCGGCCGACCGCACCGTCAGCGTCTTCTTCGCCGACCACGGCGAATACCTCGGCGACTACGGACTGATCGAGAAGTGGCCCTCCGCCATGGACCCCTGCATCACCCGGGACCCGCTGATCATCAGCGGTGGCGGGCTGCCGGCCGGACAGCGCCACGACGGGATGGTGGAGCTGGTCGACGTCCTGCCCACCGTCCTGGACCTGGCCGGTGTCACCGCGCCGCACCGCCACTTCGGCCGGAGCCTGCTGCCCGTGCTGAAGGACCCCGGCCGTGAACACCGTCGCTACGCCTTCACCGAGGGCGGCTTCGTGGCGGAGGAGGAGCCGCAGCTGGAGCGCCCGGGGTACCCCTACGACATCAAGGGCGACCTCCAGCACGAACAGCCCCACCTCGTCGGCAAGGCGGTGGCCGTGCGCGACACGGACTGGGCGTATGTGTGGCGGCTGTACGAGCCCCCGGAGCTGTACCACCGCCGCGACGACCCGCATGAGACGGTCAACCTGGCCGGGCGCCCGGAGCACGCCGACACCGAACGGCGCTTCGAGCAGGCCCTGCTGCGCTGGCAGATCGAGACGGCCGACATCATCCCGCCCACCACGGACCCGCGGTTCCCCCCGGTCGAGCTGGCCGCCCCGGCGGCGGGTCCGCGGACCTGACCCGGACACCACCGACCACCCACCCGCCGACCTGACCGCCCACCCGTCGACCGCCCCGCCGGAGGACCCCTTGCGCGTCATCTACATCGACGTCGACACGCTGCGCGCCGACCACACCCAGCCCTACGGATACCACCGCCCCACCACCCCCAACCTCCAGCGCCTCGCCGACCGCGGGGTCGTCTTCGACCGCTACTACTGCTCGGACTCGCCCTGTCTGCCCTCGCGCACCGCGCTGACCAGCGGGCAGTTCGGCATCACCAACGGCGTGGTCGGACACTTCGGCGAGGCGGCCCGCTTCCGGCTCGACTCCGGACACCGGCCCGACCGCGACCGGCCACTGCTCGGCCAGCGGCTCCAGGACCACGGCTGGTACACCGCGATGGTGTCGATGTTCGCCGAACGCCACCGCGCGTACTTCTTCCACGGCAACTTCCGCGAGGCCATCCGCGCCACCAACGAGATCAACGACGAACAGGCCCACGAGATCAACGCGGTCGCCCTGGACTGGATCCGCCGCCACGCCGACCAGGACGACTGGTATCTGCATCTGACCTACTGGGAACCGCACACCGACTACCTCATCGGCCCCGAATGGGTCCGCCGGGCCGCCGAATCCGGACCCGCCCCCGCCTGGCCGGACCAGGCCGCCATCGACGGCCACGCGGAGGTCTACGGCCCGCGCAGCGCCCTGGACCTGCACTACTTCCGCGGCCCCCGCGACTCGGCGGTCCCGCACGCCATGCCCGACGCCATCCGTACCCGCGAGGACTTCGAACTGCTCGTCAACGGCTACGACGGCGCGGTGATGTACTGGGACCACCACCTCGGCCGGCTCCTCGCGACCCTGGAGGAGCTGGGCATCGCCGAGGACACCGCCATCATCGTCAGCGCCGACCACGGCGAATCGCTCGGCGAACAGGGCTCCTACGCCGAACACGGCCTCGCCAACGAACCCACCCACCGGCTGCCGCTGGTCGTCTACTGGCCGGGAGTGACCGACGACCTCCCGGACTCCGCACGCCACTGCGACAGCCTCCTCTACAACATCGACTACGCCCCCACCCTGTGCGACCTGCTCGGCATCCCGGCACCCTCGGGATGGCAGGGCCGGTCCTTCGCGGCCGCGGTCCGCGGCGAGGCGATCGACTCCCGCCCGTACCTCGTCCTCGGCCACGGCGCGCACACCTACCAGCGGGCCGTGCGCACCCGCGACCACCTCTACATCCGCACCTACCACCCCGGGTGTTTCCGCGCCGAGTGGGAGTCCCTGTTCGACGTCACCGCCGATCCGCATCTCACCCGCGACCTCCTCGCGGAGGAGCCGGAGCTGGCCGACCGGATGCGCGCCCATCTCGCGGAGTGGTGGAACCACTACGCGGGCGGCCCCGGGGCCCTGCCGGACCCGATGCTGACCACCCTCCAGACCGGCCCCACCTACTACAACGACCCCGGCCAATATGCTCAGCACCTCCGGGACACCGGCCGCGCCGCGCTGGCCGAGGACCTGGAGACACGCCTCACCCCCACCGGTGGCGCGACCCGGGTCTCCTGGCACGCCCCGCACATTCCGGACGTGCGCCTCCAGGCCCGTCTCCCGGAAAGGACATAATCCCGCACATGGCCTCGCACTGCTGTTCCCCCGGCCGGTCCTCCTCCGGCCCGGCCCCCGTCCTCGCGCCCCTCGCCCCTGCCCCTGAAACCGGTGGGGGCGCGGGGGCGGGGGCCCGCGCCCACGCGGTGCGCCTGCCCGGGGGCACGTTCCGGATGGGCAGCGAGGACCCGGACGTCAACCCCGGTGACGGCGAGGGCCCGGTCCGGGAGGTGGCGGTGGACCCGTTCGCGATCGACGCGCACTGCGTCACCAACGAGCGGTTCGCGGCGTTCGTGGACGCGACCGGCCACCGCACCGACGCCGAGCGGTTCGGCTGGTCGTACGTGTTCGCCAAGTTCCTGCCGTCGGCGCTGCGCCGGGTGTCCCCGCGGCCGGACACCACGCCGTGGTGGTGCGGGGTGAACGGGGCGTACTGGGCGGCCCCGGAGGGCCCCGGCAGCGATCTGTCCGGCCGCGGCGACCACCCCGTCGTCCATGTCTCCTGGGCCGACGCGCAGGCGTTCTGCGCGTGGGAGGGGTCCCGGCTGCCCACCGAGGCCGAGTGGGAGTACGCCGCCCGCGGCGGCCTGGAGCGGAAACGCTACCCCTGGGGAGACGAGCTCACCCCGGGCGGCGACCACCGCTGCAACATCTGGCAGGGCCGCTTCCCCACCCGGAACACCGCCGAGGACGGCTACGAGGGCACCGCTCCGGTCACCGCCTACCCGCCCAATGGCTTCGGGCTGTACAACGTCGCGGGCAATGTGTGGGAGTGGTGCGCCGACTGGTGGAGCACCGCCCGCCCCACCGGGGCCGCCGCGCCCTGCGCCAACCCCGGCGGCCCGCGCGACGGTACCGCCCGCGTCATGCGCGGCGGCTCGTATCTGTGTCACGACTCCTACTGCAACCGCTATCGCGTCGCCGCGCGCACCAGCAACAGCCCCGACAGCTCCGGCGGCAACACCGGCTTCCGCGTCGCGTGGAGCGAGCCCGTCTGAATCCTCCCGGCGGCCGCTGCCTAGGATGACCGCCATGCGGCCGCCCCTGCCTCTCCCCGCCCAACTCGGTGCCGTCCTGCTGGGCCTGGCCCGGAACCCGGCCCTGCCGCCCGCGTTGCTGCGCCGCCTGCTCGGCCACCGGGCGACCCGCGACGAGGCGGTGATGTGGCGCACGGACCTGACCGAGGAACTGGCCGACGAGATCGTCGCGCTGGGCGACACCGTCCTCGTCCACACGCTCGCCTGCAACCGGAACATCCCGCCCGGCGTGAAACACCGCCTGGCGAACAGCCCGGACACCTCGGTCCGGGCGGCGATCGCGTTCCGCGAGGAGCTGCCGCGCGAGGTGTGGGAGCGGCTGATCGCCGACCCGTCGGTGGAGGTACGGGAGTCGGCTGCCGAGAACGAGGATGTGCCCGTCGACCTCCGCGCCCGGCTGGCCCGGGATCCGGCCCCCACGGTCCGCGCCAGGCTCGCCCAGCGGTGGACGGGCGCGCCGGAAGAGATACGGCGCATCTGGCTGACCGACGCGGAGTCCACCGTCCGGGCGGCGGCCTGCGCCACCTACTTCCGCAGACTGCCCCACCCGGTGCCGCCCGCCGATCTCCACCCCGCGCTGCTCGCCGACCCCGTGACGCGGGCGGGCGTGGTGGCGCACCTCGACCTCGGTCCCGACACGGCCCGTGAGCTGGCCACGGACCAGGACCCGGCGGTACGCGCGGCCGTCGCGGCCCACCCCGGTCTGCCGACGGAGCTGCGGGAGACCCTCGCCGGCGACCCCGACCCGCTGGTGCGCGCGGAGGTCTTCGCCCGCCAGGACACGCCCGAGGAGCGGCGCGCCTCGATCTATGCGGAGCTGCGCGCCGGGGCGGAGCGGGCCGGGGAGGGCCTCATCGCGTCGGAGGAGGAGGACTTCGCGTCCTACGTCGCGTACCAGGGGCTGGGCCATCGACACCTCCCGTGGGTGTCCGCCGCCCCGCTCGACCACCTCGACTCGCCCTATGTGTGTTTTCGCCGGTCCCTGGCGATGAGTGGCCCGTTGCCCGCGGAGGCCGTCGCCCGGCTGCTCGACGACGAGGACGGCACCGTACGCGCGGCCGTGGCCCGCCGGACACCCGACCTCGACCCGGTGACGGCCGAGCGCATCGAACGCCGGCACACCGCGAGCCGCAAGCGCCCCTGGAGCCCGACCGACCACGTCGTCTTTCCCCCGGAGACCCTGCGCCGGTTCGCGACCGACCCGGACCCGAGAATCCGGGCCCTCGCGCTCCGGGACCCGGACCTGCCCGCCGGGCTCGCCGAGGGGCTGGCGGCGGATGAGTCCGACCGGGTCCGCCGCGGGGTGGCCGCCCACCCGAGCCTGCCGACACCCGCCCTGCTCACCCTGCTCGCCGACCAGGACGAGTGGGTGGCCAGAACCGCAGCGGGCTCGCCCGCGCTGCCCCGGGATGTGATGGAGGAGATCCTCGCCTTCGCGACGCTGTGACCCCTGGCCGGGGGAGCATGCCTCGGTCAGGCCGCCGTCGAGCTCAGGCCATGGTCGAGCTCAGGCCGTTGTCGCGCTCAGGGCGTCGACCTCCTGGGCGAAGAGGGCGTCGGCGTCTATGCCCATGGAGGTGAAGTTGCCGCCGATCTCGAGGCTGACGAAGCCGTGCAGCCTGGTCCAGGCGCTGAGGACACGCCGAAGCTGCTCGGGACCCGCTCCGGTGGCGGCGAGTATGTCCTCGTGTGCCCGCACGGCGGCGTCCAGGTCCACGTCGCCCTCGTGCCCCGGCGCCGCCGCCGGGCTGTCGTCAGGGGGCCAGAGGCCGGCCGCCACGTCGAGCCCGACGGCCATGACCTCGTGGGAGGCGGTGACCAGGGGCTCGCTGTGGGCGTCGTAGCCGGGCACGGGCGGCGCGAACATCAGTGTGTAGCGGTGGGGTTCGGCGCGGGCGAAGGCCCGCCAGGCGGCGGCCAGGGCGCACAACCGCTCCGCCGGAGCCTGGCCGAGGGCCGGGTCGGTGGCGGCGGCGAGGGCGGCTGCGAAGTCGTGGTAGGTGTCGATGACCAGCTCGGCGAGCAGCTCGTCGCGGCCGGCGAAGTAGCGGTAGAGCGCCGGTCCTGAGACGCCGAGCTGTTTCGCGATGGCGTTGACCGACACCGCCGTGGCGCCCCCCTGGGCCAGCTGGTCCAACGCCACGGCCTTGACGTCTTCGCGGACCTGCTCCCGGTACCGCGCCCGCATCGGGCTGCGCGCCGCACCTGTCGCCGCCGTCGTTTTGTTGGCGCCCATCATGTCCTCCCTCGACAACCACACCCTAACAGATTCATTCTATTGCTAGAGGTTCTAACGGTCGATGGGTCGCCGGCACAGGACGGAGCTCAGGAGGGCGCGGGCAGGACCCGCCCGAGGAAACCGCGGAGGTATCCGGCGATGGTGTCGAGATGGCTCTCCAGGGCGAAGTGGCCCGAATCCAGGAGGTGCACCTCGGCCTCGGGAAGGTCCCGCTGGAAGGCCCGGGCGCCGTCCGGGCCGAAGATCTCGTCACCCCGGCCCCAGACGGCCAGCAGCGGCACCCGGCTGGTCCGGAAGTACGTGTGGACCGCGGGGTACTGCGCCACATTGGCCGGGTAGTCGCGGAACAGCCGCAGCTGGATCTCGTCGTTGCCCGGCCGGTCCAGCAGGGCCTGGTCATGGGTCCAGGTGTCCGGGCTGACCAGGCTCGGGTCGGCGACGCCGTTCTCGTACTGCCAGCGGGTGATCTCCGGAGTGAGGGCGCGGCGCACGGCGGGTTCGGTGTCCGGTCCGGGCGCCTCGGCGTAGGCGAAGAGGCCGTCCCAGAACGGCTTCACGAAGCCGTCCTCGTAGGCGTTGCCGCTCTGGGTGACGATCGCGGTCACCCGGTCCGGAGCGCGCGTGGCGAGACGCCAGCCGATCGGCGCCCCGTAGTCCTGGACGTACATCGCGAACCCGGCCACGCCGAGCCGCTCGAGCAACGCCTCCGTGACATCCGCGAGGGCGTCGAAGGTGTACGGGAAGTCGCCGGGCGCGGGCATCGACGAGTAGCCGAAGCCGATGTGGTCGGGAGCGATCACGCGGTAGCGGTCGGCCAGGAGCGGGATCAGGTTGCGGAACATGTGCGAGCTGGCCGGGAAGCCGTGCAGCAGCAGGACGACCGGCGCGTCGCCCGGTCCGGCCTCCCGGTAGAAGACGTCCAGCCCGTCGATCTCCGCGGTGCGGTGGTACACGACCGGAGCCATGTCTGGCCTCCAAAGAACAGGGTCATGGTCAGGCGCGCTGTCCAAGAAACTAGTCGATCTTCCCGAGGGAGGCCGGAAGGCGGGGGGTCGTGTCCGGCGAGGTCGTGCCCGGCGCCCCGGAACGGGGTGATCGTCACCGCCGACGGCCCGCTCGCCGGGGTCACGCGCCCGGGGCGCCCCGCTCGAGCAGGGGGGTGAGCCGGTGGCCGACGAGCTCGCGCATCACCAGGGAGGTGGTGGTCCGCTCCACGCCGGGTCCGTCCAGGATCCGGCCGGCGATCCGGTAGAGGTCGTCCGCGTCCCGCGCGACCACCTGCACCAGCAGATCGACCGGGCCGCTCAGGCCGAACACCTGGAGCACCTCGGGGATGGCCGCCAGATCGGCGGCGACCTCGGACAGCAGCCGCTGGGTGACCTGGACGGTGACAAACGCCGTCAGGGGATATCCCAGCGCCCTGGGCTCGATCCGGCGCTCGAACGGGGCCAGTGCGCCGCCCTGTTCCAGCCTGGCCAGCCGGGCCTGCACGGTGTTGCGCGACAGGCCCACCCGCTCGGCGAGGGCGACCGTGGTGGCCCGCGGGTCGTCGTTCAAGGCCAGCAGCAGACGTGTGTCCACCGCGTCCACGCCCACCGGATCATGCTCCGGCATGGTCATCCACCTTTCCGCCGGACCGTCGGCACTGTTCGGCCACGGCCCGCGCGCGACAGAACAGACTGCCCATCCAGGCGGCCCCACGGCCCCGTGGTGTTGGGCATTCTGCTCAGTTTCGGGCGCATCGATTGTGCGGTCCGCATCCCCATGATGTCATCCAGGCACCAAGTGCACCCTGGAGGGTGAGAGATGACTGACCTGACACCCGGCCACCCGACATCTCCGGCGACGGCGACGCCGACAGCGACGGTAACGGCAACGGCGGCGACCGACACCCGGACGCTCTCCACCGAGGACGGATCCGTCCTGGAGGAGATCGAGCGCCGTGTGCTCTGGCTGTCGACGGCGATCATCCACCACGCGAACCGGGTGCGCCCCAACCCGTCCGGCCTCAAGGTCGGCGGCCACCAGGCCTCGTCCGCGTCGATGGTGTCGGTCATGACGTCGCTGTGGTTCCGCCATCTGCGCCCCGAGGACCGGGTGTCCGTGAAGCCGCACGCCTCACCCGTCCTGCACGCCGTCAACTACCTGCTCGGCAGCCTCGACGAGCGCCATCTGACGACCCTGCGCTCCTTCGGCGGGCTCCAGAGCTACCCCAGCCGTACCAAGGACCCCGACCCGGTGGACTACTCGACGGGGTCGGTGGGCCTCGGCGCCACCGCCCCCGTCTGGGGCGCGATCGCCCGCCGCTACGTGGCCGACCGGACGGGCGACGGCGGATCGGGGCGGCAGTACGCGCTGCTCGGCGACGCCGAACTCGACGAGGGCGCGGTCTGGGAGGCGGTCCTGGACCCGGCGGTGGCCGACCTCGGCGAGCTGGTGTGGGTGGTCGATGTCAACCGGCAGTCGCTGGACCGGGTGGTGCCGGGCATCGCCGTCGACCGGCTGCGCGCGATGTTCGCGGGCGCGGGCTGGCAGGTGCTCACCGTCAAATACGGGCGGCTCCTGGAGGAGCTGTTCACCCGGCCGGGCGGTGCGGAGCTGCACACGCGGATCGACCGCATGCCCAACGCCGAATACCAGCGCCTGCTCCGCTGTTCCGCCCAGGAGCTGCGGCTGCGGCTGCCCGACGGCGGCGAGCCGCTCGCGCGGCTGGTGGCCGAGCTGGACGACGCGACGCTGCTCGCGGCGGTCCGCAACCTCGGCGGACACGACCTCGGCGCCCTCGACCACGCCTTCGGGGCCATCGACGACACCCGGCCCACGGTGGTCTTCGCCTACACCATCAAGGGCCACGGGCTCCCCACCGAGGGCCATCCGCAGAACCACTCCGCGCTGCTGACGGCCGAGCAGGTGCGCGAGCTCGCCGACCGGCTCGGCGCCGATCCGGAAGCCCCCTGGGGCCGGTTCCCCGACGGCGGCGCCGCAGCCGCGCTGTGCGAGCGGACGGCCGAGCGCCTGCGCCGCACCGAGCCGGTCCGCCACGACCCGCCGACGCTGCCGACGGACATGGGCCGCACCCCTTCCGGCACCGCGACCACTCAGGCCGCGCTCGGCCGCACCCTGCTCGACCTCACCCGCGCCGCGCCCGAGGCCGCCGAAGCGGTGGTCACGGTGAGCCCGGACGTCAGCTCGTCGACCAATCTGGGTGGCTGGGTGAACAAGGTCGGGGTGTGGTCGCCCACCGAACGCGTCGACTGGTTCGCCGACGACCCCGAGACCATCCTGCACTGGCGGGAACGCCCCACCGGCCGTCACATCGAGCTCGGCATCGCCGAGACCAACCTCGTCGGCCTGCTGGGGGAGCTGGGCACCACCTGGAGCCGCTGGGGTCGGCCCCTGCTGCCGATCGGCGTCCTCTACGACCCGTTCGTCGAGCGCGCCCTGGAGCCCTGGTCGTTCGGCATCTACGCCGGAGGCCAGTCGATCCTCGTGGGCACCCCGTCCGGGGTGACCCTCGCCCCCGAGGGCGGCGCCCACCAGTCGATCAAAACGCCGTCGATCGGCCTGGAACAGCCCGGCTGCACCGCCTACGAACCGGCCTTCGCCATCGACGTCGAGTGGACACTGCTGGCGTCGCTGGCCCGGCTGGGCCGGCCCGGTGGCGGCTCCGCCTATCTGCGGCTGTCGACCCGGCCGGTGGATCAGTCGTTCGCGGCCGTGCCGGCGGACCCGGCGGCGCGCGAACGGCGCCGGCGCCAGGTGGTCGCCGGGGCGTATGCCCTGCGCCGTACGGAAGCCCCGCGGGCGACCATCGCCGCGATGGGCGCCATGGTGCCGGAGGCGCTGGCCGCGGCCGACCGGCTGTCGGACCTCGGCTTCCCGGTGGACGTGGTCTGTGTGACCAGCCCCGGGCTGCTGTTCCAGGCCCTGCGCGCCCGGCAGGGCCGTGAGGAGGCGCCGAGCTGGATCCTCGACCAGGTCTTCCCCACCTCACGGGCGACGCCGCTGCTCACGGTCCTGGACGGGCACCCGCACACGCTCGCGTTCCTGGCCACGATCCACGGCGTGCCCGCCACGACCCTGGGGGTCACCGGCTTCGGCCAGTCCGGCTCGCTGGAGGAGGTGTACCGGCACCACGGGCTGGACACCGACAGCCTGGTCGCGGCGGTCCTGGACCTCGAGTAGGGGTTATATACAGTAACTTCGGTGAAACAGCGGCTTGATGGGGTGTTCACGACCGGGTGATGAAGTCCGGGGACGAATCAGCCGATCATGGAGTTTCCTTGAGCATTCCCACAACCGAGCAGCTGGACGCCTATGTCCGGACCCGCCTGGCACTGGCGGGCTTCGACCTCTCACTGCTCCCCGAGGTGTTCGACGTGGGCACCGGAGTGCCGACGCGCGACCAGGTGCTCGCCTCGCTGCGGTCGTTCGTGGCCGCCACCCCCGGGGCGATAGCCGGCTGGGCCCCGCCCGCCCGGAGCGCCGAGTACGCCCAGCAGGCCTCGCCTCCCCTGCTGTACCCGTCGATCACGGAGGCGTGGACCGGGAAGGCGGGCGAGCGATGAGCCGAGCAGTCAACCGACGTGTCTTCCTGGCCGGTTCGGCCGCCGCGGCCGCCGGCGGCATGGTCGCCCAGGCCGCACCCGCCCAGGCCGCGCCCGCCAAGTCGGCGCCCTCGCCGACCGGCGCCGCCGCGCCGCGCGTCCCCGACGTCGACGTACGGCGGGCCGCGCTCGACGACCCCTCCGAGGCCACCCTCGCCGAGGCGGCCGTGCTCATACGGCGCGGAAAGCTCACCTCCACCGCGCTCACCGAGGCATACCTGGACCGGATCGAGCGCCACGACTCCACATACCAGGCGTACGCCGAGGTCACCGGCGAGACCGCGCTCGCCGCGGCGCGCAAGGCCGACCGCGGCCACGGCGGCGGGGTGCTGCGCGGCATCCCGCTGTGCGTCAAGGACAACTACTTCACCGCCGGTGTGCCGACCCGCTGCAACTCGTCCATCTTCGCGGACTTCGTGCCGGACGAGGACGCCACC
The DNA here is from genome assembly GCF_040302705.1 of Streptomyces sp. NPDC097640. NCBI lineage: Bacteria > Bacillati > Actinomycetota > Actinomycetes > Kitasatosporales > Streptomycetaceae > Streptomyces > Streptomyces sp. NPDC097640. The sequence continues at coordinate 64,124 of NZ_JBEOSB010000002.1, forward strand.
GCCGTGGCCCGGCTGACCGCGGCCGGCGGGATCCTGCTGGGCAAGGGGCAGATGGGGCCGCTCGCCACCACCCGGGCCACCAAGCCGAACGGGACCGTCACCACGGTCAACGCCTGGACCCCGAACGACCCCTCCGTCGACCCGGGCGGCTCCTCCACCGGGCCCGCCTGCGCGGTCGCCGCCCGCCTGGCGTCCTCCTCGATCGGCACCCAGACCGGCGGCTCGATCGTGCTGCCCTCCAACCAGCAGAACCTGACCGGACTCAAGCCCACCATGGGCCGGGTCTCCATCCACGGCGTCATCCCGCTGTCCTCCACGCGCGACCACTCGGGGCCGCTCGCCCGCGACGCCCTGGACGCCGCGATCATGCTCCAGGTCATGGCGGGCCCCGACAACGCCGATCCGCGCACCCTCGGGCTGCCGGAGCTGCCGGATCTGATACGGGCCGCGACGCCCGTCGTCGCGCGCGGAGGGAAGGTACGGCTGCGGCGGGCGACCAAGGTGGGCGTCCCGGCCGACTTCCTCAGCGGCCAGAAGGAACTGCGCGGCGCCCTCCTGGACCGGCTGGACGCGATCGAGGGCCTGACGCTCGTCGACATCGCCTACCCGGCCGACTGGAACCTGCTGACCGGCACCTTCAACGCGGCCCGGCTCGTCGAGCGCACCGAGCCGTTCCGCCACTGGCTGCGCACCGACCCCGCCAAGTTCGGCGTCTCGCTGCTGTCGTGGCTCCAGGGCCTGATGCTGTCCGGCGACGAGTGGCTCACCGCCCAGCGCGCCAAGAACCACCTGCTGCGGGAGGTGCTGGACGGCGTCCTGAACCGTTGCGACGTGCTGCTCCAGACCGGCCCCGTGCCGTTCGACATCCTCGGGCTGCCCGAGATCGGCTTTCCGATCGGGTTCGACGCCGGCGGTGTGCCCGTCGGCGCGATCCTCGGGGGCCAGCCCTACGAGGAGGACCGGCTGCTGGAGGTCGTGGCCGCCTATCAGGCGGTCACCGACTGGCACACCCGCCGCCCGGCGGACCCGGCGTCGAAGGCCCGGCTGCGGGCGGCGGTCGCGCGGCCCCGGCTGTCCCCGGAGGAGGCGGCCAAGGCGTCGGCCTGAGGGGTCGGCCCGATCGGGTGGCCTGGGCGGTTGGCCGGATCGGTCGGCCTACGCCCTCGCTATCGCCAGCACCGCGTTCTGGCCTCCGAAGCCGAAGGAGTCGGAGACGGCGAGATCGATACGGGTGGCGGTCGGGGTGGTGGGGATCTTGATGTCGAGACGAGGGTCGAGCGTGAACAGACCGGCGGTGGGCGGCACCAGCTGTCGCTCGACCGCCAGCACGGTGAACGCCGCCTCCACCGCCCCGGCCGCCCCCAGCAGATGGCCGGTGACGCCCTTCGTGGAGGTCACCAGCGGGTCCGCGGTCAGCGCGCGGTGCAGCATACGGCCCTCGGCCAGGTCGTTCAGCGGCGTGCCGGTGCCGTGCGCGTTGACGTGCTGGACGTCCCCCGGACCGGCGCCGGCGTCCGCGAGCGCCGCGCGCAGCGCCGCCTCGATGCCGACGCCGTCCGGGTGCGGCGAGGACATGTGGTGGGCGTCGGCGGTCGCGCCGTAGCCCATGACCCTGGCCCGTACGCGCGCACCGCGGGCGCGGGCGTCGGCGACCCGTTCGAGGACGAGCACGCCCGCGCCCTCTCCCGCCACGAAGCCGTCGCGGTCGGCGTCGAAGGGCCGGGAGGCGGTGGCCGGGTCGTCCTCGCGCTTGGACAGGGCGCCCATCTTGGCGAATCCGGCCATGTTCAGCGGGGTGATCATCGCCTCGCTGCCGCCCGTGATGACGATGTCACAGCGGTCGAGAGCCAGGAGGTCGCGGGCGGTGCCGATGGCGCTCGCGCCGGACGCGCAGGCGGTGGCCACGACCAGGTTGGGGCCGGTGGCCCCGAACTCGATGGCGGTCTGCCCGGCGACCATGTTGGACAGCTGCATCGGCAGCAGCAGCGGGGAGACCCAGGCGGGGCTCTCCTCCAGCAGGACCCGGTGCTGCGCCTCCCTGGTGGCGGGGCCGCCGTCGGCGCAGCCGAGGACCACGCCGACCCGGCCGCCGTCCCAGGTGGCCGGGTCCAGCCCGGCGTCGGCGATCGCCTCCCGGGCGGCCACCACGGCGAACTGCACGAAGCGGTCCAGCCGGTGGGCCCGGCGGCCGCCGAGCAGCCGATCCGGGTCGAAGCCCGGGACGCGGCAGGAGATCCGCACCGGGTTGCCGGCGAGCTCCGGGTCGACGGCGGCGGCGGACCGCCCGTCCAGTGCCGACTGCCAGCTCGGCCCGGTCCCGATGCCTCCCGGGGTGACCAGGCCGAGTCCGGTGACGGCGATGTCGTGACCGCCCATCAGACCTTCGCGCTCCGCTCCTCCAGCAGGCGCGCCATGTCGCCGATCGTGGGCATCTCCAGCAGCTCGTCGTCGCTGACGACGATCCCGAACTCCTTGTCCAGGACGAGGGAGAGCTCGACGACGGCCAGTGAGTCGAGCTCGACATCGTCCCTGGTGGCCTCCGGGACGACCTGCTCGGGCGCCACCTTGAGCTTATGGACCAGGATTTCCTTGAGGGTGTCGAACATGGCGGGTTCCTTCCGAGGGACGTACAGCGGGACGTACTGCGGGACGTACTGCGGGACGTACAGGGGTGTCCTGGGGCGTCAGCCGGGTGTGACGTCCGGCCAGTGGACGGTCGCGGCGCCCCAGGCCAGCCCGGCGCCGAACGCGGTGAGCAGCACCCGGTGGCCGGCGGCCAGGCTGCCGTCCGCGGCGGAGTCGGCGAGCAGCAGCGGGATGGAGGCGGCGACGGTGTTGCCGTTGCGGTCGATGTTGGAGAGCCGCCGGTCCTCGGGGATGCCGAGATGCTCCGCGACCGTGGTGAGGATGCGCGCGTTGGCCTGGTGGGCGGCGAGCCGGTCGATGTCCGCGAGGCCGCAGCCGGCCGCCTTCACCGCCCGCCGGGACGCGTCCGCCATCCGTTCCACCGCGTGCCGGTAGGTGTCGCGCCCGGCCATCCGCAGGAACTCGTCGCCGGGCTGGGCGGGCTCGCCCGAGGCGCGCTGCCGGGATCCGCCGCCCGGCACCTCGAGCAGACCGGCGAGCGAGCCGTCGCTGCCGAGGACGACGGGCCCCACCGCACCGGGCTCGTCCGGGCGGCCCGCCCGCAGCACTACGGCCCCCGCCCCGTCGGCGAAGATCACCGCGGTGGAGCGGTCCCGCGGGTCGACGAGGGTGGTGAACGCGTCCGCGGCGATCAGCAGGACGCGGTCGGCCGTGCCCGCCGCGATCAGCCCGGTCGCGGTGGCCAGCCCGTACAGGAAGCCCGAGCACACCGCCGAGACGTCGAAGGCCGCGACCGTGCCGAGCCCCAGCCGCCAGGCCACCTCGGGCGCGGTGGCCGGGCACGCCCGGTCGGGCGTGGCGGTGGCGAGCACCACCGCGTCCGCCCGTTCCGCGTGTTCCGGCCCCGCCGACTCCAGCGCCCGCCGGCCCGCCTCGACCGCGAGATCCGAGGTGGCCTGCCCGGGCAGCACCATGTGCCGGGACGAGATGCCGGTACGGCTGCGGATCCACTCGTCGGAGGTGTCCAGGCGGAGCGAGAGGTCGTGGTTGGTCACCGGGTTCGGTGGGACGTACGCCCCGATGCCGGCGATCACGGACGCGGGCGGGCCGCCGCCGGCGCCCTCCAACGGCCTGTTCATAGCTGCGCGTTCTCCTTACGCGTCCGGGCGGGACCTACGCGCCGCCGGTGACCGCGGCCTCGGGGTTGCTCAGGGCGATGTCACCGCGTATCTCGGTACGGTCGAACAGCCCGGTGACCGCCCAGGCGACCGTCTCCTTGATGACCCGCTCGGCGATGGGGTCGAGAATCCCCTCGAGGCTCGGGATGCCGAAGTCGAAGTCGGCCTCGAAGCGCACCAGGACATCGTCGCCGCTCTGCGTGATGTGCCACTGGCCCGCGAAGCTGTCGAAGTCGCCGTCGGTCTGCTCGAAGTGGATCTCGCCGCGCTCGGGGACGAACCGCTCCTCCTCGGTCCAGCGCAGCAGCCCGCTGCGGAAGTGCAGTTCCCAGCTGGAGCTGCCCTTTGCCGCGGGAAACGCGCTGTGCGCGGTGGCCGCCCGCACATGCGGGGCGAGCTGCGGGTACCTCTCCCACTGGACCACGTTCTCGAAGACATGTCCGGCCTTCTCGGAGCGCACCACGGCGTCCAGTTCCACGTGCCGCACGATCAGTTACCGCCTTCCGGCATGGTGGCCGAGCCGCTGAGCAGAGCGCGGGTGGCCTGGTCGAAGGAGTCGAGGAAGTAGTTCACATCGCCGTCGGTGAGGGTGGCGGGCGGCGTGAAGCGCACCACCGAACTGCCGATCATCGAGTGGTTGGCGACGACTCCGTGGTTGAACAGCTCGATCAGCAGCTCGCCCGCCAGCCCCGCCTCGACCAGCTCGACGCCGATCAGCAGGCCCCGGCCGCGCACCTCCACCAGCTGACCGGGGATGTTGCGGTGGGCGATCTCGGAGATCCGCGACAGCAGCCGCGCGCCGAGGTCCATGGAGCGGGACACCAGCCGCTCCTCCTTGACCGCCCGGACGGCGCCCTGGACGGCGGCCATCAGCAGCGGCTGTCCCGAGAAGGTGGCGGTGTGGACATACGGGTCCTTGTCGAACGGGCGGAACGCCTTGCGGGTGGCCACGGCCGCGGACACCGGCAGCACGCCGCCGCCGAGGGCCTTGCCGGTGAGCAGGACGTCGGGGACCACGCCCTCGGTGTCGGCGCCCCACCACTCGCCGAGCCGGCCGAAGCCGGTCTGCACCTCGTCCAGGACGAGGAAGCCGTCGTACTCGCGCACCAGTTCCTCGACGCGCTTGAGATAGCCCTTGGGCGGGACGATCACGCCGCCCTCGCCCTGGACGGGTTCGAGGATGACGCACACCTCGCCGGGGTGCGCCCGCAGTTCCGCCTCCAGCGCCTCCGGATCGCCGAAGGGCAGATGCCGGACATCGGGGAGCAGCGGGCGGAACGGCGCCTGGTAGACCTCCTTGGAGGTGGCCGACAGCGCGCCGAGCGTCTTGCCGTGGTAGCCGCCGAGCATGGCGACGGTGCGCCTGCGGCCGCCCGCGCGGGCCAGCTTGAGGCCGGTCTCGACGGCCTCGGCGCCGGACAGCGCGAAGTGCACCCGGTCCAGACCCTCGGGCATGACCGAGACCAGCGCCTCGGCCGCGCGGGCGACGGTGGGCTCCAGCAGGATGCGGGTGGCGGTGGGGTGGGTGCGCAGCTGGCGCTCCACCTCCTCCATGACGATGGGGTGCCGGGCGCCCATGATGAACACGCCGTATCCGCCGGCGTTCAGAAACCGCTCGCCGTCGCTGGTGGTCAGCCAGGCCCCGGAGGACTCCACCTCCATATGGCTGCCGAACAGCTCGGCGAGGGTCGCTCGCCCCTTGCTGAGGTGGGCGCGGTACAGGCTGAGGATCTCCTCCTCGGTGTCGACCCGGGCTCCCTGGATCACGGTCACGGGCAACTTCCTCCGGATTGCGCGGTGGTGGGTCAGAGCAGTGGGAACGATGGGTGATCAGGCCCCGAAGACCGCCTCACGCGGGCTGACGTCCCGGGCGATGGACACGCCCTGAAGGTGCGACGTCTTGAGCATCGGGTAGTTGGCCTCGCCGAAGACGCCCCCGGTCAGGCCGGTACCGCCGTGGCTGGGCAGATAGGGCAGAAAGCCGATGTGCGAATCGTTGATCTTCAGCAGGCCGCCGTTGACCACGCGCTGCACAAAGGATGCGATCACGACCTCGGACCCGGCCCACAGCGAGTTGCGCAGCCCGTAGTCGTTGGTGTTCACGAACTCGACGAAGCCGTCGAGGAGTTCGTCGTCACCCGCGGGCTCCGGGACGACGATCGGCAGCAGCGGGAAGAACGTCTCCTGCCGTACGACGTCGAACCGGCGCGCACCGGGGAGCCCGTTCACCCGTACCACGGTGGGTTCGAGGAAGACGCCCGTCTCCGAAGGGGTGCCGTCCAGCTCGGTGCGCCTGCCGCCGGTGACCAGCTCCGCGCCGTTGTCCAGGGCCTGCCGGAGCAGTCCGAAGAAACGCTCGCTGCGGCGGACCGGGGACAGCAGCACGCCCTCGTCCTCCGGATAGCCGGGCCGTACGGTCCTGGCCTGCTCCTTGACCGCGGCGATCAGGTCGTCGGCGACGGCGGGGTGCACCAGGACGCGGTTGGGCACCATGCAGATCTGCCCGGACCCGTAGAACGACTCGCGGATCGCCTCGGCGGCGCGCTCCAGGTCCGCGTCCTTCCACACCACGATGGTGTCGTTGCCGGCCAGCTCCAGGATCGGCTTCTTGCCGTGTGCCACGCACCGCTCCTGGAAGCGCAGGCCCTCCTCGCTGCCGCCGATGTAGAAGATGTCGTCGATGAGCGGGCTCTCGATCCACCGGTCCAGCGTCTGCTTCGGGTTGGAGCAGACCGCGTTGAGCACTCCGGGGGGTGCCCCGACCTCGTCGAGCAGCGGCGCGACCACGTCGCGCAGGACCCACATGGTGGACAGCGCGATGGAGCGGGGAGCGCGTACGACGACCGCGTTGCCCGCCATCAGGGCGAGCACCGCGAGGGCGGCGCTGGGCGCGGGGGCGTTCTGCGGCGGGTTGAACGCGACCACGCCGTCGGGCCGGCGGCGTACGATCAGCCGCCGCCCGGCGTGCTCGAACTCGGTGTGCATCCGCTCCCGGTACCAGCCCAGGCTCTCCTCGCTGTAGACCTGGAACAGACAGCTGAGCTCCCAGCGGGCCAGGCTCACCGGGTGCCCCTCGGCGACCAGCAGCTCCAGGAACTCGTCCTGGCGGCGGGCGAGTTCCTCCCGGAACAGGGTGCCCAGCCGCATCCGGCGCTCCAGCGGGACCGCCGCCCAGCCCGGCGCGGCCGATGCCGCGGCCTCGGTCGCCAGATCGATCGCGGCGTCGGACGCCACGGCGCAGCGGCCCACCACATACGGGTGCTCCGCCGCCGCGGATTCGGCGTTCCGCTCCAGATCCCGCTTCAGGCTGACGCTCGTGAACACGTCTTCGAGCAGTGACTGCGCACTGACGGTGTAAACCCAGCCGTCGCCCTCGATGTCCTTGCCCGCGATGTAGAGCCGATAGCTGTGGATTGGGTTTTCACGCATCAACAGGCCCCCCTTTGAGCCGGTCATTGCCGGGGCAGTGACGCTCAGCCCTGGTACCCGGGCGGAGGAATGAACATGGGGATCAAGGCCACATCGGATTCGGGCAGCCGGATCGGCTCACCGCGGCGCTTCATCCCGAGCCGCTCCCACAGCAGGGCGTTCCGCTCGGACGAAGCCTCGCAGTAGCCCCCGAGGTCCAGGCTGAGGGACAGGCGCACCAGCTCGTCCGTGAGGGTGGTCCGGACCTCCATGCCCCGGTCCGGGCGGACGGCGGCGAGCGCGACATGCCCATGGGGCGGAAGGTCGTCCGGGTAGTGCGTGTCCAGCAGTTCGATGAGCTGGAGGCAGCGCTTCTCCGCGGGGCCGGTGGAAGCGGAGATGTCGGCGAGGAACGCCTCCTCGTCCGCCGGGGGGATGGGGGTCTTCCTCTCGTAGGGCTCCCACACGATGACACCACCGTGGTCCGAGGTGACGATGGCGGTCCCCTCGTGGTCCAGCATGAATCTCACCCAGGCGCGCAGGAAGCCGCGGAGGTGACGCTCCCGCTCCGGAGTGCCGGGCGGTATCAGCCACCTCACGACCGGATCGTCCTCAAGGAATGCCGCAGTGAGGATGTCGACAATCACGTCCAGGTCCGTGGACGTCTTCACTTCGATCACGTTCGTTACTTCCCATCTGGACTTTGCGGTAGTGCGGGAGACCTGGCCGTGCACTGCTGCCAGACACCGGTCAGCCAGTCGGCGGCGATCCCGATCGGGGCGTCCTGCGCATTTCCGCCCGGCGACGGCTGGTGTCCCTCCACGGCCGGCTCCGCTTCGAAGTCGGAATCGACAGGGCTCAGGAATTCGGCCGACTCTCCTGAGGCAAACGTGAACCGGGCGATAGACAACGTTCCACTGGTGACACGAGGCAAGCTCACGTAACGGAAACCTCCACCTGCGTGTTCTCCCCAGCGGGGGAACAATGGCGTGCTGCTGAACGTATCAACCTGGCCAATGGCGAACATACAGCGGTCGGTGTAGCCGTAACTGCACTCTCTGCGGATGCCGATAGTCCACCCTCGACCGTATCCACTCCTCCTGTACTCCCACATGGTGAGTCGGGCCGGGGTGGGCCGGTCCGGTGGTGTGTGAGACGATATGTCAGCACCATGCGTTGTTGCTGGTGGAATTGGGTTTGTCGCCCGCTGTCCGGCATTGGGCCGCCGGTGCGGTGGATCCCTTTGGCTACCGCATGGAGTGGAAGCCGCCGTGACCGCGCTGAGCGGGCCTGTCGGCGCCCGCGAAGCTCTCGGGGAGCCGGCGGGGCCACGACCCCGTTCGCGGCCTCCTCGAGGACGCGGCAAGAGCCCCATCCGCGTCCTTCATCACCTGTGCACCTGGAATGCCTGACTTCCGCCGACTTATGCGCGGCCCGTTGACATGTGTGGACGGGTTTTCCTTGCGCGTGCCACCGACGCGTGCCAGGATCTTTGTTCGGTGATTACCTAAAGTAATCTCTGCATTCTCCGTCGAGACTGGAATGCTGACTGCCTCGGCTGCCGGGCCAAAGTGTGGGTTTCCGACGCCTGGCCGGCCGGTGCGGCCCGGAGGAGGACAATTTGATCAGCGGGGGAAAGAGCGATGTGGAGACCACATTACTCATCGCGGACGCACATCCCTGGACAAGGCTTGGGCTTTCCGCGCTGTTGAACGCGGTGTCGGGGCTGAATGTCGTGGCTCAGGCCGCGGACAGCGAATCCGCTTGCGCATTGGCCGCGAGCGTCAGGCCGGACATCGTCATCATCGACACCGATCTACCGGATCTCGGCGGGGCGGAGACCATCCAGCGCATCCTGGAGGCCGCCCCGGAGAACGCGCCGAACGCGCTTCTCGTGACGTCGACCGTGGATGACAACGACATATATTCGGCCCTCCATATAGGGGCCCGCGGTATTCTCCTGAAGAACATCCCCGCGGATCAGATGACCGCGGCCGTCACGGCCGCCGCCCGCGGCAATATGGTCTTCTCGCCCGGTGTGATGTCGCGCCTGATCGACATCTGCACCCATCGCACCACGCCGCTCGAATACGACGGATCGAGGCTGGCCACGCTCACGATGCGCGAGGCCGAGGTGCTCAAGCTGGTCGCCAAGGGGCATGGGAACGTGACCGTCGCCAAGATGCTCCACATCAGCGAGGCGACGGTGAAGACACATCTCAACCGCGCCATGGGGAAGCTGGAAATCAGCAGCCGGGCCCAGGCCGTGGCGCTGAGCTATGAGTTCGGCCTGGTCATACCGCGCCAGCGGGCAGCGGGCCCGATGCCGAAGGCGGTCAACAGCGCGTAGGTGCCACGCGACCTGGACGGCCCCCATCCGGCCGTCCAGGTCGGGGTGTCCGGCGGTCGGACGTCACGAGGGTGTGCGCGGGGGTGCGGGTGCCCCCGCTTCCAGGGTGGACGCGGCCACCAGTGCCGACAGCAGGCCGGGAAAGCGCTCTTCCATCTCGTCCGCGCGGAGCGTGTTCATCTTGGCCGTCCCCACGTAGTACTGCCGGATCACGCCGGCCTCCCGCAACACGTTGAAGTGGTGGGTCAGCGTCGACCGTGACACCGGCGCGTCGAAGGTGCCGCAGGTCAGGTCCTCGCCGGCCCGGGCCAGCTGGGACACCACCTGGCGCCGCACCGGATCCGCCAGTGCCTCCAGGAGCTGCTGGAGCGAGATCTCCTCCATGGAGGGGTGCTCCACGGTCCGTGAAGAGTTTCGTGCGCGGGCCATGGCGACTCCTTCGGGGTGGCTGGGGCGCGATGAGGCCATAGTACGACCCGCGTCGAACAAGTGGTGTCCGGCCTGGTGGCGGCGGCTCTTGCGTGGTCTATGACGTACGGCATAACTTACCGGTAAGTAATTCGGCTGCCCGACCCTGGCGGCGGCCGTGGCGACCGACGACGAACCCCGCAGCTCACCCGCCCCGGATCCACCCGCCCCGGACCCCACTCAGCCTGAGGGAGCCCCATGCCCACACTCGACCGCCAGGACGATGTCTTCGTCCTCGACCTCGGGACGGACGAGAACCGCTTCCACCCCGACTGGATCGCCTCCGTCAACGCCGCTCTGGACACCGTGGAGAAGACGGAAGGGGCCCGGGCCCTGGTGACCGCCGCGACCGGCAAGTTCTACTCCAACGGCCTGGATCTGGACTGGCTGCTCGCCCACGCAGACCAGCACCAGGACTATGTCGTCTCCGTCCATGAGCTCCTCGCGCGCCTGCTGTCCCTCCCGGTGGTCACCGTGGCCGCGCTCCAGGGGCACACCTTCGCCGCCGGAGCCATGTTCTCCCTGGCCCATGACTTCCGCGTGATGCGCGCCGACCGCGGCTACTGGTGTCTGCCCGAAGCCGACATCAACATCCCCTTCACCCCGGGCATGTCCGCCCTCATCCAGGCCCGGCTGGCCCCGCAGACCGCGCACGAGGCCATGGTCTCCGCCCGCCGATTCGGCGGCCACGACGCCGCGGCCGCCGGGATCGCGGACCGCGCCGTCGACGAGGACGCCGTCCGGGGGACCGCCCTCGAGATCGCCCGGGCCCAGACCGGCAAGGCGGGCGACACCCTCGGCACCATCAAGGCCCGCATGTACGCCCCCGTCCTCGCCGCCCTGCGTGACACCACCAGCCCCCTGGGCTGATACCGGCGACTCGCGCCACCACCACAGCAAGGAGCCACCCGTGTCCACCACCGATCTCGCCGCGCTGTCCGGCCTGGAACTGATGCGCTGGATACAGTCCGAGCGCCCCACCGACATCCCCTCCATCGGCCGGCTGCTCGGCATGCGGTTCGACGAGGTGGAACACGGTCGCATGGTCATCTCCCTCGACACCCGGCCCGACTTCGCCAACCCCCTCGGCGCCGTCCACGGCGGCATCGCGGCCACCCTCCTGGACTCCGTCATGGCCTGCGCCGTGCACACCACTCTCCCCGCCGGTGTCAGCTTCACGACCCTCGAACTCAAGGTCAACTACATCCGGGCCGCCCACACCGGCGGACAGACCCTCACGGCGGAAGGGTCCGTCATCCACGCCGGCCGCCGCACCGCCACGGCCGAGGGCAGGGTCATGGATGAGCAGGGGAAGCTGATCGCCCATGCCACGACGACCTGCCTCGTCCTGCGGCCCGCCGACTGAGAGACCCTGACGTTCGAAACCCTGACGTTCGAAACCCTGACAGCGGTCGTACTCACCATGCGCGCGACCGCTGTCACACGGCTGCCTCGGCGCGCAGCCGGTCCCGGGCCCGGCTGTCGTAGCCCAGCTCTTCCAGGACGGTGTCCGTGTGCTCCCCGAGCGCCGGGATCGGGTCCATGCGCGCCGGGCGTCCCGGCAGCCCGATGGCCGGCAGCACGGCGGTCAGCGGCCCGACCGGCGACCCCACCTCGGTCAGCCGGTCCCGCGCCACGAGCTGCGGATGCGCGCCGATCTCGGTGACCTCGCGCTGTCGGGCGTGGGCGATCCGCGCCGCGGCCAGGCGCCGCTGGACCTGCTCTCCCGTCAGCCCGGAGAACACCTCGGCGATGTGTTCCTCCAGCGCACGGCGGTGTGCCACCCGCCGGCTCCCGGTGTCGAAGCGCTCGTCGGTGGCCAGCTCGGGCCGGTCCAGTACATGTCGGCAGAAGGCCGCCCACTCACGTTCGTTCTGCACGGAGAGCACGATGTCGGTGCCGTCCCCCGCGGTGAAGGTGCCGTACGGGGCGATGGCGGCGTGGCTGGTTCCGGTGCGCGCCGGGGGAGTTCCGCCGTACTCCGCGTAGTAGAAGGGATAACCCATCCACTCCACCAGCGAGTCGAGCAGGCTGATCTCCAGCGCCGCGCCGACGCCGGTGCGTTCCCGCTCGTACAGGGCGGTGAGGATGGCGGAGAAGGCGTACATCCCGGCGCCGATGTCGGCCGCCGGGATTCCGCTCTTCGCCGGTGTCTCCTCGCTGCCGGTCACGGACACCAGACCGGCCTCCGCCTGGATGAGCAGGTCGTAGGCCTTGGCGTCGCGATACGGACCGCTGGAGCCGTACCCGGAGATGGCACAGGCGATGAGACGGGGATGCCGGGCGCGCAGCTCCCCGGCGCCGAGGCCGAGCCGCTCGGCGGCGCCGGGGGCGAAGTTCTGGATGAACACATCGGCGCCCGCGATCAGGCGGTGGACGACCTCCCTGGCGTCGGGGTGCTTGAGATCGAGGGTGACGCTTTCCTTGGACCGGTTGAGCCACACGAAGTGGCTCGACATGCCGCGCACCGTCTCGTCGTAGCCCCGCGCGAAGTCCCCGGTGCCCGGTCGCTCGACCTTGATGACTCTGGCGCCGAGATCGGCGAGATGGCGGGTGGCCAGTGGCGCGGCGACGGCCTGCTCGCAGGCGATCACCGTGATTCCGGCGAGGGGCAGCGCGTTCATCGGACTCCGATCGCGATGTGTTCGGCTGCCGCCATGCTAGGGGCGGGACGCGCCCGCTCAGGAGGGCGACATGGCACCGAGCCCGTCCGCGGCCGCCAACGCTCCGCGGCGCCGGAGGAAAAAGAAAGTGCTTTCGAAGCGGACGCGAAGTGACGTGCGCCAGCATGGTCGGGCAAGCCCTGGTACACCACCGTAGGAGGATTTGTCATGGGGAACGCAAAGACGGCTGGAAAGGCGCCGGCTTCCGCCGTGGAGACGACGGTTCTGCGGGACGCGCTGGTGGTTCCGGTCCGGATGAGCCTCGGCTGGCCGGCCGCGCGCAGCTCTTCGGAGCTCGTCGACGCGGTGCGCGGCGCCCGGCGCTGAGCACGCTCCCCGGACGGCCTTGACCGCCGCTCGGCGCTCAAGGCCGTCCGGTCCGCCGACGCTTGAGGAAGCTCCAGGAAGCCGCAGGAAGCTCGAGGAAGAAGGCAACACCCGGCTCATGACGCTCTTCTCGTTCCGCTCCTGCTTCGACGGGGCCGTTCCGCCGACCGTGGCCGATCCCGCGGCGCTCGGCACCGCCGCGTTCCGCGCCGTCTCCTTCTGCGAGCCGTTCCGCGCCGCCTCCGGGTACGGCTGGTACCTCTACCCGCCGCTGGACTGCTTTGTGAAGTGGGACGGGACCTCCTTCCGCTGGCTCGCCGAAGGCTGTCCCGACTGGCTGCCGCTGACCGAGGTGGCGGCCCAGACCATGCTGCGGGTGCGGGACGGCGAGGCGCCCGACGACGACCCCGTGCTCGGCCTGCCGGTCTTCTCCGTGGCCCCCGAACCCGGGCTGCTCCAGGTGTGGACGGGCCTGGTCGCGCGCACCCCGCCGGAGTGGAGCCTGCTGGTGCGGGGCGTGCCCAATCTGCCGGGCAGCCTGACGTACGAGGTGCAGGACGGGCTGATCGAGTCCGGCTGGTGGCACGGACCGCTCGTGGGCAACCTCCGGTTCCGCCGCACCGACGAGGTGGTCCGCCTCTCCCGCAGATACCCGCTGTTCGCCGTGCAGCCGGTGCCGTCCGAGGCGTACCAGAGCCAGACGCTGCGTCAACTGGAGTTCGTGGCGGCCGACTCCGATAACCTGGAGGAGACCCGGCAGATGATCGCCGACGCCCTCGCGGTCCGGCGCGACGACCGGCCGGGCGGCTACCGCCGCGAGGTGGCACGCCGGCGGCGCGGGGGCGGGACGCCGGACGCCAGGGCCGGGTCGGCCGGTTAGCCCGGGCCGACGGCGGACCCTTCCGCCGGAGCATGGAAGACGAGAACGCCAGATGCGCTACCTGCTCCTCGGCCCCGTGACGGTCACCGGTCCCGACGGGCCGCTGCCCGTGGCCGGGCCCAAACGACTCGCGGTGCTGGCGGCCCTGCTGCTGAACGCCAACCGCGTGGTGTCCGAGCGCAAGCTGTCCGACCTGGTGTGGGGCAACGACCCGCCGTCCAGCGTGCGCGGACAGATCCAGGTCCATGTGTCCGAGCTGCGGAAACTGCTGGGCCGCGCCACCATCGTCCGGCAGGCGCCGGGCTATCTCATCGTGGTGGGGCCCGGCGAGCTCGATCTGCACGCCTTCGACGAGGCCGTGGCCCGGGCCCGGGACGAACTCGAGGCCGGACGCCCCGAGTCGGCCGCGGAACGGCTGCGCGCGATACTGGACACCTGGCGCGGACCCGCGCTGGGCGGGGTGACCGAGCCGCTCCGCGCGCTGGAGGGACCCGGGCTGAACGAGCGTCGGCTCAGCGCACTGGAGGACTTCTTCGACGCCCGGCTCGCGGCGGGCCGCCACGTCCACACCGTCGGCGAGCTGCGGCAGGCGGTCGGCCGTCACCCGTTCCGGGAGCGGCTCCAGGTGCAGCTGATGCTGGCGCTGCACCGGTGCGGCCGTACTCCGGAGGCGCTCCAGGTGTACGCGGACACCCGCGCCCGGCTCGCGTCCGAGGTGGGCATCGAGCCGGGCCGGTCGCTCCGCGACACCCATCTGCGGCTGCTGCGCGACACCACCGAGGGCGCGGCGGCGGGTACGGCCGAGCGCGCCCTGGACGACGGTGTCCCGGCGCCTGTGCCGGACGGGCGGACGGCCCTGTCCGAGCAGCCGCCCGTGCCCCGGCAACTGCCTCCCGACGTCCCGCTGTTCGTCGGCAGGAACGACCAGCTGGAGAGCCTGGACGGGCTGCTCGCGGCCGGTGCGACCACCGCGGTCGCCGCGGTCGGCGGCGGCCCGGGGGTGGGCAAGACCTCGCTGGCGGTGCACTGGGCCCACCGTGTCCGCGACCACTTCCCCGACGGCCAGCTGTATGTGCCGCTGCGCCAGTGCGGGCCGGACGGGCCCGCGCTGGACCCGGCGGAGGCGGCGGCCGGGGTGCTGGAGGCGTTCGGCGTGCCCGGGGCGCGGATCCCGGCGGGCCGGGCGGCCCGGTTCGGCCTCTACCGCAGCGTGCTCGCCGGGCGGCGGGTGCTGATCGTGCTGGACGACGCCCAGGACGCCGCCCAGGTACGGCCGCTGCTGCCGGGCGTTCCCGGCTGCCTGGTCGTGGTGACCGGCCGGACCCGGCTGGTCGGCCTGGTCGCCGCCGAGGGCGCCCGGCCCGTCACCCTGGACCCGCTGTCGGCCCGCGAGGCCCGGGAGTTCCTGGCCGGCCGCCTCGGCGCGGCCCGGGTGGCGGCCGAACCGGAGGCGGCCGACCGGCTGGGCGAGCTGTGCGCCCGGCTCCCGCTCGCCCTCGCGATCGTGGCCGCACGCGCCGCCATCTGTCCGCAGTTCCCGCTCGGCGCGCTGGTCGGGGAGGTGCGGGACGCCGGCGGGGTCCTGGACGCGCTGGACGGCGGCGATCCGGAGATCGATCTGCGGGCGGCGTTCGCCCGGTCGTACCGCTCCCTCACCCCGCGGGCCGCCCGGCTGTACCGGCTGCTCGGCCTCCACCCGGGTCCCGAGGTCGCCCCGTCCCTCGCCGCCGGGCTGCTGGGCGAGCCGGAGCGGCGGGTCCGGCCGCTGCTCGCGGAGCTGGGCCGGGCCCACCTGGTGACCGAGGAGGCACCGGGCCGGTACCACCGTCACGACCTGCTCCGCGCGCACGCCCTGGAGCTCACCCTGGCGCAGGACACCGAGGAGGACCGGCGGGCCGCCTGCCACCGGCTGCTCGACCGTCCCGCGCACTCCGCCCAGGGGGTGGCCTGGCCGTTCCACGCCCTGGGACCGGCCCCGGTGGAACCCGGCCGCCCCGGCCTGCCCGCACCCCGTCGCGCGCCGCCGGTGACGGCCGGGTGCCCGGGCCGCCGCGATGGCGAGGCGTAGCCGCCGCGACTCGCTCTCACCGGTGCTGTCGGCGGGGGCACCTAAACTGGGGCCTTCGGCGGACGGGGCCGATCGGGTCGGGCGAACGGGAGAGCGACAGTGGCGAACGGCGTCGGCGAGGATCCGCCCGCGGAGGTGCTGGCGGAGGCCGCCGCGGCCTTCGGACTGCTGGCTTCCCCCGCCCGGCTGCACATCGTGTGGGTGCTGGCGCACGGCGAGAGCGATGTGAGCGGGCTCGCGGAGCGGGTCGGCGGCGCGCTGCCCGCGGTGAGCCAGCATCTGGCGAAGCTGAAGCTGGCGGGGCTGGTCCGGTCCCGCCGCGAGGGGCGCCGGGTGGTGTATCTGCTGGACGACCCGGATGTGGTGACCATGGTCCGGTGGCTGGTCGGGCAGGTGGCGGAGCGCGCCGGCCACCCGGCGGCGGAGCGTGTCCGTGGTCTGGGCGCCTGAGGACACCACGGAAGCCGGCACCACGCGCTCTGCCTCGGGCGGTGCCGGCCCGGCCACGGCGGCGGCCGCCTCATCGGGCGCCCCGGACGTCCGGGACCTGGCCCGACTCACCTCGCTGGAGACCCTGCGCAGGCTGGGGAGCGGGCCCCGGGGGCTGGTGGAGGCCGAGGCCGAGGAGCGCCTGGGCAGGTGCGGGGAGAATGTGGTGCCCGCCCGGCGCCCGGCCTCCTGGCGGGGGCGGTTCGCCCGCAGCCTGCGGGACCCCTTCACCAGCGTGCTGCTGTGCCTGGGGCTGGTGTCCGCGGCGGTCGCCTCCTGGGGGACCGCCTGTGTGATCGTCGTGCTGGTGGTGGTCAGCTGTGTGCTGCGGGCCGGCGGGGAGTACCGGGCCGACCGGTCCGTGGCCGCGCTGCGGGAGCTGGTCGCCACCACCGCGACCGTGCGGCGCCGAGCCGCCGCGTCCGCCGAGCCGCGCTCCCGTGAGATCCCCGTCGATCAGCTGGTGCCCGGCGATGTGATCAGCCTGGGCCCCGGCGACCTGGTCCCGGCGGATGCCCGGCTGCTGCGTACGAGCGGGCTGACCGTGCACCAGGCGGCGCTGACCGGAGAGTCCGCGCCCGTCCCCAAGTACGCCGTGGACGCCCCCGGCGCCGCGGGCCCGGCCCCGTTCCAGCAGCCGCACCTGTGCTTCCAGGGCAGCAGTGTGGCGTCGGGCAGCGCCACCGCGGTCGTGGTGGCGACGGGCGAGCACACCCGGTTCGCCGCGACCCGCCGCGGGCTGCTCCGGCATCGGCGGCCGTCCGCCTTCGACCGCTCGGTCAACAGCATCTCCTGGATGCTCGTCCGCTTCATGCTGCTGACCCCGCCGCTGGTGCTGCTGGCCGGGGCCGCGCTGGACGGGCGTGGCGTGGAGACGCTGCCGTTCGCGGTGGCGGTGGCCGTCGGTCTCACCCCCGAGATGCTGCCGGTCGTCGTCACCTCGGCGCTGGCCCGCGGCGCGGCCCGGCTCGCCCGCGACCGCGAGGTGATCGTCAAACGGCTGCCCGCGCTGCACGACCTCGGCGCCGTCGACGTCCTGTGCACCGACAAGACCGGCACCCTCACCCAGGACCGGCCGGTCCTCGACCGCCACCTGGACGCCGAGGGCCATGACGACCCGACGGTGCTCCACTGGGCCGCCGTCAACAGCTTCTGGGCCCTCCAGCTGGCCGACCTGCCCGCCCCCGACACCCTGGACGAGGCGATCCTGGAGGCCGTCGCGGACTACGACGACCTGCTGGACTACGACGGCGTCACCGCGCTGCCCTTCGACCCGGTGCGCCGCAGTTCCATCGCCGTGGTGCGCCGCCCCGGCCGTACGGGGCTGCACACCCTGGTCGTCAAGGGCGCGGCCGAGGACGTCCTCGGGCGGTGCGCCCGGGTGCGGACCGGCGGCAGCGACACCGAGCTGGACGCGGCGGGCCGGGACCGGCTGCTGCGCCGGGCCGAGGAGCTGGCGGCCGACGGCCTGCGGCTGCTGGCCGTCGGGCTCGCCGAACGCCCGGCCCGCCCCGGCCCGTACAGCCGGTCCGACGAGCGGGGGCTGACCTTCGTCGGCTTCGTCGGGCTGCGTGACGCCCCGCGGCCGACGGCCGCCGACGCCCTGGGCGACCTCGCCCGCCGCGGGGTCACCGTCAAGGTCCTCACCGGCGACCACCCGGGCACCGCCGCCCGCGCCTGCCGCGAACTCGGCCTGGCCGGGCCGGTGGTCACCGCCGACCGGATCGACGGCCTCGGCGACGCGGCCCTGGCCGAGCTGGCCGAGAAGACCACCGTCTTCGCGCGCTGCACCCCCGAACACAAGGCCCGTATCGTCGGCGCGCTGCGCGAGGGCGGGCGCACCGCCGGGTTCCTCGGCGACGGCGTCAACGACCTTCCCGCGCTGCGCGCCGCCGATGTGGGCGTCTGCCCGCGCGACTCCGTCGATGTGGCGCGGGACGCCGCCGACATCGTGCTCGCGGCCAAGGACCTCACCGCCATCGACCACGCGATCGCGGCGGGGCGGCACAGCACCGGCAACATCATCACGTATCTGCGCATCGCGCTCTCCTCCAACCTCGGCAACGTCATCGCGATGCTCGCCGCCGGGCTGATGCTGCCGTTTCTGCCCATGCTGCCGCCGCAGGTCCTGGCGCAGAACCTGTGCTTCGACGCCGCCCAGCTCGCCTTCGCCTTCGACCGGCCCGGCCCGGCGGCCCTGGCGCGGCCGACCGTACTGCGCCCGCGCGATCTGCTCCGCTTCCTCACCGGATTCGGACTGCTCAACGCCGTCGCCGACCTGGCCACCTTCGGGGTGCTCATGGTCGCGGTGCCCGGGGCCGGCGATATCGAGGGCCAGGCGGCCTTCCACGCCGGGTGGTTCACCGAGAACCTCCTCACCCAGGCCCTGGTGATGGTCGTGCTGCGCGGGGGCGGCCGGGACGGCGAGGGCCGGATGCCGGTGCCGATACGGCTCGCCGCCACCGCGCTCGCCGTCATCGGGGTGCTGCTGCCGCTGTCGCCCCTGGCGTCCGTGCTGGGCATGACCGCCCTGCCGCCCGTCTACTACCTGCTGCTCACGGCCGTCCTCGCGCTGTACGCGGCGGGGCTGGCGGCGGCCAGGGCGCACTGGGACAGGCGCGCCGAAGGCCGGTGGTGAGCGGGCGGCGGGGCCGTCATCCGTGCCGTCCTCCGTGTCGTCATCCGTACGAGAGGTCGGAGCAGGGGTCGGTGTCGGCCGAGCGGGCCGTGTCGGCGACCTCGGAGGGCAGCGTGGTGGGCGCCGAGGCGCTGGGGGAGGGGTCCGCGGCGTAGTCCTGGCCCAGGGTGACGCTGATGCCGGGCGCGTCGGCGGGCTGGAGCCGCGCCCCCGGGAAGACCCGGGCCACCGTCTTCGCCTGCTCCTGCTCGCCCGGGCCGTAGGTGACGAGGGTGGTGGTGTGGTCCTGTGAGGCGGCGGTCGCGGTGCCGGTGACGGTGAAGCCGTCGGCGCGCAGCGTCTCGGCGGCGCGGGCGGCCAGCCCCGTCACGCCGGTGCCGTTGTAGACGGCGACGCTGATGCCCGCGCCCGACACACTCGCGGAGGATTCGGCCGGGGACGGTGTGGGGGACTTGCGGGACTTCGAACCCCCGCTCGCGTCCTTGCCGTCGATGGTGCGGTCGGCCTTGAGGTCCGCCCACAGCGCGTCCGCCTGGGGCCGCACGATGGCGACCCTGGCGCCCTGGTAGCGCCAGGGGACGGTGATGAACTTGGTGTTGTGCAGATCGACGTCCTTCATCGACATCGCGAAGGACACCAGCTTGTCGACCGAGCCCAGCCCCGGGTCGACGGTCATGGACTTGGTCGCCGCCTTCGCGAGCGGCAGCAGCGTGGTGGGGTCCATGCCCTGGGACTTCACCTTCTTGATCAGGCTCGCCACGAACGCCTGCTGGCGCTTGATGCGGCCGATGTCCGAGCCGTCGCCGATGCCGTGCCGTATCCGCACATAATCCAGAGCCTTCTGGCCGGAGACGGTCTGCTCGCCCTTGCCGAACAGGAGCTTGCCGCGCGAGCCGCGGTTCGGGCTGAGGTCGCGCTGGTAGATGTCCTTGGGGAGGCAGACGGTGACGCCGCCGACCGCGGAGGTCATCTTGGAGAAGCCCTCGAAGTCGACGACGACGGTGTGATCCACGCGCAGCCCGGTCAGCTTCTCGACGGTGTTCTGGGTGCAGGCCGGGTTGCCCTCGGCCGTCTCGCCCACCGAGAAGGCCGCGTTGAACATGGTGTCCTTCTGCTCCTCGGTCCACTTCCCGTCGGGCAGCCGGCACGACGGGATGTCGACCAGCGTGTCGCGCGGTATGGACACCGCCACCGCGTGTTTGCGGTCGGCGTACACATGCAGCAGGAAGGCGGTGTCCGAGCGCCCGACGTCGCCCTCGCCACCTCCGTAGCTGCTGTTGTCGCCGGAGCGCGAGTCCGAGCCGATGACCAGGACGTTCTGCCCGCCGGCGCCCGCGGCCGGCCGGTCCCGGCTGATCCCGTCCCCGCTGAAGGTCTTGATGTCCGCGTTGAGCCAGAGGTAGATCCCGCCCACCGCGGCGACGATCAGCACGAGCAACGACACCAGTACGACGGCCACCACCCGCCCCCGGCTGCGCTTGCGCCGCCGCCTCCCGCCCGTGGCCTGGCCGCTTCCGTGGCGCTCGGCCACCGCCTTGTGGCTGCCCGACATCCTGTGCACCCTCACCCGCGCCGTTCCCGAGGGGACGGCGGACGCCACCCCCTAAAGTTGTATAGTTGCGCAATGTAGCAAGTGATCTCGGGTGGACGGGAAGGGGAGTGCGGTCATGTTCCTGCGCAACGGTCTGGAGCCGTGGCATCTGCTGATCGTGGCGATCGTGGTCATTGTGATGTTCGGCTCCAAGAAGCTGCCGGACACCGCTCGGTCGCTGGGCAAGTCGCTACGGATCCTGAAGAGCGAGGCCAGAGCCATGAAGAGCGACGACGCGCAAGCCGCCGCCCCGGACGCCGCCCCCGCGCGCCCCACCTCCGAGGGTGGTGCCACCGCGCCACGCTGAGCGGTCCGTTCGCCTCCCCGGTCCGCGGGTCCTGTGTGATCCGGTGTTATTGGATCACATAGGACCCACTCATCCGGAATATGTGCATCCCGCCGCTATGTCCGTCCTTGCGTTTTATCATCGCCAACGGTTCGGTAATTCGCTTGAGACTGACGGGGGAAGCGTGACACTGACCGACAATGTGGCATGGGCACCCACCTCCCCCTTCCGCTCGGAAGAGCGGGGGGACGTGTCCGATGAAGAGGAATGGACCGAGGCGCCGTCCGCGTCCTACCTGGACAGCCCGTTCCGGGGCGCGGCCCGCGACACCGGGTGCGGGTCCGTGGACGCGCACAGCGAGGCGGTGCGCGAACTGCTCGCCGAGCTCTACTCGGACGAGATGGAAGAGGCCCTCTCCGAACTGCTCGAGGAGACGGCCGCGTTACACGCCGAGCACTCGGCCGCCCTGGTGGGCGCCACCGCCTCG
The DNA here is from genome assembly GCF_040302705.1 of Streptomyces sp. NPDC097640. NCBI lineage: Bacteria > Bacillati > Actinomycetota > Actinomycetes > Kitasatosporales > Streptomycetaceae > Streptomyces > Streptomyces sp. NPDC097640. Next base: position 85,543 of record NZ_JBEOSB010000002.1, read on the forward strand.
GAGGCGGCGGAGCAGCCGGCGCGCGAGCATCTGGAGGCGCTTGCCGAGCAGGCGGAGCGGTATCTGGAGGCGCTCGCCGAGGCCGCGGGCGAGGCGGACACGCGCTCGCTCACCGAGGCCGAGCTGGAGAGCGTCTTCGAGTCGGTGGCGCCACCGGCCGGCGTGGGGGAGTCGCCCGCCTTCGAGCAGTTCCTGGGAGCGCTGAAGAACTTCGCCAAGAAGGCGGTCAGCGGCGCGGTGAACCTGGCCAAGAAGGGCGTCCAGGCCGTCAAGACCGGCGTCAAGGCGGTGGCCAAGGTGATGCCCATCGGCGTCATCCTGCGCCAGCTGCGCCCGATCGTGCAGCCGTTGCTGATGCGGGTGCTGAAGATCGCCATCGGCCGGCTGCCCGCCCCGGTCCGCCCGATCGCCACCCAGCTCGCCCGGAAGCTGCTGCGCGAGGCGCCGATGACGGAGGCGGAGGAGGCGGAGAGCGCCGACCGGGCGCCGGCCGCCGAGGCGCTCGGCGCGGAGCCGGCCCCGGCCGCCCTGCTCAGCCTCGAACTCGCCGGAGCCACCGCGGGCCTGCTGCTGACGGGCGAGGAGAGCGAGCGCGAGGCGTGGGCCGCCGAGGCCGCCCAGTCCCTGTCCGGCGGGGCCGCCGAGGCATACGGACACCAGAGCCCGGCCGCCGAGGCCGAATCGCTGGCCGAGGCCCGGGAGCGGTTCACCGAGGTGCTCGGCCGACTGCCGGACGGCGGTGATCCGCGGCCCGCGCTGGAGGAGTTCCTGCCGGTCGTGATGGCCGCGCTGCCCATCGTGCGCAAGATCGTCCAGATCGCCGGGCGGCAGAACGTCGTCGGGGCGCTGTCCAACCTGCTCGCCGCGCTCATCGGCAAGTTCACCGGCCCGCGCAACGCCCGCATCCTGGCCGACGCCATCGCCGACACCGGCCTGAAGCTCCTCAGCATGGAGACCGCCGCGGAGGCGCCGGAGCGGCTCGCGGCGAGCGCGCTCGCCGCCACCGCCGAGGACACCGTCCGGCAGCTCGCCCAGCTCCCCGCCGAGGAGCTGGAGGACCCGGTGCGGCTCGAGGTCGCCGCGGGCAAGGCGTTCAACGTCGCCGCCGCCGCGAACATCCCCTCCACCCTCCTGCGCGAGGACCTGGCGGAGACCGAGGCCCCCGGGGTCAAGGGCATGTGGGTGCCGCTGCCGCGCGGCGCCAAGGGAGCGCTGCGCTACAAGAAGTACTCGCGCGTCTTCGAGGTGGAGGTCGGCGCCGAGCAGGCCGCCGCGCTGCGCACCGGCGGCGGGACACCGCTGGCCACGGTGTTGCGGGACCAGTTCCGGGTGCGCGCCTTCCCGGTGCGGCTGAAGATCCACCTGTACGAGGCCGGAGCCCACAGCTGGGCCCGCCAGATCCAGGCCGCCGAGCAGCGCGGCGCCGGGCGCGCGGGCGCCCGGCTGCTGACCCTGCTGCCGCTCACCCGGCAGGCCGCCGACTCCCTCCTCGGCCACCCCGGGCTCGGCATGGCGAAGGTCCCGAAGGTCGTCAAGGGGCGCCAACTGCCCAGGGGGGTGCGGCTGTACGGCATCGAACTGGCCGACCGGCGCCAGGGCGCGGGCGGCGGGGCCGCGGCGCCCGGACACCCGCGCACGCCCACCGAGGTCCAGCTCACCGTCGACGCCCGCGCGGGCCGGGAGAGCCTGGCCATCGCGCTCCACCTGGCCGAGGAGCGGGCGCAGGAGATCCTGCGGTCGGCGGGCACGCCGCCCGCCGTGGGCCCCTTCCTCGGCAGCCTCGGCTCCGCGCTGGCCGAGGCCACGGTGACGGCGCTGTTCGGCGGCGAGAGCCGCAATGTGCGGGTGTTCCGCGAGGCGTACGAGCAGTCCTCGCACCTGTCCCCGGCCGACGAGGGCGAGGAGTTCGTCTCGTCGCTTCCGCCACGGCTGCGCGACGCCGTCGCGGAGGGGCTGAAGCGGGCGGCGAGCCAGGCGTTCGCGCAGTACTTCAAGGGCCGGGTCGACGAGTTCGCCCGCGCGCTCCAGGACCCGAGGGACGGGGTCACGCTGGTCGTCACCCTGCCCGGCGCCCCGCTGGTCGGGATCGTCACCGGCATCCTGGGGCGCCGGCTGCCCTCCCTGCCCGAGGTGTCCCGGGCCGTCGCCGCGCTCGCCGCCGAGCCCGCCGCCAAGGTGGAGGTCAAGGCGGGCCGTCACCGTGGTTGAGACGCTCCGGCCGAGACCCCGGGCGGTCCCGGTCGACGTGCCCCCGCCCGCCCCCGCGCACCCGGGCGCGACGGATCCGCGGCCGCGGCCTGCCGACACCACACCGGAAGAGGGTCCGGACGCGGCGGCGTTACGTGTCCAGACCGCCCGGCAGCTCGCCCACTGGACCGCCGCCACCGAGGGCCTGGCCCAGCCGGAGAACTTCGCCTCGGCGGCCGCCTGGGCCTCGCTGGAACACCGGCTCGGGATCGCCCTCCGCACCGAACTACAGCGCGCCGTGGACCGGTTGCGCCCGAGGACACGCGCGCTCGCGGGCGCGCTGGCCCGGGCCCGCTCGGTCGAGGAGGTACAGGCCGTGCGCCGGGGCGTGGTGGCGGTGCGCCGCGACATCCAGCGCGTGGAGACGGTCGCCGACTTCTACGGCGACGCCGTCAACACCCGCACCGGGCAGCGGCTGACCGCGCTGCTGCGCGCCTGCGACCTGCTCGCCGTCCGCAGCATGACGGCGGTCCTGCCACAGCTCGGGCAGCCCGTGCCCGAGGTGCTCACCTACATCGACAAGGGGATGGGGGCCTCGATCCTCCGTGCCGGGGTGCGGCTGTGGGATCCGGCGGCCATCAGCCCGGTGGCGGCCATCAAGATCACCCGGCACAATCTGCTCCGCCCGACCGCGCTCATCCACGAGACGGGCCACCAGGTCGCCTTCCAGCTCGGCTGGAACGAGGAGCTGGCCCGGGCGCTGCACACCGCCGCCCGCCCGGGAGGCGAGGCCGTCGCCGACGCGTGGGCGCAGTGGGCGCAGGAGATCGCCGCCGACGCGTACGCCTTCGCGCACACCGGCTACGCGGCCCTGGCCGCCCTGCACGATGTCATCGCGGGACCGCCGCAGGCCGTGACCACCGTCCTGGCGGGCGACCCGCACCCGCCCGCGTATCTGCGCGTGCTGCTCGGCGCCGCGATGTGCCGTGACTGGTACGGCAGCGGGCCCTGGGACGACATGGAGCGCGCCTGGCTGCGCTCGTACCCGCTCGACGACCTGCCGAAGGAGCGCGCGGACGCGCTGCGGCGGGCCGTACCGGTGATCCCCCGGCTGGCCCGGGCCTGCCTGCGCCAGTCCGCGTCCGCCTTCCGCGGACGGCCGCTCGCGGCGCTGCTTGACCCCGGCCGGGTGTCGCCCGGCGAGCTCGCGGCCCTGTCCCGGCGCGGCGGGCCCGCGCTCTACACATCCGATTACTGGGCCGATGCGGAACCGCTCCGGATTCTCGCTCTTGGCTGCCTGCGGCTGTCACTCGACGGCCCCGACGCGGATAAGGCACGCACCGAGTTCGAGAACTGGCTGCTGGCGCTCGGCAGGAAAGGCTGACCATGACCACCACAGGCACCACACCCAAACAGATCGAGCCCTCCACCGCGGTCGCCACCGCGGCGGACCCGGCCCCGAACCCGCTTCAGGGCGTCGTCGACCAGCTGCGCCTGCTGCCGCGGCGGCTGGCCCGGCAGGAGCTCACCGACGAGGAGAAGCTGGGAGCGGCCTCCTTCAACAGCCTCTACGCGGAGTTCCTCACCGCGCACGACGCCATCGCCGGGCGCAGGCCGACGCCGGCCTACCCCCCGTTCACCACCCGCTGGAGCGACGCGGCCGAGGCACAGGCCCAGGTCGTCACCCATGTGGTGAACTCCCCGTCGAAACCCGAGGCGTTCAAGGTCTCGATCAGGATCGACGGGGTGGAGAGGTACACCTACCCGGGCGGGCCGAAGCCCACCCTGGCCCGGGGCGGCTATCTCGTGGCCCCCGTGGGCATACCGAAGGGCCCCGGCCCCTTCGCCGTCACCGGCAGCGTCGTCTACAAGGACACGGCGGGGGAGACCCGGACGTACAGCCCGGACACCACCGTCTCCCGCCGCAGGCTCTCCCTGTCCGCCGATGTCCTGACTCCCGAGAGGTGACCGACCCGTGTTCATGCAACTCGCCGGCGCCCTGCTGGCGGCTTCCCAGCCCAAGAAGACATTCGCGCAGGTGGCGGAGTTCATCTCGCGGCAGACTGCGGGCGACCTCGCCTCGCTGGTCGAGGCGACCTGGCAGCAGAAGAGCGAGTCCTTCCCCGTGCGGGACCCGGCGTACGCGCGCGACGCCCAGGAGAATGCTCGGAGGGTGCTGACCGGCTTCCAGGAGACCGAGATCCAGCTGCCGGAGAAGACCGACCATCTCGTCTACGCCTACATGCTGGAGAACACCCGGATCCTGGAGATCTTCCGGCGCATCCTGGTGTCCTTCTTCAACACGGAGAACTTCAACACGCCGTCCGCCGAGACCCTCCAGTGGCTGGACCAGACCGAGCGGCTGTTCTTCCGCGACCCCGGGCCCCTGTCGGTGCTGGCCGTCACGGGCGAGCTGCGGCCCGACGCGGACGCCGTCCGCCGCAACGCCTACCACCGGCTGCTCGGGCTCGATCTGAACCACGGCCGGGGCGGCAAGCCCGGGGCGTATCCGTACCACCGCACCGACGTCACCAACCAGCGCTTCCCCGTGATCTTCGGGCAGTTGCTGGAGGAGGTGTCCATTGGCATCCAGCATTCCAGCAACACCTCGGGCGCGAACCCGACGGACGACTTCCGCATCCAGGACCTGGTCCAGGAGATCGGCGACGTCATGCTGGACCGGCGCGGCCCGTCACAGGCGGGGCTGGCGCACGAGGAGTTCGTCGCGGTGACCTTCCTGTCCTGGCTGCATCTGGCGATCAGCTGGGAGAGCCCGGTGGTGCGCGACCTGCGGGCCACCGCCAGCACCCCGCACGAGCGGCTGCGGCGGCTCGGCGCGCGGGTCAAGCTGGACGCTCATCAGGACTCCCGGTCGTTCCTCCAGCTCGGGCCGGACGTCTCACTGCTGCTGTACTCGATCGAGCGGCGGCTGGAGCCGACCCAGCAGCCCGAGTACTTCTACACCCGCGGCTCGCAGCTGCGCCCGGTCATGGACCGGATCATCCACCACTGGTCCCATGTCACCGGCACCAATGTCCGCTCCCGCGCGACGCGGCTGGACCCGGGCACCGTACGGGCGCTCGGCAACGCGAGCGTGATCGCCTCGTCGCCCGCGTCGGTGGGCACCGGCTCGGCGGCGAGCGGGCAGGGCGCGGCGGTGCACGCGGCACGGGTCGGCGCCAAGGACCCGATGCCCCTCCGCTGACGGCGCCCCGGCGGGCTCGTCCCCCTCCCCGCCCCTCCCGGGAAGGGGCGGGGGAAGGGTGCGCTAGACCGGTTGTGCAAGGTACGGGGTGGTGGGCTGCCGCTCGGCCGGGCGGTGGCCCGCCAACAGGGCGACGACGGCGGTGGCGATCCGGTTCGCCTGGACGCGGATCTCGGGGATCGCCGTCGTCTCCCACAGGTTGCCGCGGCGCAGCGATCCGAGCGTCCACAGGGGCGCGGGATCTCCCGGGCCGGGCGGGAAGGCGGGCAGGAGGCGGCCGTCGGGGGCCGTGTCGAAGCCCAGGGCGTGCGGGCCGGGGCGGGCGAGGCCCGCGGCCAGGAGGCCGTGGACGAGCGGGTCGGCGGCCTCGGTCACCCGGCCCTCCGTACCGGTGCAGTTGACGACGGCGCCGAGCGGCCCGGTCCAGCCCGCGTACGGCGCCGGAAGCCGGACGCGGACTTCGCCGGACGCGGTGACGCGGAAGTCCTCCGCACGCAGCGCCCCGCGCAGGACCCGCAGGCCGCCCGTCCCCAGCGCGCCCCGGACGGCCGCGTGGGTGTCGGGCGGCATGCGGTGGCGGTGGACCTCCCACCACCGCAGCCGCGTCCGCAGGAACTCCCGCTGCTCCGCGACCGAAAGGCGCTGCCACACCGCGGCGGTGTGCGGGCGCAGCGCGTCCAGAGCGGGCCGCCAGTCACCGCAGGCGCGGCGCGCCCGCGCCGCCCGCAGCATGACCAGGCGCTCGAGGGCGGCGAGGGACCGCACCTCCGGCGGTGCGCCGGGGGCGAGGGGTGCGGCCGGAGCCGAGGCGTGGGCGGCCGGAAGCAGACCGTGCCGGGACACCGCGTACACCGTCCGGCCCGGCCGGACCAGCGACCGGGCCATGTCGCACATCGTCAGGCCCGTGCCCACCAGCAGGACATCGCGATCCCCGGGGATCGACGCCGGCACCCCCGGGCACCAAGGATCGGCGACGAAGCGGCCCGAGGCCCGCAGGGCCGGCGGGGCCCAGCCGGTCCTCGGCGCCAGCTGGCCGAGCGCGAGCACGGCCGCGTCCGACTCCAGGACCGCGCCGCCGCGCAGGCCCAGCCGCACCGCCCCGTCGCAGGCGCTGACCCCCTCGGCCCGGTCGTGCACTCGGCGCAGGGACCCGTACGGAGCCGCGTCCGCGGCGGCACATCTCAACCGGTCGGCCAGATAGCCGCCGTAGCGGGCCCGGGGAACGTACTCCCCGGGCCCGACCGCACGGCCTTCGCGCGCCGACAGCCAGCGGCGGAAGTCGTCGGCGTCGTCGGTCGCGCTCATCCGCCCGGCGGGCACGTTCAGCAGGTGGCGGGGGTCCGGTGTCCGGTAGGCGACGCCCCGTCCCGTGTCGGGGGAGGGATCGACCAGGTCCACCCGTACGCGCAGCCCGCCGGCGGAGGCCGCGTTCAGGAGCGCGGCGCACACGAGTGTGCCCGCCGCGCCCGCCCCGACGACGGCGACCCGGTAGGCCGTCTCCCCGTGGCGGTCGCTCATGATGGTGGCCGCCCGTCCACCATGCCGGCGGTCAGGGTGGTGCCGTCGGCCGGGTCGATCAGGATGAACGCGCCCGTGCGCCGGCACTCGGCGTAGGCGTCGCACGCGATCGGCTCAGCGGTCCGGAGGACGACGGTGCCGATGTCGTTGGCGACCAGCCGTCCAGGATCGGGATGCCGGGACAGGTCGTCGAGCGTCAGCCGGGACGGGATGTCCTTGACGACCGCCTGCACGGTGCGGGTGGTGTGTTTGAGCAGCACCCGCCGGCCGGGCACCAGCGGCTCGTCCGCGACATGGCAGACCGTGGCGACGACGTCCCGCACGGGCGCGGGGGGCGCCCCGGCCGGCGCGATCAGGTCGCCGCGGCCCACATCGAGGTCTGCCGAGAGAAGCACCGTGACCGACTGGGGCGCCCGCGCCACATCGACCGGTTCGCCGAGCAGGTCGATGCCGGAGATCGTCGTCGTACGGCCGGAGGGCAGCACGGCGATCCGCTCGCCGACGCGGAGCGTGCCGGAGGCGATCTGGCCCGCGTAGCCGCGGTAGTCGGGGTGTTCGGCGGTCCGCGGCCGGGTGACGTACTGGACGGGGAACCGCATCGGCTCCCGCGAGGGGGATCCCGTGGTGCGCACGGCCTCGAGGTGTTCGAGGACGGTCGGGCCGCCGTACCAGTCCATGGTGGCGGACGGCTCCACCACGTTGTCGCCCGCCAGCGCCGAGATCGGGATGGCGGTACACCATTTTTCCTGGGGGTTTCCCCCAGACCCCCAGCCGGGGATGCCGAGTTCGGTGGCGTAGGCCGTGAACTCCTCGGCGATGGTGGCGAAGACCGGCTCCCGGTAGCCGACGAGGTCCATCTTGTTGACGGCGAGGACCACGTGCGGGACGCGCAGCAGGGCTGCGATGGCGGCGTGGCGGCGGGTCTGCTCGACGACGCCGTTGCGGGCGTCGACCAGGATCACCGTGAGTTCGGCGGTGGAGGCGCCGGTGACCATGTTGCGGGTGTACTGCACATGGCCGGGGGTGTCGGCGAGGATGAACCGGCGCCGGGGCGTGGCGAAGTAGCGGTAGGCCACGTCGATGGTGATGCCCTGCTCGCGCTCGGCGCGCAGGCCGTCGGTGAGCAGCGCGAGGTCGGGGCCTTCCTGGCCCCGGTTGGCCGACGCGCGCTCCACGGCCTCCAGCTGGTCGGCGAGGACCGACTTGGAGTCGTGCAGAAGACGGCCGACGAGGGTGGACTTGCCGTCGTCGACGGAGCCCGCGGTGGCGAAGCGCAGGGTGTCGACGGTGCCGGACGGGGTGGTGGTCATGGTCAGAAGTACCCTTCCCGTTTGCGGTCTTCCATCGCGGCCTCGGAGAGTTTGTCGTCGGCGCGGGTGGCGCCGCGCTCGGTGAGCCGGGAGGCGGCGATCTCGGCGATGACGGCGTCCAGCGTGGTGGCGTCGGAGTCGACGGCCCCCGTGCAGGACATGTCTCCCACGGTCCGGTACCGCACGAGGCGCTTCTCCACGGTTTCGCCGTCCCTCGGGCCACCCCAGTCGCCGGCGGTCAGCCACATGCCGGTGCGCCGGAAGACCTCGCGGCGGTGGGCGAAGTAGATGGCCGGCAGCGTGATGCCCTCCCGCGCGATGTACTGCCACACGTCCAGCTCGGTCCAGTTGGACAGCGGGAACACGCGGACGTGCTCGCCCGGTGCGTGGCGGCCGTTGTAGAGGTTCCACAGCTCGGGGCGCTGGCGGCGCGGGTCCCACTGCGAGAACTCGTCCCGCAGCGAGAACACCCGCTCCTTGGCGCGGGCCTTCTCCTCGTCGCGGCGCCCGCCGCCGAACACCGCGTCGAACCGCTCGGCCTGGATCTTCTCCGTCAGCGGCAGCGTCTGGAGCGGGTTGCGGGTGCCGTCGGGGCGCTCCTTGAGGACCCCGCGGTCGATGTAGTCCTGGACGGAGGCCACGTGCAGCCGCAGGCGGTGCCGGGCCACCGTGCGGTCCCGGTAGTCGATGACCTCGGGGAAGTTGTGTCCGGTGTCCACGTGCAGCAGGGCGAAGGGCACCGGCGCCGGGGCGAACGCCTTCACGGCGAGGTGCAGCATGACGATGGAGTCCTTGCCGCCGGAGAACAGGATCACCGGCCGCTCGAACTCGCCCGCCACCTCGCGGAAGATGTGCACCGCCTCCGACTCCAGCGTGTTCAGATGGGACAGCGTGTACGGGCCGTCCAGGTCGGCCTCGACGCGGGTGATGCTCCTGGTCACGCCAGCCCCCTCTCCGTGAGCAGCGCATACAGCGCCTGTGCCGACTCCGTTGCCGGCTCGGTGTGCGACGCGATCCGCAGATCGGGCGACTCGGGCTCCTCGTACGGGTCGTCGACCCCGGTCAGCCCGGTCAGCTCGCCCGCGGCCGCTCTGGCGTACAGGCCCTTCACATCGCGTACGGAGCACACCTCGACCGGTGCGGCCACATGCACCTCGAGGTAGGGCGTGCCGGAGGCCGCGTGGCGGGCGCGCACCGCCGCACGGCTCTCCGCATACGGCGCGATGACGGGCACGAGGGCCAGCACCCCGTTGCGCGCGAGGATCTCGGCGACGAGTCCGATGCGCTGGACGTTGGTGTGCCGGTCCGCGCGGCCGAACCCCAGGCCCGCCGAGAGGAAGCGGCGCAGCTCGTCGCCGTCCAGTACCTCGACCCGGCGGCCCTCGGCGCGTATCCGGTCCGCCAGCTCGTACGCGATGGTGGTCTTGCCCGCGCTGGGCAGCCCGGTCAGCCACACCGTCGCCCCGGGGCAGCAGGTGCAGAAGGGGGTGCGGTCGATCGCGGGGGTGGTGGTGCGGGTCGGGGACAGGGTGTGGGGGCTAGGCATGGGCGAGGTCCTTGTCGACTCGGGACGGAGGGGGCCGCTTGCCCACCGCGCTCTCGGGGGAGCCTTCGCGGGGCAGCCGCGTGGCCAGGAAGCCCAGCACGACCGTGGTCGCGGCGATCACGACGTAGTACCACCTGAAGTCGCCCGTGGCGGATTTGAGGAAGCCGGCGGTGTAGTTGCCGACGATTCCGCCGAGGCCCTGGGTGACGTTGGTGACGCCGAAGATGACGGTGGCCGCCGCGCCGGACGCGGACTTGGAGACATACGCCGGGACCAGGCCGTAGATGGGGTAGAAGGCGAGTGCGAACAGCACGCCCGACACCATCGGGAGGAAGTGGACCGGCGCGAGGACGAGCAGCATCGCCGACACGAAGAACATCGCGTAGCACAGCAGCAGCGAGGTGCGCACGCCGATCCGGTCGGAGAGCCAGCCGACCGCGAACCCCGCGAACATCCCGATGAAGCCGATGACTCCCCAGACCTGCGCCGCGGAGTGGATGTCGAAGCCCTGCTCCTCGCGCAGGTAGGGGGAGAGATAGTTCTGGAAGGGCATACAGGCGAAACCGTTCAGGAACTTGATGATCCAGACGATGACCACCCAGCGGACGAGCACCATCCGCCAGCCCGCCCTGGCGCTGTCGGCGGCGGGCTCGTCGCCCTCTCCCGACTGCTCCGGCGCGTGGCCGGGCTCGCCGTCGGCGCCGCGGAAGAGCCCGAGCCGCAGAAAGGTGAAGGTCGCGACGGCGGTGGTCATCAGGGTGCCGAGGCCCACGCAGTACCACAGGCCGCGCCAGTTGCCGGCGCCCACGAAGGCGGGCACCAGGAGACTGTTGACCACGACGCCGTAGCTGGTGCCGCTGGAGATGAGCCCGAGGACCTTGCCCCGGTGGCGGTAGTCGATGACCTTGCCGACGATCTCCACCAGGGGCACATACACCGAGGCGGCGGTGCCGCCCATGATGGTGAGCAGGATTCCGATGACCACGATGCTGTCGGTGACCGGGACGAGGACCAGACACAGGCCGCACAGGGCGGCCGAGCCGATGGTCACATACCCGGCGCCGACCCGGGTGGACAGCCAGGTGCCGAGCAGGGCGAACAGCAGGAAGCCCAGCTGCCCGGCCGCCGTCACGGTGCCCACGACGGTGTAGCCGAAGCCGAGGTCCTCGCGCATGTCCGTGACGATCTGCGCGAACAGGTAGAACCCGAATCCGTAGGTGGCCGCCACGAAGCTGGTCAGCAGCACCGTGATGGCGAAGCCGGCGAGGGTCCGCGCGCGGTCGGTGTCCTTGGGGTTCACCGGGGTGTCGGTTGCCACAGTGTGCCGTCCTTCCCTACGACGTGCGGGCGACGTGGATGATGAAGTCCGCGTCATACGCGTCGAAGTCCTCGCGGAAGTCCCCGAAGTCCCGCACCGAGTCGAAGCCCGAGTCCAGCAGCAGGCCGGAGAGCTCGGCGGACAGGATCGGATAGACCTCCAGGTGGTGGACGTCCCCGTCGCCGAACTCGTAGCGGAACCGGCACAGCCGGTCGTCGACGCGCGCGACGGAGACCGAGGCGCCCGTGCCGCAGTAGTAGTAGTTGCCGCTGCTGCGATAGCGGTGGCGGCGGATGGAGTCGAAGTTGCGGTGGTCGACGATGAGGATGCCGCCCGGGTTCAGCGCCTCGCGGAACTCGGCCAGCACCGCCCTGCGGTCCGCCTCGTGGAAGAGGTGCGGGAAGGAGCTGCCGAGGCAGACGACCGCGTCGTAGCGGCCGTCCAGATGGCGGCGCAGGGTGCGCCAGTCGGCCTCGACCACGGGGAACGTGAGGCCGTGGCGGGCCGCGTTGCGCCGGGTCCGCGCGACCATCTCGGGGCTGCCGTCGACGGCGGTCACATCGAAGCCGTGCCGGGCGAGGGACACCGAGTGATAGCCCGTGCCGGCCGCGACGTCGAGGACCCGATGTGCCTTCGCGGCCGTCAGCAGCTTCGCGAAGAATCCCTGTTCGCTCCGTTCGCGGCGGTCCCAGTCGATGAGGTCGTCCCAGCGGTCCACGAGCGCGGTGCCGTACTGCGCCGCGAAGTCGTCGGCGGTGCGGTGGTCGTCGAGCACCGTCCGCGTGGTTGGGGTGGTGGTCATGAGATGTCTCTCCAGGGTGGGACGGAGGGGGATCGGGAGCCGCGCCGCACCGGCGGGGCGCGGCGCGGCGCGGTCAGGTGCCGGAGCGTGTCGCGAACTCCCCGTATTTGCGGGCGAGTTCATCGGCCCAATGGGGGCAGTCGCCGAGCTTGACGCTGGTGCAGTCGTAGCCCAGGAGCCGGTTCATGACGGCCGACTCGCGCTCGGTGAAGTGCACGGTCGCGTCGTCGTCGATCCGCTCGATGCCGTCGGCCCGCTGACAGTCCTCGTTGATGCGCACCGCGCGCTCCACGGTGAGGCCCTCGGGCAGGTCGAGTTCGGCCCCGTCCCGGCGTATCCGCACCGGGTAGCCGCCGGGCAGCCCGCCCGGCGCGGGCGTGTGCGCCCGTACGCCGCTGTCGGCGGCCATGCCGTGCAGCACCCGGACCGCCGACGAGGCGGTCAGCAGCTGGCCGTCGATGCCGCCCAGCCGCTTGAGGCGGTTGTCGAGCTGGGCGAAGAGCCGGTGGTGGTCCACGGCGGCCGGGGCGCCGGCGACCCGCACCTCGAGGTGGTAGGCGCCTTCGCCGGCGTCGCCGAAGCGCGGCACGTAGTGGCTGAAGTAGTGCTGGGCCACCAGCCGCAGCTCCACCTCCTCCACGGGCGCGCCCAGCAGGTGTGCCGCGCCGTGGGTCAGGGCGGGCACGATGTTGGCGACGTTGCCGATGCCCACGGTGGGGGCGAGGCCGACCTTGTCGAGCACCGGGCCGACGGCGTCCGGAAACGCGGCGTTGACGACGCGGGCCGCGGTGCCGGAGTCCCGGACCGCCCGCATCAGCAGGTGGTTGAGGGTCAGGTGCATGGGCAGCCAGGGGCCGAGCTGGGCCTCGTCCAGCTCCTCGAAGACGGGCTTCGGAAGCTGGGTGATGACGCGCCAGGACTGGAGCGAGGCGCCCATGAAGATGATGTCGGGGCGGACCCGGGCCAGGGTCTCGGCGGTGGCGGCCACGTTCCGCAGGTCCAGCCCGACGGAGCGGATGTCGGCGTGGCGGCCGAGGTTGGCCGCGGTGAAGAGGGCCAGGTTGCCGCGGCGGCGGGCGGTTTCGGCGTCCCGGCCGGCCAGCACCACCCGGCTGGTGGCGTCGTGGCCGAGCAGCAGGGTGAGCACCCTGGCCGACAGGTCGCCCATGCCGACCAGCATGATCAGAGGTTTGTCGGGTGTGGTCATGATGTCGCGCTCTCCGGTGGGGTGGGCGGGCGGGGGCGTCAGCGGGGGTAGCAGCCGTTGTCGGCCCGCAGCAGCGCGCCGGTGAGGGTGCGGGAGCCGTCGCCGAGCAGGAACACGCACACGTCGGCCACGTACTCGGGCCGGATGTCCCCGTCCAGCTGCTCCTGTCGCTTGTACTCGGCGTAGCGGTAGTCCGGGATGCGGTCCGCGATGGCGGTGTTCACGATCAGGCCGGGGGAGACCACGTTGACGCGGATGTACGGGGCGAAGTTCATCGCGTTGGACTTGGTGAGGCCGATGACGCCGGCCTTCACGGTCCCGTAGAGCGCGTCCGAGCTGCCGACCTCACCGGCGACCGAGGCCAGGTTGACGATCGCGCCGCGCCGCCGGGCGGGCAGCAGATGGTCGGCGAAGCGCCGCGACAGCCACACGGGGCCTTTCACATTGACCGCGATGACGCGCTCGATGGTGGCGTCGTCGTACTCCCACACGGGCTGGCCCAGGTACAGGCCCGCGTTGTTCACCAGGGCGTCGGTGTCGGGGTGCGAGGCGAGGACCGCGTCCATGAACGTGTCGCACTCCTCGTGCGAGGCCACGTCGCGGACATGGGTCTCCAGCGGCCGGCCCTGGTGTTCCTCGGCGAGCTCCTTCAGCCCCGCCTCGTCGATGTCGCAGGTGACGACCGTGCGTCCGGCGTCGAGCAGCCGGCCCACCAGGGCCCGGCCGACGCCGCTCGCGCCGCCGGTGACGATCACCGTGCCTGTGGTCATGTCAGTGCCTCCTTGTGGTCCGGCCGGAGCCGGAAGCTGTCGAGGTGTTCGTAGAACGGGCGGCAGTAACGGGCGAAGTCGCGCAGATGCGGCGTGTCCTCATAGCCGAACCGGTAGTTGCGGCGCGGGGCCCGGATGCCGTCGCTGGCGGAGACATCGGTGTGCCAGCCGCTCCAGGTGGCCCACTCGGGCCGCTCGCCCTGTGACCACCGCAGCGCCTCGGGCCGGAACGGGATGCCGACCGCCTCGCAGTAGGCGGCGATGGTCTGCTCCGGGCGGGTCGCCAGGTCCTCGGCGTTGATGACCAGCGGGGTGCGTCCGGTCAGCTTCCGTACGAAGTCGAAGAGCCGGGCCAGCTGCTCGTATCCGAGCACCTCGCGGGTGACCCCGGGGTGCACCGTGGCATGGGAGAGAACGGCTTCCTCGGGGTCGCGGACCAGGAAGGTGTTGATCTGGCCCAGGAGGTACCGCGGGTCGGCCAACAGGTGGTCGAGACAGTGGTACGGGAAGTCCTTGTGGAACACGGGGCCCTGGCGCCGGGCGTCCTCCATCATCCGCTTGATCTCGGGATAGGTGAGGGGGTGGCCGGGGCGGGGGTGTTTGTGCGGGATCTCGGCGCGCTTCTCGTGCATGAAGTAGACGTAGGCGAACTCCTCGTGGAACACCGTGAAGTCGCCTCGCTCGATGAAGGACCGCTCCAGGGCCGTGGACATCGAGCGGGGATGGCTCCACAGCGCCACGGACGGCGCGCGCGGGTCGGGTGCGGTCATGGCGGGCGTCACCTCGTGGAGAGGACCAGGGGCCGCGCGGAGGCGGACAGCGTCTGGAACTGATGGGCGATGAAGTCGAGCAGCTTGCGGGTGTTGCCGAGCACTTCGGTGTACGTCGACACGAAGGCGCCGTAGTGGGCGAACTCGTGGGGGGCCATGCCGTGCGGCTCGTAGGCGCGGTGGAACGAGGGCAGCCACATCAGCTTCTCCAGCACCTGCTCCGGGATGTCCGCGGAGATGGCGTCGGGGGTGAAGGCCGGCGCCTCCCGGTCGCGGCGCATCACGTCGGCGACGAACCGGGGCTTGCAGGTGTAGGCGATGGCGCCGCCCGCGCTGTGTTCGAGATGCATGCTCAGGGTGTCGAAGCCGAGCTTCGGGTCGTCGGCCTCCAGGCTGGACACCAGGGGCTTGACCGGCAGGCCGTGCTCCTCGACCAGGCGGTGGATGCGCTTGAGGATGGCGAGCTCGCCCCAGCGGAGGTCGGTGGGGGTGAGGTCCAGGCCACGGATGGCGGCCTCGTAGCGCAGGTCGGTGTTGGCCCCGAAGCGGCCGATCATATGGGTGAACACGGCGCGCCAGCGGCGGGTGTCGACGCCCTCGCGGCGGGCCCGCCGCAGCCCGGCGCGGACCGCCTCGGCGTAGGCGAGGAACTGCGGGACGGTGTAGGAGAGTGTGCCGTTGACGGAGATACCGCGGCCCACCAGCTCCCGGACGACCTCGTAGCCGGCGGCCGAGCCGGGCACCTTCACCATCAGGTTGGGGGCGATCCGGGAGATCCGCAGCGCCTGCTCGGTCATCAGCTCGGCGTTGAACGTCAGCCGTGGGTCCAGCTGTCCCGACACCCAGCCGAACCGGCCGTCGGTCGCCTCCCACATCGGCAGCATGTGCAGCGCCGCCCTTCTGAGGGCCTCCTCGTAGACGTTCCGGAAAACGCCTTCGACGTCCGGGAACGGCTGCCGGGCGATGAACTCCCGGATTTCCCCGCGCCACGGCTCGGGGGTGGCGAGGATGGACTGGGCCACGAGCGAGGGATTGGTGGTGATGCCGCGCACCAGGGAAGTGCCGGGGGCTTCGGGGAGCAGAAAGCGTTCCAGCTCGGCGGACCACCGTGCGTAGGAGTCCCCGTCGGGCGCGTCGGCGAGAAAACGGTCCCGCCAGCGGGGAAAGTCCAGCGGGGAGGAGTCCCACCAGATCTCGGTGCCGGGACTGACCCGTTGCAGTTCTTCGAGAATGAGCGACATACGAGAGGTACCTTCCGATCCGGTCCCCGGAATTCGGGGGAGTCAGGGGCGAGCCGGGCCGAGCGGGCGGACAGCGCACTCACGGGCCGCTGCCGGGGTGCTGACGGGGCTCACGGAACGCGCCGGGCCGGTGCGGGGGCGGGGCGGGCGGGGCGGGCGAGGTGTCACGGAATCCAGGAGGGCGGGCAGCGCGCTCATGGCCGGGAAGGTGACGGCGCCGGCCGCCGCCAGGACATCGGCGGTCCCGCTCTCGGGCGGGGCGTAGCCGAACACCGGCATCCCGGCGGCCACCGCGGCCCGTACCCCGACCAGGCTGTCCTCGACCACCGCGCAGCGGTGGGGAGCCACGCCCAGGTCGGCGGCGGCGTGCAGGAACAGCCCCGGATCGGGCTTCCAGCAGCCGACTTCGTACGCGCTGTAGATCCGGGACGCGAAGAGCGGCAGCAGGCCGGTGAGCCCGAGCGTGTGCCGGATCTTGTCGCGGGGAGCGCTGGACGCGGCGCAGTAGGGGACGGTCAGCCCCTCGACGACGCCGCGCACGCCCGGCACGGGCGTGAGCTCCGCGGTGAAGAGCCGTGCCGAGCGGCCCCGGAAGTCCCGGACGAAGTCCTCCGGAAGGTTCCGGCCGCGGCGCGCCCCCAGCTCGGCCACCCATTCCGCGACCTTGCGGCCGCGAATGAAGGCCAGTGCCTCGGCGGGCGACAGGTCGAATCCGTATTCCGTGCCCATCTCGTGCAGGGCGCGGGCGCTGAGCCGTTCACTGTCGACCAGCACGCCGTCGCAGTCGAAGATGACGAGATTCCGAGCGGGATTCCGTGCCGTCGTGGCTTCCATGACTTCAGGACAGCAGTGCGTCCTTACGATCCGATTCTCGCTCGATAACGAGCCCATGAGACGGATGAAAGGTCGCCAAAGTCGAACAAATCGGACCGAGTTGACAGAGTCGTGCGCGATACCGGTCCGGATGTGGATGGCCCGCGCGAGCCGCGGCTACGTTCCAGTCATCCGGGGTTCGTCCGCATGAGAGGAAATCCCATGAAGTTCGGAGTTCTCGGCCCGCTGTCCGTCACGGATTCCGTGACGCCCGCACGCCGTTCGGTGTATTCCGGGAATTCCGGTGGCACCGCGAATTCCGCACGGACCGGTGCGCACGACGACCTCCTGCCCTCCCCTCCGAAGACCCGCCAACTGCTCGCCCTGCTGCTCGTGCACGCCGGCACACAGGTCTCGCTCGACACCTGCGTACAGGAGCTGTGGGGGGACGACTCGCCGCGCAGCGCCGTACAGAGCCTGCACACCCGGGTGTTCCACATCCGGCAGGCCCTGGCGAACCTGCCCTCCGTCGGGACGGCGCACGCGGCGAAGCGGATGCTGGAGACCCGGCACCAGGGTTATCTCCTCCACCTCCCTGACGGCGCCCTGGACCTGTACGCGCTGGACGGACACCTGGCCGAGGCCCGGCGCGCCCAGGCCGCCGACGACGATCTGCGGCTCTCCGCCGCGCTGCGCTCGGCGCTCGGCCTGTGGCGGGGCAGGACCCTCGTCGACATCGAGCACGGCGCTCATATCGCCGCCCAATCCACCCGGCTCGAAGGGATCCGCATGACGGCCCTGGAGCAGTGCCTGGACGCCGAGCTCCGGCTCGGTCTGCACCACCAACTTCTCTCCGAACTCGGCCACCTGGTCTCCCACCACCCGGTGCACGAGAACCTTCACGCCCAGTACATGCTCGCGCTGTACCGCTCCGGCCGCACGGCCCACGCGCTGGAGGTGTACCGCGGCCTGAGCCGCCACCTCGCCGAGGAACTCGGCATCGAGCCGTCGCACAAGCTGCGCAGCCTCCAGACCGCCGTGCTCACCGACAGCACCACGCTGGACGTGACGCCCCCGGAGAACCTGCGGCTCTCCCTCGATCTGGCGGCCGCCCGATGAGCCGGACCGAGCCGGGGGCGGCCGGACCCGTCACCGCGCCGCCACGCCCGCACCCGCGCCCGGCCGCGGCGTCCGAGGCCGCCTCCGAGGCCGAGGCGCGCCGGATACGCCGCGCGCAGAACCGGATCGTGGTCTGCGCCGGTGGTGGCGAGGTGTGCGACGGCTGGGTGTTGGGCGTGGTGGGCGCGGCCATGCCGCTCGCCCGCACCGATCTGTCGCTCGGCACCCTGTCCGCCGGGCTGATCGGCGCGGCGTCCCTGATCGGCATCTTCCTCGGCGGCCTGTGCTTCGGCCCGCTCGCGGACCGGATCGGCCGCCGCCGCATGTACCTCGTCGATCTCGGGATCTTCCTCGTCGGGTCACTGCTCCAACTCGTCGTCGACAGCGGCGCCGAACTCTTCGCCGTACGGCTGCTCATGGGCATCGCCGTGGGCGCCGACTACGCCATCGCCGGGGCCCTGGTCGCGGAGTTCGCGCCCACGCACCGCCGCGGGCGGCTGCTCGCCTCGCTGATCGCGTACTGGTACGCGGGATATGTACTGGCCACGGTCCTCGGGGCGGCCCTCACCGCGTGGAGCGACGATCCGGGGCTCTGGCGCTGGATCCTGGCCAGCAGCGCGCTGCCCTCCCTCGCGGTCCTGATCGGCCGCACGGGCACCCCCGAGTCGCCGCGCTGGCTGGCCGGCCGGGGCAGGAGGGCCGAGGCCGACGCGGTCTGCCGGCGCTGGCTCGGCACCCGGCTCGACGACCTCGACGAGACCATGGGCGCGCCGCCCGGTGGTGCGCGCACCGGGTTCGCCACGCTCCTCTCCCCGGCCTACCGCCGCAGAACGCTGTTCACCAGCGCCTTCTGGCTCTGCCAGGTCACCCCGTTCTTCGCGATCTCCACCTTCGCCCCGCAGGTGTTTGCCTCGCTGGGCGCCGCCGACGACGGTGTCGGTGAGACCGCGCTGAACTGCTTCCTGCTGGTGGGCTGCCTGTGCGGCACGTACCTGATGGACCGCACGGGCCGCCGGCCCCTGCTGATCGTCCCCTTCCTCGTCACCGCGCTCGCCCTGCTCGTGCTCGGACTGTGGCCGCACGGCCCTCAGTGGATGGTCGTGGGCTGCTTCGCGCTGTTCGGGCTGTTCCACGCGGGCTCCAGCACCCTCCAGGCGGTCTACCCCAGCGAGGTGTTCCCCACCGCCGTCCGCGCCACCGGCATCGGCCTCGCCGCCGCCACGAGCAGGATCGGCGCCGCGGCCGGCACCTTCCTCGTGCCGATGGGGCTCCAGGCGTGGGGAGCCGGCGCGGTCATGCTCTGCGGTGCCGCGCTCTCCCTCGCCGGCGCCGCGGTCTCCGCGGCCTGGGCCCCCGAGACCAGCGGGCTGGAACTGGCCGCGGCGAGCACTCCGGACGAGGGCCGGGCGCACGCAGCCAGGTGAGACCGGGCCCATGACCCATGACCCAAGCCCCATGCCCCATGACTCATGCCCCATGACCCAGTTCCCATGACCAAGGACCGAAAGGAGCAAGACACGCCATGTCCCGTCGTCTGTTCACCTCGGAGTCCGTGACCGAAGGTCATCCCGACAAGATCGCGGACCAGATCAGCGACACGATTCTCGACGCGCTCCTGCGCGAGGACCCGGCGTCCCGGGTCGCCGTCGAGACACTGATCACGACCGGCCTGGTCCTGGTGGCCGGCGAGGTCACCACGAACGCCTACGCGCCGATCCCGCAACTCGTCCGCGAGAAGATCCTGGAGATCGGCTACGACTCCTCGAAGAAGGGCTTCGACGGCGCCTCCTGCGGCGTGTCGGTGTCGATCGGCGCGCAGTCCCCGGACATCGCCCTCGGCGTCGACACCGGCGGAGCGGGCGACCAGGGCCTGATGTTCGGCTACGCGACCGACGAGACCCCGGAACTGATGCCGCTGCCCGTCCATCTCGCGCACCGGTTGGCCAGGCGCCTGTCCGAGGTCCGCCGGAACAGGACGGTCCCCTACCTCCGCCCCGACGGCAAGACCCAGGTCACCGTCGAGTACGACGGCGACCGGCCGGCGCGCCTGGACACCGTGGTGGTGTCGTCCCAGCACGCCTCCGACATCGACCTCGACGCGCTGCTCACCCCGGACATCCGTGAACACGTCGTGGACCATGTGCTGGCGGGGCTGGCCGAGGACGGCATCAAGCTGGACACCGAGGACTACCGGCTGCTGGTGAACCCGACCGGGCGGTTCGAGATCGGCGGTCCGATGGGTGACGCCGGCCTCACCGGCCGCAAGATCATCATCGATACCTACGGCGGCATGGCCCGCCACGGCGGCGGCGCCTTCTCCGGCAAGGACCCGTCCAAGGTCGACCGCTCGGCGGCGTACGCGATGCGCTGGGTGGCGAAGAACGTGGTCGCGGCCGGCCTGGCCACGCGCTGCGAGGTGCAGGTGGCCTACGCGATCGGCAAGGCCGAGCCGGTCGGCCTGTTCGTGGAGACCTTCGGCACCCACACGGTGCCCACCGCCAGGATCGAGAACGCCATCACGGCGGTGTTCGACCTGCGCCCGGCCGCCATCATCCGCGACCTCGACCTGCTCCGCCCCATCTACGCCCAGACCGCCGCCTACGGCCATTTCGGCCGCGAGCTGCCCGAGTTCACCTGGGAGCGCACCGACCGGGTGGACGCCCTGCGCCGCCATGCGCACGGCACCTGGTGATCCGCCATGACGCAGAGAAGGTCCGGGAGCTCCGCGCAGCAGCCCGCGAGCCCCGTCCTGAGCGGCCTCGCCGCGGAAGGGGTGTCCGTCTGGCTCGACGGGCTCACCAGATCCGCGCTCGCCGACGGGTCGTTCGCGGCCTGGGTACGGGGCGGGGCGGTGACCGGGGCGGTGCTGTCCGCGGCGCCGCTCCTGCGGGAGGTCCGGGCGCGTGCGGGGCACCCGTACCGCGAACAGATCGACACGCTCGCCCGCCGCCGCACGGCTCCGGAGGCGATCGTGCGGGCCCTGTTCTCGCACGACGCCCGCTGGGCGTGCGACCTGCTCGCCCCCGTGCACGC
The DNA here is from genome assembly GCF_040302705.1 of Streptomyces sp. NPDC097640. Taxonomy (NCBI): domain Bacteria; kingdom Bacillati; phylum Actinomycetota; class Actinomycetes; order Kitasatosporales; family Streptomycetaceae; genus Streptomyces; species Streptomyces sp. NPDC097640. The sequence continues at coordinate 106,382 of NZ_JBEOSB010000002.1, forward strand.
GGCGGCCGACGGGCTCGACGGCTGGGTGTGCGTGGACCTGCCCCAGGACACCGCCCGTGACACGTCCTCGGCCCTCGCCGCGGCGAAGTCGCTCGCCCGCGTGGTCAACCGCCCCAACCTGCTGATCCGGGTGCCCGCCACCGACGCCGGGACCGACCTGGTGAGTGTCTGCGCGGCCGAGGGCATCGGCGTCAACGCGGCCCTCGTCCACTCGGTGGACCGCTACACCGACGTCCTGGACGCCTACTGGCAGGGGCTGGAGCACGCGCTGCGCACGGGACGGGACCTCTCCCGCCACGTCTGCGTCGTGACCGTCGAAGTGGCCGACGTGGAGCGGGCCGTCGACCGGGCTCTGGCGAGGAGCCCCGGGGGGACCGCCGCCGGCCAGCTGCGCGGCCGCACCGCGCTCGCCCTCGCGCGTGGCGTGTACGACATCCACGAGCGCGCCCTGGACAGCGGCCGCTGGGGCGCGCTGCGCCGGGCGGGGGCGCGCCCGTACCGCATCGGGTGGTCCGGCGCCGACGCGGAGCGGCCCGCGGCCGACCTCGACACGGCCGGGCGGATCCGGCACGTCGAGGAGATCGTGGCCTGGCGGACCGCCCATCTGCTGGCCCCCGGCATCCTGACCGAGGTGGCCGCGCGCGCCGCTCCGGACGGTGACTCGCTCACCGGAGAGGGCCCCACGGCGAGGGAGTTCTGGGCGCTCCTGCGGCAGCGCGGCGTGGCCGTGGACCGGCTGGCCGGCGAGCTCACCGAGCACCGCGTACGGCGGCTGCGGCGGCACGGCGACGGCCTGCTCGCCGCCGTCCGCGAGACCCCTTCGGTCAGGGCGTACGGCTGACCAGCGGACCCGGGCGGTCCGCGGTCTCCGTCCGCCGGCCCGGGAACGCGCCGCCCACCAGGGCGAGCAGCGGCGCCGCCTTGACCGCGGTCTCCTCGTACTCGGCCGCCGGGTCGGACAGCGCGGTGATCGCGCCGCCGACGCCGTAGCGCACCCGGTCCGGGGTGACCACCGCCGTACGGATCACGATGCTCAGGTCGGCGGCGCCCAGCAGGGAGAAGTAGCCGATGGCCCCGGAGTACAACCCGCGGGCCCCGCCCTCCAGTTCGTCGAGGATCCGCATGGTGCGCTCCTTCGGCGCGCCGGTCATCGAGCCGCCGGGAAACGCGGCGCGGACGCAGCCCACCGGCCCGCACTCCGGCCGCAGGGTGGCGCGGACCGTGCTCACCAGCTGGTGCGCCGTCGCGTAGGTCTCGACCGAGAACACCTCGCGGGCCTCGACCGAGCCGATCTCCGCGCATCGCCCGAGGTCGTTGCGCACCAGATCCACGATCATCAGGTTCTCCGCCCGCTCCTTCTCGTCCCTCCGCAGTTCCTCGGCGAGGGCCCGGTCCCGCTCGGGCGAATCGCCGCGCGGCCGGGTGCCCTTGATCGGCCTCGACTCCGCCGTGCCGTCCGGGCCCACTCGCAGAAAGCGCTCGGGCGAGCTGCTGAGCACGGACAGGTCGCCGAGCCGCAGAAAGGCCGCGTGGGCTCCGGGGCTCGCCGCGCGCAGCCGGCGGTACCCCTCCCACGGGTCGAGCCGCACCCGCACCTCGGCCATGTTGGTCAGACAGATCTCGTACGACTCGCCGGCGCGGATCAGCTCCTGGCAGCGCTCGATGAGGGCGAGGTAGGCGTCGCGGTCGTGGCGCAGGGTGATCTCCGCGAAACCGCCGGCGGGCGCCGGCCGCGGCGGGGGCATGGGCGGCGCGGCGGCGAGGCCGGCCAGCCGCTCCCCGGTGTCGCGCAGCCAGGCCTCGGCCTCGGCCGCGTCGCCCTCGGGCGCCAGCGCCAGCAGATAGGTGGCGTCCTCATGGTGGTCGAACACCACGGCCCGGTCGGCGAAGACCATCGCGGCGTCGGGCTCCGGGGACTGGTGCGCCGCCTCGCCCCCGCACTCCGCCTTGAGTCCGTAACCGAGGCAGCCCACCCAGCCCAGGGCGAACCCGAACGGCAGGCGGGGCGGCGCCGTGACCGCCATGGACCGCAGGTCCTGATCGAGCCAGTCCAGGAAGCCGCCCGTGACGACGGTGTCCCCGCCGTCGGCCGAGCGCACGCGCACCGTGCGGCTGCCGACGTCCGCGGTGACGACCCGGGCAAGCGGCCCGGAGGCGTCCCCCATGAACGAGAAGCGGCCGCCGAGCGCGTCGTCGGTGCGGCTGCTGTCGAGCCAGAACGACTCCGGGCTGTCCGCGTACAGCGCCGCGAACACGGCCTCGTCGCTCCATCGGGTCGGCAACCGGCGCAGGTGCATCTCGAGCCGTCGGCGTATCACGGCTGTGCGCGGGCGCGGCGCCGCCCGGCGGGCCGGGGCCGCGCGCCGCGCCCGGCCGGCCTCCGGTCCGAGGAAGTTCTCCAGCAGCCGCAGGCCGTGCTCGGTGCCCACCGACTCGGGGTGGAACTGCACTCCCCACAGCGGCCGTTCCCGGTGCCGCAGACCCATCAGCACACCGTCCGCCGTCCAGGCCGTCGCCTCGAAGCCGTCCGGCAGGCCGGTCACGGCCAGCGAGTGGTACCGCACGGCGTCGAACGGGCTCGGCACCCCGGCGAACACGCCCTCCCCGGTGTGGTGCACCGGCGACACCCGCCCGTGCCACGGCTCCGGTGCCCGGCCCACCACGGCGCCGCCCGCCAGGGCCACCCCCTGGTGTCCCAGGCACACGCCGAGCAGCGGGACGTCCACGCCGCCGTCCAGGACGGCCCCGACCACCTCCCGGCAGATGCCGAAGTCGGCGGGGCGGCCGGGGTGTCCGGGGCCGGGGGAGATGACGACCCGGTCGAACGACGCGAGATCGGCCGTCCGCCAGTGCGGGTCGTCATGGGTGACGACCACCGGCTCCCGGCCGGAGACCCGGGCCAGATCGTGGAAGAGGTTGTACGTGAACGAGTCGTGGTTGTCGATCAGCAGCGTACGCATGCGTGCCCAGCCTCCCGAGTGCCGTGTCGTGTGCGGTTCTTCGCTCTCACACCCGGACGAGCCGGCGGTCCCGGCCGCGCGCCGGGCGAGTGGTCGCCGGGCGGATCTCCAGCAGCACATGCCGTATCGGATCGGTGCCCTCCAGCACCGTGCGGCTGCGCACCGTGCGCAGTTCGCGGCCGCACTCCGCCGCGATGCTCCGCAGGGCGTCCGGCTCGCCGCGATCGCAGAAGTGCAGCAGCGCCCTGCCGCCCTCGGTGAGATGGTCCGTCACCTCCGACAGATAGCGACGGTGGGCCTGGTAGCCCGGGTCCACATACGCGCGCTCGTGCATCGACCCGTAGGCGTAGTCCTCGGGCGCCCGCACATAGTTGGAGCTCCAGAAGATCCGGTCGAACCGCCGGCCCTCCAGCGCCGAGAACAGATCGCTGCACACCGCCGTCACCCGGTCCTCGACGCCGTGCCGCGCCGCGTTGACGCGGGCGTTCTCCACGGCGAGCGGGTTGATGTCCGCCGCCACCACGGTGGCGTGGCCGCCGAGCGCGGCCTGCACCGAGATCACACCGCTGCCGCACCCGATCTCCAGCAGCGACCGGCCGGCCGACGCCTTCCGCTGCGGCAGCGGGGTACCCAGGCCGAGGAAGTCCGCGGCGACGCCGGTCGAGGGCGAGTACGGCGGGGCGAACACATCGTCCAGCAGCTCCCACTCGCGGCCCAGCATGGTGAACTCCCGGGGGCGGTCCGGCCGGGTCCGCGAGGCGCGGCTGCGCTCCAGCGACCGGATGTGACTGCGGATCCCGCGGGTGTCCCGTCCGTACTGCATCGAAAGTCCCTCCTGACTCGGCCGCGGTTCGCGGACCGCTCGATGAGCCGTTCCTCTTTCACCTTTCTCGGCACCCGCGCGGCCGAGGAAGGTGATCCGGGGACAGAGCTGAGGATTTCCGTGGTGAGATCACCACACTGCACGCAAGTGACCTGCGTTACATTGAGGAGAAGCTGCGAGACACGGGGAAGGCGTTCTTCTGCGCCGCGCGATCCGCGGGGCGACATCATCAACGGGGTGAGTGGGGAGGCGCGACGTGCGGCCAGCCGACCGGGGGCTGCCGAGGCCCGAGTCCGAGACCGATGCCGTGCTCGCCCTGCTCGAACTCCTCGCCGGTGAGGCGCCACCCGACCGCATCCGGCAGGTGTCCCGCGGCCACGCGAGGACGGAGCGGCTGGAGCGCGCCGAGCGCCTCGCCCACGAGGTCCACGCCCACTTCGCGCGCAGACAGCAGCGCGAGTCCGAGCTGTCCGCCCTCGTGGACATCGCGCGGGACCTGACGCTCCCGTACGACCTCGACGCCCTGCTGCGGACCATCACCCGCCGCACCCGCACCCTGCTCAAGATGGACATGTCCTATGTGAGCTTCCGGGACCGCGAGCGGGGCGACAGCTATGTGCGGACGGCCGACGGCCACGCCTCCGCCCTCACCGTCGGCTACCGCGTGCCGAGCGACGCCGGGGTGGGCGAGGAGGCCACCGACAAGAGCGTGCCGATCTGGACCCCCGACTACCTGGCGGACGACGGGATCCGGCACACCGCCGTCCTCGACGAGGTGGTGCGGGCGGAGGGCCTGCGCGCGATCATCGCCGCACCGCTGACCTACGGGGCGGAGACCTTCGGCGTGCTGTACGCGGCCGACCGCAACATACGGCACTTCAGCGTCGGCGAGGTGGCGCTGATGAGCTCGCTGGGCGACCTGGCCGCCCTGGCCATAGAGAAGACCCGGACGCTGGAGCGCCGTCACTCGGACGTCGAGGACCTCACGGAGTTCCGCAGCTTCGGCGAGGTGCACAGCAGGCTCATCGACCTGGCCCTCGCGGGCGTCGACCTGGACACCCTGCTCACCGAAGTGGCGGCGGCCTTCGACGGGGCCGCCGAGGTCAGGGACACCGAGCACCGGCGGCTGGCCACGGTCGGCGAACTGCCCCCGGTGGACGAGGCGGAGGTGCCGCACGCGGCCGGCACGGCGTACGGGAACCCGTCGCCGGTGCCCACCCCCGTCCGGGTCGCCGCCTCGTCCACCTGGCTCGCCCCGGTCACCGCGGGCGACGAGGAGCTCGCCGAGCTGCGGCTGCGCCCGGGCGAACCGCTGAACGAGGCGGGCGTACGACGGCTGCGGCTCGCGGCGCAGGCCGTGGCCGTCCTGCTCCAGGTGCAGCGCGGCGAGGAGGCGGCCGCGGGGCCGTTCCGCGACGAGCTGTTCGAGGACCTCCTCGCGGTGACCCGGCGCCCGCTCAAGCAACTCGCCCTGCGGGCGGCCCGGTTGGGGCTCGACCCCGAGCAGCCCGCGGTCGTGGTCGTGGTGCGCCCCGAGGGCGGGACCACCGGGCGCGCGGTGGGCTGGGCCGCCTCGTACGCGCGGCGCAAGGGCGGGCTGCGCAGCGTGCAGAACGGCTGCATCTCCCTGCTGCTGCCGGTGCCCGCCGACGACCCCGCGGAAGCCGCGGGCCGCTGCGCCCGCGCCGTGTCCGAGGAGCTCTCCCGGCACCTCGGCGAGCCCGTCACCGTCGGCGCGGGCGGACCGGTCCGCGGACTCGAGCTGATCCGGGAGGCGCATGCCGAGGCGACTCGCTGTCTGGACGCGCTGCTCGCGCTCGGCAACATCGGGTCCGCGGCCTGCGTGCGCGACCTCGGTTTCCTCGGGATGCTGCTCTCCGACGACAGCGACGCCAACACCTTCGTCATGGCGACCATCGGCCCCGTCCTCGAGTACGACGCGCAGCGGCTGACGGAGCTGACCCGGACCCTCGACACCTACTTCGCCGCCGGGGGCAGTCCGACCAACGCCGCGGAGCAACTGCATGTGCACCCCAACACGGTCTCGCGCCGCCTGGAGCGGGTGGCGGCGCTGCTCGGCCCCGACTGGTCGCGGCCGGACCGGGCGCTGGAGATGCAGCTCGCGCTGCGGCTCCACCACACCCGCCATGTGCTGCGCCGCAGACACCGCACGGACCGGGCCGCCTCGACGGCGACCGAGGACAGCGCCACGACGGCCTCATCTGCCTCATCTGCCTCGTCTGCCTCGCCGACCGAGCGTCAGGCCGCGGACCTGACGCGGGACACCGGGGCGAGGGACGGGGAGGACGGTGCCGCGGCCCGCAGCGACAGGATCGTGTAGGCGCAGGACGCCAGCGTCATATGGCGGTGCCAGCCCGCCAGGGACCGGCCCTCGAAGTCGCGCAGCCCCACCGCCGCGCCCCGGGTCCGCCAGCCCTCCGCCACCCGGTGCGGCAGCCGGGTCAGCGACCACAGCGCGCCCGGCGACACGGTGCCCATGTTGGTGAGCCACACTTCCGACGGCCCGGGTGGTGACCCGGCCACCGCCGTCCCGTCCCACACGCCGAACAGCACCAGCGGCTCCTGCGCGAGGCCGGTGTCCGGGAGCCGCACCCGCGCCGTCACCACGCTGCCCGGTCCCCGCCCACCGGTGACGGGCGTCGCCCGCAGCCGCCGGGCCGTCGCCAGAATCCGCCGCGCGGGGACGGCCCGCCGTCCCGCCCCGGCCACCGTCGGCCGCACGGGGGTCAGCGGCAGACCTCCACCGATCCGGACCGCCAGCGGACATCCCTCGCGCAGATGGCGCGACACCAGGGCGGGAGCCTCCGGCACATCCCCGACGTCCAGCAGCACCGGGCGCCGCGGATCCCCCCACCGGCGTACGTCGGCCAGCAGCCCCGAGACCCCCTCGTCGCCGGAGCTACGCTCCCGGCCCCAGCGACCCGTCAGCCGCATCCGCCAGCTGACCGGCACAGCCGCCTCCCGCGACGCGAACCAGATCCCGTACGCCTGCTGACCGTTGACCACGTGCTCGGCGTCCGCGGAGAAGTGCCGGCCCACCCCGACGCTGTGCTCGCCGGCCTTGGGGATCGAGACCGGCCTGACCACCCACACCGCGCTCCGGGCGCGCTGCTCAAGCGTGCGGGTGAGGGCGCTGCGCAGGGGGTCCCAGTTCCACCGCGAGTCGCTGACGAAGTGGTGCAGCCGCTGCTCGTCGCCCGGGCCGCCGACCGCCGCCGCGATGTTCGCGATGGACTTGCGCCCCGGGGCGCTGAGCAGTCCGTCGACGTACTGCCGGGCGCGGATGCGCTGGTCGTAACGGCGGAACCCGGTGAACAGGGCCGCGCAGAGGTCGGGCGTGATGTCCTTCATACCTCACCAGGCTTCGCGCCCGGCGTGCCGCGCACGAGGTGCGAGCGGTACACGGCGGCATGGCAGGGGTGGTGGCCCCGCCACCGTCACCGCCCCCGCGACGGCCGGAGAACCCGCCCGAACCGCCCACGGCCCGGTGACCGGGCCACCACCCCCGCCTCACGGCCCCTCCGGGAGACCCCGTTCACGACTCCTTGAGGAAGGCGAGCAGCGCGCCCAGCAACCCCGCGGGCGCGTCCAGCGGCACCAGGTGGCCGGCCTCGGGGATCGGCCGCAGCCGTGCGCCGGGAATCAGCGAGGCCAGTTCCTCGCCCTTGGCGAAGGGGATCCAGGTGTCCTCGGTGCCCCAGCACACCGTCACCGGCAGCCGCATCGTGGGATACGCGCCCTGGATCTCATCGGTGTAGCGCTGGTCCGCCTGCGCGATCTGCCGGTAGAAGGCGGCCTGCCCCTCCTCGCCCGCCCAGGGCGCGACGAGCGCGTCCAACGTGTCCGGGCGCAGCCCCCGGTGGCTCGCCGAGCCGATGTACTCCCGCACCAGGGCCCGGTGCAGCGCTCCCGGCAGCTGTTCGAAGACCTCCGTGTTCTCGCCGACCAGCCGGAAGAAGGGCGATCCCCACGGGGCCAGCGCCACCGGATCGACCAGTGCGAGCCGACGGTAGCCGACCTTGTGCAGCAGATGCGCGCGCAGCGCCACGCAGCCGCCGAAGTCATGCGCGACCACGGACGGCTCGTCCAGCCCCCAGTGCGCGAGGAGTTCGGCGAACACCTCGCCCTGGGCCCGCAGCGAGACGTCCTGCCCGGCGTACTGGTCGGAGCTTCCGTAGCCCGCCATGTCCCAGACCAGGACCCGGTATCCCTCGGCGGCGAGCGCGGGGGCGATCTCGTGCCACACGTACGACGAGAAGGGCGTCCCGTGCAGCAGCACGACCGGCTCCCCGTCCGCCTCTCCGTACTCATCCCACCGGACGGTCCCCGACGCGGTCCGCAGACCCTCCCGCAACTGCCAGGCGCACACGATCCCGGCTCCTTTCTCACGTTCCGAGCGTAGGTACGCGCGCCTGCCCGGTGCCGCGGGCGGGCGCCGTGCCAGTCTGCCCGGGATCCGGCCGGCCACGCACACCGGCGCGGCCCGCGGGCCGCGCCGGTGTGCCGATCCGCGGCGTCGTCAGGCCGTGGTCTCCGGGCGGTCGGGCCGGGACCAGTGGGTGTGGAAGGCACCGGGGCGGTCGGTGCGCCGGTAGGTGTGGGCGCCGAAGTAGTCGCGCTGGCCCTGGAGGAGGGCGGCGGGCAGCCGGTCGGCGCGCAGGGTGTCGTAGTGGGCGAGGGCGGCGGAGAAGGCGGGCACCGGGATGCCGCGCCGGGCGGCGGAGGCGACGGTCTCCCGCCAGGGCACCTGGGCGTCGCCGATCTCCGCGGCGAACTCCTTCTCCGACACCAGGCTGACCAGGTCCGGGTCCGCGGTGCAGGCGGCGCGGATGCGGTCGAGGAAGGAGGCGCGGATGATGCAGCCGCCGCGCCAGATCCGGGCCACCGCCGCGAGGTCGATCTTCCAGTCGTACTCGGCGGCCGCGCTCCGGATCATCTTCCAGCCCTGGTCGTAGGCGATCACCTTCGACGCGTACAGGGCGTGTTCCACCTGTGCGGTGAACCGCGTGGCCTCGGAGCGGCTGAGCGGGGGTGTGGTGCCGCCGGGCAGCCCGGCGTACGCGGCGCGCAGGTCGGCCTGGCCGGAGGCGGCGCGGGCGAAGGTGGCCTGGGCGATGGCGGTGACCGGGGAGCCCAGGTCGAGGGCGGTCTGTACGGTCCAGCGGCCGGTGCCCTTCTGGCCCGCGGCGTCGGCGACGACGTCGACGAAGGGCCCGCCGGTGGCGGGGTCGGTGTGGGCGAGGACCTCGGCGGTGATCTCGATCAGATACGAGCCCAGCCGGCCCTCGTTCCAGGTGCGGAAGATGTCGGCGATCTCGGCGGGGGCGTAGCCGGCGACCTGGCGGAGCAGGTCGTAGGCCTCGGCGATGAGCTGCATATCGGCGTACTCGATGCCGTTGTGGACCATCTTGACGAAGTGTCCGGCGCCGTCGCCGCCGATGTGGGTGGCACAGGGCTCGCCGTCGACCTTGGCGCTGATGTCCTCGAACATCGGGCCGAGCGCGGCGTACGACTCGGCCGAGCCGCCGACCATGATCGACGGGCCGTGGAGGGCGCCCTCCTCGCCGCCGGAGATGCCGGTGCCGACGAAGTGCAGGCCGCGCTCGCGCAGCGCGGCCTCGCGGCGGCGGGTGTCGGCGAAGTGCGCGTTGCCGCCGTCGATGATCATGTCACCGGGCTCCAGCAGCGGGGCGAACTCCTCGATGACGGCGTCGGTGGCGCCACCCGCCTGCACCATGATCACCAGACGGCGGGGGCGCTGGAGCGCGGCCACGAAGTCGTCGGCCGACTCGGCGGCCACAAAGGCGCCCTCGTCGCCGAACTCCTCGACCAGGGCGCGGGTCCGGCCGGCGCTGCGGTTGTGGACGGCGACGGTGTAGCCGTGGCGGGCGAAGTTGCGGGCCAGGTTGCGGCCCATGACGCCCAGGCCGGTGACGCCGATGGAAGCGGATGCGTTCATGAGGAGGTCCTTGACTGTCTCGCGTGGTCGGGGGTCGGGCGATCCCGTGTCACCAGATACGGAGCGCAGGCCCGGTCGTCTCGACGCGGGGGCACCGGAGGTGTGAGCCGCGCCAATTCGGCGAATCCACTTGCCTTGTTGCGACATACTGAGGCCGCGACACCCGCCCCGTTCGGCAGCATTGATGTGCGGCTCCACCGTGCGGCCGGGGGTTTGTTTAGACCTCAACAACTTGTCACGGCGAAGAAACGGAGTGGGGTTGTCCCGTATGGGCTGGTCCGCCGATGAGATAGACACGGAGAGTGCGCATTCGGCGCGCATGTACGACTACTTCCTGGGCGGAAAGGACAACTACCCTCCGGACCAGAAGGCGGCCGAGAAGGTCTTACTCGTCCTGCCGAACGCGCGCACCATCGCGAAGAACAACCGCTATTTCATGCGCCGGTCGGCGCGCATGCTCGCCGAAGAGGCCGGGATTCGCCAGTTCCTGGACATCGGGACCGGGATTCCCACCTCGCCCAATCTCCACGAGGTCATCCAGCGGATCGCCCCCGAGTCGCGCATCGTCTACACGGACAACGACCCGATCGTGCTGACCCACGCCCGCGCCCTCCTGACCAGCGATCCTCAGGGGAAGACCGCCTACGCGGAGGCCGATCTGCGGGATCCCGGCAGTATCCTCAACGCTCCCGAGCTGCTCGAGACGCTGGATATGAGCAAACCCGTGGCGTTGATGATGATTTCGATTCTGCACTTCGTCCCCCCGGAATACGACCACTACGCCATCCTCGACGAGTTGGTGAGCGCCCTTCCCCCGGGGAGCTATCTGGCCCTGACCAACGGCACCGCGGACTTCGCCCCCGAGGAGATGAAGCGCGCGGCCGACGTCTACGCGGCATCGCGGGTTCCGGTGCGGCAGCGCCCGAAGAACGAGATCGAACGGTTCTTTCACGGGCTGGAGCTGGTCGAGCCCGGCGTGGTGCCGATTCACCGCTGGCGCCCCGACGCCCCTTCGCTCGGTGAGCTCACGGACGCGGAGGTCTCCATGTACGGCGGTGTGGCCAGAAAACCGTAGCCGGCCTTTTCCCGGGTTTCACAGGGCGCGCCCCAATCCCTCCCACCGCACCCGCCACCGCCCGTCGGACGGGAATCCGGGCGCGTCCTTCCCGGCGCCGTCCCAGCCGGCGGCCATCAGGGCCACCGCGTAGAGCAGCCCGCCCGCGCCCGGGAAGTACGGAGTGGCGACCCGGGAGCCGCCGAGCGGCATCCCGGCGTCGTCGAACCCGAACTTCTCGTGCAGCAGGAAGTCGACGGCCCGGTCGGGCTCGCCCATCCGCGCCGCGTTCATCGCGAGCATCGGGAAGTCCCAGCCCCAGGCCGCGTCCCAGGCCCATACCTGCCACACCTTGTGGGCGGTGGCGCGCATGATGTCCAGGTCCACGTCGTGCCCGGGGAGCCAGCCGTAGAGGCCGACGAGCGAGGGGTGGTCGAAGATGTACTCCGTCCACATCCCGCGCACCCCCTCGTACACGACATAGACGCCGTCCTGGACGGGCAGCGGTGACAGCCCGTCGAGCACCCTCTCCCAGCCGGCGTCCGCGGGCCGCCCCAGCCGCTCGCGCCACCGCTGCGCCAGCCGCAGTCCGAAGCGCCAGTAGGACAGTTCGAAGGCGCCGTTCACGGTGACCTTGGGGTCGCTGTTCTCGGAGACGAGATGCATGGGCGGGCCCAGCACCTGGCGGCCGGCGTCCTCGAAGGCGTACGAGGCCATGAAATCGGCCGTGGCGAAGACGACATCGCGCCACTTGTCCAGGGTGGCGCGGGTCGGGTGCGCCCGGTAGTCCAGCTCGGCGAGGAAGATCGGATGGGGCTGCTGCCAGAGCAGCAGCGCGTTGATCTCGCCGGGCGACTGGCGGCCGCCGGGATCGGTCATCTTGGGCCAGCGCGCGCCCTGATAACCCTGGCGCCGGGCCCGCTCCCGGGACGAGTCGAGGAAGCTCCGGTAGACGCCGACCCCGCGGTCCAGCTGCGGCCAGCGGTTCCACAGCGCGTAGTGCGCGGCGTGCCACCAGTACATCTCCATATGGAACTTGCCGTACCAGCCGTTGTTGACCAGCCCGGACTCCTGCGGAGGGGTGCTGCCGGCCTCGTTGACCGCCAGCAGATACTGGCTGAGCACCACCCGGCGCTCCAGCTCCCGCCACCGGGGATCGGTGGATCCGGAGAGATCGAGGGCGCCGCCGGAGCGCCAGAACGCGGGCCAGGCCCGGGCGCCGGCCGCCTCGACCGCCGCGGCGTGGGGCACCTGGGGGGTGGGGCGGGGCGCGAAGAGGAAGGTGGCCTCCAGCCGGGTGCCCGCGCCGCCGCCCAGCAGATACCGGTGCGGATGGCCGGCGACCCGCACCAGCCCTCTCCCGCCGCCCCGCCAGACGAGGCCCACGTCGTAGCGGGTGTCATCGAGCTCATGGGTGATGTCCGCGCGGCGGGGGCCGCGGGTCCGCAGCCGTGTGGTGTGGGCGTCGGGGCGGTCCCAGACGCCCACGAAGGGGGCGGAGAACTTCTCCGCGCCGCTGGCGTAGGGGAAGTCGATGAACACCGCGAGCCGGCCGTCGGCCACCATCGGGGAGTCGATCCGCACGGCTATGGCGTCCAGATCCGGGCAGCAGCTCGTCCGCACCGTGACCGGGCTGCCGTCGAGCGTGAACCGGCTGTGCAGCGTTCCGGTCCACAGGTCGAGCCGCTGGTGGCAGTCGCTCAGATCGGCCTCGACCGCCTCGGTGCCATCGGCGCGCAGCAGCCGCAGACCGATGCGGGCCAGATTGATCCGGTGCGGGTTCGCCCTCAGCCATTCGGAGAGGGCCGGGCGCTCCGGGTCGGGGATGTCGTAACGGACCGGCCGGCCATGGGTGTCCCACACCTGTCCGGCGAAGTCCGACGGAGTCTGGCCGTCCGGAAGCGCGTCGCTGTGCCAGCCCCAGTCGGACAGGGTGCCGAACGGCAGAAAGGTCTGGAGCCCCGTCACATCGGCGCCGAACGCGAGCTGTCCATTGCCCACCTGAAGCGGCGTCTTCGGGTCGCTCGCCGTACGGACCACATCATGACGCGACACGAGGGCGCGCCGGTCGATCCCGCCGGGCCGCCGCGGCGACGGCTGGGCGGCGGCGTCGCCGACCCGCAGGCCCGCGGTGACCGCGGCGGCGACACCGGTCATGCCCGTGCGTACGAAGGTCCGACGGCTGACTGCCATGGTTCGACTCCCGCCGTGTCGCTGATTGAATCGTTTTTACCGCGGGCGCAAGCTAACAACCCCCACGCCCCGGGGGCAATGGTTCTGACAGCACCGACCACGCCGCACTGGCCTGTTTTCGACCTGCTCACGGTGAACATGACTCACTAGAGTGGTTATTGAGAGTTAAAGGAACCACTGTGACGTCTTTCCCATGGCATCGCGCACTCGGAAGGAAGGCACCGTGCACAACCACTCTCTCCACTCTCTTGACTACCTCGTGATCGGTGGCGGCCCGGCCGGACTCCAGCTCGGGCAGCTGTTACAGGCGGCGGGACACCGCTACCGGATCCTGGAGGCCGGCAGCGGACCCGGCACCTTCTTCCGGACCTTCCCCCGCCACCGTCAGCTCATCTCCATCAACAAGGTGCACACCGGCACCGACGACCCCGAGCTGAACCTCCGGATGGACTGGAACTCCCTGCTGTCCCCGGATCCCGAGCTCTTGTTCACCCGCTACAGCAAGCGCTACTTCCCGCAGGCCGACGACTTCGTGCGCTATCTGACCGACTTCGCCGAGGCGTTCGACCTCGACATCGCCTATGACACCAGGGCGGTGCGGGTCCGCCGCGCCGACGGCGGATTCACCGTCACCGACCAGCACGGCCAGGACCACCACAGCCGCCGGGTGGTGGTGGCCACCGGAGTGAGCCTGCCCCACATTCCCGAGGTGCCCGGCATCGAGACCGCCGAGGACTACACCGTGGTGTCGGTGGACCCCGACGACTTCGTCGACCAGCGCGTCCTGATCCTCGGCAAGGGCAACTCCGCGCTGGAGACGGCCGACAACCTCGTCGAGACGGCCGCCGTCATCCATGTGGCCGGGCCGCACTCCCTCAAACTGGCCTGGAACACCCACTACGTGGGCCATCTGCGCGCCGTCAACAACAACTTTCTCGACACCTACCAGCTCAAATCGCAGAACGCCCTGCTGGACGGCCATGTGCTGTCGATCGAGAAGGAGCCCGGCGACGGCGGCCGGTACCGGGTGCGCTTCAGCTTCTCCCGGGCCGACGAGGTCGTGAAGGAACTCTCCTACGACCGGGTCATCGTGTGCACCGGCTTCCGCTTCGACGCCTCGCCGTTCGACCCCGAGTGCCGCCCCGAGCCGGCCGTCAACGGCCGCTTCGCCGCCCTCACACCGGCCTACGAGTCGGTCAACGTGCCGGGGCTCTACTTCGCGGGCACCCTGACCCAGCAGCGCGACTTCAAGAAGTCCACCAACGGATTCATCCACGGATTCCGTTACGCCGTACGCGCGCTGAGCCGCATCCTCGACGAACGCCATCACGACCGGCCCTGGCCGCACCGGCCGCTCGCCACGGACCCGGCCGCGCTCGCCGACGCCGTCGTGGCCCGGGTCAACCGGAGTTCGGCGTTGTGGCAGCAGTTCGGTGTGGTCGGGGACCTCCTGGTCACGCCGGCCGGGGAGCCGGGCCGCTACCACGAGGAAGTGCCGGTCGCCTACGCCCACGACAGCCCCCGCACCGCCGGGGCCGACTACTTCACCGTCACCCTGGAGTACGGCCCCGACCACGACAAGGTCGACCCCTTCGACATCACGGTGCGCCGGACGGCCCAGAACTCGGTCGAGGAGGCCTTCGACGCCTCGTATCTGCACCCGGTGATCCGCCACTACCGGGGCGGGGGACTCCTCGGCACCCACCACATGGCCGAGAACCTGGAGAACGAGTGGAACCACCCGAAGGTCCACCACGCCCCGCTGGCCGAGTTCTTCGCGCGTGAGTCGGCACCGCAGCCCACCGGCGCGGGGCGGTGACACCGCCCCATGCTGACCACCGTCCAGGACTTCGAAACCGCCGCCCGGACGAGACTCGACCCCGTCCACGCCGACTTCATCGCCGGCGGAGCGGGGGACGAGATCACCGTACGGGCCAATGAAGAGGCGTTCCGACGGCTGCGGCTGCTGCCCCGGGTGTTGCGCGGCAGCGCCGTCAGGGAGCTGGACACCACCGTGCTCGGCAGCCGTACGAGGATGCCGGTCCTGCTCTCGCCGACCGCCTTCCACAAACTGGTCGACGAGGAAGGCGAGGTGGCCACCGCGCGGGCCGCCGCGGCCACCGGCACGATCATGATCGTGAGCATGGCGTCCACGGTGGCGGTGGAGGACATCGCGGAGGCGGGGCGCGGGGCCCGCGAGAGCGGCGACCCGGCGCCATGGTGGTTCCAGCTCTACATCCAGCCCGACCTCGAGTTCACCGAGGTCCTGGTGCGGCGCGCCACCGACGCCGGGTGCACCGCCCTGGTGGTCACCGTGGACTCCCCGGTGCGCGGCGCCCACGGGCGCGACCTGCGCAACGGCTTCCTCGATCTGCCGGCCGGGCTGCGCTGCGAGAACATGGCCGACCCGCGCCAGGGCGGCCGGGTGCGCCCGATCGCCATGTCCCCGGAGATCTCCTGGGAACACCTCGGCTGGCTGCGCCGGACCACCTCGCTGCCGATCCTGATCAAGGGCGCCCTGCACCCCGAGGACGCCCGGCTGGCGGTGCGCCACGGGGCCGACGGGCTGCTGCTGTCCAACCACGGCGGCCGCCAGCTGGACACCGTGCCCGCCACCGTCGAACTCCTCCCCGAGATCGCCGCCGCGGTCGCGGGCCGAATCCCGATCGTGCTGGACGGCGGGGTGCGCCGGGGCACCGATGTGGTCAAGGCGCTGGCCCTCGGCGCGTCCGCCGTGGGCATCGGCCGGCCGGTGATGTGGGCCCTGGCCGAGGGCGGCGAGAAGGGCGTGCGGCGGCTGCTGGAGCTGCTGCGCGAGGAGCTCGACCAGGCGCTGGCGCTGTGCGGCGCCTCCGGCGTCCAGGACCTCACCCCGGCACTGGTGCGGGCCCCGCGCACCCTCGACGGGGTGGTCTCATGAGCGGCGTGCGGCGGCCGGCCGCCGCCGCGGCCGTGGGGCTGACGGCGAGCCTGCCGTACTGGCTGCCCCGGCTGGTGGTCGCCCTGCGGGTGCGCCTCTTCGCCCGGATCAACGGCGAGGAGGGGATCCCGGCACCCGGCCGCGAGGTGCCCGTGGAGGAGTTCCGACGGGTCTACGGACATCCGGCCGCGAACGGCCGCAGCCGCGGCGCCGCCCTGTCCGATCTGTTCTGGTACTGGCTCGCCCCCGGCCCCCACGTCCACCAGGAGCATCTGGAGCCCGGCCCGCGCTACGACGAGGTGGCCAGGACGACCCGGCAGATCCTGGCCGGGCTCTCCCGGGAGCAGTGGAGCGAACTGGTCGCCCGCTGCGCCCGGCGGGTGCTCGACGAGCTCGACGGACCCGACGGACCCGACGGCCGCGGGCCCGCGCCCCGCACCCGGGCGCGCCGGGTCACCCTGCGCGACCTGATGATGCCGGTGTGGGCCGAGGTGTACTACGAGGTGGTGTTCCGCGAGCCGTGCCCGCGCCACGTCAGGGATCTGATCGTCGGCAACGCCAACGACGTCGTCACCGCCCTGAAGTGCACCGGCCTGCGCCATATGGACCGGCGCGCCCGGCTGACCGCGTATCTGCGCCACCGGCTCGCGACGGCGCCCCCGCCGGTGCCGCTGCCGTCGCTGCTCTCCGAGCAGGAGCGGGCGTACTACGTTCAGGGCACGTTCTTCAACACCGCCGTGGTGCAGACCTCCGAGGCGATGGCCCATCTGCTGATGGCCCTCGCCACCCACCGGCCGGTGCAGGAGCGGCTGCTGACCGGCGCGGAGCCGCCCGACTACCTGGACCACGTCATCAACGAGACGCTCCAGCACTTCCCGCTCTTCGGCGTGGCCCACCGCATCACGACCGGGGAGATCCGCCGGGCGGGCAGGCCCCCGATCCCGGCGGGCTCGGTCCTGCTGTTCAACTACCCCGAGTACCAGCGGTCGGGAGTCCCCGCCCGCCGGCGCTTCGACCCCGGCCGCTGGCTGTCCGCGGACACCAGGCCCGCCGCCCACATCCCCTTCGGCGTGACCGCCAACCGGCCCTGCCCGGCCCGTGGCTTCGCCGTTCTGACCATGCGGGTCGCCGCCGAGGAGGTGCTGCGCCGCTTCCGCCTCGCCTCGTCGGCCGAGCACACCCGGTCGCTGCCCAACCGCGGCCCCTGTCTGCTGATCCCGAGGGCCGCCCGGCGGGACGCGACGGCCTGGGGACGGGCCGGGCGGGCGGCCAGGCTCGCCGGGATGCGGCTGGGCGACCGGTGGGCGGCGATCCCGCGCAGCGTCACCCAACTCGTGCTCGGGGGCTACATGGTGTGGGACGCCCGGCGGCAGGGGCTGTGCCGCACCTACTTCGCCACGGCGTCCGGCGGCCAGGCGGCCCCGGCCGCCGTCGCCGGCCGATGAGGAGGAGAGGAGACGATGACTCCCACAGAGCTCGCCCCGAAGTTCTTCATCGCCGCCGTGGTGATCCTGCTGACCTGCCGTCTGGTGGTGCTGGTGGCGGGCCGCTTCGGCCAGCCGCCCGTGGTCGGCGAGATGATCGCCGGAGTGGTGCTCGGCCCCTCACTCTTCGGGCTGCTGGCGCCGGACGCCTCGGCCGCGGTCTTCCCGCCGGAGCTGACACCGGTGCTGTACGTGGCCGGCCAGATCGGCCTGGTGGCCCTCATGTTCCACGCCGGCTATGAATTCCGGGCCCACGCGGGACGGGGGCTGGCCGGGCCCGCGGTGGCGATCTCCTCCGCCGGTGTGGCGATCCCGCTGCTGCTGGGCGTCGGGCTGACCTTCGTGTCCCACGGCCACGTCGACATCTTCGTCGACGGGGTGTCGGTGTGGGTGACCGCGGCCTTCGTCGGGGTCGCCCTCGCCATCACCGCCTTCCCGATGCTGGCCCGCATCATCACCGAGCGCGGCCTGGCCGGGACCCGGCACGGCTCGCTGTCCCTCGCCTCGGGAGCCACCGACGACGCGGCCGCCTGGCTCATGCTCGCCGGGGTGCTGAGCGTGGCCGCGGAGGAGACCGGGCCCGTGGTCAAGGCGGTGGGCGGTTCGCTGCTCTTCGTGGCCGTGCTGTTCCTGCTGGGGCGGCGCCTGCTCGCGTGGATCGTGACCAGGCCGGGGCTGAGCGAGGAGACCCGGCTGCTGTTCACCGTCGCGGTGCTGTTCTGCGCGGCCTGGTTCACCGACATCATCCAGCTGTACGCCGTCTTCGGCGCGTTCTGCGTCGGGCTGGCCATGCCCCGCCACGAGGCCTCCGAGCGGATGGTGAAGACCATCCAGGGG
This sequence comes from Streptomyces sp. NPDC097640, assembly GCF_040302705.1. Classification (NCBI taxonomy): domain Bacteria; kingdom Bacillati; phylum Actinomycetota; class Actinomycetes; order Kitasatosporales; family Streptomycetaceae; genus Streptomyces; species Streptomyces sp. NPDC097640. Next base: position 124,633 of record NZ_JBEOSB010000002.1, read on the forward strand.
GTGACCCAGGTGGTCTTCGTGCCGATGTTCTTCACCTACTCCGGCCTCAACACCCGCTTCGACGTGTTCTCGGACCCGGCCGTGATGGCCTTCGGCGCGGCCTGCGTCGTTCTCGCCGCGGTCGGCAAGTTCGGCGGCTGCTGGGCCGCCGCCAAGCTGTGCGGGGAGCCGGGTCCGGTGGCCGTCAGGGTCGGCGCCCTGATGAACGCGCGCGGGCTGATGCAGCTCATCGCGCTCAACATCGGGCTGGCGGCCGGGATCGTCGGCGACGAACTGTTCGCCGCGCTGGTCCTGGTGGCCCTGGTGACCACCGTGATGACGGTCCCGGTGCTCAGCTGGCTGGACCGCCGCGAGGCGAGATCGGCCGTGGCCGAGGAACCGAGCGACACCCCGCGGGCGGTGCCGACGGGGAGCTGACGACCCGGGGGCGACCGGGGGAGGGGCGTCCCGGCTGACGCGGGCGCATGCCGGGACGGCCGCGCCCGCGTCAGGAGGTGGCGGAGCCGCCGGACACCCTCGCCAGCAGCGCCCGCTTGTCCGGCTTGCCGCTCGCCGCCACCGGCATCTCCGGGAGGACGGTGACGGTGGCGGGGACCCCGGCCACCCCCAACTCGCCCGCGACCAGGGAACGCAGCGCGCCGGGATCCGGTTCGCGGCCCTCCACCGGGACGACGAAGGCGTGCGCGGCCTCCCCGGTGGTGTCGTCGGGCGCGCCCACCACATACGCCTGGTCGACGTCGGGGTGGGCGGCCAGCGCGTGTTCGATCGCCCCGGCGTAGTACACGATCGCGTTGATGATGACCACGTCGCGGGCGCGCCCCGTGAGCCGCAGAAAGCCGTGGCCGTCCAGGTGTCCGATGTCGCGGGTGCGCACCCACCCCGACCGCAGCACCTCCCGGGTCTGCTCCTCGTCCCGCCAGTAGCCCGCCATCGCGGAGTCGGTGCGCACCCAGATCTCGCCGGTGGTCCCGGCCGGCACCGGCCGCCCCCCGGGGTCGCGGACGTCGATCTCCACCCCCGACCACGCCCGCCCGACCGCGTCGTACACCCCGTCCCGCCACTCGGCCATCTCGTCCGGGGTGAGCAGGGTGAGCATGCCGGTCTCCGTCTGTCCGTACCCCTGGTGGACCGCGGGGCCCAGCCGCCGGACCGCCTCCTCGAGCCGGTGCGGGGCCAGCGGGGACCCGGCCACCAGCAGGGCCCTGAGGCTGCCGACGTCGACGCGGTCGGTGCGCAGGACGTCGAGCACATGGTGCAGCCGGGGCACGGTCATCAGACACCCCGTGATCCGGTGGCGCTCGAAGACCTGCGGGAAGTCCAGCGGCGGTTCGGGGATGACGGCGGTGCCGCCGCCCAGCAGACACAGCCCGAGGTGCTCGAAGATCACCGCGCTGCTCAGGGTGCCGAAGAGCAGAAAACGCTCGTAGCCCGCCGCCAGCCGCGCGGTGCGCTCGGTCCACCGCGCGGGCTGCCACGACCAGTTGAGGGTGAGCGACCGGTAGGTGTGCGTACAGCCCTTGGGCCGCCCCGTGCTGCCGCTGGTCAGCGTCACCATGGCGATGTCCCCGGGCCGGCCCTGGGCGGCGAGCTCCCCTTTCGCCACCGGGTGGGTGTCCAGCAGATCCGGCCCAACACGCAGCACCGGTAACCCGCCCGCCGCCGGCAGCTCCGGGCTCGCGCCGGTGTCATCGGCCACCAGGGCGTCGACGCCGTCGGAGAGGACGTACGCCAGATGGGCCGGGGTCATTCCGGGCCGCAGCCCCGTCACCCGGCAGCCCACCAGATACGCCGCCATGAGCACCGCGAACCCCTCGGGCGTCACCCCGGTGGCCACCGCGACCGATCGTCCGGGCCCGAGCCCCGCCTCCCGCAGCCCGTCGGCACACCGGCCGATCAGCTCCAGCACCTGGCCCCGCGACACTTCGCGCGCCCCGTGCTCGAAGGCGGGCGACTCCGGCCGCTCGCGGAAGGCGTCGACGAGGGACTGCGGGAAGGGCGCCGGGAGGGGCTCGGCGTCGTGGCGGCCGACGGCGTGGCCGGACGGGTCCGTCAACGTGTCCATGTGCGTCTCCGTTCGGGGCGATGGTGCCGACTGGGACGTGGTGGAGCGCGGTGGAGCCACGGCCACGATACGGCGGTCCGGCGCCGCCGTGGCCCCGTACCGCCGATCGCCACGGCGCGCCGGACACCTCCTACGGGCGGAGCGCCGAGGACAGTTGCGCGGTGGGCGGGTCGCCGTCGAGGAAGCGGAGGAGCTCGTCGGGGGTCGGCCCGGTGGCGGGGCCGTGCCGGGTGACCGCGAAGGCGGCCGCCGCGTTGGCGCCCTGCGCGGCGGCGACCACGTCCAGCCCATGGCCGAGGAGGGCCAGGAAGGCCCCCGTGTGGGCGTCGCCCGCGCCGTTGCTGTCGACCGCGGTCACCCGGCGGCCGGGCAGGTGCAGTGGTTCACCGCCGGGCGGGACCAGCCGGCAGCCGTCCGCGTCGGCCCGCAGCAGCACCCCGGTGCGGGGGCCGAGCCGGGCGGCGAGCGCGGCCGCGGCCCCGTGGGCGTCGTCCAGGCCGGTCAGCAGCCTGCCCTCGCGCTGGTTGCAGCTGACCCAGTCGCAGCGTGCCAGGACGGGGGCCAGCACCTCCTGCGGGATCTGGTCGACCAGGGGACCCGGGTCGAGGAAGACCCGGGTGTGCTCCGGCAGCCGCGCGACGAGCGAGGCCAGGACCGGCCCGTTGACCGGGTAGGCGAGCCCGTATCCGGAGATCTGCACCATGTCGCCGGGGCGCAGCGCGGCGAGCACCGCTTCGGCGTGTGCCTCGGTCAGCCGGGCCTCCGCGCCGAGGCTGGTGGCGAAGGTGCGCTCGCCCCCGTCGTCGACGAAGGCGACGCAGAATCCGGTGTCCTCCCCCGCGGTCTGATCCAGCACCACCTCGATGCCCTCCCGGGCGAGATCCGCCCGCACCCGGTCGGCGAACGGCCCCGTGCCGTGGGCGCCCGCGTACAGGGCGGGCAGGCCCAGGCGGCGGGCGGCGGTGAGGACATTGAAGCCGCCGCCCGTGGTGAGGGCGGTGTCCTGGGACAGGGTGTCGCCGCCGCGTTCGGGCAGCGCGGGCACGCGCATCACCAGGTCGACGATGGCGTTGCCGAGCAGGACCAGCCGGCCGCGCGTGGGCTCGCCGGGGACGCCGTCCCCGGCGCCGGGGTTCACGAGCCCGCTCATGAGCTCTCCCGCACGGCCGGAACGGACAGGACCTGCTGCTGGGGGCGCTGTTCCGCGGCCTCCTGGCGGACGGTGCCGTCCAGCTTGCGCAGCACCGTGTAGACGGCGGCCGCGAGGGTCAGTGTCACGACCCAGCCAAGACCGTTGGAGCCGATCCAGCTGTGCGCGAGCGGGCCGGAGAACCACACGTCCGTCGGGCTGGTGCTCGCCTCCGTGAACAGCAGGCCCACCACGATGGCCACGGCCCAGGCGGTCATCGCGGCCCAGGCGACCCCGCCCCGGAACCAGTAGCGGCTGGACCGCCCGACGTCCATCAGGGCCGCGCTGTCGTACGACCGGCGGATGATGAGGTCGACGGCGAAGACGCCCACCCAGGCGGTGATCGGCACGGCGAGCAGGGTGAGGAAGGTGATGAACGGGCCGTAGAAGTCCTTGGCGATCAGGATGAAGTAGATCCCGCCCGCGAAGGTGACGATGACGTCCAGGCCGACGGCGAGGGTGCGCCGGACCCGTATGCCCAGGGTGATCATGGTGAGTCCGGCCGAGTAGACGGACAGGTGGTTGGAGAGCAGCAGCCCGCCGAACGCCGCGATCAGATACGGGATGGACATCCAGGTGGGCAGCATCGCGTTGATGGCCGAGACCGGGTCGGAGGCGGAGGCGAGGTCCGGCTCACCCGCCGCGAGCAGCGAGCCCAGCGAGATCAGCACGACCAGCGGAATACCGGCGCCGAACGCGGACGCGGCCACGAGCCGCCCGCCGGGGATCCGCCGCGGCAGATAACGGGCGTAGTCGGCGCCCGTGTTGGCCCAGCCGATCCCGGTCCCGGCGGCGATCATGCCGACGCCCACGACCATCGCGCTCACCGGACCGGCCGGCGCGTGGCCCACCTTGCCCCAGTCCACGGTGGCCGCGAGAAAACCGATCACCACCAGGTTGAGCAGGCCGAAGACATAGCTGGCCCATCTGTTGATCCACATGATGGTGGCGTGTCCGAGGCCGCTGATCAGCAGGGTGCAGCCGATGAAGACCAGCAGACAGACCACCGTGAGCACGGTGTTCCGCCGGATGCCGAAGGCGACGTCGAGCAGCGCCAGCAGGGCGAAGGCGGCCGTGGTGGTGTTGATGGTCTCCCAGCCGAGCCGGCTCATCCAGGTGACCAGCGTGGGGCCCGCGTTGCCACGGACCCCGAACACCGCCCGGGACAGCGTGAGGGCGGGCGCCCCGCCCCGCTTGCCGGCGATGCTCAACGCGCCCACCAGGGCGAAGGAGCCGAAAGACCCGAGCACGGCGACGACGGCCGCCTGCCAGATGTTCAGGCCGCGGAAGCTGACCAGTGCCGCGCCGAGCGGCAGGCCGAGGATGCTGATGTTCGCGGCGAACCAGGTCCAGAACATCTGTCCTGCGTGGCCGTGGCGCTCGGTGTCCGGAACGGGCTCGATGCCACGGGTCTCCACGGAGCCGACGCGTTCGTTCTCTGAAGCGGCCATGGTGGTACCTGTCTTTCTGTACGGGGGGCGCTCCGGTGCGGGTGGAAGGGCGGGCGCGTGTTCACTCGGCCGAGCCGGCGCGCAGCGCGAGCAGGGCGGTGGCCAGCGGCTCCAGATCGAGGCCGTTGACCGAGCGCAGGGTGGCGAGGGCCTCGGCGGGCAGTCCCGAGGCGCCGCTGAGGGCACCGGCGATGGCACCGGCGATGGCGCCGATGGTGTCGCAGTCACCGCCGAGGTTGGCCGCCAGCAGACAGGCCCGCCACGGGGCGCCCTCGGCGAGGGCCAGGACGGCGAAGGCGGCGGGGACCGACTCCTGGCTGGCCACGCTGGTGCCGACCAGGTCGCAGACGCGGTCCAGGGCCTGGTCCTCGGGCAGCCCGCGGACCAGGTCCACGGCCCAGCGGATGCGGGCGGCGATATCGGCGCCCGCGACCCAGTGGCCACGCTCGGCGCCGGCCGCCGCCGCCGTGATCGCCGCGGCGAAGGCGTCCTCCAGGTCTCCGCCGTCGACGGCCCGGCTCACGGCGGCCGCCACGGCGGCCGCGGAGGCGATGCCGATGCCGGTGTCATGGGTGACCTGGCAGGCCGCCGCCACCCGGTCGACGAAGGGCTCCAGCGGGGTGGCGGAGAAGGCGACGCCGACCGGGGTGATCCGCATGGCCGCGCCGTTGGTGGACCCGGACCTGCCCGCCTCCTCCGGCGGCACACCGCGGGACACTGCCTCCAGGGCGGCCTTGGTGGAGGGGCCGAGCAGATCGAAGGAGCCCTTGGCCTTCATGGCGCGCTCCCACTCCAGGAGCTCGTGCGCGAGCCGCAGCGGTTCGATGCGCCCGCCGTTCTCGGTCAGCAGCCGGCCGACGATGAGGGCCTGATCGGTGTCGTCCGTGACGGAACCGGCGGGCATTCCCCCGCTCACCGGGTTGTCCGCCGGGCCGGGTTCAAAGCCGGTGACGGTGCCGAAGCGGGCGGTGATCGACCGCCGGGACATGATCTGGGTGGGCATCCCCAGGGCGTCGCCCATGGCCAGGCCGTACAGGGCGCCGAGCGCGCGGTCGTGCTGGTGGTTCATTCAGGCTTCCTGTCGATGTGCGGGGGTACGTTCGGCGCGGTCGGGCACGTGCCGGTTCATTCGGGCTGCTCGCCGAAGCCGAGGTGCAGCTGGAAGCGGGCGGGGTCCAGGAGGCTGGTCACCTGCTCGACGACCCGGCCGTCCGCCCCGCGGCCGACCCGGCGGGTGCTGAGCCAGACCTCACCCTCGGGGCGGCGGAGCAGTGCCGCCTCCTCGGCGGCCAGCGGCCGCACGGACGCCCACTCGTCGCCGTGCGTGGCCCGCAGTCCGGCCGCGGCCAGGGTCTTGGTCAGCGAGTCCTCGAGGAGCCCGCCGACCGGGACGTCCGCCAGCGCCGGGACCAGCGGAACCCTGCTGCGCTCCAGCGAGACGGGGGTGCCCTCCGGCAGCACGCGCAGCCGGTCGAGCGCCATGAACTCCACGTTCTCCAGCCCGAGCTCCTCGGCCAGCCGGGCATCGCGCACCGCCTCGAGCCGGAGCACCTCCGTGCTGATCCGGGCGCCCTGGTCGGCCAGGGCCCTGGTCCATCCGAGGCTGTTGTCCAGCAGGCTGCCGTCGAAGGCGACGAACGAGCCGACGCCCGCGTGGGTGGAGATCAGCCCTTGCCTGCTGAGCTCGTCCAGCGCCTGGCGGACCGTGGTCCGGCTGACCGAGAAGCGCCGGGTGAGCGCGTGTTCGCCGGGCAGCCTGCTGCCCGGCTCCAGAACACCGCTGTGGATCTCACGGGCCAGAACGCGGGCAATGCGCTGATGCTTGAGGACCTGTTTAGGCATGTCTGGAAGCTAGCCACACATGTCCAGTCCTGTCTAGACCCTGTTTTCTTCCCGGTCTCCTTCCCGATCCCTTTCCCGGTCGGCTCTCTCTCCCGCCGATGGGGCCGGCTCAGACGGGCCGTACCAGCCCCACGTCGTACGCGAAGATCACGGCCTGGACGCGGTCCCGGGCGCCGATCTTGGCGAGGACGCGGCTGACATGGGACTTGACGGTGGACTCGGCCAGACAGAGGTTCTCGGCGATCTCGGCGTTGGTCCAGCCGGCGGCGACGGCGGTGAGGACCTCGCGCTCGCGCTCGGTGAGGTCCGCGAGCCGGCGTTCCTGGCCGGGGGCGCGGCCGGGGAGGTGGCTGGTGAAGGCGTCGATGAGTTTGCGGGTGAGGCCGGGGGAGATCACGGAGTCCCCGGCGGCCACGGCGCGGATGCCGGCGACCAGTTCGTCCGGAAGGGCGTCCTTGAGGAGAAAGCCGCTGGCTCCGGCGCGCAGCGCGTCGTAGGCGTACTCGTCGAGGTCGAAGGTGGTCAGGACCAGGACCCGGGAGCGGCCGCCGGACTCCACGATGTGGCGGGTGGCCTCGATACCGTCCATGCCGGGCATCCGGACGTCCATCAGGACGACGTCGGGGCGCAGTTCGGCGGTCTTGCGGACCGCTTCGCCACCGTGGGTGGCCTCCCCGGTGACGGTCATGTCGGGCTGGGCCTCCAACAGCATCCGGAAGCCGAGGCGTTGCAGGGCCTGGTCGTCGACGATGAGGACGGTGGTCATGCGGGGAGCTTCTCCGGCGGGGTGGTGGGTGTGGTGGTCGGGAGGACGGCGTGGACACTCCAGCCGCCATGCGTGTTGGGGCCGACGGTGACGTCTCCCCGGTAGAGGGCGGCGCGTTCGCGCATACCGACCAGGCCCCGGCCGCCACCGTCGCGGGGGCCCGCCTTCGGGGCCCGCGGCGGGCCGGTGTCCTCGACGGCGATGCGAACGGGGCCGGAGCCCGCGGTGGCGGTGACGGAGACGGTGACCGTGGTGTCGAGGGCGGCGTGTTTGAGGGTGTTGGTGAGGGCTTCCTGGACGATGCGGTAGGTGGCGAGTTGGAGCCCTTGGCCGAGGCCCGTCAGGTCGCCCTCGGTGTGCAGGGTGGCGGTGGGACCGGCGGCGCGGACCCGCTCCAGCAGGGTGCCGAGGTCGGCCAGGCCGGGTTGCGGGGCGAGCGGGGCGTCGCCCCGCGTGTCGCGCTCGTCGCCGATGACGGCGAGCAGGCGCCGCAGTTCGCCCAGGGCGCCGCGGCCGCTGTCGGCGATGATGCGGAGAGTGTCGGCACCGCTCTGGGGCTTGGTCTCGGTGAGGGCGGCGGCGCCGTCGGCGAGGCCGACGATGACGGCGAGGGTGTGGCCGAGGATGTCGTGCATCTCGCGGGAGACCCGGGCGCGTTCCTGGGCGGCCGCCAGGCGGGCCTGCTGGTCACGCTCCTTCTGGAGGGCGGCGATATAGGCGTTCGCCAGCCGGCCGGCCAGGCCGAGACCGGCGAACGCCGCCATGGCGACCATCGCCATCGCCGTCACCACCTCCGGGCGTGTGGCGTGCTCCAGCTGGCCGCCGCTCCAGAAGACGGCGGCCCACGCGACGAGTTGCGCCGTGGTGACGGCGATGGCGACAAGGAGCTGCCGGGGGGTGCCGAAGCGGCCCACGTTGTACAGGGCCACGACCCGTGCGGCGTCGGCGCCGGTCAGTGCGCCCAGGGGAAGGGCCACCACGGATACGGCGGTGGTGACGGCGAACACCGCCACGGGTCGGCGCTCCCGCCACAGCAGCGGCACGGTGAAGGCGAGGGCCAGCGCCAGCTCCACCGAGGGTCTGGCGCTGTTGGCGGGGTTCAGCAGGGAGGGGATGCTGAGCGCGGCACAGAAGGCGGGCACCCCCCACCGCCGGACCCGCGGGTGGGCCCGGTCGGCCATCCGCCACGCGGCCAGCCGGGCGATGATCGAGACGATCACGCGCTGCTCGGGGTCGCTGGTCAGAGCCTCGGGGAGCCGGGGCGGGCGCCCCGAGGGGCGGGCCGTCGACGCGGGTGCGTGCGGTGGTGCGGTCACGGTGTACGCCCTTCGTGGTGCGGGCGGGCGGGGCTCGGGCACACGGCCGCCCCGGGCCCGCCGCTCAGGTGGCGATCGTACGGCCGGGCGGTGAGCCCTCGCCCCTCGGCGCTTCCGCGCCGGTTCAGCCACGCCCGATCGGTGTGGACGGCACGGGCGGGTGTTCCGGGTCGCCGGGGCCGCCGGTGTCGCCCTGCCGGGCCTCGAGGACATGGCGCAGTTTCTCGCCCTCGACATCGACGTTGGGCAGGATCCGGTCCAGCCACCCGGGGAGGGCCCAGGCCCGTCGGCCGACCAGGGCCATCACGGCGGGGACGATGGTCATCCGGACGACGAAGGCGTCGAAGAGGACGGCGGAGGCCAGGCCCAGGCCGATCGACTTGACCAGCGCGACGTCGTCGAGGAGGAAGCCGGCGAAGACGGAGATCATGATGATGGCGGCGGCGGTGACCACGCGCGCGCCGTGGCGGAAGCCCGCGACCACGGCCTCGGTGGGATCGGCGCCGTGGACGTACTCCTCCCGCATCCGGGTGACGAGGAAGACCTCGTAGTCCATGGCGAGCCCGAACACCACGCCGATCAGCAGAATGGGCAGCACGCTCACGATCGGCGCGGTCTGGTCGACGCCGAAGACGTCCTTCAGCCAGCCCCACTGGAAGACCGCGACGAGGACACCGAGGGTGGCCAGCACGCTGAGCAGGAAGCCGAGCGCGGCCTTGAGGGGCACCAGGATCGAGCGGAAGACCAGGAGCAGCAGGACCAGCGCGAGGCCGACCACGATGCCCAGATAGGGCACCATGGCGTCGCCGAGCTTGGCGGAGACGTCGATGTTGACGGCGGTGGTGCCGGTGACCATCAGATGGGCGCCGGTGTCCGCGCGCAGGGCGGCGCCGTGGTCACGGATGGCGGAGACCAGGTCGATGGTGTCCTGGCTGGTGGGGGAGGACTTCGGGACGGCGCCGATCAGGGCCACATCGACTGACCGGTTGAAGGCGGCGGGGCGCACCGTGGCGATGTCGGGGAGCTCGCGCAGCATGGCCACCGCGCGACGGGCGGCCGACTTGGGGTCGTGACTGTCGCGGGCGTCGACGACCACGGTCAGCGGGCCGTTGAAGCCGGGCCCGAACCCCTTGCTCAGGGTGTCGTACGCGATGCGCTGAGTGCTGCCGGGGGAGGCCATGCTGTCGTCGGGCAGGGTGAGGCGCAGCGACATCGCGGGAACGGCCAGCAGCCCGAGACCCGCCACCGAGACGAGGAGCATCCTGACCGGGTGGCGGGTGACGAACCGGCCCCAGCGCACCCCCATGGTCTCGCCCTCGCCGCGTTCCAGGGCCCGCATGCGGCGGGTCCGGAGCCGGCCGTTCATCAAGCGTGTCCCGGCGAAGCCCAGCACCGCGGGGAGCAGAGTCAGGGCGATCACGACGGCGACGACGACCGCGAACGCGGCGGCCAGGCCCATGGTGGTCAGCATCTTGATGCCGATGACGCTCAGCCCCGCCAGTGCGATGACCACGGTCAGGCCCGCGAACACCACCGCGGAGCCGGCGGTGCCCAGGGCGCGTCCGCAGGCCTCCTCCGGCTCGTGGCCGTCGCGGAGCTCGCCGCGGTAGCGGGAGACGATGAACAGGGCGTAGTCGATGGCCACCGCCAGGCCCAGCATCAGCGCCAGGGTCGAGGCGGCGGAGGCCATGTCGACGAACTCGGTGGCGATGGTGATGGTGCAGATGGCCGCCGCGACGCCGAACACGGCGGTCAGCAGCGGGAGTCCGGCCGCGATCAGCGAGCCGAAGGTGATCACCAGGGCGAGGGCGGCGACCACGAGGCCGAGCAGCTCGGCCGCCTTGCTGCCGGCCTTGTCCTGGACCGCGTTGCCCCCCAGGCTCACCGTGAGCCCGGCCCGTTCGCCCTGGTCGGCGATGTGGTGCAGGGCGTCCGAGGCGGCGGTGGTGATGTCGGCCTTGGGAACCCGGTAGGTGACCTGGGCGTAGGCGATGGTGCCCGACCTGCTGACCAGGCCGCTGCTGAACGGGTCGGAGACGCTCGCCACTTGCGGCGCCTTCTTCAGATCGGCGACCAGGGCGGCGATCTCGGTCCGGTGGGCGCCGGAGGTCAACTTCCCGCCGTCGGGCGCCTCGAAGACGACCCGTGCCGTGGCGCCGGAGGCGGACGCCTGCGGAAACTCCTTCTCCAGCAGGTCGATCGCCTTCTGGGACTGGGTGCCGGGCAGGGTGAAGTCGTCCGTCGTGGTGCCGGACACGCCGGCGGCGCCCAGGCCGACGGCGGCCAGGACGACGATCCACAGCGTCAGGAAGAGCCGTCGTCGCCGGAAGGCGAGCCGGCCCAGCCGGTAGAGGAAGGTGGCCACGGAAGTACTCCCACCAGGAGAAGAATCGCTACGAGAGCGGGGCCCGAACGACCCCGGCCTCAACGTAGGAGCGGTTTTCCCTGGATCCCCGGCACCCCGGGACCCAATCCGGCGGCCGAGTAGTACCGCGGTACTACTCGCCCGGCCTCCGCGGGTTCCCCCTCGGTGGTGCTCTGGGATTTTGTGGACCGGTCCTGAGCAGGCAAGGAGTTCGTCGTGGGTGAGCCGCGATACGTGGTGATCGCCGGCGATCTCATGGGCAGGATCGCCGCCGGGAAGTGGGCCGTGGGGGAGTTGCTGCCCACCGAGCCCGAGCTGGCGGCCGAGTACGGCGTCTCGCGGGAGACGCTGCGGCGGGCGTTGCTCCGTCTGGAACAGGGCGGCCTGATCTCCCGTCACCCCGGGACGGGTACCCGCGTGGAGCGCTCGACGCCGGTGGCCGCGTTCACCACCCAGCTGGGAAGCGTCGAGGACCTGACCCAGTACGGCGAGGCCGCCGTGCGGTCCATTCTGTCGGTGGAGCCGGTGACGGTGGACGCCGCCCTGTCCGCGGCCACAGGCCTGGCCGAGGGGTCCGGGCAGGTGCGCATCACCTCCACCCGGCGGGATCCCGGGAGTTCCGGCGGGGTCCTCTCCTGGGCGCGGGTGTATCTGGGTCCGGGGGACGCCAAGGCGATCGCCGGGGATCTGGAGGAGGGCCGCCAGCTCATCGCCGACCTGATCGAGGCCCGTACGGGGCGCGCGGTGGCGCGGGTGGTGCAGCAGGTGCGGGCGGTGGGGGTGCCCGCGGCGGCGGCGCATCTCGGGGTGGCACCGGGAAGCCCGGGGCTGGAGTTCGTACGGCGCTACTACGACGCCTCGGGCGCACTCTTCGAGGTCACCGTGAGCACCCGTGCCGGTGACCGCTTCGCCTACGAGACGGTTCTCCAGCGCAAGTAACCCCCGGTTGCGGGTGGACGACCCTTGACACGCGGATTTCTGTGGTCTGAGAAACAACTCCTGGATGCCGTCTCGCCCCCCGCGGCGCGCAAGCGCTGGTACCGGGGGCTGGGGGCGCGGGTCGTCATCGCGATGGCCCTGGGGGTCGCGGTCGGCTTCGCCTTCCCCGGATTCGCGGTCAACCTGAAGATCATCGACCGCGGAGCGCGCACTCCCCGCTGACCCCGGCGACCCATGTCCCCGCCTGCGCTTGCCGAGCCGTGCACTGCCGGACGCGGGGCCGTGCGCGGAGAGTCAACCCGGCGGCTCCGCGGCCACCTAGCGTGGCCCCGTCGCCGTGGCGGGCCGCCCAAGGGGCCGTCCCCGCCGCCGAACCCGAGGAGCTCCGTGGCCAAGCAGACAGTCGCCGAACAGTACGTGGACCTGATAGCCCGCGCCGGTGTGCGGCGGATGTACGGCGTGGTCGGGGACAGCCTGAACCCCGTGGTGGACGCGGTCAGGCGGCACCGCGCGATGGAGTGGGTGCAGGTTCGGCACGAGGAGGTCGCGGCGTTCGCCGCCGGGGCGGAAGCCCAGCTCACCGGCCGGCTGGCCGCCTGCGCGGGCTCCTGCGGGCCGGGCAATCTGCATCTGATCAACGGCCTCTTCGACGCACACCGCTCGATGGCGCCCGTGCTCGCGCTGGCCGCCCAGATCCCCAGCGGCGAGATCGGGACCGGGTACTTCCAGGAGACCCACCCGGACCGGTTGTTCGAGGAGTGCAGCCACTACTCGGAGCTCATCTCCTCGCCCCGCCAGATGCCCCGGGTGGTCCAGACGGCGATCCAGCACGCGGTCGGCCGGCGCGGGGTGTCCGTGGTGGCTCTGCCCGGCGACATCGCCGGGCAGGACTCTCCCGGCGGCGGTGCCGAACTCGCGATCCCGCTGGACCTGCCCGCCATCCGCCCCGGCGACCAGGAACTCGCCCGGCTGAGGCAGCTGGTCGACGCCGCGGAGCGGGTGACCGTGTTCTGTGGCCGGGGCGTCGCCGGGGCCCACGCCGAGGTGATGGCCTTCGCGGAGAAGATCAAGGCCCCGGTCGGCCACGCGCTGCGGGGCAAGGAACACATCCAGTACGACAACCCGTACGACGTCGGGATGTCCGGACTGCTCGGCTACGGCGCCGCGTACGAGGCGATGCACGAGTGCGACCTGCTGCTGCTTCTGGGCACGGACTTCCCGTACACCGAATTCCTGCCGCGTGGCGTCCGGACGGTGCAGGTCGATGTGCAGCCCGAGCGGCTGGGCCGGCGCACCCGGCTGGACCTCGCCGTCTGGGGGGACGTCGGTGAGACACTGCGCTGTCTCACCCCCATGGTGCGGGAGAAGACCTCGCGCCGGTTCCTCGACCGGATGCTGCACCACCACACCCGCGCGCTCGAGGGCGCCGTCAGCGCCTACACCCGGAATGTGGAGAAGCACACCCCGATCCACCCGGAGTACGTGGCCTCGGTGCTCGACGAGGAGGCCGCCGACGACGCGGTCTTCACCGTGGACACCGGGATGTGCTGCGTGTGGGCCGCCCGCTATCTGACGCCGAACGGCCGCCGCCGGATCCTGGGATCCTTTGTGCACGGATCGATGGCCAACGCGCTGCCGCAGGCCATCGGCGCGCAGTTCCTCGACCGGGGGCGGCAGGTGGTGTCCCTGTCAGGCGACGGCGGTTTCTCCATGCTCATGGGCGACTTCCTGACCCTGGTGCAGTACGGGCTTCCGGTGAAGGTCGTGGTGTTCAACAACTCCTCGCTCGGCATGGTCGACCTGGAGATGATGGTCGACGGTCTGCCCTCGCACGGCACCCGGTACCCGCACACGGACTACGCCGCCATCGCCCGGGCGGCCGGAGCGCACGGGGTCCGCGTGGAGAAGCCCGCCGAGGTGCGCGACGCGCTGCGGGAGGCCTTCGCCCACGACGGTCCGGCGCTCGTCGATGTCGTCACCGACCCCGACGCGCTGTCCATCCCGCCGAAGATCACGGCCGAGCAGGTCACCGGCTTCGCGCTGTCGGCGAGCCGCACCGTGCTCGCCGGCGGCGTGGGACGCATGGTCCATCTGGCCCGCAGCAATCTGCGCAACCTTCCGCGCCCCTGAACGCGGCCGATGGATACACCCAGGTTTTTCGTAGCGAAGCAGGATGGTCGCCCATACGATGGGGATCATCGGCGCACAGTTGCACACGGACCGTCGGCGCCGCCCGGCGTCGGCCAGTCCGGGGCGGGAGAGGCATGACACAGTCCGCAGAAGCCGCGCGGACCATCATTCTGACCGTGGACGACGACCCCGGAGTGTCCCGGTCCGTAGCCCGTGACCTGCGGAGGCGCTACGGGCAGGCATACCGCGTGGTGCGCGCGGAGTGCGGGGAGTCCGCTCTCGACGCGCTACGGGAGCTCAAGCTGCGCGGCGATGTGGTGGCGGTGATCCTCGCCGACTACCGCATGCCGCAGATGAACGGCATCGAGTTTCTGGAGCAGGCGCTCGACATCTACCCCGGTGCCCGCCGTGTGCTGCTGACGGCGTACGCGGACACCGACGCGGCCATCGACGCGATCAACGTCGTCGACCTCGACCACTATCTGCTCAAGCCGTGGGACCCGCCCGAGGAGAAGCTCTACCCGGTCCTGGACGATCTGCTGGAGACCTGGCGGGCCAGCGAACACCGGCCGGTGCTGATCACCAAGGTCGTCGGACACCGCTGGTCGGCGCGGTCCTCGGCGGTACGGGAATTCCTGGCCCGCAACCAGGTGCCGTACCGCTGGTACTCCTCCGACGAGCCGGAAGGCCGGCGGCTGCTCTCCGCGGCGGGCCAGGACGGACTGCGGCTCCCGCTCGTGGTCACCCCGGACGGCACAGCGCTCGTGGAGCCGGAGGACCGGGACATCGCCGCCAAGGTGGGTCTGGCCACGACACCGGCGGCCGACTTCTACGACCTCGTCATCATCGGCGGCGGACCCGCCGGGCTCGGCGCGGCCGTGTACGGGGCCTCCGAAGGCCTCCGGACGGTCCTGGTGGAGCGCTCGGCGACCGGTGGCCAGGCGGGGCAGAGCTCCCGGATCGAGAACTACCTCGGCTTCCCGAACGGCGTGTCCGGAGCGCAGCTCACGGACCGGGCCCGCCGCCAGGCGGCCAAGTTCGGCGCCGAGATACTGACCGCGCGCGAGGTCACCGGGCTGGAGATCAACGGCGCCGCCCGCGTCGTCCGGTTCTCGGACGGATCCGCGATCGCCGCCCACGCCGTCATCCTCGCCACCGGCGTGTCGTACCGGCAACTCCAGGCGCCCGGCGTGGAGGACCTGACCGGATGCGGGGTGTTCTACGGCTCCGCACTGACCGAGGCGGCCGCCTGCCAGGACCACGACGTCTACATCGTCGGCGGCGCGAACTCCGCGGGCCAGGCCGCGATGTATCTGTCCCGGGGCGCCAAGTCGGTCACCCTCCTCGTGCGCGGAGCGTCCCTGTCCGACTCCATGTCGCACTATCTCGTCCAGCAGATCACGGACGCGCCCACGATCTCGGTGCGCACGAACACGGTGGTCGAGGCCGCCCACGGCGAGCACCAGCTGGAGCGGCTCACCCTGACCGACACCACGACCGGCCACGCCGAGATGGTCGACGCCCAGTGGATGTTCGTGTTCATCGGCGCGGCCCCGCTGGCGGACTGGCTGGGCGACACCGTGCTCAGGGACTCCCGCGGTTTCATCCTGACCGGCCCCGACCTCACCGCCGACGGGGCGCCCCCGCCCGGCTGGGAGCTGGACCGGCCGCCGTACCACCTGGAGACCAATATCCCCGGGGTGTTCGTGGCGGGAGACGCGCGCGCCGAGTCCGCCAAGCGCGTCGCCTCCGCCGTGGGAGAGGGAGCCATGGCGGTCATGCTGGTGCACCGGTATCTGGAGCAGTCGTGAACGCATTGCAGTGCAGCGAGGCCGAGATCGGCTCCCTGTTCCTCTTCGAGAAGCTGGCCCCCGACCAGCTCGCGCGGCTGTGCCGCGAGGGCCGGGTGGAGCGGTTCGAACCCGGGCCCGTGTACGCCGAGGGCGAACCGGCCACCTGCTTCTATGTGCTGCTCGAGGGGACGCTGGTGCTCTCCAGCCGGATCGGGGGCCAGGACGTGGAGGTGAACCGGAGCTCCAGCCGTGGTGTCTACGCGGGAGCCTTCCACGCCTACCTGGGCGACCGCGTCCGGCAGGTGTACACCAGCTCCCTGCGGGTCATCGAGCCCGCGCGGTTCTTCGTGCTGCCCGCCGAGACGTTCGCCCGCGTCATGCACGAGTGGTTTCCCATGGGGGTCCACCTGCTGGAAGGGCTCTTCTTCGGCACCAAGAACACCCAGCAGGCCATCGGACAGCGGGAGCGGCTCCAGGCCCTCGGCTCGCTCTCCGCGGGCCTCACCCACGAGCTGAACAACCCGGCCGCCGCCGCGGTACGGGCCACCTCGGCGCTCCGGGAGCGGGTCGCCGGGATGCGCCACAAGCTCGGCGCCATCGCGGCGGGCCCGTACCGGCGCGACAGCCTCCAGATCCTCGTCGAGGTGCAGGAGCGCACGGCCGAGCGCGTCGCCAAGGCCACCACCCTGAGCCCGCTGGAGGCCTCGGACCTCGAGGACGCCATCTCCGACTGGCTGGACGACCACGGCATCGAGGGCGGATGGCAGCTCGCGCCGACGTTCGTCCAGGCCGGCCTCGACACCGACTGGCTGGACCAGGTCGCGCTGGCGGTCGGCGAGGACATCCTCGAAGGGGCCGTGCGGTGGCTGAACTACACCGTCGAGACCGAGCTCCTCATGAACGAGATCGAGGACTCGACCACCCGGGTCTCGACCCTCGTCAACGCCGCCAGGCAGTACTCGCAGCTCGACCGCGCGCCCTACCAGGTGGCCGATGTGCATGAACTGCTCGACAGCACACTGCTGATGCTCGCCGCGAAGATCGGCCCGCACATCACCGTCGTCAAGGACTACGACCGCACCCTGCCGAAGATCCCCGCCTACCCCGGCGAGCTCAACCAGGTCTGGACGAACCTGATCGACAACGCGGTCTCCGCGATGAACACCGGGGACGACGCCCCGGGCACCCTGACCGTGCGCACCGCGCGCGACGAGGACCACCTTCTCGTCGAGTTCGGCGACACGGGGCCCGGCATTCCCGAGGACATCCGCGACCGTGTCTTCGACCCGTTCTTCACCACGAAACCGGTGGGCCAGGGCACCGGTCTCGGCCTGGACATCTCATGGCGCATCGTCGTCAACAAGCACCACGGTGACCTCCGCGTCCAGTCCACTCCGGGCGACACCCGCTTCCAGGTGCGCCTCCCGCTGACCGCCACCGGTCCCGACACCCCACAGGAGCCCTCATGACCCCGCAGAACGGAATCGACCCGTCGGTGCCGCCGAGCGGCACCGGATGCGCCGAGTGCGAGGCCGGCGGCGGATGGTGGTTCCATCTGCGGCGCTGCGCGCAGTGCGGACACATCGGCTGTTGCGACGACTCGCTCGCGAAGCACGCGACCGCGCACGCCGAGGCCACCGGCCATCCGCTGATCCGCAGCTTCGAACCGGGTGAGGGCTGGTTCTGGAACTACGAGACCTCCGAGATGTACGAGTCGGGCCCGCAGCTGGCCGGGCCCGAGAGCCACCCCGCCGACCAGCCGACGCCCGGTCCCGCGGGACGGGTGCCCGCGGACTGGGTGCGGCAGCTCGGCTAGGCGAACAGCGCACCGCGCGCGGCCGCGCGCGCGGTGCGGAGGGCCACCGTGACCCAGGCGGTGAGGAGGAGGGCGAACAGGGCGACGGCGAGGGCGGCGAGCGGGGTGGAGTGCAGCCGCAGGGCCAGCGCGCTGGTGCCGGTGACACACGTACCGACGGGAAACGTGAAGCTCCACCAGGTCAGCGAGAACGGCAGCCCCCTCCGGGCGGTGCGGCGGGTCAGCGCCGCGGCCAGGGCCAGCCACATCATGGCGAAGCCCCAGACGGGGACGCCGTACAGAAAGCCGAAGACCTCGGCGCCGGTGGCGTAGGGGCGGGGCAGGGCGCTGTGCGCCGCGGCGCCGAGGAGGTTGGCGGCGGTCACCGACTGCCCGAGCGGGCCCAGGACGATCCACAGGGTGGGCGTCATGGCGGCCGGCCCGACCTTGTGGTGCATCAGCCGCGCCCAGATCTGGGTGATGATGACGAGGCTCGCCAGCAGACTGATGCCGAACATGGCGTAGCAGGCGAGCAGCAGCGTGAGCCGGGGCTGCCCGGCGGCGGTGTGGGGGACGAGGGCGGCGCCGGTGGCGGCGGACACCATGGGCGGGACGACGGGCATCAGCCAGCCGCCGAACGCGGCGTCCGGGGCGGTGGCGTGCCCCGTCATGGCGCGGTAGGGGATCCAGACGGCGGTGACCAGCCCCAGCAGGGTGCCTGCCGACCACAGCGCCACGTCGATGGCCACGGCCGTCGGCCGGCCGAGCCAGTCCTGCCCCAGGGTCAGGGCGCCGGCGCCCACGGTGAGCAGCGCCATGGCGGGGGCGCCCCAGAAGTGGGCCATCACCGGGTGTCCGGCGTGTGCCCTGGCCCGGTCGCGGTGGCGGGTCCAGTGCACGGCCCACGCCGCGGTGAGCGCCACCAGCCAGACCGCGGCCAGGGCCCAGACCAAGGTGGCGGCCGTGTGCAGCCCGGGGACCCGGACGGGCAGGCCGGCCGCGGCGGTGGCGACGATGCCCGTGCCCATGACGGAGGCGTACCAGTTCGGGCCGAGGTTCTCGAACAGCTGGGCAGGGCGGTCCAGGTCGCGCAGCAGACCGGCGGGGAGCCGCCGCCGGGCGTCGTACGCCGGGGGCCGCGGGGCGGTGAGGAGAGGGGGCATGGAGCAACCGTCGCCCGTCCCCGACGTGGCCGGTAGGCACTGATTCCGGATGAGCTCATAAAGTGGCCTTATGCCTCTCTCGCCGCGCGTCAGCGACCTGACCGCCTTCGACCTGCTGCTGTCGGTGGCGCGGCTGGGAAGTGTCGGCGCGGCCGCCCGGGCGCATGACATCACCCAGCCGGCCGCGAGCTCACGCCTGAGCCACCTGGAGCGCAAGCTGGGTCTGCGGCTGCTCGACCGCTCGCCGCGCGGCTCGCGGCTGACCGAGCACGGCGCGCTGGTGGCGGACTGGGCCCGGGAGGCCGTGGAGGCGGCCGCGGCTATGGACGCCGGTGTGCTCTCGCTGCGGGACGGCGCGCACAGCCGGCTGCGGGTGGCGGCCAGCCTGACGGTGGCCGAGTATCTGCTGCCGCACTGGCTGGTGGCGTTGCAGACCACGGCCTCGGACGCTGCCGTGGCGCTGACCGCCGGGAACTCCGACGACGTGGCCCAGGCGGTGCTCGAGGACCGGGCCGACCTGGGATTCGTCGAGGGCCCGCAGATCCCCCGGGGCCTGAGCGGTCAGCGGATCGCGCGGGACGAACTGACCGTGATCGTGGCCCGCGGCCACCCGTGGGCCCGGCGCCGCTCGGGCATCACCCCCGAGGAGCTGGCCGCCACGCCGCTGGTGAGCCGGGAGCGCGGCTCGGGCACCCGCCGCTATCTCGAACGCGCCGTCGGCGCCAGGACGCGCACCCCGCTGGCGGCCCCGCTGCTGGAGCTGCCCTCCACCACAGCGATCAAGACGGCCGTGGCCGAGGGCGTCGCCCCCGGCGTGCTCAGCTCTCTGGCCGTGGCCGCCGACCTGGCCAACCGCACCGTGGTCGCCGTGCCCGTCCAGGGCCTGGACCTCCGACGCGGACTGCGCATGGTCCACATCCGCGGACGCAGGCTCCTCGGACCGGCCCTGGACCTGTGTGCCATCGCCCGCCGCAACGGCGGCGGCGCCCCGGCCCCCGGCCGTTGACCGGCGCCGCGTATCCGCCGCGGGGCCGGGCGAGACCCGGCCGCGAATCCTCAAAGGGGGTGCGGATCGCGGCCGGGCCGATCACCCGCACCGTCCCCGTCCCCACGGGTGGTGCGGACCGGGCGCGCGCCGCTCAACGCGCGACCCGGAAGCGTGTCCGGCCTACGCCCGTGGGGCGGTGGCCGCGTCCGAGGCCGTGGCGGGCTCGGCGGTGTCGTCCGGGGCCGGGTGCGCGGCGGTGAGCGGACGCCGGCCGGGGATGAGCGAGGCGACCGCGAAGGAGATGAGGGCGGCTCCGGCGCCGACGGCCATGACGACCTTGAAGCCGTTCTCCGAGGGCAGCGCGTGGCCGCCGAAGTCGGTGACCATCTGGGCCAGGATGACGCCGGCGACGGCACTGGCGGTGGAGGTGCCGATCGAGCGCATCAGGGTGTTGAGGCTGTTGGCGGCCGCCGTCTCGGACGGGTCCACGGCGCCCATGATGAGGGAGGGCATCGCGCCGTAGGCGAAGCCGACACCGGCGCCGATGATGCAGGAGACCACGACGAGCTGCCAGACCTCGGACATCATCACGATGTTCAGGGCGTATCCGGCCGAGACGATCAGGGCGCCGATCATGAGGGTGATCTTCGGACCCTTGGCCGCGGACAGGGCCGCGGAGATCGGGGCGCAGGCCATCATCACCAGGCCCTGCGGGGCCATGACCAGACCGACGGCCAGCATCGACTTGCCCAGACCGTAGCCGGTCGCCTCAGGCAACTGGAGGAGCTGCGGAAGGACGAGGGACATCGCGAACATCGAGAAGCCGAAGGCCATCGAGGCGATGTTGGTCACCAGGACCTGGCGGCGCGCGGTGGCGCGCAGGTCGACCAGGGGTTCGGCGATCCGGAGCTCGTAGCGGCCCCAGCCCGCCAGGACGGCGACGGCGGTGATGAGCAGGCCGAGCGTGGTGCCGCTGCCCCAGCCCCAGTCGGCGCCCTTGGAGATCGCCAGCAGCAGACACACCAGGCCCACGGCCATGCCGACGGCGCCCACCACGTCGAACCGGCCGCCCGTGCGGACCTTGGACTCCGGGACGAGCAGGAACACGAGGGCGGTGCCGAGGGCGCCGATCACGGCCGAGGTCCAGAACAGCGCGTGCCAGTCGAAGTTGTCGGCGATGAGCGCGGCGGCGGGCAGACCGAGCGCGCCGCCGATGCCGAGGGAGGCGCTCATCATGGCGGTGGCGGTGCCCAGCCGCTCGGCCGGCAGCTCGTCGCGCATGATGCTGATGCCGAGCGGGATGACACCGGCGGCCAGGCCCTGGAGCACCCGCCCGACGATCATCGGCGTCAGCGAGTCGGACAGCGCGCACAGGACCGAGCCGCACACCAGCAGCACCAGGCTGAACAGCAGCATGCGGCGCTTGCCGTACATGTCGCCGAGCCGGCCGACGACCGGGGTGGCGACCGCGGCGGCGAGCAGGGTGGCGGTGATCGCCCAGGCGGCGTCCGCGGCCGTCGCGTTCAGCAGCGTCGGGAGCTTGGGGATGATCGGGATCACGACGGTCTGCATCAGCGAGACCACGATGCCGGCGAAGGCCAGCACCGCCACGACCACATTCGGTTTCGGCGGGGCGGACTCCCCGCTCGCGGTGGACTGCCCGCTTCCGGCGGGCTGGGCGAGGGCGTCGGGCATGGCGAAGGGCCTCCGGAGGCGGGGATCGGCGGACTGCCGGACTCGATATTTTAAATCACTCGACTGAGTTAAAGTGACTGTAGCAGACGGTGCGCCGGTCAGTAGGCTGTCGGCCTTGCCTCGCCGCCCAGGGGAGGACCTGCGGCGGGCGTCGGGACCGGCCGCCGCGGGGCACGCCGCGGTCCCGGTGAGGTGGTGGACATGGCCGGCAGAAGGGTCCGTGAGGAGCAGGTCGAGGCGACCCGTGAGGCGATCCTCGACGCCGCGGAGCGGCTGTTCGCCGAGTACGGGGTGCACACGGTCTCCAACCGTCAGATCAGCATCGCCGCGGGCCAGGGCAACACCGGCGCCGTCGGCTACCACTTCGGCACGAAGACCGACCTGGTCCGGGCGATCGCCCGCAGACACACGGCGGTCATCGCGGAGATCCGCGCCCGCATCCTGGCCGAGTCCGGCGAGTTCACCTGTGTCCGGGACTGGGCGGCCTCCTCGGTGCGCCCCGTCATCGAGCACCTGGCCTCCCTGGGGACCCCCACCTGGTTCGCCCGGTTCAACGCCCAGGTGTCGGCCGATCCGGCGCTGTTCCAGATCGTGGTCGAGGACTCCCTCATGTCCTCGTCACCGCAACAGCTGCGGGACCTCCTCGACCGGTTCCTCCCGGACCTGCCGCCCGAGGTGATCACCATGCGCATGCTGATGGCGCGCCATCTGATCGTGCAGATGTGCGTCGAGACGGAGCGGGCCCTGGCCGAGGGCGCCCCCGCCACCCGCCTCAACTGGGACGACACCGCCACCGACCTGACCGACGCGATCGCCGCCCTGTGGGAGGCCCCCGTCTCCCGTCACCCGGCCCGCCCGCGGCCGGCGTGACGCGGGACACCGCTCAGTAGTCCAGCCGCGGGAACCAGTCGTCCCGGCCGCCCGGGGTCAGATCGAGAAGATGCCAGACGGGGGCGAGGAGGTCGATGCCCCGCTGCTCGATGTCCTCGGCCATGCGCGGGTGGGCGGAGTAGCGGTGGCGGATCGTGCCGTCGCCGTCCCGGGTGAACACGGAGATGGTGGAGTCCTGCTCGCCGTCCTTGTCCTCACTGCCCAGGTCGTACTTGAAGGTGCTGTCCCCGCAGCTCAGCAGGCGCAGCCGGGACCAGCCGCGGCTGCGGGCGTGCTCCCGCAGGGTGGCCGGGTCGGCGGCCGCGGCGACGGCGAAGTCGGCGTTCCGGGCGATGTGGTGGGCGATGCCGTTGAAACCGTCGACCCACAGGGTGCACATCGGACACGGCTCGGTCTGCCGCTTTCCGTACATCAGGTGGTAGACGATCAGCGGCCGGTCCGGGGCGGTGAACAGCTCGCTCAGGGAGGTCTCGCGGACGGGGGCGTCGCCCGTGTCCAGGTCGGCGGGGCCCTCGAGGAAGACGTAGTCGTCGACCGGCGGCCCCGCGGGAAGCGCCCGCCGCCGGGCCGCGACCTCCTCGCGGTGGCGCATGAGCTCGATCTCGGCGAGGCGGAGCTCTTCGCGGGCGGCGAGGTAGTCGGCGGACTCATCGGGCAGTCGGGTCTGCCGCAGCATCGCATCCTCCTGGGTGGGAAGCCCCCGAAGGATTCGAGTCTATGGCGCTCCCGGGGTACGCAGACAGCGATAAATAGTGTGCCAAGCGAGGAAAATGCAGGTCGGGAGGGCAACGGCCCGGGAGGTGGGCTTGCTCCAGCAGGGAGCCCCGTCAGGCGTGGTCGGCGCAGCAGGGCGTGGGATTCGGGACTTCGAACGGCGCCAGCGCCCCGCCGGCGGCCGGGACCAGGGCGAGGGTGAGCCGCCCGTCCCGCCACTCGGGCCGTACGTGGTCGCGGGTGAGCACCGGCGTGGCGGGGTCGGGCCCCTGGCCGTCCGCCGCCGGTGCGCCGACCACGGTGATCCGGTCGATGGCGGTCAGGGCGAGCAGGTCGGCCAAGGTGACCGTGCCGGTGAGGTGTTCCACTCCGGGGTAGACCACGGCCCGCCCGCCGCTGCGGTGGGCGTGCTCCGCGGCGGCCAGCGTGGCCGTACGGACGGCCTGGTCCGCGCCGTACGAGCGCTCCCGCAGGACCGCGCCCACGTCCGGGCTCTCCCCTCCGGCGATGCGCTCCCACACGGCCTCGGCCGCGGCGGCGTCGGGCAGGGCGAACGAGACGGCGGTGGAGCGGCGCTCCTCGGTGCGGATCAGATGGGTGCAGGCGATCGTGCCCGGTGCGAGGCCGAGGTGGTCCAGCAGATCGTGGATCAGATGGTCGGCCCCGCGCAGGTTCGCCGACCCGGCGTCCACCCCGATGAGGAGGTGGACGCCGGGCACGTCGTGTGGTGCGGTCATGCGGGCAGGACCCACATGGGGTTGGAGTAGAACCACAGGTCCTTCCACGGATCGGCGTCCCCGATCACGTCCATCGCCGGTCCGGCCGGGTCGACGGCGGTACCGCGCAGGCCGACGGCGGAGCGGTTGCCGTCGGTGCCGCGCAGCCGCACATACACCGGCTTGTCCACGCGGCCCAGGGAGTAGGTCAGGCGCACCGAGCCGGTGGACTTGTTCACCTCGAAGGACTTCACGACCTTGGTGTCCGGGGTGGCGAAGGTGTCCTTGTCGGAGACCGGGCCGGTGACATCGCCCTGGATGACGTCCACCCGGGCCAGCTTCGGCACGAACTGCGCCCAGTTGGGCCCGTTGGCCAGGCTGATCTCCATGACCAGGTCGACCTGGGCGCCACGGCGCACATGCAGCACATCGCCGAGGGTGATCGCGCGGCTGCCGGAGCGCAGCTGGGCGTTCAGGCCGCTGATGAGCCCGCCGTGGTCCACCCAGACACGTCCGGCGCGGATGCCGTCCATGACCGCCTTGTAGGCGAAGGAGGCGGCGCCGACGTGGGTACGGGAGTACTGGCCCGGCCAGAAGTCGGTGTCGGTGAGGTTGAGGCCGCCGCCGTAGACCGGGTCGTTGTAGCGGCCGTTGGCGTTGAAGTCGCTGTTCGGGCCGCGCACGGCGGTGTCGGCGTAGACGTTGTGGGAGTCGGAGTTGGCCGTGATCCACCAGGGCTTGCCCTCGGCGAGCAGGCTGTCCCACAGACCGCCGACGGTGGCGGTCATCCAGTCGAAGCCGCCCCAGGTGCGGTAGCTCTCCAGCGGGTAGCCGCCGAAGGAGTCGGCGCCGGGGCTGTTGTCGTAGATGCCGCGGGCCCCGCCGGGGCCGTTCGGGGCGGGCAGACCGGCGGCCTGGTGGCCGGGGGCGCCCTCCATGCCGACGGCGATGGTCGGCTGGGCGTCGCGCCAGGCGCGGATCTCGTGCGGGGAGTCGATGCCCTTGCGCGCGGGGTGGTTGGCCAGGAACAGGATGTCCTTCACCCTGCGGCGCTGGACCTGCTCGGCGAGGAAGTTGACGCCCGCGATGGCCAGCGCCTCGTTGGCGGGGGTGTTTGAGCTCGCCTTCTTCACCGAGCCGTCGAAGGAGTTCTCGAACTCCTTCAACACCGCCACCTCGTTCTTGCCGGGGTGGACGAAGACGGTGCCGTGTTCGGCGGCCGGGATGTTCCACTCCAGGCCCTGGAAGACGAGGGTGTCGTCGATCTGGTCGCGGGCGGCGACGATGTCCGGGTTGACCTTCTCCACGCCGATCTTGGCGTGCGTCTCGCTGCCGTGGTCGGTGATGACCATCCAGTCGAGGCCGTGGGCGTTCGCCTGGCGTACGTGGTCGATGACCCGGTACTTGGCGTCGGAGCTGTACTGGGTGTGGATGTGGTGGTCGCCGGCCAGCCACAGGTATCCGCCGGAGCGCTCGCTCCCGGAGGCTGCCGACGCGGATGTCGCGGCCGCGGGGGCCGCGGCGGCCTGGCCCGCGCCGCCGAGGACGCTGCCCGCCGCGAGGCCCGCCCCGAGCAGGCCGGTACGGCGCAGCATGGAGCGCCGTGACAGCTGGCTGGGGGTCAGTGCCTCGTCCGGGACGGACATGTCGAGGGCGGGCGGCAGGGACGACGCGTCGCCGCTCGTGTGGTGGTGATGGTGGTGACCGTGGTCGTGTCTGTGACCGTGGCTCATGCTCAACTCCCGCTGGCGCAGGGACGTACAGGCTGGGACGGGGCAGATTCTGCGAAGCCTGCGTGAACGGGGGAGGACCGGCCGGTGGTGCGGTGAGGAACTGCTGATGTGCGGCGAGCGCACACTCGGTGCCGGTGGCCGCTCCCGGCGCCGGCGGGGCCGGGCGGCCGTCTGAGCCAGGTCGGGGGCCGTTTTCGGGGTGGATATGGCACTGTCGGATAAAGAGGAATGAATGTTATAAAGGCCGACATGACAGCAGCTGCTCGCAAAGCCTGGCGTCGCCGCAGGCCGAGCGGGCCCCCAGCCCTGCACACGTCGTCCCCGAGACGGCGGGCCTCGCTGCTGCGCGGGTCGAGCGTGGCCGGGCAGGTCTTCGTCCTGGAGTTCTTGCTGGTGGTGGCGCTGGTCGCGATAGCCGTGGTGGCGATGGTGCTCAGCGCCCGGACCCAGGTCACGGCGGACGCCCGCCACCGTGCCCGTGCCGTCGCCGCCGCGTTCGCCCAGTCCCCTGGCGTGGCCGAGGCCATGACCAGGGGCAATCCCACCGCGGTGCTTCAGCCGCGCGCCGAGGCGGCCAGAAAGACCTCCGGTGTCGACAGCGTCGTGGTGTTCAACACCCGGGGGATCCGCCTCACCCACCCCCAGCCGGAACTGATCGGCAAGCGGATCGTCGGGCCCGCCGCGCAGATCCGGAAGGAGCTGGCGGGCCAACCGATCACCGAGACCTTCCACGCGAGCCAGGGCCGCTCCGTGATCTCCGCGTTTCCCGTCACCGGGCCGGGCGGGAAGTTCCTGGGCGGGGTGTCGGTCGGCGTCAAGATCAAGAGTGTGAACAGCGAGGTGGACCAGCGGCTGCCGGTCCTGCTCGGCGCCGCCGGCGGGACGCTCGTCGTGGCCGCGGGCGGCACCACCCTGGTGAGCAGGCGGGTGCGGCGCCAGACCCACGGCTTGGCGCCCGCGGAGATGACCCGCATGTACGAGCACCACGACGCGGTGCTGCACGCGGTCCGCGAGGGCGTGCTGATCCTCGACGGGGACGGCCTGCTCCTGCTGGTCAACGACGAGGCCCGGCGCCTTCTCCAGCTGGCCCCGGACATCGAGCGGCGCCACGTCTCCGAACTGGGCCTCGAGCCACATCTGGAAAAGCTGCTGGCCTCGGGGCGGACCGTCAGCGACGAGGTCCACCCGAGCGGGACCCGGCTGCTGGCGGTCAACATCCGGTCCACCGGCGACGCCGGCACCCCCACCGGGACGGTGGCGACACTGCGGGACACCACCGAACTCCGCGTGGTCGCCGGCCGCGCCGAGGTGGCGCGCGAGCGGCTCGAGCTGCTCTACGACGCCGGCGTACGGATCGGCTCCACCCTGGAGCTGACCGGGACCGCGGAGGCGCTGGCGGAAGTGGCCGTCCCCCGCTTCGCCGACGTCGTCACCGTGGAACTGCTGGATCCGGTGGAGCGCGGCGAGGAGCCGTCGCCACCGCACGAGGCCGAGGTACTGCGCCGCACCGCGGTCGGCGGGGTCCCCGAGGGACACCCCCTCTTCCGCCAGGGCGAGCAGGCCACCTACCCCCCGTCCGCCCCGCAGCTCCAGGCCCTTCGGACCGGGCAGGCGGTGCTCCGGACCGACCTGAGCGACACCTCCGCGTGGCCCGCGGGGTACGGCCCCGAGGCCCTGCGCCTCCTCGACCACGGCATGCGCTCCCTGATCACGGTGCCCCTGCGCTACCGCGGTGTCACCCTGGGCCTGGCCAACTTCTGGCGGACACGGCGCAGCGAGCTGTTCGAGGACGACGATGTGGCGATCGCCGGGGAGCTGGCCGCGCGGACCGCGGTGTGCGTCGACAATGCCCGCCGCTTCACCCGCGAACACACCATGGTCGTCACGCTGCGGCGCAATCTGCTGCCCTACGACCTGCCCGAGCAGGACGCCGTGGAGGTGGCCTCCCGCTATCTGCCCGCGCAGGCGGGCGGGGGCGGCGGCTGGTTCGATGTGATCCCGCTCCCGGGCGCCCGGGTCGCGCTCGTCGTCGGCTCGGCGGTCGGACAGGGCCTCCACGCCACGGCCACCATGGGCCGGCTGCGCACCGCGGTCCAGAACTTCTCGGCCCTGGACCTGCCCCCCGACGAGGTCCTCTCCCTCCTGGACGAGCTGGTCACCCGGGTCGACCTCGAACGCGGGCCCAGCGCCGACTCCCCGAGCATCGCCGGCTCCACCTGTCTGTACGCCATCTACGACCCGGTGGCGGGCCGCTGCACCGTGGCCCGCGCGGGCCACCCCGCCCCCGCCCTCCTCGGCCCCGACGGCACCGTGGACATCCCCGAGGTGCCGCTGGGCCCGCCCCTCGGCAAGGGCCGGGAACCCGTCGAGACCGCCGAGCTCTCCCTGCCCGACGCGACCAGCCTGATCCTGCACACCCACGGACTTCTCGCCCACGACGACCAGGACCGGGACACCAGCCTGCGCACGCTGCGCCACGCGCTGGCCACAGCCCCGGACCGCAGCCCCGAGGAGACATGCCGCAGCCTGCTGGACCATGTGCTGCCGCCCCGCCCGGCCGACGACGTCGCCCTGCTCGTCGCCCGCACCCAGCTGCTCGACCCCAAGCACGTGGCCGAGTGGGAGGTGCCCTTCGACCCGGCGGCGGTGGCGCCGCTGCGGGCCGAATGCGGCCGGCACATCGAGGCCTGGGGCCTGGAAAAGGCCGCTTTCAACGCCGAGCTGATCATCAGCGAACTGATCACCAATGCCATCCGGTACGGCGTCCCGCCCGTACGGCTGCGGCTGCTGCACGGCCGCACTCTGATCTGCGAGGTTTCCGACGGCAGCAGCACCGCCCCCCATCTGCGGCGGGCCAGAACCACCGACGAAGGCGGCCGGGGGCTGTTCCTGGTCTCCCAGTTCGCCCAGCGCTGGGGCACCCGCTACACCACGCGCGGCAAGGTCATCTGGGCCGAGCAGGCCCTGCACGACACCCCGGCGGGAGACGACGCCACGGGCGACAGCCTGCTCGGCCAGTGGGATGTGGCGGACTGGTGAGCCGACCGGTGAGCGCTACGCCGGTTTCGGGCTGAGCACCAGGTGGCGGCCGAGGGCCGACAGCCATCTGGCCGCGGTCTCCAGCGCCGTGGGCAGGGCGGCGGCGCGGGCGGCGAGCGCGGCGGCGCCCACCTCCCCGGCCTCGGCCGCCACCCCCGCCCCCGCGCCCGCCCCGGCTTCGGCCAGGCCCGTCCCGAGCGCCGCCGCGCCCAGTTCCAAGCCGGCGACCACCGGCAGCAGCTCGACGGCGAGCAGCGCCAGCAGCCCGACGCCCATGAGCGCGGCGGCCATCCGGAGCGCGTCCCGGTCACGGGGCATCCGGTTGAGGTACTCCTCGTTCAGCCACGGGGTCAGGGTCACCCCGTACGGAGTGCGGGCGGCCTGCCGGCGGCGTTTCTCCTCGTCGATCAGTCTGCGCACCACCGGCAGCTCCGAGCCGTAGGGCATGCGGTGGATCTCGTACAGCAGCAGCCCGTCGATCCCGTAGGGCCAGTTGCGGTTGAACGTCGGCTGGAAGCAGATCCACTCGATGTACTTGTTGCCCTGCTCGTCGGTGTACGGCGGCAGGGGGACGATGCGCTGGTACATGGGCGTCGGCCGCCACTTCGAGGGACCGGCCTGGACGCTGTACGAGGTCAGGCTGAAGCCCTCCTTGATGTCGGGGTCCAGCCCGCGGATGATCTGCTCGAACTTGTTCAGCTTGTAGCCGATGTCGTCCGTGAGCGTGGCCACCGCCTGATCCGCCGTGGAGACCTCCAGCAGCTCCAGCACGATCGGACCGGCCTGCGGTGGTCTCGCGCAGAACCCGAGGATGTCCGGACGCAGCTGCCCGCCGGCCTTGTGGTCCCTGCGGAACTCCCGGAACAGCCGGTTCAGCAACCGGTCCGGTCCCGTCATATGGGTGAGCAGACGCGTGTACTCGTTCTCGGCCAGCACGAACGAGGCTTCGGGATAGCGGAGTTTGAAGTCGGGGTAGAAGTAGCCGAACATGGCCCCCTGGGCCCACTGCCACTCCATGGTGTTCTGCTCACCCGTCGCGGTGCCGCGTACGCGCCCCGCGCTCCGGGTGAAGTTGCCCTCGCCGGGGCAGATCGTGACCTGCTGAGTGTCGAGCCGGGAGGCCATGCGCGGCGACGCCCTTCAGGAGATGGCCGAGAGGTTGCTGGTGACCGCGATGTCCGTGCCCGAAGTCGGCGTGTATTCGGCCCACTCGGCGATCAGCTCACCCTTCTCCCCGGGCTGCATGACCGGGAACGGCGCGGTCGGGGACCCGGTATGCGCCTGGTCGAGCCGGGCGACCTCGATGTGCGTGCCGTCGGGGACCCTGGTGACCGTCTGGGCCTCCTGGCTGTGTTCGAGACCGTGGACCGCACCGATGACGACCTGGGCACCGACCACGAACCCGGAGCTGGAGGCGACGGGGATGGAGACCGGCCGGGTGGACGGGCCCACCGAGGCGGCCGAGGTGGTGAAGACCGCGTCCTCCAGCCTGGTCGCGGTCCGCCCCGGGTTCGCGGGCGGGATCCCCGGGTAGTTGCGGTCGTCGTAGGCGGCGATCTCCTGCGCGATGGTCCAGTACTGCGAGGGGTTCTCGGGGGTGTTCGGGTCGTCGATGACACCGTTCTCGACGAAGTTCACCCACCGCGTCTCCCAGCCGCGCCGGATGGTGAGCACCACCCGCGCGCTGCCCGCCCGCAGAAACGCCTGCCGGTTGGCGTCGGGGTGCTCGATCTCGCGGATGAAACGCCAGCTCTGCGGGAGGTCCCAGAAGTACGAGTAGAGGAAGCTCACCACGTTCTCCCACTCGATGGCCTGGTTGACGAAGCGTACGACGTCCTCGTACTGGCGGACCGTCGTCCACAGCGTGGAGTCCGGGCCGATGGTGTCCCCCTCGAAGCCCGTGCCGTGCGCCACATCCACCTTGGCCGCCACGAAGGCGTCGAGAACGTCCTTCGGCATGCTGGGAAACCTGCCGCCGAGCAGATACCGCAACACGCTCTTCATGATCTCGTCGCTCTCCTCGCGGCGCAGCGTGAGCGTGTCCACGTCGTTGAGCCGGGCTTCGAGCGCCGCGATCCGGCCGGCGATGTCCTGCTGTTCCGCGTAGTAGTTCGTCTGCGCGGCCGTGTAGAGCGCGTTCCACACATCGAACTGCCACCGCTGCATGGCGGCCCGGGTCGGCCGCACCTCCGCGGTCAGCAGCAGGGACTGGGTGGACACCTGGTCGAAGACCAGGACGAGCACCGACGTTCCGCCGGCGCCGGCCATGAAGTCGCCGCCGTCGGTGTCCCGCTTCAGCACGGTGCCGGGCTCGAAGACCCGTTCCGGGAAGGGGTCGAAGGGCAGGGTCGTGCCCTCGATGGTGAACTGGCCCAGATGGCCCGAGAAGCTCGTCATCCGCCCGCTGATGGTGATGCTCACGATCTCGTACCCGGCGGGGATGTTGAGGGGCATCCTGGTGACGCCACGGCCCTGCGGCAGCGGCCCGGTCTCCACCGCGTACGTCTGCGGGGGCAGGTCCGGGGGCGGCGGCGGGACCTGCGCGTCGTACTGGTCGGCGAGCACCAGGTAGTGCGGCGACTTGGGGGTGGGCGGGTCCGTCTCCGGCGGCTCCGGGTCGCCCTTGCGCACCTCGGCGGTGATGTCGTTGTGCGGGATGTTGAAGACGAACGGCCCGAGTTGGGCCTTCAGCGCCTCGAGCTCCGCGTAGGCGCGGCGCATCGTGGCGGCGGGCTCCGGGAGCACGACGTCATACGTCTGCCGCATCCCGTACCGGTAGAGGCGGACCCGCCACTTGCGCATCAGGCTGAAGTAGTCGATGCGGATCGGGTTGGTCGTGCTGGGGTTCCGCAGCGTCCTGGTGGTGGTCTGCGAGGTTCCGGTGACCGTGGTCGTGGAGATGGTGACCTTGTGCTCCTGCCGGGCGCGGGTGGACGCCTTCTGGGTCAGGGTGGTCGCGTGCTTCCGGCTGTCGGTGGCCGACTGGGAGGCCGCGTCCTGGCCGGTGAATCCCGAGGTGACCGAGCCGGAGATGACGGGGATGCCGCCGGAGACGGTCCCGGTGATGTTGAACTGGTTGGAGTGCTGCTGCTGCGAGGCGGTCGACTGCGACAGTTCGGTGTTGTCCGTCACCCCGGTCTCGCTGAAGGTTTCCAGCGAGTCGGTGACGATCGAGCTGAACTCCTTCTTCTGGACCGACCACTCCTTGTAGGTGACGGCGGTCTCCTCCTGCGGGGCCAGGGGAATGGTGGCGACGAGCTCGCCCCGCTCGATCCCGGCCGGTGTCATCTCCAGCCGCTCCAGGTTCATCAGGCCCATCCGGGGTGCGGCGGTGTTGGCCTCGAGGCCCTTGGCCGCCACCACCGCGGTCTGTAGCGCCTGGAGCGCCGTGCCCCGCGTGGCCTGGGGCTCCTCCGCGCGCCGGCGGCGCAGGGCGACCACGGCCTCGCCGAGTTCCCGGAGCGTGTGCATGGGGACCGCGGCGAAGGCGGAGAGCGGTGCGGGGGAGAGGGCGGGCGGGGTGAGCAGGTCCCGCAGTGGCTCGATGAGCTCGGGGCGCTGGTCTCCCAGCGCGTCGGCCTCGTCGGGTCGCAGCTGGAGCCGGCGTACGAACGCGGCCTTGGCCAGGGCCTGTCCGACGGACGGGGTCTCCACGGCCAGGGGCACGAAGGTCGCTTTTTCGATCTCGCGGGTCGACTGGTCGAGCACGGGCGCGGTCGCCGGCGGAAACATCGGCGCTGTCGTCGATGATGTCGCCGGTGTTGTCGCTGACGCGGGGGTCGGTGGAGTGGTCTGTGGCATCGGAGCGGCGACGCTCGGCGCGTCCGCTCCGGACCCGGATCCCGATCCGGACTCGGGGGCAATGGTCATGGTGATCTCCACAGCGGGTGACTGCGGCCGCACTCCGGGCCACTGGACCCGACCCTCGCACAGCGGATCACCCAGCGGCACCAGTTGTGCCGCTGAGCGGATCAGCTCCCCGGGCGCCGTTGCATCGCGGCGCTGATGACCTTCCCCGTCCGCACCACCGAGGCCGCCAGCGAGGGCAGCGGCCGGTCCGGGTCCACCAGGGCGCCCAGGGCCGCGACCACCGCACCGCCCCGGCCGCGCAGGGGGACGGCGACGCAGCACACCCCGTCCATGACTTCCTGACGGTCGAGCGCGAACCCGGTCTCCCGGATCCGGGCCGCCTCCCGCGCCCATGCCCTGGACGGCGGGTCCAGGGGCAGGGCGTCGGGCGCGCCCGCCACCAGGATCTTCCCCGCGGCGGTCGTCCAGGGGAATGTCATCCCCGCCCGCATCGGCGTCACGGCGTCCAACTCGCCGGGGACCGTGCCGGCTGTCAGTGTCCGGCCCTCGCGCAGGACGAAGATCCCGACCGTGGCGCCGGTGGCTTTCGACAACTCGCGGACCGGTCCGCGAGCGAGGGCCAGTGTGCCGGGGAGCGGCTGCCATCCGAGCCCCAGCCGGAACATTCGCGAGCCCATTCGAAAAAGGCCATTCGACCGTTCTACCGCACCCAATTCGACGAGTTGTTCGAGAAGTCGGCGCGCGGTCGTCTTCGGTAATCCGGTCTCCGCCGCCAACTCCGTGAGCCGGGAGGGCCCGGCCCTTTCCACGGCCTCGAGCAGGGCGAACGCGCCCTCCAGAACCCCGCGTCCGCCACTCGGCACACTCGTTTCGGTCACCGCCGAGCCCGCCCTTCCCTCCACCGCTGCCGCTTTGTGCTCTCTTACGGCAAGGAAAGCTATTTTAGATACACGGGAGATAAATCCCCACTTGACAACCCGGTATTCGCGAGATTGGTGGACATACGCGGACGCCTCGGTCCGGACGCTGATGCCCCGCGCGCGGCCGAACGGCGATCAGGCTTTCCGCCGACGGCGACGGGGCCGCGTCACCTCGGGCGGCGGGTCCGGCTGCCTGATCGTGTCGACGAGCCCGGCCCAGGTGTCTGCCACCGTCGCCCACGGCGGTACGTCCGTGGGGGCGGGTTCGTCGCCCAAACCGCCCACGAACAGGTACCGGTGGGCGACCGTCGTGAGATGGCCGAGGACGTCGAGGCGGTCGTCGACGAAGTGGGTGATGCCCAGGCGTGCGCAGACCGGCCCCTTGTCCGCGCGCTCCCGGACGAAGTGCAGATTCTCGGCCGGGATGCCGGTGCGGGGGAAGAACTCGTGGTGGTGCAGCCACGCGCGGGTGTTTCCGGCGACTTTCGGGCCCGCTTTGGACACGATGTGCACTCGCCCTTCGAAGGGTTCCTCCGCCAGCAGGGCGAGGGCTTCGAACACGCCGTCCACCGCCGGGGTCAGCAGGGGCTGCGAGCCGAAGAACGAGGTGTCCTCTCCGGTGGCGATCCGGTCGATGATCACCCCGCCCACGTCCACACCGAGCGTCGGAGGTGCCGGGCGCTGTCCCGGCCCGCGGTAGGGGGCGCGCCGGCCGTCCGGCGGCCGTTGTTCTCCGGCTCGCGCCATCGCCCTCACCTCGGGTCGGCGAATGTCCTCAACCCGAGGATCGTGGCAGGCGCCGCGGCGGGATGCCAAGCGGATTACCGCGCCGCGGGCCGGTGGCGGTCAGTTGGGGTTGTCCGCGTGGGTGAGGGTCGTCCAGGCGTTGAAGTAGTTGTCCGTGCCGGACGGCCGGTGTGCCTCGGTGTACTTCTGGGTGTTGGACATGCTGATCCCGAGCCGGTTGTGGAGGGCGTTGTAGCCGACCTCGGTGACCTTGGCGAGGCCCGTCTTGACCGAGCCGCCGCACAGCCAGGAGGGCACGGCCGTGCCGTTCTCGTAGGAGGTGTGGAAGCCCAGCGCGTGGCGCAGCCGGTCCTGGATCTTCGGATAGAGGTCCTGGCCCTGGATCCGGCTGGTCTCCGCGATGTCCGCGACGGAGGCGATGCCCCAGCCGGTGTGCCCGAAGTCACGGCAGGTCTCCTGGGCGAGGCCGTCGGCGAAGGTGCTCTGGCCCTGCCAGTACTTGATGATCTCGGCGCTGGTGTCGATGCTGCTGTTGGCCGGCGGCTTGGGCAGATCGCCGTCGCTGGTCAGATATATGTACGCCGGGACGCGGGCGAGGTACGTGTCGACCGCCTTGTCGTAGGCGGCGCGGTCCTCGATGAACACCGAGATGCCGATCGCCGCCTCGGTCATGACCAGTTCCCAGTTGCCGTTCTTGGTCGCCGCGCCGTTGATCACCTCGGGGAGGTACACCTCGCGCAGCATGGTCGCGAAGCGCCCGGCGCCCGGCCAGCCGCCGTCGTAGGTGTACTTGATGATCTCGGCGGCGCGCGGCCAGGTGGATCCCGCCCAGCCGGTCTGGAGCGGGGCGTTGCTGTTGGTGTGGTCGGTGATGGTCGCGGACCACGCGTCCATGATCTCGATCGACTTCTTGGCGTATCTGCTGTCCCGGGTGAAGTACCAGGCGAGCGCGTCGGTGTAGGCCGCGATGGCGTCCTGGCGCTCGTCGGTGCAGCCGTTGTTGGGGTTGGACGACGAGCCGCACTCCACGATCGCCCGCGGCTTGGCGGTGCGCGAGAGCGAGGCGTAGGAGCTGGCCAGCATGTTGTCGTACGCGGCCTTCCAGGGCTGCTGTCCGGCGTCCACCTTGGCGCGGGCGTAGTCGAGTTGGGCCCGGCTGACCAGCACGCCCGGGTGGGCGAAGGTGGCCGGCGCGGCCGTCGCCCGCGGGGCAGGGCCGGTGAACTGAAGGCTCAGCAGGCCGGCCAGCAGGGCGAGGACGGTGCACAGCGCGGTTCTGGTTCGTGCCATTCGACGACCTCTTTCCATTCACGAATAGGAACTTGGTTCCGAATACGGACTGGATTGGCCTGGACCATAGGGAGTCTTCGTGTGCATGTCAATGGCGAGGGTGGCGTATCGGGCGAATCGCCGCACATTCGAGCGCGGGGGGCACCGTTTGATTGATCAAAGCATCGACGGGTTAGCATATGAGCGCCGCCTAGCTCGAAAGATAAACTTGTGACTGTCAACGAGGACTCGTTCACCAACTGGAAGAACCGCGAGGAGATCGCGGAGTCGATGATCCCGCTCATCGGGAGACTGCATCGGGAACGAGATGTCACCGTCCTGCTGCACAGCCGCTCTTTGGTGAACAAGTCGGTGGTCAGCATTCTCAAGGCCCACCGATTCGCCCGGCAGATCGCCGGAGAGGAACTCTCCGTCACCCAGACGGTGCCGTTCCTCCAGGCCCTCACCACGCTCGATCTCGGTCCCTCCCAGATCGACATCGGCATGCTCGCCGCGCTGTACAAGGCCGACGACCGCGGACTGTCGGTGGAGGCGTTCACCGCCGAGGCCGTCGCCGGCGCCACGGGCGCCAACAAGATCGAGTGCGGCGAGGGGCGTGACGTCGTCCTCTACGGGTTCGGCCGCATCGGCCGCCTCGTCGCCCGGCTGCTCATCGAGAAGGCCGGCTCCGGCAACGGCCTGCGGCTGCGCGCCATCGTCGTCCGCGGGGGCGGTGATCAGGACATCGTCAAGCGTGCCTCGCTGCTGCGCCGTGACTCGATCCACGGCCAGTTCCAGGGCACGATCACCGTTGACGAGGCGAGCAGCACGATCGTCGCCAACGGCAACGAGATCAAGGTGATCTACGCCGACGACCCGACGTCGCTGGACTACACGGCGTACGGGATCAAGGACGCCATCCTCATCGACAACACCGGCAAGTGGCGTGACCGCGAGGGCCTGTCCAAGCACCTCAGGCCCGGCATCGACAAGGTCGTGCTGACCGCGCCCGGCAAGGGCGACGTCCCCAACATCGTCCACGGCGTCAACCACGACACGATCAAGCCGGACGAGCAGATCCTGTCCTGCGCCTCCTGCACCACCAACGCGATCGTCCCGCCGCTGAAGGCGATGGAGGACGAGTACGGCGTGCTGCGCGGCCACGTGGAGACCGTCCACTCGTTCACCAACGACCAGAACCTGCTGGACAACTACCACAAGTCCGAACGCCGTGGCCGCTCGGCGCCGCTCAACATGGTCATCACCGAGACCGGTGCCGCCTCCGCCGTCACCAAGGCGCTGCCCGACCTCAAGGCGCCGATCACCGGCAGCTCGATCCGGGTTCCGGTGCCGGATGTCTCGATCGCGATCCTCAACCTGCGGCTCGCGCGTGAGACCACCCGCGAGGACGTACTCGACTATCTGCGCAATGTGTCGCTGACCTCTCCGCTCAAGCGCCAGATCGACTTCACCAGCGCCCCCGACGCCGTCTCGAGCGACTTCATCGGCTCGCGCCACGCCTCGATCGTCGACGCCGGCGCCACCAAGGTCGAGGGCGACAACGCGATCCTCTACCTCTGGTACGACAACGAGTTCGGCTACTCCTGCCAGGTCATCCGCGTCGTCCAGCATGTCTCCGGGGTGGAGTACCCGACCTACCCGGCCCCCGTGGCCTGACCGCGGACCGGGGCGGGGCGTTCAGGCCACCGCCCCGGAACCCCGCGCGACGCCACGACGTTGGGTGTGACATGGGCGAACTGGTTCCTGGCGGAAACGCAATGCTCCCTGACGGCGTGCTGTCGATACGGGTGCCGGGCCCCTTCGACCTGTCCGTGCTGATCACCGGAGAGGACGGAAAGGTCGCGGGGGACGGCGACTTCGTCTTCTTCAACCAGCCGTCCGCCCCCGGCGCCCGGCTGGACGGTGACACCGTCACGCTGCGGCCGGAGGAACTGCGGCGCGGCGCCGGCCGCGCCACGGTGGTGATCAGCCCCGCCGATCCCGGCACGCCGCTCGGCCGGCTGCCCGCCCCCACCATGACCATCACGGGGGTGGGCGGGGCGCGGGCCATCCGGTTCACCCCGGCGAGCCCGACGCATGAGACGGTGCTGCTGCTCGCCGAGATCTACCGGCGCGGCGACCGGTGGAAGGTGCGGGCGCTGGGCCAGGGGTACGCGGACGGGCTGGCCGGGGTGGCCCGGGACTTCGGGGTGGACGTCGCGGACGACGGCGGGCAGCCGCCGCCCCCGCCTCCTCCGCCGCCCGCTCCGTCGCCCGCCGCGCCCCCGGCCGGCGCCGCTCAGGACCCCGACGGCCTCCTCGGCCTGGTCAACGGCGTGCGGGCGCGGAGCGGCGCCCCCGCGATCGCCCTCGATGCGCGGCTGAGCACGGCCGCCCGGGCCCACGCCGACGCCATGGCCTCGCACGGCCGCCTCGGCCTCGAGAGCCCCGACGGGACATCGGTCTTCCACCGGATCGCCACCGCCGGCTACGCCTGTCTGACCATCGCCGAGCACATCGTCTCCGGGCCCCGTACGGCGGCCGAGTTCATGGACTACTGCCTCCAGGACGGGGAGCGCGGCGCGCCGTTCCGGGATCCCTCGGTCGCGCACCTCGGGGTGGGCCGGGCCGTCGGCGGCCGCTCGGGGGAGGTCTTCTGGACGGTGCTGTGGGCCCAGCCGTTCACGGCCGCGGGCCTGGCCCGTGCGGCCACTGCCGTACGCGAGCTCACCAACGCGGAGCGCGCCGCGGCCGGACTGCCACCGCTCGCCGCGGACCCGGACCTGACCGTGGCCGCGCAGCGGCACAGCGAGGACATGGTCGCCCGCGACTTCTACTCCCACACCGACCCCGAGGGCGGCCAGCCGTGGGACCGGGCGGCGGCCGCCGGATGCCGCCACCGGGGCATCGGCGAGAACATCGCGTGCGGTCAGCGCACCCCGGCGGAGGTGGTCCGGGGCTGGATGAACAGCCCCGGACACCGGGCGAACATCCTGAAGCCGGAGTTCAGCCACATCGGGATCGGCTACGCGACGGGGAGCCGGGCGGGCACGTACTGGACACAGCTCTTCGGCAGCGTGTGAGGCGGCGCAGCTCCGCCACCGAGCG
Source organism: Streptomyces sp. NPDC097640 (assembly GCF_040302705.1). Classification (NCBI taxonomy): domain Bacteria; kingdom Bacillati; phylum Actinomycetota; class Actinomycetes; order Kitasatosporales; family Streptomycetaceae; genus Streptomyces; species Streptomyces sp. NPDC097640. Next base: position 163,074 of record NZ_JBEOSB010000002.1, read on the forward strand.
CCGGATCACCCGCGTCCGGCGGCGGCGTCATCGATCTCGGCGAACCGCCGCGCCATGAAGGCCACGTGCGCGAGCCCGAGATGCGCCGACATCAACGACGCCGCGAGGTCCGGTTCCCGCGCTGCGATCGCCTGGGCGAGATCCCGGTGGAACTGCACGGTGCGGTCGATGTCGTCGTCGGAGTAGTAGAAGAAGGTCCCCAGCGTCATCGACGTCTCGGCGAGCGCCCGGGCGATCCGGAACGTCCTCGGCGCCTCGGCCGCGGCGAGGACGGCCCGGTGGAAATCGCAGTCGCTGCGGTGTAATTCATCGAGGTAGCCCTCGCCCTTGTCACGTGCGATGCGGTGCATGTGCTCCACGGATTCCCACAACACCCGCATGTCCCGCTCGGTGCGGCGAGTCGCGGCCAGCCTCGCGGCCCGCGACTCGAGAAGCTGCCGCAGCTCGAAGACCTCGTCGATGTCCGAGCGGGTGTACTCGGCGACGAACGCCCCCTTGTTCAGCTCGACCCGGACCAGGCCCTCCTCGCCCAGCCGCCGCAGTGCCGCCCGCACCGGATTCCGGCTGACCGCGAGTTCGGTGCACAGCGCCGCCTCCGTCAGGTGGGCGCCGGGAGGGTAGAAGCCCGCCATGACCCGACTGCGCACGATCGTGTAGATATCGACGCTGCTCCGAGCCATCGCTCAACCATCCTCTCGCCGGGGCCGACTGACCCGCGCCCATGGACGAAGCCGGGAACCACAGCGATTGTCCCGCAGACCGGATAGGGAAACGCATACCTTCAGATCTGCTGCGGATGATGATCAGGGCAGGTCACGGAGGGTCGAAGCGGAACACGACGCGATGTCCGGTCTGCTGTCTCCCGTCGGTTCCACGAGCAGCGCATGGCCGTGGGCAACCGAACCACCGGCCGATTCGGCGAATGCCACCCGGGTGACCGTGCCGCTTTTTCTGTACGCCTTGAATGGCCGCGCCATAGGCGGAGAAGTCCGCCCGGCGTCCAGCATCGCCGCCATCCCTCCGCCGAGGGTGGCGCCGACCCGCCCGAGCCTCGTTCGTCTGCGTCATTTCATCGCGGCAGCATGGTGCTCACTTCTGACCGAGCATGGTTTTCTTGTTCGCATTTCTTCTTCCCGGGACACTTCCACGGAACCGGCATTGGCCCGGCATCCGCTCATCGCCGCAGGTCAGGGGCGCGCGAATGATATTGACAACGGTCACCAATGCAGCCTTTGCCATACCCCCGTGGTGTGCGGTTCACTTCGGTCAGTCGAAGGACATGCCGATAGGGGGCAGCACAGTGACTTCCGCTCACACGCACCGCCACGGCCCGGAAGGGCATGGGGATCCCGGGGGCCATGACGGGCACGGCGGCCATTCGGGGCACAGCCACGGGGTATCCGCCGATGCCGACCGGCGTTGGCTGACGGCCGCGCTGTTGCTCATCGTCGGCTTTATTGCAGTGGAAAGCATTATCGCTTTCGTTGCGGGTTCGCTGGCGCTGCTGTCGGACGCCATCCATATGCTCACCGACGCGCTCTCCATTGTGCTGGCCCTGGTGGCTATGCGGCTGTCGGCCCGGCCGGCGCGCGGTCGCTACACATTCGGGCTGAAGCGCGTGGAGATCCTCTCCGCGCAGGCCAACGGACTCACCCTGCTGCTCGCCGCGGTGTGGCTCGGCTACGAGGCCATCCAGCGGCTCTTCGATCCGCCCGAGGTCAGCGGCTGGATGGTGCTGGTCACCGCGCTCGCCGGGGTCGCCGTCAACCTGGTCGCCACCTGGTGCATGTCCAAGGCCAACCGCTCCTCGCTGAACATCGAAGGCGCCTACCAGCACATCCTCAACGACCTTTTCGCCTTCATCGGCACCGCGATCGCCGGCGCCATCGTCCTGCTCACCGGTTTCGCCCGCGCGGACGCCATCGCGACCCTGCTGGTCGTGGCGCTCATGATCAAGGCCGGTGTGGACCTGCTGCGCGAGTCGGGCCATATCCTGCTCGAAGGGGCCCCGGCCGGGCTGGACCCCGACGCCATCGGCCGGCGCCTCGCCGAGGCCCCTCAGGTGACGGAGGTCCACGACCTTCACATCTGGACCATCACCTCCGGCCAGACGGCCCTCTCCGCGCACGTTCTGGTCGAAGCGGACGGGGACTGCCACATCGTCCGGGACGACCTCGAACGAGTCCTGGCCGAGGAGTACGCCATCACCCACACCACCTTGCAGGTCGACCACCACGCCGAGGACGGCCTCGCCGTGTCCGCCGGGGGAGTGCTGCACACCGTGAGTTCGACGCCGCACTGCGCCGAACTGCACGGCCGGACCCACCGCAGCGTCCCCCACAACCACTGAACCCGCCGTCAGGCGGGCCAGAATCTCCTTCTTACCGAAGAGTTGGGCGCGGATCGCGAATGTTAGCGTTTGCACAGTCTGCGTCTTCTTCGGTCAAGGAGATCGAGTGACCACATATGACTACGTCGTCGTCGGTGCCGGATCCGCGGGCTGTGTGCTGGCGGCGCGGCTGTCGGAGGACCCCGATGTCCGGGTGGCGCTGATCGAGGCGGGTGGCCCCGACACCGCGCAGGAGATACACGTTCCGGCCGCCTTCCCCCAGCTCTTCAAGAGCGAGCTCGACTGGGACCTCGACTCCGAACCGGAGCCGGGGGCGGGTGGCCGGCGGACCTATCTGCCCCGGGGCAAGGTGTTCGGCGGCAGCAGTTCGATCAACGCGATGATCTATATACGCGGCAACCGCGCCGACTACGACGGCTGGGCCGCCGCCGGGGCCGAGGGCTGGTCGTACGCCGATGTACTGCCCTACTTCCGGCGTTCGGAGGACAACGAACGCGGCGAGGACGAGTTCCACTCGGCGGGCGGGCCGCTGACGGTCAGCGACAGCAGGTCGAACCACCCGCTCGTCACGGCGTTCGTCCGCGCCGCCGAGCAGGCCGGACACCGGCGGAACGAGGACTTCAACGGCGAGACGCAAGCGGGCGTCGGGCGGTATCAGCTGACCCAGCGCGGCGGCATGCGCTGTAGCGCCGCCGTCGCCTATCTGCACCCCGTCCTGGAGCGGTCGAACCTCACCGTGTTCCCCTCCGCCCGGGCCCACCGCGTGGTGATCGAGGGCGGCCGGGCGACGGGGGTGGAAGTGGAGCGGGGCGGCGCGGTCGAAGTGATCCGCGCCGACCGGGAGGTGATCCTGTCCGCGGGCGCCTACGAGTCCCCGAAACTGCTGATGCTCTCCGGGATCGGGCCCGCCGCCGCGCTCTCGGCCCTCGGCATCGAGGTGGTGCGCGATCTGCCGGTGGGCCAGGGCCTTCAGGACCACTACATGACGGTGCTGAACTTCCGTACCGGCGTCGAGTCCCTGATGAGCGCGCAGAGCCCGGAGAATGTCGCGCTGCTGCGCGACGCGGGGCGGGGCCCGCTGACCTCCAACATCGGCGAGGCGGGCGGCTTCCTGCATAGCCGGGGCGGACTGGACGCCCCCGATGTGCAGTTGCACATGGCTCCCGTGCTGTTCCACCAGGAAGGGCTCGGCCCCGTCACCGAGCACGGCCTCGCCCTCGGCCCCTCTGTGGTCGCCCCGACCAGCCGCGGCCAGGTGACGCTGCGCTCCCCGCTCCCGGACGCCGCGCCCCGGATCGTGCACAACTACCTGACGACGGCCGAGGACCGCGCATGCATGGTCGGCGGCCTCCGGATGGCCCTGGAGATCGCGGCGCAGGCCGCCCTGACCGAGGTCGTCACCGGGCCGTTCGAGGTGCCGGACACGGACTCCGACGCGGATCTCCTCGCCTTCGCGCAGCGGGTCGGGATGACGCTGTACCACCCGACGTCCACCTGCGCCATCGGCTCGGTGGTCGACCACGAGCTGCGGGTGCTGGACGTGGCGGGGCTGCGGGTCGTCGACGCCTCGGTGTTCCCGAGCGTGCCGAGGGGAAACACCAACGCGCCGGTCATCATGGCCGCGGAGAAGGCCGCCGACCTCATCAGGAGCTGATCCTCCAGCCAGGGCTGAGCCGAGGCGGGGCGCCGGGCCGGCGCCCCGCCTCTCGCGCTACTCGGTCCCAGCCCTGCCGCGCCGCTTGAACACCAGGACACCTCCGACCAGGGCGACCAGGCAGAGGCCGGCGACAACGGCCACGGTGGGCCACGGGGACCCGTCGTCCGACTCCGCCGCCTCGGACGGCGCCGAGCCGTCCGGACTCGGCGTCCCGCCCTCCGGCGGCGAGGAGGCCGAGGAGGCGGAGGGCGAGGCCGAGGCGGACGCCGATGCCGCGGCCTCGGTGGCACCGGGGGCCGCGGGCTTGAGCTTCAGGACCGGGGCGGGGTTCTCCGGTTCCGGCTCCCCGTCACGGGGCAGCTCGATCCACCGGGACACCTCGCCGTCCTCATAGGTCTCCACGGTCTTGAACGCCAGGGACTTCGCGTCCGGCAACTGCTCGACGAAGACGCTGTGTTCGGCGTTCTCGCCGGGTTCGAGCGCCGGTCCGGCGACGCTGTAGCCGTCGCTGGTGGGCTTCAGCTTCCAGCCTTTCGGCGCCTCCTTCAGCCGTATGCCGTCGCCGTCGATGCCCTCGGGCAGAACGGTGCGGATCTCGGTGAAGCCCGCCGATTCGGACTCCGCCTCGGACTCGAACGTCAGCGTGACGTTCTTCGCCAGAGCGCGCGAGTCGGAGGCGCTCACCTCGGCGTGGGCCAGGGCGGGCGAGGCCGTGGCGAGGACGATCGCCGAGGCGGCGACGGCGAGGGCGGCGGTCCGCCACGGGCGGGCCGACGGGTGGTGTGCGTACACGTGGTCTCTCCTCGTCAAAGGGGTGGACGCCGGGTCGTGCGAGGCGTCCGTCGCGTGGTTCACGGGGCGAAGCGCACCCGTGGCCACGGCGGCCCCCTGCGGACGAGAACGTGGTCGAGCAGATCGCGGGCCACGGTCGCGGGCGCCGCCTCGGCGCTCCGCCGCCGGGGAACCCCGCCACGCCGCCGCGCCGGAGTGCCCCACCACCGGCGTACCCACCGCGCCACCGCCGCGCGTACGGACTCGGCGAACCGGCCGAGTGCCGAGGGCAGCGCCGCCAGCCGGTCGTCCGCGACGTACAGCAGCACGGCGACGGCCAGGGCCGCCACCGTGTGCGCGGCGAGCATCACCCCGGAGTCCACGACGGGGCCATGGCCGGTGGCGCTGCGCGGCTCCATGCCGTGATGCCCGGCGGCGAGGCCACCGGCGGGGCCGGTGACGGTCAGCCACTCATGCGCCGCCACCTGGACCGCGAGCGTGGCCGCCACGACGCCGGGCAGCGAACGGGGCCGACCCGCCCACGGCAGCGCGGCGAGGAAGGCCACGGCCAGCGCCGGGAGCAGGGCGGCCCAGGACACCGGCTGCCGCGACGCGACGTGGTGCGCGACGGCGGCCAGCGCGACACCGGTGACCGAGAACACGCCGGAGCGGACCACGCGCGCGTGGACATCAAGGCCCGTGGCGGGCCCGGCGCCCGTGGTCCTCGCCATGTCACGCCGTCCGTGGCGGCGAGGCTGCCGGTGTGTGCATCACACCGTCTGGATACGTACGTCCTCGGCCGGCTGTTCAGGCGATCCGGCCGGCCGGGACGGGGTGTCGCGGCGGCGGCGTCGGAGGCCGACGGCCACGGCCGCGCAGGCGGCCACCGCGAAGGCCGCCTCCGGGGCGGGGCCCAGGCGGGTGGCGAGCGTGGTGGTCGTGCGCAGCGGGACGGTGCCGGTCAGCACGGCACGGGTCCACGGTCCGGTGGACTGGGTGACCTTGCCGTCCGGGGCGATGATCGCGCTGATGCCGGTGGTGGAGGCGACCAGCACCGCGCGATCGTGCTCGACGGCCCGCAGCCGGGACATGGCGAGCTGCTGCTCCGGCTCGGCGATGTTGCCGTCGCGCATATAGGTGGCGTTGTTGGTCGGGACCGCGAGGAGGTTGGCTCCGGTGCGGACGGCGCCGCGGACCTGGCTGTCGTACGCCACCTCGTAGCAGATCGACTCCGCCAGCCGTACGCGCCCGGCGTCCAGCCGCACCGGGTGGTCACCGGCGATGAAGTCGCGCGGGATGAGCTGGAGTTTGCCCAGGCCGCCGATGACATCGCGCAGCGGGATGTACTCGCCGAACGGCACCAGGTGCTGCTTGGTGTAGTAGCGCCCGGGACCGCTGTCGGGCAGCCACAGCAGCCCGGTGTTGCGGATCCGGTCGCCGGGCGCGTCGAGGATCGCCCCGACCACGAGCGGGGCGCCGAGATCGGCCACGAGGCCGGAGATCCGGTCGTGCAGCGAGGGGTCGGTGCGCGGGTCGGTGTCGCTCGCGTTCTCCGGCCACAGCACGAGGTCGGGCCGGGGCGTGCGCCCGGCCCGTATGTCGCGGGCGAGTTGCCGGGTGGCGGCGATGTGGTTCTCGGCGACCTGCTCCAGGCGGGCCTGCTCCTCCATGTTCCGGGCGCGGGGCACATTGCCCTGCACCACGGCCACCCGCGCCCGTGACCCCTGATCCGCCGAGGGCGGGGTGGGGATCAGCAGGGCCCCGCCGGCGCAGGCGCCCACGGCCGCCACAAGCCCCGCGGCCGCCAGGCGACGCGGGCCGGGACGGCTGGTCACCAGCGCGGCGAGGCTCCCCGCCACCAGGGCGACCACCGCGCTGACGGCGGGCGCGCCGCCGACCGACGCCCACCCCAGCGCCGGGGAATCGGCCTGGCTGAACGCCAGCCGCCCCCACGGGAAGCCGCCGAGCGGCACCCGGGAGCGCACCGCCTCGGCGGTCACCCACCAGCAGGCGGCCCACAGCGGCCAGCCCGGCAGCCGGCCGAAGGCCGGGACGGCGCAGCTGAGCAGGCCGAGCAGCAGCGCCTGGGCGATGCTCAGCGCCAGCCAGGGCAGCACGCCGAGGTTGCTCAGCCACCACAGCAGCGGGGTGAAGAACGCCAGCCCGAAGAGTGTGCCGAGCCGGAAGGCGGCGCGTGGCCGGCGGTGCCGCAACACGGCGAGCAGCAGGGCCGGGCCGACCGCGGCGGCCGGCCACAGCCCGATCGGCGGGAAGGCGCTGCCGAGGAGCAGGCCGCCCGCGACGGCCGCCGCCGGGTCGCGCCACCGCGTCCGAAGGCGTATGAGGTCGGCGCGGCTCAGCGCCGTCGTCAAGCGGGTCATGGTCTGTCCTCCATCGAGTGTGCTTCACCGTCGGCCGGTGGAGCGGGCGTTGCGGCCCGCGCTCCCGGCTTCCGCGCGTCGCCTCGCCCGGCCCGCGCCATCCGGATCCTTTCATCGCGGGCATGGAGGCTCGCCAGGTAGGCGTTGTAGGCGGCCAGCGGGTCGCCCGCGTCGCCGCGGTCGATCCGGCGGTCGACGCGGCGAGCCTCGCGGGCATCAGAGCGTACCCATTGGACGGCGAGGATGATCGTGGTGATCAGCACGGGGATGTCGCCGGTCGCCCAGGCGATGGCGCCCGCGTTGTACTGGTCGTCGGCGAGCGAGGCGCCCCAGGGGCGGTCGAGCGCCGTCCACCAGCCCGCGCCGATGAGGTCGGTGGAGCTCATCAGCGAGATGCTGAACCAGGAGTGGAACGGCATCGTGAGGATCATCACGAACAGCTTGGCGAGATACGGGATGCGGTGCGGACCGGGATCGACGCCGATGATCACCCAGAAGAACAGCAGCCCGACGGCCAGGAAGTGCACCAGCATCGCCAGATGGCCGTAGTGGCTGCGCATCAGGAACGCGAACAGCGGGGTGTAGTAGACCGCGAAGGCGCTGCCGATGAACAGCACCCCGGCCACCACCGGATGTGAGATCACCTTGACGTAGCGGCTGCCCAGCACCGCCGTGAGCAGCTCGCGCGGCCCGCGCCGGCCGCCCTTGGGGGCGGCGGGCAGGGCGCGCAGCGCGAGGGTCACCGGGGCGCCCAGCACCAGCAGGATCGGCGCCGTCATCGCCAGCGTCATGTGCTGGCCCATGTGCACGCTGAACAGCACCTTGCCGTAGGTGCCCAGGCCGCTCATGGTCGCGACCACGACGACCGCCAGACCCGCCAGCCACGAGACGGTACGGCCCACCGGCCAGGTGTCGCCACGCGCCCGCAGCCTGCGCACCCCGGCCAGATAGGCGAGCGCCAGGGCGGCGGTGGCGAAGCCGAACACCCCGTCGAACCGCCACTCGGTGAACAGCGGTGTCCAGGGGAAGCCCCCGAGCGGGGCAGGCATCGGGAAGCCCAGCAGCTCCCGGACCGGGTCGTACGACTCCGGCGCCCGCGCCGGGGCCGGGGTGCGCGAGAGCCCGGCCGCGAGGCCGACCGTGGCCGCAAGCAGCAGCAGTTCGGCCGCGGCGAGCCGGGCGAACGCCGCCCGTCGCCCCGCCTCCAGCGCGGGGAGGGTACGCCTGCGATGCCGGGCGCCGCAGGCGGCGAGGGCGATGAGCGCGGCGGTCTTGGCGAGGAGCAGCAGCCCGTAGCGGGTGGTGAACAACTGCCCCGGGGCTGCCAGGCGGATGAGCCCGTTCACCGTGCCGGTGGCGGCCACGGTGCCCAGACACCAGGCGGCCAGCGGGCTGAACCGCCGCACGGCCGCCACCGTGTGGGACGGGGCCCGCAGGGCGGTGGCGGTGACGGCCGCCAGCCCGCCGGTCCACACCGTGGCCGCGAGCACATGGGCCGCGAGTGCGATGACGGCGGCGTCATGGTTGCCGGCAGCGGCCGAGTGGCCGGCGAACGCCGGTGGCACCAGCCCGGCGAGCGCCAGGCACAGTCCCCACCGCGCCGTGCCTTGCGTGGTGACCCCGGGCAGCGCGGTGGCGAGCACGAGCGCGGCCGCCGCCGTCAGCGCGAGGGCGGTCCCCTGCGGGGTGTTGACCGCGACATCGGCGAGCACGGTCGGGTCGAGGACGTCGGCGGGCGGCTGGGCCAGCAGATCGGAGGCGGTGAACACCAGCCCCGCCAGGGTCGCCAGCAGCCACCCGCCCGAGGACACCGCCGCGAGGGCGAGCACCCGCATCCGCCGGGCGCCCAGCCGCCGCCCGCCACCGGGCGCCAGGACGGCGACCAGCAGCAGCGCGCCGACGGTGCACACCGCGGCGAGGTCCGCGGCGGTGCGCGCCAGCGGCAGCCCCCAGGCCGTGACCGGCCCCGCGTCCGGCAGCCCGGGGACGGCCTCGGGGACGGCGCCGCCGAACCGTACGGCCGCCAGCAGCGCGCCCGTCGCGGCCAGCAGCGCGGCCGCGGCCAGCAGCGGAGGACGGAGGAGGACCTTGCGCACGAGGGGCTCAATTGCCATGGCGGAACCCCCTCTTGCGCACCGCGTACGTGATGCCGCCCGCGCCCGCGAGCACCGCTGCCGCCCCGGCGGCCACCGGGAGCGCACCGGGGCCGGAGGACTGATCCGCGTCATCCGCCTCGGCCGAGGCGGACGGGGCGGCTGAAGCGGGGCGGGACCGCGAGGGCCGGGGGACCGGAGCCGTCGTACCGGCGGCGGCCACGGTGAAGCTGTAGCTGCCCGACACCGGGTGGCCGTCGGCGGAGACCACCCGGTAGCCGACGGTGTACCGGCCCGCCGGCAGCTCGGCCGTCAACGCCTGGGACACGGTGCGGCCGTCGACCTTCGGCGCCCCCGTGGTGACGGAACGGCCGGAGGCGCCGGTGACCGCGACGCGGCTGTAGCGGGCGTCCATGGGGTCGTTGAAGGACAGCGAGACCCGGGCGGGCGAGGCGGCGACGGTGGCGCCGTCGTCCGGGGCGCTGCCGGTCAGCCCGGTGTGCGCGGCGGCGGGCGGCGCGGTGACGACCGAGACGGGCGCGGCGCAGATCAGCAGCCCGGACACGGCGGCTGCTCGCGTGATGCGTGCGATGGACATGAAGTGCCTTGGTCTCCGGCCGCGAACACGGCCGGGGTCGGCGGCCGGGCACGCGGCGGCCGCCACGCCGGTTCAGACCGGGCAGGCACCGCCGCCCGGCACCGGCCGGAGCGAAAGCGGGACACGCGGGATCACGCGGCGGTGCGGCGGGGCGCGCTCACCGCGGCGCGGCGGGGCCCGGAACGCGACGGCGGTACGGCCGGGATCGCCGACGGGCACCAGCGGCAGCCGCCCCAAGGCCCGCACCGGGCCCGGCAGACGCAGCGCGAGCCGCTGGCGCGCGGCGGCGGCCAGCGTACGGAGCGGCCGCAGCGTCACCTCCGCGACCCCGAGCAACCGGGCGGCGAGCACGACGGTCACCGCGTGACCGGCCGTCACCTCCCAGGACGGATGGCCGGCCCCGGCGCCGTACGCGGCGGGCAGCGTATAGCCGAGGTGGAAGGCCGCCTGGGCACCGCCGAGCGCGACCAGCGCCCGCTCGGGTGCGGGCGAGCGCCGGGCGGTCAGCAGGAAGCCGAGCAAGGTGACCGAGGCGCCGCAGCCCACGGCGGCGGCCGCCGGAAAGGTCCCCGCGCGGACGCATCGACCGAGCAGCGGGAGCAGCACGGTCAGGGCGGCGAGCAGGGGCGCGCCGATCAGCGGCCGGGCGGCGCCCGGCGCCACACGGCATCGGGTCAGTCGCATCGCGCCACAGCCTTCTCAAACCACCCAGTCCGCCGCGCCCTTGCCACCGGGCGCGGGCCCGCGAGAGCGCAGCCTATCCCGCGGGGTCCTGACCGCACGCGGGCAGGGGCCGGGCGGTCAGGGCTTCGGCCGCTCGCGTCCGGCCGCGTCGGCCGTCATGTCCTGGGTGCCGATGACGGAGAGCAGTTCCAGCCGGGCGGCGCCCTCGGTGCCTGGCGGGGCGCTGAACCACAGCAGGCGTTGGCGTCCGTCCTCGCTGAACAGACTGTGGCAGTCCAGCTCGATGACGCCCAGCGCGGCGTGGACGATGCGTTTGCGGTCGACCCGCCGCAGGGCGACGTCCCGGGTGTCCCAGAGGGTGGCGAACTCCTGGCTGTGCCGGCGCAGCGCGGCAACCATCCGGCCCACCTCGGCGTCACCGGCGCGCCGGGCCGCGACCGCCCGCAGGTCGGCGACGAACACCCGGGAGTGGTGGGGGTGGTCCTCGGGCGGGTAGACCGTGCGGGCTTCCGGGTCGGTGAACCAGCGGTGGACGAAGCTCGCCGCGCGGCCGCGCACCGCCGGGGGCCGGCCGAGCAGCGCGACGGCCAGGGGGTTCTGCACAAGGGTTTCGTGCAGATCGGTGATGACCTGGGCGGGGGTGGTGGTGAGCCGGTCCAGCAGGCCGAGCAGGCCGGGCTGGACATGCGCGCTCGGGCCGTGTGTCGCGGGCGGGGCCGGCCGGTCCGTCAGGTGGAACAGGTGGTCCCGCTCGTCACCGTTCAGCCGCAGCGCCCGGGCGAGCGCGGCCAGCACCTGCGCCGAGGGCTGGGCGCCCCGCCCGCGCTCCAGCTCGGTGTAGTAGTCCGCGGACAGCCCGGCCAGCTGGGCGACCTCCTCGCGCCGCAGCCCCGGCACCCGGCGCCGGGGCCCGCTGGGCAGTCCGACGTCGGACGGGCGGATCCGGTCGCGCCGGGACTTCAGGAACGCTGCGAGTTCGGCATGGTTCACAGGCCCCATCGTCCCGCGCCCCGGCGCGCCGATCCAGGGGACGGCAACCCCAGGGTGGGGTCAGCCCTGGCCGGCCCGGGAGCACCGGCGCACGCTGGAGACACAAGCGGGGAAGCCACGGCACCCGACGCCGTGTCCCCGCTCCACGACCGAACGTCTCCCAGGAGTCCCCATGCCCCCCGAGGAAAACGCGCCGACCCGTGTCGCCATCGTCACCGGCGGTTCCCGTGGAATCGGCCGCGAAGCCGTGACCAGGCTGGGCGCCGACGGATACTCCGTCGTGGTCGGATACGCGGGCAACCGCGAGCTGGCCGAGGCCGCCGTCAAGGAGATCGCCGCCGTCGGCGGCAGGGCGATCGCCGTCCAGGCCGATGTCGCCGAGGAAGAGCAGGTGGCGGCGCTCTTCGACGCCGCGGAGGCCGAGTACGGCGGTGTCGACGTCGTCGTCCACGCGGCCGGCCGGATGTATCTGGCCCCCGTCGCCGACCTCGACCTGGCGAAGCTCGACGCGCTGCACCGCACCAACATCCGCGGAACCTTCGTCGTCGCCCAGCAGTCGGCCCGCAGGATCCGCCGTGGCGGGGCGCTGGTCACGTTCTCCACGTCCGTGGTGGGTCTGGCCCTGCCCGGCTACGGGGCGTACAGCGCGAGCAAGGGCGCCGCCGAGGCACTCACCATGATCCTCGCGCGCGAGCTGCGCGGCCGGGACATCACCGTCAACACCGTCGCCCCCGGCCCCACCGCCACCGATCTGTTCCTCGAGGGCAAGGACGAGGAGACCGTCGCCCGGATGGCCGCCATGCCGCCACTGGAGCGGCTCGGCACCCCCGCCGACATCGCGGAGGTCGTGGCCTTTCTCGCCTCGCCGGCCGGCCACTGGGTCAACGGCCAGGTCATCCGCGCCAACGGCGGCATCGTCTGACGGCCACGGCACACCCGTCCCGTTCACCCCGCACACCCGTCCCACACACCGGAAGAGAGTCATCATGCCGTTCGCGAACTTCAAGGTCCCGGCCGGAAGCCTCGACGAGAAGCAGAAGGAGCGGATCGTCACCCGCACCACCGAGCTGTACGTCGAGATCTACGGGGAACGCGCCCGCGCCAACACCATGGTTCTGGTCGAGGAGGTCACGGACGGCGGCTGGGGGATCGGCGGCGACGTCCTGACCCTCGCCATGCTCCAGCGGCACCCCGAAGGCTGACGCGCCGGCGGCGCCGGGCCCGTACCGGCACGGTCCGCGGACCTCGCGCCCCGCGGACCGCCCGGTGGCGTACGGCGGTCGCGTGGGCGCGGGCCCGGGGCATGGCCTCGTTCAGCAGGTGTTGTTCGTCTGGGTGAGCAGTCCAAGACGCCAGGGGAGCTGCGAGTAGTCACCGCCGGCCGAGGGGTTCATGCCCTGGTAGAGGAATTGCAGCCGACAGGAGTTGATGGTCATGGTCTGGTCGTTTCCGGTCCGGATGAGTTCGCCGTGGCTGATGTCCTGGGTCCAGGCGCCGGACGGGAAGGACACGTTGTTGCTGCGGGCGAACGGATTGGCCTCGGTGGCGGCCAGCGGCTGCCACTGGCCGGTGAGTCCCTGGGCGGTGAAGGAGCGGTAGTACCGCCTGCCGTTGCTGCCGATGGCCTCCATCATCAGCAGGTAGGTGTTGGTGCCCTGGACGCGGTAGACGGCGTCGCCCTCGAACAGGGCGAACTTGGAGTCCTGAAGCACGAGTTGGCTGTTGCGGAAGTTGTTGGGGAACTCGCCGACGGTGGTCTCCGAGCGGAACAGATGGCCGTTGTCGTCCGAGGAGAACAGGTAGCACATGGTGTCGTCGCAGATGACCCAGTAGTCGAGGGTGTTGGCCGGGGCGCCGTTGGTGAAGGTCCTGGGCGTCGACCAGCTCTTGGGGTTACCGGGGTCGGTGCTGGTGGAGTACGACGGCGGGCCGGTCTGGTACACCAGGTACCACAGCCCCTTGGGCGCGAAGTAGAACACCTGGGGAGCGGCGGCGTAGCGGGTGCCGATGTTGGGGTTGGTGTCCAGATAGGTCAGCGGGGCCGAGCCCGCCTGCGACCAGTCGGTGAAGCTGGTGTACGCCATGCTCCAGGCGCCCGAGGTGTTCGCGGTCGTCATGAAGACGTGCCACTTGCCGTTCGCCTGGATCACCGTCGGGTCCTTGACGGAGACGACGGGGTGGGCGGCGTCGGGCTTGGGGGCGAGCAGCGGGCCGGTGGAGGACCACTGGAAGCTGCTCGGCAGCGCGGCGGCGGCCTTCGGGGCCGCCTGGGTGTCCCGGCCCGCCGCGGAGGACGACTCCATGGGGATGGCGAACAACGACATCGCCAGGCCCAGCAGGAGGACGAGGGCCGCGTGGCAGGGGCGCGGGTGTGAGCGTTGTCGCGGTGGAAGCATGGGGGGCTCCAAGAGACGGCCGGGGCCCGCCGCACGAACACCAGGTGCTCCCTTGCGGGTCCGGAACGGTGGCGCGTGGGGAGGGCCTTACCGGAACGGATGACGCGGGCGCTGTCGTGCTCGGCCTGTCCCGGCGCGGGGTGGCGGCGGACACAGACCCCTGTCCCCGACCCGGTCCGTTCGATATGTCGAATCATGGCCGGGCCTTCGGACGTCAAGGATGATAGGCGAAGCGCCGACGGCGTCAATACCTCTCGCACCACCCGGCCCACCGGCCCCGCGGCTCGCGGTCCGGCCGGAACCGGCGAGCACGCCCGGGGCGCGCTCGCCGGCGGGCCGCTCAGCAGCAGGCGGGGCGAACCAGGGCCAGGTCCGGCGGCACGCCCTGGGCCGTCCGGGCGGCCGTCGCCGCGGACTTGCCGCCCCGCGCGGAGGCGGCGCGCCCCGTCTTCGACCCCGACGCCACCAGGTCGTCCACCGTGTGCACCACGCCGCCGAGCACCACCTGCCGCACCGCCGCGGCCGCCTGGATGTCGCTCAGCGGGTTGCCCTCCACCAGCACCAGATCGGCGAGCTTCCCCGGCTCGATCGTGCCCAGATGAGCGCTCATGCCCAGCGCCCGCGCGCCCGTCACGGTGGCGGAGCGCAGCGCCTGGTACGGGCTGGCGCCGTACCGCACCATCGTCTGGAGGTTCAGGTGGTAGTAGACCGCGGGGGGCACCAGCGGGCTGTCGGTGCCGACCCCGACCCGCGCCCCGCCCTCCAGCAGCCGGTGCAGCGTCGCCCCGTGCCGGGCGGTGAACGCCAGCTCGTCGGCCGGCTCGTTCTGCTGCGCGTCGGCCACTCCCGTACGGAACTGCTCGTACTCCGCCTCCATCATCAGCGACGTCAGCCGCCGGTCGCCGACCGCCCACCCGGCGTACCGGTACAGCGCGGCGCGGGTGGCGGACAGGCCCGCGCCGGACAGCCCCAGCGTCGGGGTGAAGACCATGCCGGAGGCGATGAGCGGCTCGGTCACGTCCTGGTGGGTGTGGCCGAGGTGGGTCTCCTTCTGGCGGCGGCCGTAGCGGCTGGTGCCGCCGATGTGTTCGACGCCGTCGGCGCCGAAGCCGAGCGGACCGAACAGGTAGTGGGAGGTGGCGGGCAGGCCGAGGCGGTGCACCGCCCGTACGGCGGCGCGCTGTAGCGCGTACGGCAGCCGCACATAGGCCTTCAGCAGGTCGTGACCGAGCGCCTCGGCCTTGGCCACCTCCCGCGTCAGCTCCTCCTCGCTCGTGATGGGGCGGCCGACGGCGTAGAAGGAACGGGAGCCCTCGAGCGCGTTACCGGCCGCGAAGAGGCGTGGCCCGATGCGGCGTCCGGCGTCGATGGCCTCCTTGACCTCGACCGATTCATAGTGCGGACCGCCCGGGGAGCGCAGCGTGGTGACGCCGAAGGACAGCCACAGCTTCGTGGTCTCGGCCATCAGCCAGGGCGCGTGCTCGTGGAGGGCGATCAGGCCGGGCAGCGCGGTCAGCTCGCGGGCGTCGACGGTGCGGTCCCCGTCGACGGAACCGCGCTCCACGACCCGCTCGACGCGGTTGTCCTTGATGACGATGTCCACGTCGTGCCGCAGGGTCTCGGCCGTGCCGTCCCAGACCGCCCCCACCTGCACGACGGTGCGCCCGGACTGCTTGGCCTGGCGCCAGGTCAGCCTGGTCGGGACCGTGGTCGCGCGGCCCGTGCGGGCGTCGGCGAGGCGCAGCCGGCCGTCGGAGAGATAGAGCAGGGAGCGCGAGTCGGCGCTCCAGCTGGGGCAGTCGGCGGTCTCGCCGTTCAACTCGCGGGCGGGGCCGGTCGGCCGGCCGGCCGGGTCGAGGGCGCTGAGGTGCACGGTGCCGCCGACGATGTACGCGGTGTACCGGCCGTCGGGTGAGTGGACGGGCCCGGCGTCCATGGTGTTCGCGAGGGACTTCCCCGGCACCGGCTCGTCGTAGCGGGTCTCGCCGCCGGCGAGGTCGACGGTCAGGATGCGGTTGGCGCCCTCGCGGTAGCGGGGCGTGGCGGGCACCAGCGCGGCGCACGACAGCTTGGTGCCGTCGGCGGAGAAGGCGGGCCTGCCGCCCCAGGCCACGGTGCGTACGGCGCCGGAGGCGACATCGACGGTCTGCATGATGCTGGACCAGAAGGAGAACGCGACGGTCTTGCCGTCGGGGCTGAAGACCGGCCAGGTCAGCTGGCCCTGAAGGTCGGTCAGCTGCCGGTCCTCGCCGCTGTCGAGGTCGTGGAGCCACAGGTTGGTCGTGGCGCCGCCACCCCGGTCGCTGACATACACCAGGGTGGACCCGTCGGGGTGCCAGGCGAGGCCGCTGTTGATGTTCCCGTCGGAGATCACGGCCTTGGGCGTGGAACCGATGCGGCCGACCCAGATGTCGCCGAGCGCGGCGAAGGCGTACCGGCTGCCGTCGGGCGACAGGCACGGGCTGACGATGCCCTTGACCTCGCGCGGCGCGGTGGAGTCGAAGTCCCGCGGGGCGGGCCGCTCCGGGACGCGTGGCACGGTGAGGTGGGCGGTGAAGGGGATGTCCCTGACCGAGGCGCCGGTGAGCGACCGGCGGCGGATCTTTCCGTCGGCCGTGTAGAACACCTCGTCGCCGGAGATCCAGCGCGCGGCGAACGGGAACACCTCCTCGCCGTCGTCGGAGACATCCGTCCCGTCCACGACGAGGGTGGCGGCCGACGAGGTGAGGTGGACATACGCCAGCCTGGTGCCGTCGGGGGACAGGGACGGCCCCGCCACCCGCCCCTTGGCGACGGCGACGAGCTCGGTGCGCTCGCCGTCGGCATCGACCTGGACGACGGCCTGCGGGGCGTCGCCCTTGCCGCTGGTGAAGACGATGGCCTTCCCGTCGGGACGCCAGTAGGGCTGCGCCTCCTGCGCGGTGGCGTCCGCCCCGGAGGCCCACAGCCTGCTCTCGCCGGTGTCGAGGTCGAGGACGTGGATGGCGTAGCGCCCCTCCGTCTCGCCCGCGTAGGCGATCCGCTTGCCGTCCGGGGAGAAGCGCGGCTCGCGGTGGTCGGCGCTGCCCTTGGTGAGCTGCCGGGCCCCGGTGCCGTCGGCGCGGGCGAGCCAGAGATGGAAGTTGCCGTCGGCGTACGACTGGTAGACCAGATGGCGGCCGTCGGGCGAGAAGTCGGGCTCGGTCGCCTCGTGGTCGATGTCGGTGAGCCGGCCGGCCTCACCGCCGTCGGCCGGGACCGTCCAGAGCAGGTTGAGCAGGTCCAGTACGACGGTCCGGCCATCGGGGGAGAGCGCGGCGGAGGCGTTGGTGGCCTGGCTGACGCTGATCCGCCGGGTGTCGCCCTTCGCCTCCGCCGTGCCCCGCGCGGTGGACGCCGCGGCCGCCTCGGTCTCGATCCCGGCCAGGGTGCCGCCCAGCCACAGACAGCCGGCCCCGACCGCCGCCTGGCCGCTCCGCTGGATGAGTGTTCTGCGTGACAACTCCAACGCCGTGTCCCCCTAGGCTCGGTCACTTGCCCGGTCACGGTGTGAATGACCGGCGCAGGCACGGTGGCACATGGGTCTGAACCCGGTCTAAACGCACGATCGGTGCGCCTGTGCGCCATGCACAGAGCCCGTCCGCCGACGCTGTCCAAGGTGCCGCCACCCTCGATGGAGAGGGTGAGTCGCCGCGGTGGTGAGGCCTGGGAGGACAGCGGATGAGTGCTGTGGATGAAGCGATGCAGGGGGCGGGGAACGGCCCGGTGGCGGGCGCGGCCCCGCCGCGCCCGATCGGGCACTGGTTCGAGGACATGCCGCTGCGGCGCGCGCATCTGCTCGCGGCGGCCGCGCTGTTCGTGGCCTTCGTCGGCGGTGGCGCTCGGCATGATCCCCGGGAGCGTCTCTCATCGGCTTGGGGTTCCTGGGTGATCCCGGGTGTTCGGGATCGTGCGGGAAGGTGACTCGGCCACGGTTGTCCCCGGGTGGGGGTGGTGTGGGCGTGGCGGTGAAAGCCTGCCCCGAGTCCGGCCCCGTCCGGCCGATGCCGTGCGGGGGTGCCGATCGTGTTCGGTCCCTGCTGCCGTGGACACCGCCGGCTGCGGCGGGTCGGGTGCGTGGGGGTCCGCCCCGCCGGACGCTTGCCACCCGGCCGCGCCCTGGCCGGGGTGCGGTTGTCGGGTGGGGTGGGGAGCCTGCGCCGCTTCCCGGGCACAGGGCGTTTTGCTGTGGGGCCGCTCTTGGTACGGTCCCGGGTCTGCTGCTGGACCGTGCCCGCCCGGTCCAGGGCCTCGACCACGCAGCGGATGACGAAGGTTCCGGCGGTGCGGTCGAGGCTGGTCTTGTGCTGGTGGGTGAGGCCGCGGGCGCCGATCCTCTGCCAGGCGGCGTTGTCCCGGCCGGTGCTGTACCCGCACGCATCGTTGGGGCAGGTCGCCCAGGCCCAGCCCGCCGCGGCCTCGGCGTCCCCGGCACAGGCCCCTGGGCGGGCGAGCGTGGGCAGGGTGTGTTGGTCGGACATGTGACGTCTCCTGCGAGCGCCGGGGGAGCGGTGCCACGCCGTCCCCCGGTTCTCTCAGACCCGGGCGTCGAGCGCGCTCACTGTGCCAGCTTCAGACCGGCCACGCAGCCGATGATGCCCACCAGCAACAGCAGCCTCAGCGGGGAGGCGGACTCACCGCCGAAGAGGATGGCGTACCCCGCGGTGAGCACCGCGCCGATGCCCACCCAGACCGCGTATCCGGTGCCCACGGGCACCGTTCGCAGCGCGTAGGCCAGGCCCGCCATGCTCAGTGCCAGGCCGGTGCCGAAGACCACGGTCGGCAGGGGGCGGCTGAACCCCTCGGACTTGCCCAGCGCCGTGGCCCACACGGCCTCGAGTACTCCGGACACCACCAGAACGATCCACGCCATGACGGACGACTCCTCGCGTCGTCTTGTCATGACTGGGTACGGCGCATCTCGTCCAGGAGCTGGTTGGGCTCTGCCCGCCATCATCGCACACGCGTTCAGGGCTGGAGGTCGGCGAGAAGCTTCTTCGCCGCCTCCAGCTTCGGCCCGTAGGCCGCGGGGTCCGTGGCGTTGAGTGCCGTGAAGATGTCCACGGCCTCCCGCGCCCGCACCAGCGCCTGGTCCCGCTGCCCGGAATAGCGCAGATACGGAATCGTCGGCCTTTGGTAGGCCTGGTACGCCTTCTTGCCGGCTTCGTAGACCGCGATGGCGGTGACGACGGGCGTGGTCATATCCGGTTGTCCCCACGGTGTGCCTGTACCCGGCAGCGGGCACGTCCGCGACCGGTCGTCCGCACGCGGGTCAGACGGCGCAGACCGGTTATTGAGTCCAAGTAAACAATAAAGCGGGACTGTATATGGCGGGTAATGAAAAAGGCCCCTACAAACCCTTAAGTGCGTCTAACAAGGCGCGGTGTGTGAACCCGCCCGGTACGGGCCCGGGGAAGCGGGCGCGGACAGGGCGGGCCGGTGCCGGACACCTTGACGTGTCCCGGGGGTGATGCATTGATGGGAGCGCTCCCAAATATTCGATCGCATAAGGCACCAGGCACTCACTCCTTGGAGTCGCAATGAGACGAAAGAGAAACCTGGCTGTCCTGCTGGCCGTATTGGCCGGTCTCCTCGGGATCGTGGGCCTCGGCCAGACCGCCCACGCCGAGTCGCGCGCCCGGCTGGCCACCGGCCTCCACATCAGCGACGGCCGTCTGCTGGAGGGCAACGGCAACGATTTCGTCATGCGCGGCGTCAACCACGCCCACACCTGGTACCCGGGCGAGACGCAGTCGCTGGCCGACATCAAGGCCCTGGGCGCCAACACCGTCCGCGTCGTCCTCTCCAACGGCCACCGCTGGACCAAGAACAGCGCCGAGGACGTGGCCGCCATCGTCGCCCAGTGCAAGGCCAACCGGCTCATCTGCGTGCTGGAGGTGCACGACACCACCGGCTACGGAGAGGAGTCCGCGGCCGCTTCGCTCGACCAGGCGGCCGACTACTGGATCGGCCTCAAGAGCGTGCTCACCGGCGAAGAGAACTACGTCGTCATCAACATCGGCAACGAGCCCTGGGGCAACACCAACCCCGCCGGCTGGACCGACCCCACCGTCGCCGCGGTGAAGAAGCTGCGCGCCGCCGGGTTCCAGCACACGATCATGGTGGACGCCCCGAACTGGGGCCAGGACTGGCAGGGCGTCATGCGGGCCAACGCGCGGACCGTCTACGACGCCGACTCCACCGGCAACCTGATCTTCTCGATCCACATGTACAGCGTCTATGACACGGCGCAGGAGATCACCGACTATCTGAACGCCTTCGTCACCGCCCGTCTGCCCATCCTCATCGGCGAGTTCGGCGGGCCCCCCGACCAGTACGGCGACCCGGACGAGAACACCATGATGGCCACCGCGCAGCAGCTGAAGCTCGGATATCTGGCCTGGTCCTGGAGCGGCAACACCGATCCCATCCTGGACATGACCACCGACTTCGACCCCAACAAGCTCACCGACTGGGGCAAGCGCGTCTTCAACGGCCCCAACGGCATCGCCGAGACCTCCCGTGAGGCCACTGTCTTCGGCGGCGGCTCGGGCGGCGACACCCAGGCCCCGACCGCCCCCGGCACCCCGGCCGCCTCCGCCGTGACGGCCACCTCCGCCACCCTCACCTGGCCCGCCGCCACCGACAACGTCGGCGTCACCGCCTACGACGTCGTCCGCGTCAGCGGCGGCACCGAGACGCGGGTCGCCACGTCGACCGGCACCACGGCGACCGTCACGGGCCTGACCGCGAACACCGCGTACACCTTCGCCGTCTACGCCCGGGACGCGGCCGGCAACCGCTCGGCCCGCTCGGCCACGGTCGGCGTGACCACGCAGCAGGGCGGCGGCTCCGGTGGAGCCTGCTCGGTCGGCTACCGCGTCGTGGGCGACTGGGGCAGCGGCTTCCAGGGGGAGATCTCCATCCGCAACACCGGCTCCGCCGCCATCAACGGCTGGACCCTGGGATTCTCCTTCGCCAACGGCCAGACCATCTCCAACATGTGGGGCGGCACGCCGCAGCAGAGCGGCGCCGCGGTGACCGTCACCCCCGCCGACTACACGGCCACCATCCCCGCCGCCGGTTCGGTCACCGTCGGCTTCACCGCCAACAGGGGCAGCACCAACTCCGCGCCGGCCGCCTTCACGCTCAGCGGCAGCGCCTGCGCCACCGGCTGACGTACGACGAGGAGGGCATGCCCGCGGCTGCCCCGCGGGCATGCCCTCCCCTGTCGGAATCGTCGTCGGCGGCCATCACGTTCCCGCGTCCGGCGGGCCGGCGCCGCCGCCCTTCGGAGGGGCCACCCGCTCGACCACGCCGTCCGGGAACCGGACCTCCACCGTGCCGTCCGGCATCAACCGGGCCCGGGCGCGGGAGCGTACGGCGTGGAGGTCGCGGCACACCGCGGGGTCGGCCGTGAGGACGACCAGGGTGACCAGCAGCCGGGTGGCGCCGGGGTGGCGTTCCAGGGTGAGCAGGGGAGTGGCCGAGTGGTGGCCGTAGGCGTTGTGGCCCCGCGCCCGCGCCACCTCGCCGCCGGGCGGTTCGGGCCCGTCCGCCCACCCGAGGAGACCCACGAGCGCGGTGGTCAGGCCGTCGGGGCGGCGGGCCAGCGCCCAGCCGGGGCCGGTGTCCACGGCCGGTGGAGCGGTGTCGCAGGCCACCGCCCAGCCGCCCTCCCGCACGGTGGTGCCGGGCGGGGCCTGGACGCTGTGCACCCGCACCTCCCAGGGACCGCGCACCACGCTGCCCGTGGCGATGGTGTGCCGCCCCCCGTCGCCGTCCGCGCCGAGCGGGGTGTGCCACGACGCCGCGCGACGGCCTTCGGTGTACAGCGGATGGATACGGCCCCGGCGGGACGGGCCCGAGGGGTACAGCAGCGTGATGTGGTTGTCGGGGCCGGGCGGTTCGTCGCCGGGCGGGGTCTCGGGCGCGGTGGCGGTGGAGTACCCGAGCCGGGTGTAGTGCGGGCTGTCCTGCGAGGGGGCGGGCGGGGGCGGCAGCCGGTCGCTGCCGTGGTTGACCAGGCGGACGATCCCGTCGGCGGCGGTGGAGTGCAGCAGCCACCCCGGGGCGGGCAGGGCGAGACACTGGTCGGCGGTGTCGACGGGGCCGGGTTCCTCCGTGGCCGTCCACACGGGGTGGTCGGCGGGCAGCAGCAGGCCGAGGAACGCCTTGCTCGCCCAGTAGGGGGAGGCGGGGCCGGAGTAGGGCTGGACGACCGGGAGATAAGGGCGGTACCAGCCCAGGCTCAGCAGGCCGTTCGCGTCGGGCGCGCCGTGGTCGGCGAAGTGTTTCAGGGCGCCCGAGGCCAGCCTGCGGGTGCGGCCGGGCGGCAGCGGGGTGGCGTCGGTGAGGGCGCCCGCCCACAGCGGCACGGTGGTGGCGTAGCGGTAGGTGAGGGAGCGGCCCTGGTGGACGGGGGCGCCGTCGGAGCCGAAGAAGTACTGGTGGGTGTCGAGGAACCGGCGCAGCCGGGCGCGGTGTTCGGCGACCAGGGCGGCGTCGGCGCGTGGCCCGGCGATGCGCGCCCACAGGGCGGGGTACAGATGCAGGGCCCAGGCGTTGTAGTAGTCGAACTTCCGGCCGTCGCCGTCGGTGTACCAGCCGTCGCCCCGGTACCAGTCGTCCAGGCGCGCCAGGCCCGCGTCGATCTCGGCGCGTTCGTGCGGCGCGTCGACCGAGGCGAGGAACTCCTCGGTGATGACCTGGAAGAGGCGCCAGTTGGAGTCGTTGGCGGTGGCGCCGACGAATCCGCCCAGCCACTCGGCGGTCCGCCCGCGTACGGCGTCGGGCAGCCGGTCCCAGATCCAGGGGCGGGTCTCGTGCAGGGCGATCGCGAGGGACGCGGCCTCCACCATGGGCTGGGCACGGTCGGCGATGGGGGGCCAGCGCTCCGGGTGGCGGGGGTCGGTGCCGGCGGCGAGACCGGCGGCGTAGCGCTCGATGAGCCCCTGGATCGCGGTGGAGCCTGGGGTGTCGGTTCCGCCGGCGCCGGCGATCCGGAAGGCGGCGAGCAGGAACGAGCGGGCGTAGCCCTCCAGCCCGTCCGACCACGGGCCGGAGTAGCTGGCCGGCCCGGGGAGCCGGTACTGGGCCAGGCCGGGGGAGGCATACGGGACGAGTGCGGTCAGCAGGCGGTCGGCGGCGGCCTCCCAGTGCGCGCGGGTGTAGCCCGTGTACGGCGAGAGCCGGGTGTCGGGGCGCGGCGGGTGGCTGGTGTCGACCGAGAGATGCGGCGCGGTCATGCCGGGTCGGGTCCTCCGTGTGTCACTGTGCGCGTTCGGGCGAGGGCGGTCCCACGCTGTCGCGTACGACGATGTGGGTGCCGAGCACCTGGTGGGTGTCGGCGGTCTCTTCGGGATCGCGCAGGGCCATCCGTACCGCGACCCGCCCCAGTTCCTCGGCGGGGGTGTGGACGGTGGTCAGCGGGGGGCTGAAGTCCTGGGCGAGTGGGATGTCGTTGTAGCCGACGAGGGAGATGTCGCCGGGGACGCGCAGGCCCGCCTCGGCGATGGCCCGCAGCGCTCCGGCGGCGACCATGTCGTCCCCCGCGAACACCGCGGTGAACTCCGGTCCGTCTTTGAGCAGTTCGGTCATCGCACGGTGTCCGGCGGCGCGGCCGAGGCCGCAGTCGACCACGTGTGCGGCCTCGGGCGGCAGGCCGTGTGCGGCGAGCGCGGCGCGATAGCCGGCGACCCGGGCGTCCAGGGCCGTGTTCCCGGGCAGCCCGCCCAGGAACACGATCCGCCGGTGCCCCGTGGAGACCAGGTGGCCGGTGATGGCCCTGGCGCCGGCCTCGTTGTCGAACTCGACGACGAGCGCGGGGATGTCAGGGTCGGGCGCGGGCCGTCCGCACAGCACCAGCCGGGAGCCCGCGGCCGCCAGGGCGTGGGCGTAGTGGGCCACGCGCTCCCGATAGGCGTCGTCCTCCACGACGCCGCCCGCCAGGATCACCACGCTGGCGCCCTCCTCCCGCATGAGCTGCACGAACTCCAGCTCCCGCTGCGGGTCGCCCCCGGTGCTGCCGACCAGACACAGCCGGCCGTGCGCCGTCGCCTCGGCCTCGACCCCCTCGGCGACCTTCGCGTAGAAGGGGCTGGTGACCTGGCGCAGCACGACGGCGACCATCTTGCGGCCGCCGCCCACCAGCGCGCGGGCATGCGCGTTGGCCACGTAGTCCAGGGCCCGCGCGGCGCGGAGCACCCGGGTGCGGGTGGCGGGCGGCACCGGGTGGTTGCCGCTCAGCGCGCGGGAGACGGTGGCCGCGGACACGCCCGCCCGCTCCGCCACATCGCGGATCGTGGCCCGCCCCCTTGCCGCCATGCCGTTCCCTCATCTCCTCGCGCCACGTGGTCGTCGGTGCCGTCTCAGCGGTTGGCGGCGTAGTCCTTGGCGAACTCCTCGGCCATCCTGTCGCCGCCGCGGGAGCGCCAGGTCTTGACGGCGGCGTCGTACTCGGACATCGGGGAGCGCCCGGCGATGACCGCGGTGACCGTGTCGTCCATGAGGGCCCTGAGGGTGGTGCCCTGCGCGGTGAAGGTGCGGGACTGGAGCCCGTACTGCGCGTTGCGGATGGCGACCGGGACCACCTTCTGCTGCCAGGCGTGCAGCGCGCGTACGACCTCGGGCCTGCCCGGCACGAACAGCACCTGCGGCCCCTCGGCCAGATATTTGAAGGGGAGGTTGTTGACGTTCTCCACCTGCCCCAGCTTGGTGGTCTTCGGCGCGCCGTCCTTGTCCCGGGTGAAGTGCACGCCCTCCAGGCCGTAGTGCATGAGCTCCCATTCCTTGGTGCCGAACGGGGCGGCCAGGTAGTCGAGCAGGCGCAGCAGCAGTTCGACGCGTTCCTTCTTGGCCTTCTTCAGGATGGTGTAGCCGAAGGAGCGGCGGGCGGCGACGATGCCGCCGGGGGTGCCGTCCACGTCGTAGGGCAGGGCGGGCGCGGGGGTGAGCAGGCCTTTGGAGTCGGGGTAGAGGGTCTGGTAGGAGCCGAAGCCGTTCTGCATGGAGCCGGCGGTGCCGTTGAGGAACAGGGTGTTCAGGTCCACCGCCGACAGCGAGGTGGCGTCGGGGTGGTACGAGCCGTTCTTGCGGAGCTGTGCCTGGTAGGCGATCGCGGCCTTGTACCGCTCGTCGGTGAAGTTCGGGCGGAAGGTGCCCTTGGTGTCCACGGCCCAGCCCTGCGGGGCGTTGTGGGCCGCGGAGTGCACGGCGTTGCCGAACAGCGAGCCGGTGGACGCGCCCAGGGCGTAGGCCTTGCCGTGGGTGGCCTTCTTGGCGACGTCGGCGAAGTCCTGGGAGGTCCACCCCTCCTTCATCCCGGCGTCGCGGAACATGCCCTGGTTGATCCACAGCGTGGAGCCGGGCAGCGGGCGTTCGAGGGGGATGCCGTAGATGCGGCCCCCGACGCGGCCCATGTCGCGCCAGGCGTGGGTGGGGATGCCCGCCAGGTTGGGGTAGTCCTTGACGGCCTCGCCCGACAGGAACGGCGTCAGGTCCTCGGCCCTGCGCTGCACGAACTGCGCCTCGCGGGGCAGGACGAACCCGGAGAAGACGTTGATGATGTCCGGCAGCGAATCGGGGTCGCCCGCCATCACCGTGGCCATCTTCTTCTGGTAGTCGGCCTGCGAGACGATGGTGAACTCGATCTTGACGCCCAGGGCCTTCTCGACGGCCCGCCAGTACTGGTTCTGCCCCCGCCCCTTCGGCGGGGTGCCGAAGGTGACGGACATGACCCTGACCGTGGAGCCGTCGCCCGGGGTGCGCGCGACCGAGGTGGCCAGATCGGCGGGGTAGGAGGTGTAGCCGGGCTGGACCCCCGACTCGGTGGGGGCGAGGTCGGGCTTGGCGCCCGAGGCCGCCTCGTAGGCGGGCCACGCGGCGAGTTTCTTGCCCGCGTTGGAGACATCGCCGTCGTCCGAACCGGTGGAGCAGGCGGTGAGCAGACCGGGGAGGCAGACCGCGGCTCCACCGGTGGTCATGGAGCGCAGCAGGGTGCGTCGGGACATGCTGGGCATGGGCGGGGGACCTTTCTGGGTGCGGCTCGTGAGGCTGCTGGCTGTTGCGGGCTCAGCTCTTGATGGCGCCGGTGAGCACGCCCTTGGTGAAGTACTTCTGGAGGAAGGGGTAGACGACCAGGATCGGCACGGTGGCGATCACGAGGATGGCCATCTGGATCGTCTGCGGAGCGTTCACCGTGGCCTCTCCGGTGGTGGTGTCCGTGAGCCCGGCGCCGGTCACCACATAGGTGCGCAGCACCTGTTGGAGCGGCCAGTGGTCGCTCTCGAGGTAGAGCGAGGCGTAGAACCAGGAGTTCCAGTAGGCGACGGCGTAGAACAGGCCGACGACGGCGAGCGCGGCCTTCGACAGGGGCAGCACGACCGACCACAGCACCCGCAGGTCTCCGGCGCCGTCCAGCCGGGCCGCCTCGTACAGCTCCTCGGGGATGGCCTGGAAGAAACCGCGCAGGACGACCAGGTTGAAGACGTTGATCAGCACCGGGAGGATCAGCGAGGCGTAGGAGTCGAGCAGTCCGAGTTCCTTGACGAGCAGGAAGTTCGGGATCATGCCCGGAGGAAAGAGAAAGGTGAACAGGACCAGCAGGAGTACGGGTCTGCCGCCGAAGACACCGGGGCGGGACAGCGCGTAGGCAAGGGTGACCGTGCAGGCGAGGCTGAGCAGGGTGCCGATGACGGTGACGCCCGCGCTGACGCCGAGCGCCTGGGTGACGATGCCGCCGTCGAGGATGTCGCGGTAGGCCTGGAGGGTCGGGTGTTCGGGCCACAGCACCCAGCCGCCATTGGCCACCACCTCGCGCTGGGAGGCGAGCGAGGTCGACAGGATCACCAGGAACGGCACACAGACCAGCAGCACGACGGCGACGAGGGCGACGGCCTTGCCGGCCTGGGTGAGGGGTTTCGGCTTCTCCATCCAACCGGGCCGCACCGTGGCGCTCACCTGTAGACCCCCTGTTCCCCGAGCCGGTGGGCGACCTTGTTGGCCGCGTAGACGAGCAGCGCGCCGACCAGGCCCTTGAACAGGCCCGCGGCCGCCGCGAACCCGTAGTCGCCGCCGACGATGCCCTGGTAGTAGACGAAGGTGTCGATGATCTCGGCGGCCTGCGGGCCGACCGCGTCGCGCTGGAGCAGCATCTGCTCGAAGCCCACGGAGAGGATGTCGCCCAGCCGCATGATGAGCAGCAGAATGATCACCGGGCGGATGGCGGGCAGGGTGACATGCCAGAAGCGCCGCCAGGGCCCCGCCCCGTCGATCGCGGCGGCCTCGTACTGCTGCTCGTCGACCTGCGACAGCGCGGCCAGGAAGATGATGGTGCCCCAGCCGGCGTCCTTCCAGATCACCTGGGCCACCACCAGCGGCTTGAAGGCGTCCGGGTTTCCGATGATGTCGACGGTGTGCAGACCGGCGTCGCCGAGGTAGCCGTTCACCAGACCCGTGTCCCCGAGGACCTGCTGGAACAGGGCTACGACGATCACCCATGAGATGAAGTGCGGCAGGTACACCACCGACTGCACAAAGCGCCGCACGGTGGACCAGGTCAGGCTGTGCAGCAGCAGCGCGAGGGCGAGCGGGACGGGGAAGTAGAAGACCAGCTGGAGGATCGCGATCCAGAGGGTGTTGATCACCGCGTCCCAGAACGCGCCGTCTTCCATCATCCGCTGGAAGTTCTCCACGCCGGTCCACGGGCTGCCCCAGAGGCCGTCGAAGGGCACGTACTCCTTGAAGGCGATGACGTTGCCGACGAGGGCGCCGTAGTGGAACACCAGGAAGTACGCGAGCCCGGGCACCATCAGCCAGAACAGCGTCCGGCTACGGCGTCTATGAAAACCTTTTCGCTGGATTGAAGCGCCTGACGGGTGACGGGAAGGGCGGCTTGCCGTCGATTTCTCAGGGCGCTCACGCAGCAACGCTGCCACGGAGCCTCCTCGGCTGTGGGTATGAAGTGAGGGGAAGTTAAAACGTTTTCAGGCTGCGGTCAACACTTCTGACACATCTCCGGTGCGGGGCCGCCGGAGCAACGGCGGGTGGCGGCCGAGCGTCTGACACCTCGTCCCGCACACTTTCTTGACGCTCGGACGGGGCGCTGCCAGACTCGCGGCCACACCGCTAGAAAGCGCTTGCTCCTCCCTGTTCCCCCGCACCCCGACGGGTGCTGTCGAATCGTTCGACACGGGTGATCACCCCCACACAGGAGATGACGAGATGGGACGCAGAGCCGCACCACCCCCTTCCCGGGCGCCCCGCCGGACGCGAGCCGCCCTGACCGGCGCCGTCGCCCTCCTCGCACTCGGCTCCGGGCTGAGCCCGTCGGCCGTCGCCGCGGCGGATCCGGGCCGGGCCGGGTCCGCCGAAGCCTCGCCGCGGCTCGCGGCGTGCGGTGACGGTTCGTACCAGGCCGAAGCCGTGCTGAGCGGCAGCACCTGGACCGCGCGGCGCGGGAGCGGCGTCGTGTACACGGGCACCGATATGCGGGCCGCCATGCAGGCGGCGGTCAACAGCCTCACGGCCGGCCGCACGTCCAAGGAGCGGGTCGTGGTGCGCGGCTCCGGCTCCATCGGCGCCAACTCCCGCGTCTCGCTGCCCAGCTACACGACGCTGGACGTCTGCGGCACGATCAATGTCACCGGCAGCGGCTCCGGGGACCAGGCGCCGGTCTACGCACGTGGCACACGGGACATCGAGATCCAGAACCTCAAGCTCACGGGCAGCCCGCTGTACGGGATCTTCATGCGGAACGTCCAGAACGTGGTGCTCGGCCAGATCGACATGCGGCTGTCGGCCGGGCTCGGTGTCCGGATCGACAACCGCGGCGACACCAGCCAGTGGACGAAGAACGTCAGGATCGACAACGTCTATGTCTCCGGGGCCTCCAGCCACGCGGTGGAGACCTACGGGGTGGACGGCATCACCATCGGCACGGTCACCGCGCGGAACGTGGGCGAGTCGGGGCTGCTGCTCAACCAGACCATCAACGCCACGGTCACCAAGGTCGACGCGGACAACGCGGGCGCCGGCACCGGCTACGCGGCCTTCCGCATGGCCAACCGCAACGGCCGGGTCGGCAGCTCCTATCCCACCAACATCCGGGTGGGCGAGGTCATCGCGCGCGGCGGCGGGCGCGGTGTGTTCTGTGTCTCCGAGAGCGGTGGCGCGGTCATCGACCGGGTGACGATCTCCGACACCGGCAACAACGCGGTCCTGATCGAGAACTGCTACAACGTGGACCTCGCCGCGCAGAGCGGCACCGTCACGGGCGGCGGCGAGATCCGGCTCGCCGCGCGCACCGAGTTCGCCAACAACCGGGACATCACCGTGCAGAACCTCACTGTGACCAACTCGGCCATCCGGGAAAGCCCCTGTGGCGAGAACACCGAGTTCCGCAACAACCGGCTGGTGAACAGCAGCCAGAGCATCTGCTGACGCTCACTGGGCGGTCGCGGCCGCGGCGGCGAGCTCCTCGCCCTTGCGCTGCGACCGCTTGGCGTACCAGCCCGTCCACAGGGCGAGGGCGCCGAGCACTCCGTAGATCAGGACCGGGCTCAGGACCACCATGGTGTCGGTGCTCAGCACGTAGGCGAGCGCGGCCCGGACCCCGGCCTCCAGCAGATACGCCACGCCCCAGACCGCCGTCATCGTCATCATGGTCCGGCGGAAGCCCTCGTACTGCCACAGGTCGTTCCACCACACGGTGCTCGCCTCGGTGCCGTCGGTGGCGAACTTGCGCCCGAAGTAGAACATCAGGGGGCGCGGCGCCAGCAGCGTGGCCAGACACAGCAGCCCGAACATCCCCGTGACGGCGGAGTCCTTGACGAGCAGGGCGCGGGCCGAGTGCGCGCCGACGAGCGACATCACGGCCGAGATCACCAGGAACACCAGGGTGACGACGGCGAATTCATCGAGATGGCGGCGCCACACGAAGTGAACGGCGCTGTCGAGCACCGGCCAGGCAGCCGCTGACCAGGAGCGCCGAGAACTCGCTCCAGCCGTGGTCGTGGAGCGCGTTGTACGTGACGATCGGCGCGACGACGTTCAGGGCGATGGTGACGACCCAGCCGACCAGGGCGGCACCCCGGGACCTGGCGGGCGGCGCGGGCTGTTCGTCGGGCCCCGGTGGCTGGGTGTCCGGTGCGCTCCGGGCGCTCTGCGCGGCCGCGTCCTGAGTGTGCATGAATCCCCCCGTACGACGTGCTGGTGAGTGCACGGTAGAGCAGACGCGCGGTGTCGGACCAGTTTCCGGCCCGCCAGTCGTCGCTGAAACGTGGACGGGAGGTCGTCCGGCGCCGGGACGGCCGTCAGCGCAGCGCCGTGCGGAGCCACTGCCGGATCTCCGGAGTGACGGGGTCGGTGATGTCGGCGAACTCGGTCTGCTTGGTCAGGAACTTCGCCACGTAGGGGCAGACGGGCACGGCGCGGTGCCCGGTCTCGCGCACGTCGGTCAGCGCCTCCTGGACGAGGCGGAAGGCCAGGCCCTGCCCGGCAAAGGCGTCGTCGATCTCGGTGTGGTAGAAGACCCGCTGCTCGTCGTGGTCGCGGTACTCCGTGAAGCCGGCGAGTTCGCCGTCGACCAGGATCTCGTAGCGGTGGAGCTGGTCGGCTCGGCGGACGACGGGAATTGCGGCCGGCTGTGTCATCGTGTTCCATTCGGCGTCGGCGGTGCGGGGGTCACGCTCGGTGCCACCCTAGACCGCGAGGTGAGGACGGTGTGCCGGTGGGCGCACCGGGCCTTGCCCGACAGCGCACCGTCCCTCGGGAGTGGGTATGGATCTGCGGCAGATGGAGGTCGTCGTCGCCGTCGCCGAGGAAGGCGGTTTCACCGCGGCGGCGCGGCGCCTGCACGTGGTGCAGTCGGCGGTGTCCGGCACGGTCCGGGCGCTGGAGAAGGAGATGGGGACCCGGCTGTTCGAACGCACCACGCACCGGGTCTCCCTCACCCCGGCGGGTGAGGCGTTCGTGCCCGCGGCCCGCACGGCGCTGCGGGCGGCCGAGCAGGCCCGGGCCGCGGTCGACGTGGCGCGCGGCGAGCTGCGCGGGCAGGTCACGGTCGGCACCATGCAGGGAGTCTGGGTCGGTCTGCACCGCGCGCTGGCCGCGCTGCGGGCGGAACACCCCCGTGTGGTGGTCCGGCTCCGGCAGGCCCCGGTGGCCGACATCCGGCAGGCGCTGCGCGACGGCACGGTGGATCTCGCCGTGGTGGCCCTGGACCGCCAGCAGCAGCGGGGGCTGGTGACCCGCCCGCTGGTGCGCGAGGAGATGGTGCTCACGGCCTCGCCCGCGCGTGGCTTCGCCCAGGAGGACCGGGTCACCTTCGCCGAGATCGCCCGGATGCCGTTCATCGACTTCACACCCGGCTGGGCGATCCGCGGCGCGGTGGACCGGGCCTTCCGGGCCGCCCTGGTCGAGCGCGGCACCGCCTTCGAGGTCAACGACATCGTCGCGGCGTCCGAACTCGTCCGCCACGACCTCGGGGTGTGCGTCATGCCGGAGTCCATCGCCGCTCGCTTCCCCGATCTGACCCTGCGCAGGTTCGACCGGCGCCCGCCGCGCTGGAACGTGATGGCGGTGTGGCCCCGGGGGGAGACACCCCCGGCGGCCGCCGCCCTGCTGCGACACCTCGCCTGACCCCGGGCGGCAGCGGGCCGCGAGCGCCGCCCCCGCTGTCCGGGGTGCGGCGCTCGCGTACGGGCCGGGGCCGGCCGTCAGCCGGCCCTGCTCGGCCTTGGCCGGCTTCTCAGCGCTTCTGGAGCGCGGTGCCCAGCGTGTCGGCGGCCAGCTTGATGGCGACCTGCGCGGCGTGGGTCTCGCGCATCGCGTTGACCATGACGAAGTCGTGGATGATGCCCTGGACACGCACGGCCGTGACCGGGACACCGGCCTCGCGCAGCTTGTTCGCGTAGGCCTCGCCCTCGTCCCGCAGGACGTCCGCCTCAGCGGTGATCACCAGGGCCGGCGGCAGACCCGTCAGCTGCTCCGTGGTGGCGCGCAGCGGCGAGGCGGTGATCTCGGCCCGCTGCGCCTCGTCGGTGGTGTACTGGTCCCAGAACCACTGCATGCCGTCCCGGCGCAGGAAGTAGCCGGTGGCGAACTGGTGGTACGAGCCGGTGTCGAAGCTCGCGTCGGTGACCGGGTAGAACAGCACCTGCTGGACCAGCGGCACATCGCCGCGCTCCTTGGCCATCAGGGTCAGGGCCGCGGTCATGTTGCCGCCGACGGAGTCGCCGGCCACGGCCAGCCGGGTGCCGTCCAGGCCCTTGGACCCGCCCTCCCGGACCACCCACTGGGCGACCGCGTAGTTCTGCTCGATGGCCACCGGGTACCGGGCCTCAGGCGACAGGTCGTACTCCGGGAAGACCACCGCAGCGTTCGCGCCGACGGCCAGCTCGCGGACCAGGCGGTCATGGGTGTGGGCGTTGCCGAACACCCATCCGGCGCCGTGGATGTAAATGATCACCGGCAGCTCCCCGGTGCTGCCCGCGGGCTTGACGATGCGGACCCGGACGCTGCCCGTGGGGCCGCCGGCCACCGTGATCCACTCCTCGTCGACCGCCGGCTTGTCGATCTCGCCGGACTGCACCTCGTCGACCGCCGCGCGGCCCTCGGCCGGGGCCAGATCGAAGAGGTACGGAGGGTTGGCGGTGGCTTCGGCGAAGGCGGCTGCGGCCGGCTCCAGGACAGGCTGGACCGGCGGCACGACGGCATCCGACATCTGGCTCTCCCGAGGTGTGGGGGTAGGAATGGGGAAGTGCCGGGAAGATCATGGAAATCTCCCGGCTGCTGGGGCCACCCTAGGTCGGCCACTGGTCAACTCTTGTCCGTCAGCGCACCGAGTCTTTCCCCGCAGCGCCATGCGGGGGATACGGCCGCGGCGCCCATGCGTCGCCGGTCATCCCGGACGGTAGCCGCCGAGGGAATGCCAACCGCTCGGTATGTGAGGGCATGTTCCGTCCCGCGATGCCGCGTAGCGGTCGTGGCCCGGCGCGCGCTAACGTCTCATGGACAAACGACGGCGTGACGGAAGCCGGTGAGAATCCGGCACGGTCGCGCCACTGTGTGTCCGGCGGAGGCCCCGTGCTGCGGGGCGGCCGCCGGGCGAGTCAGACCCTGCGCCGTCGTATGAGCACCGACAACCGGGACGCGTGTTCCCCAGGAGGTTTTCAGCATGGCCCAGTCCGCCGCGCCCGCGCCGAGCACACCGGCCGTCCTCTCCGGCGTCCTGCCACTGATCCTCCGCTAACGGCCGAACACACCGTCCGGCAACGGCCGAACGCACCCGACACCGCCGTGCCCGTGCCCATCGGGCCCGGCCGGGTGCCGCGGCTCTCACCGGACCGGCCTTGGGAAACACCACCGTACGACCGGCTCCGCAGCTGAGCCCCGTCATGCAGAGGAACGTCCGTGCCGATAGCACGACCCGCCCGTCTCACCGCCTTCTTCCTGACCACGACCCTGACGCTGGCCGGCTGCGCCGACGCCACCCCGAACGGCGACCGGCCGTCGGACCGCGCCGCCGCCGGATATCCGCGTACGCTCACCAACTGCGGCCACACGGTGCACATGGCCGGGCCGCCCCGGCGCGCGGTGTCGCTCAACCAGGGCAGCAGCGAGATCCTGCTCTCGCTCGGCCTGGCCGACCGCATGGCGGGTACGGCCACCTGGACCGACCCGGTGCTGAAGGGCCTGCGGAAGGCCAACGCCACGGTGCCCCGGCTCGCCGACAACGCCCCCTCGTTCGAGAAGGTGCTGGACCAGGAGCCGGACTTCGTGTCCGCCTCGTTCGAGTCCACCCTGGGCAAGGGCGGCGTGGCCACGCGCCGGCAGTTCGAGGACCTGGGCGTGCCCACCTATGTCTCCCCGGCCGACTGCGCCAAGGACAACACCGGTGACGGCGACGGCTCCCGCGCCACCCCGCTGACCATGGAGAACATCTACCGGGAGATCCGGGACCTCGCCACGGTCTTCGGGGTGGAGAAGCGGGGCGAGCGGCTGATCGGCGCTCTGAAGGCCCGGGTGAAGACGGCGACCGAGGACATCGACGCCTCCGGCACCACCATGCTCTTCTGGTTCGCCAACTCCGACGCCCCGTACCTGGCCGGCTGCTGTGGCGCGCCCGGCATCATCACCCGGGCCCTGGGCGCCGAGAACGTCTTCGACGACCGCCACGACGAGTGGCCCCAGATCAACTGGGAGGCGATCGCGGACCGCGACCCCGATGTCCTGGTCATCGGCGATCTCTCACGCGAGCAGGAGTCGGCCGAGACCGCCACGAAGAAGATCGAGTTCCTGGAGTCCAACCCGGTCACACGGACCATGGACGCGGTCAGGCACAAGCGGTACGTCCTGCTCAGCGGGCAGGCCATGAACCCGTCGATCCGCACGGTCGAGGGCATCGAGAAGACCGCCGCCGCCCTGCGCGCGTTCGGGCTCGCCAAGTGACACCACGCCAAGTGACGCCGAGCCACGTCACGCCGAGCCAGGTGACACCACGCCACATGGCCCCTGGCCGAGCCGCGCCCCCCGGAAGCCGCCGACTCAGGAGCGCCGCGCTGTGGGCGGCGGGGCTCGCCACGCTGCTGGCCTCGGTCGCGGTGGCCATCACCATCGGCCCGGCCAGCATCGGCGTCGCCGATGTCTGGGCCGTGGTGGCCGCCCACCTGGGCTGGGGCACCTCCGACCTGACGCCGATCCGGGCCGGAATCGTCTGGGACCTGCGGCTGCCGCGCACCCTGCTCGCCGCGGTGTGCGGGGCGGGGCTCGCGCTGTGCGGGGCGGTGATGCAGTCGATGCTGCGCAACCCGCTCGCCGACCCCTTTGTACTCGGCGTCTCCTCCGGAGCCTCCACGGGCGCGGTCTTCGTCGTGGTGCTGGGGGTCGGCGGCGGGGCCGTGTCGATCTCGGCGGGCGCGTTCGTCGGCGCCCTGGCCTCGTTCTTCCTCGTCCTGCTGCTCAGCCATGTGCTGGGCGGCACGACGGACCGGATCGTGCTCTCCGGGGTCGCCGCGATGCAGCTGTTCTCCGCCCTCACCTCCTTCGTGGTGATGACGGCGGCCGACGCGGAACAGACCCGCGGTGTGCTGTTCTGGCTGCTCGGCTCGCTCAGCGGCGCCACCTGGGACGAGGTGTGGGTGTGCCTGGCCGTGCTGGCCGTGACCCTGCTGGTGTGCGCCGTCCACGCCCACGCGCTCGACGCCTTCGCGTTCGGGCGGGACGCGGCGGCCACGCTCGGCGTCGACGTGGCCCGTACCCGGCTGATCCTGCTGACCGCCACCGCGCTGCTGACCGCGGCGCTGGTCAGCTCCGCCGGGGCCATCGGCTTCGTGGGGCTCGTGCTCCCGCACGCCGCCCGCGCACTCGCCGGATCCGCCCACGGCCGTCTGCTGCCGCTCACCGCGCTGGCCGGGGCGGTGTTCCTGGTGTGGGTCGACACCCTGGCCCGCACCGTGCTCGAACCCCAGGAGGTGCCGGTGGGCGTGGTCACCTCGCTCATCGGCGTACCGGCGTTCGTCCTGATCCTCTACCGCACCCGGAAGGCGACCACCGTATGACCGGCGGCCCCGGCACCACGACCACCGGCCTGCGCGCGGAGCGGCTGGCGCGCACCGCGGGCGGCCGACTCGTCCTGGACGCCGTCGACATCGCCCCGCCACCGGGCTCCTGCACGGGGCTGCTCGGGCCCAACGGCTCCGGCAAGTCCACCCTGCTGCGGCTGCTGGCCGGAGTGCTGGCCCCGTCCTCCGGCGTCGTCACCCTCGACGGCCACCCCCTCGGCGAGCTGCCGCGCAGGGCGGTCGCCCGGCGTGTCGCCGTCGTCGAACAGGACGCCGTGACCCAGGCCGAGCTGACCGTACGGGATGTCGTGGGCCTCGGCCGGATCCCGCACCGCCGCGCCTGGTCGGCGCCGTCGGCGGCGGACGAGAACGCGGTACGCGGCGCCCTCGAGCGGACCGGGCTCGCCGACCGGGCCGACCAGTCCTGGCACACCCTGTCCGGCGGCGAACGCCAACGTGCCCAGATCGCCCGGGCGCTCGCCCAGGAGCCGCGCGAACTCCTGCTGGACGAGCCGACCAACCACCTCGACATCCAGCACCAGCTGGACCTGCTGTCCCTCGTCGCGGCCCTGCCCGTGACCACCGTCGTCGCCCTCCACGACCTGAACCTGGCGGCGATGTACTGCGACCGGCTGGTGGTCCTGAAGGCCGGCCGCGTCGTGGCCCGCGGCACGCCGCACGACGTCCTCACCGAGGACCTCATCGCGGACGTCTACGGTGTGCGCTCCGTCGTCACCTCCGACGGGCCGGAGGGACGCCCCCACATCCGCTTCCTCGGCAGGGCCGCCTCGGGCGCGAGCGGGTCGAGGCAGCCGGTTCCCGGGTAGCCGACCTCGGCGAGCGGCAGCAGGGTGCGGCCGTCGCACATGAGGTGCCGGGCCTCCGGCGACCACTGCTCCTCGGCCACGGCCACCAGGACGCGGTCCCGGTCCAGGAACCCGGGGCGGTGGCCGGCGAAGCGCAGCCGGCGCCCCCCGGGGGTCCGCTTCGCGCGCCGCCGGTTCCGGGACCTTCTGGCGGCGGCGGCCGGGGTGCTGGACGATGACGCGCAGACAGCTGATCAGCACCGCGACGCAGTGACAGCCCGCGCCACGCCCGGGTGGACCCTCTCCCGCCCCGGCGTCGGCCTCTGGAAGGGGGATCGGCCCGTTGTCCTCGACCACCGTCCGCACGGTTCCGCCCGCCGCCGATGTCGTGATCATCGGCGGCGGAGTGATGGGTGTCAGAACCGCGTTCCACCTCGCCGAGGCCGGGGTGGCGAACATCGTCGTCGTCGAGCGCCGCGACCTGGGCAGCGGCAGCTCGGGCAAGCCGATCGGCGGCGTACGGGCCCAGTTCTCCGACCCGCTCAACATCGAGCTGGGCAGCCGCAGCCTGCGCGCCTACCGGGACTTCCCGCGCCGCCCCGGCGCCGACATCCGGCTCGACACCGTCGGCTACCTCTTCCTGCTCACCAGCGACCGGCAGGCCGCGGACTTCGAGGCCGGTGTCGCCGTCCAGAACGGCCTGGGCGTCCCCAGCCGCATGATCGGCCCCGGCGAAGCCCAGCGGCTGTGCCCCTATCTCGGCACCGACGGGCTGGTGGCCGCCGCCCACTCGCCCGCCGACGGCCACGCCCGCCCCGCACTGGTCGTGCGCGGATACGCGCGCGCCGCGGCCCGCGCCGGTGTCACCTTCGCGACGCACACCGCGGTCACCGGCATCGACACCACCGGCGACCGGGTGACCGCGGTGCACACCGACCGCGGCCGCATCGCCTGCGCCACCGCCATCTGCGCGGCCGGTGCCTGGTCGGCGGAGATCGGCGCCATGGCCGGGGTCGGCCTCCCCGTACGACCGGTGCGACGGCAGCTGGCCTTCACCGCTCCGCTCACCCCGCCCGCCCCGCGTATCCCCTTCACCATCGACTTCTCCTCGACGGCCTACTTCCACAACAGCGACGACGGCCTGCTGTTCGGCCTGGCCGACCCCGACCAGCCGGACGGCTTCGACACCACCTGGACCCCGGAGTGGCTGGAGCTGTTCCGCGCCGCCGTCCGGCACCGCGCCCCCGCCCTGGCGGACATGGAGACCGCCGGCGGGTGGGCCGGTCTGTACGAGGTCACCCCGGACCACAACGCGCTGATCGGCCGCTCGCGCGAACTGGGC
The DNA here is from genome assembly GCF_040302705.1 of Streptomyces sp. NPDC097640. Classification (NCBI taxonomy): domain Bacteria; kingdom Bacillati; phylum Actinomycetota; class Actinomycetes; order Kitasatosporales; family Streptomycetaceae; genus Streptomyces; species Streptomyces sp. NPDC097640. The sequence continues at coordinate 200,723 of NZ_JBEOSB010000002.1, forward strand.
AACTTCCTGTACGCCACCGGCTTCTCCGGACACGGCTTCCTCCAGGCCCCGGCGGTCGGCGAGGTCATGCGCGACCTCCACCTGGAGCGCGAACCGTGCGTCGACATCGCCCCGCTCAGCGCCGACCGCTTCCGGACCGGCACCGGGACCCGGCCCGAGGCCCATGTGGTCTGAACCGTGGCATGAACCGTGGTGTGAACCCCCGACCGAAAGGCCAGGAACCGATGATCAGCCAATGGCGGCTGCGGGCCGCCTTCGCCGCGCGGCTCTCGGAGATGTACGGGCAGGAGGTCCCCGCCTACACCACGCTGGTGGATGTCTCACGGGAGGTCAACGAGGACGTCCTGCGCGCCCGGGGCGCCGACGCCGAACGCCTGGGATCCATCGGCCGGGTGACCGCCGAGCGCCATGGCGCCATCCGGGTCGGCACCCCGGAGGAGCTGCGGCAGGTCGCCCGCGTCTTCGCCGCCCTGGGCATGCACCCGGTCGGCTTCTACGATCTGCGCGAGGCCGCCGCCAGCGCCGTCCCCGTCGTCTCGACCGCCTTCCGGCCCGTCGACGGCGAGGAGCTGGCCCGCAACCCCTTCCGGGTCTTCACCTCCATGCTCACCCTCGCCGACCCGCGGTTCTTCGACGCCGACCTCCGCTCCCGCCTGGAAACCTTCCTCGCCGGCCGTGAACTGTTCCCCGCGGAACTGCTCGCCCTCGCCGACCGCGCCGCGGCGGAGCGGGAGCTGCCCGAGGCGGACGCCGAGCGCTTTCTGCGGCTCGCCGTGCACGCCTTCGAGCTGTCACCCGAGCCCGTCGAGGTGGCGTGGTACGAGACCCTGGAGCGGATCTCCGCGGTCGCCGCCGACATCGGCGGGGTCCGCAGCACCCACATCAACCACCTCACCCCGCGCGTGCTGGACATCGACGAGCTCTACCGGCGGATGACCGAGCGCGGCATCGAGATGATCGACACCATCCAGGGCCCGCCGAAGTGGCGGGGCCCCGACGTCCTGCTGCGCCAGACCTCCTTCCGCGCCCTCGCCGAGCCCCGCGCCCTGCGCACCCCCGACGGCAGTGTCGTCAGCGGCGCACTGCGGGTGCGCTTCGGCGAGGTCGAGGCCCGCGGCATCGCCCTCACCCGGGAAGGCCGCGCCCGCTACGACCGACTCCTCACCCTGGTCGACCAGCGGGCGGCCGACCACCCCGAGGCCGACCGCGGCGACCTCGCCCGCGCCGTGTGGGAACGGCACATGCCCGGCGCCGAGCGGGAGCTCGCCGCCCAAGGCCTGGCCTACTTCACCTACCGGGTGGCCCCCGGCCGGCCACGGGACGGCAGCCGCCCGCCCGCCGGCCTCGGCGCCCTGGTGGAGCGCGGCTGGGTGCGCGCCGAGCCCATCGTCTACGAGGACTTCCTGCCCCGCTCCGCGGCCGGGATCTTCCAGTCCAACCTCAGCGGCGAGGGCACGCGGAACAACGACCACGAGGGCACCGCGTACGACGCCGGATGGCTCTCGGAAGCCATCGGACGCGAGGTCCTGGACCCCTACGCCCTCTATGAGCAGCAGCAGAACCGCTCCCTGGCGCAGGTCGCCGGCGAGCTGGAACTCGACGGCACGCTTCGCTGACCTCTCACACCCACGAGGACCCCTCATGCCGAGCACCGCACTGCCCACCACCGACGACCTGCGCGCACGCGCGCTGACCGCCCTCGAACGCATCGGCGTCACCGTCCCGGAAGGCACCGGCCTGCCCGCCCGGACCCCCATCACCGGGGAGAACCTCCTCGGCCTGACGGCCTCCACCGCCCATGACGCCGACCAGGCCCTCGCGGCCACCCGCGCGGCCTTCCTCACCTGGCGCACCACACCCGCCCCGCGCCGCGGTGAACTGGTCCGCCGGCTGGGCGAATCGCTGCGCGAGCACAAGAGCGACCTGGCCGACCTCGTGACCATCGAGGCGGGCAAGATCCGCTCCGAGGCGCTCGGCGAGGTGCAGGAGATGATCGACATCTGCGAGTTCGCGGTGGGCCTGTCCCGCCAGCTGTACGGGCGCACCATCGCCTCCGAGCGTCCCGGCCACCGTCTCGCCGAGACCTGGCACCCGCTCGGCGTGGCCGGCGTCATCTCGGCGTTCAACTTCCCCGCCGCCGTGTGGTCCTGGAACACCGCCATCGCCCTCGTCTGCGGCGACACCGTCGTCTGGAAGCCGTCCGAGCTGACCCCGCTGATCTCCCTGGCCTGCGACCACCTGCTGGCCCGGGCCGCCGAGGAGACCGGCGCGCCCCGCGACGTGCACCGCCTCCTGCTCGGCGACCGCACCATCGGCGAGACGCTCGTCGACGACCCCCGGGTCGCGCTCGTCAGCGCCACCGGTTCCACCCGCATGGGGCGCGAGGTCGGTCCCCGCGTCGCGGCCCGCTTCGGCCGCAGCCTGCTGGAGCTCGGCGGCAACAACGCGGCCGTCGTCGCACCCTCCGCCGACCTGGACCTCGCCGTCCAGGGCATCGTCTTCGCGGCGGCCGGTACGGCGGGACAGCGCTGCACCACACTGCGCCGCCTCATCGTCCACCGGGACATCGCCGACAGCCTCGTCGAGCGCCTGGCCGCCGCCTACCGGAAGCTCCCCATCGGCGACCCCTTCGACGGGACCACGCTGGTCGGCCCGCTCATCTCCACCGCGGCCCTCGACGGCATGCGCGACGCCCTGACCCGCGCGCGGGCCCAGGGCGGCGAGATCCTGGCGGGCGGCGACCGGCGGCTGGCCGACGCCGCGCCCCGGGCCGCGTACGTCGAGCCGGCCGTCGTCCGCGTCGCCGAGCAGACCGGCGTCGTACGGGAGGAGACGTTCGCCCCGATCCTGTACGTGCTGACCTACGGCACCCTCGACGAGGCCATCGCGCTGCACAACGACGTCCCGCAGGGCCTGTCGTCCAGCATCTTCACCCGCGACCAGCGGGAAGCCGAGATCTTCCTGTCCGCGGAGGGCTCCGACTGCGGAATCGCCAACGTCAACATCGGCACCTCGGGTGCGGAGATCGGCGGTGCCTTCGGCGGCGAGAAGGAGACCGGGGGCGGCCGTGAGTCGGGCTCCGACGCCTGGCGGGCGTATATGCGCCGCGCCACCAACACCGTCAACTACTCCAGCCGGCTCTCCCTGGCCCAGAACGTCAGCTTCCTCTGAGGGCCCGCGCCCGCGGAAGGAAGCGGAACGGGAAACGCGGCGGCCCTCACCCGGAAGAAACCGGGCGAGGGCCGCCGCGTGATGCGTGAGTGACCGGGGCCGGTCAGTCGGCGCCGAACTCCATCGCGGCGCGGTCGAGCAGCTGGTCGTCGTTCGACACCTGGCCGTCCGAGGCGGCGATCGCCTCGGCCGCGCCCTTGGGCATCGCGCCGATCAGCCCGGTCGAGGCCGCCTGCGCGGCACCGATCAGCGCCGGGTGGGAGTTGCCGACCATCCCGAGCCCCGCGTACTGCTCGAGCTTGGCGCGGGAGTCGGCGATGTCGAGGTTGCGCATGGTCAGCTGGCCGATCCGGTCCACCGGCCCGAAGGCGGAGTCCTCGGTCCGCTCCATGGAGAGCTTGTCCGGGTGGTAGCTGAACGCCGGCCCGGAGGTGTCCAGGATGGAGTAGTCCTCACCGCGCCGCAGCCGCAGGGTCACCTCGCCGGTGATCGCCGCGCCGACCCAGCGCTGAAGCGACTCGCGGACCATCAGCGCCTGCGGGTCCAGCCACCGGCCCTCGTACATCAGCCTGCCGAGCCGCCGGCCCTCGGTGTGGTACGTGGCGACGGTGTCCTCGTTGTGGATCGCGTTGACCAGCCGCTCGTACGCCGCGTGCAGCAGCGCCATGCCCGGGGCCTCGTAGATGCCCCGGCTCTTGGCCTCGATCACACGGTTCTCGATCTGGTCGGACATGCCCAGGCCATGGCGGCCGCCGATGGCGTTGGCCTCCAGCACCAGATCGACGGCGGAGGCGAACTCCTTGCCGTTGATCGTCACCGGCCGACCCTGCTCGAAGCCGATGGTGACGTCCTCGGCCGCTATCTCGACGGACGGGTCCCAGAACCGCACGCCCATGATCGGCTCGACGAGCTCCAGCCCTACGTCGAGGTGCTCGAGCGCCTTGGCCTCGTGCGTCGCGCCCCAGATGTTGGCGTCGGTGGAGTAGGCCTTCTCCGTGCTGTCCCGGTAGGGCAGACCGTGGGCGACCAGCCACTCCGACATCTCCTTGCGGCCGCCGAGCTCGCTGACGAAGTCGGCGTCCAGCCACGGCTTGTAGATCCGCAGGGAGGGGTTGGCCAGCAGACCGTAGCGGTAGAACCGCTCGATGTCATTGCCCTTGAAGGTGGAGCCGTCGCCCCAGATCTGGACATTGTCCTCGAGCATGGCGCGCACCAGTAGAGTGCCGGTGACCGCCCGCCCGAGCGGGGTGGTGTTGAAGTAGCTGCGGCCACCGGACCGGATGTGGAACGCCCCGCAGGACAGGGCCGCGAGACCCTCTTCCACGAGGGCCGCGCGGCAGTCGACCAGCCGGGCGACCTCCGCGCCATAGGCCGTGGCGCGCCCGGGCACCGAGGCGATATCGGGCTCGTCGTACTGGCCGATGTCAGCGGTGTAGGTGCATGGCACCGCACCCTTGTCGCGCATCCACGCGACGGCTACCGAGGTGTCGAGACCACCGGAGAAGGCGATCCCGACGCGCTCGCCGACAGGCAGGGAGGTGAGAACTTTGGACACGGCAGAAGTATGCATGACCACGCATTTTCATGCAAGCGCCGAGTTGGGCGACCGCCGCCGCGCCTCTGGAGACGACGGGCGGACCCGCTTACGGGCCCGCCCGTCAGCAGTACGGCGGCTGGTCGGTCAGGGAGGCCGCCACCCGTATCCACACCCCGAAGAGCCGGTAAAGGCCCGGCAGCGCGCCCTGCGCCTGGACGGTCCGGGTGTCCTTCGCGGTGACCCCTGGAATGCCCAGGAGGGTGGAGGCCACCGAGGCCGACTGCCAGCGGACGCTGAGGGTGGCCGGGCCCGAGGCCGCCGGCAGCGCCGCCCGCGGCGTGGCGAGCGCGGCGGCGACCGCCTTCTCGATGGCCGCACGGGCTTCGTCCGCCGGGCGCAGCTCCGCCGCGAAGCGGTCGCGGGCGTACTTCACGGCAACCGTGGTGACGGACGCGTCCCACTCCGCCGTCTCCGCGCACGCGTTGTCGTCACCGGTGAGGGCCGCCATCGGCACGCCCAGGGCCGCCGCGGTGGCGTGCGCCAGACCGATCTCGCCCACGGGCCGGCCGTCCAGCCAGATGTCCTCGATCTCGTGGCCCATGAAGCTGTGGCTCAGCACGCCGAGCGCGCCCGCCCGCGCGTGGTAGCCCACGCAGATCATGGCGTCGTGCTCGGAGGTGAGACCTTCGAGCATGCCCATGTGCTTGGGCCTGCCCCGGACGAGGCGGGCCGCCGGATGCAGGGTCTCCGGCAGGATGTTGCGCATCGAGCCGTGTGCGTCGTTGACGGTGATGTCGGTGGCGCCTGCCGCGACGGCGCCCCGGATCGCCGCGTTGACGTCCTCCGCCATCAGCAGCCGTCCACGCTCGTAGTCCCGTCCGCCGGGCTGGACGTCGTGGGCGTCGACGAGCCCGGTGACGCCTTCCATGTCCACGCTGAAGTAGATCCGCACTGCGCGAGCTCCTCCGTCTTGATCACTTGAGGGACGCCTGCGAGTCTTCCCACGGTTCCGGGGGAGGGGGCGGGATCCGGCCGCGCCGGGTCAGCGCGCGCAGGGCGGACCCGTCTCGCGGCTCGACGCCCCGAAGGTGACACCGGCGCCGAGGGCGATGAGGACCGACTCCCGCCAGGAGTGGTCCCGCGCCAGTGCCGATCGGCGGCGGGCTCCATTGCTCACGGATTCGTCGGGAAAGCAAGCCGATCGCGAATTTTTCCGGGCGCCTTTCGGATTCCGTTGCCCACACCGTCGACTTCTTCGTCAAGGGCGATATTCATCACATCGAAAGGGGGCCACGCATGGGCCTTCACCAGCGTTGACGCGCTGTTACCGTGGAATCTCGGCAGTTCTCATCCGCCGCTGGATGTATTCCGGTGTGGCCGCTTGCGTAATGTCTGAGGTTCGAAATTGAGAAATCGGCTCGTCGTCAAGGGTGCCCGCCAGCACAATCTGCGCGACGTCTCCGTCGAATTGCCCCGGGACGCCCTGATCGTATTCACCGGAGTATCGGGATCCGGTAAATCAAGCCTCGCGTTCGACACCATTTTCGCGGAGGGGCAGCGGCGCTACGTCGAGTCGCTGTCGGCCTACGCGCGTCAGTTCCTCGGGCAGCTCGACAAGCCGGACGTCGATGTGATCGAGGGGCTGTCCCCGGCCATCGCCATCGACCAGAAGACGTCGAGCCGCAACCCGCGCTCCACGGTCGGCACCATCACCGAGGTGTACGACCACCTGCGGCTGCTGTACGCGCGGATCGGCCGCCCCCACTGCCCCGAGTGCGGCGGGCCGGTCAGCCGGCAGACGCCGCAGCGGATCGTCGACCGGCTGCTCGCCGAGGACGAGGGCACCCGCTTCCAGGTGCTCGCGCCGGTCGTCCGCGACCGCAAGGGCGAACACGCCGAGATCTTCCGGCAGTTGACCACCGACGGGTTCAGCAGGGTCCGGGTCGACGGGCGGGTTCTCGCGCTCGCCACGCCGCCCGCGCTGGACAAGCGCAAGAAACACTCCATCGATGTGGTGGTGGATCGGGTGGCCGTCAAGCCGGGGAACCGACAGCGGCTGACGGAGTCCGTGGAGACCGCGCTCGGCCTCGCCGGCGGTGTGCTGCGGGTCGAGTTCGTGGACCGGGACCCCGCCGATGGCGAACGGGAGCTGGTGTTCTCGGAGAAGATGGCCTGCCCGCGCTCCCATGACATCGGTCTGGAGTCGCTGGAGCCCCGGCTGTTCTCCTTCAACGCGCCCTGGGGCGCCTGTCCCGCCTGCACGGGCCTCGGCTCGCGCATGGAGGTCGACCCCTCCCTCGTTGTCCCGGACGACACCAAGTCGCTCGCCGAGGGCGCCATCGCGCCCTGGACCAACACCAGCGGCGCCGACTACTTCGCCCGGCTGCTGGACGCCCTGGCCGCCGAGGCGGGTTTCGACACCGGTACGCCGTGGCGCCAACTTCCCGCCGAGGTGCGGACCATGGTGCTGAACGGGTCGGAGCGGCGGCTGCACATCTCGTACCGGAACCGATTCGGCCGCGAGCGGTCGCATCTGTCGCGGTTCGAGGGCGTCATCCCGCACATCGAGCGCCGCTACGCCGAGGGCGCCGAGTCCGGGACCTCTCAGGACCGGTTCGCCGGCTATCTGCGCGAGGTGCCGTGTCCGGCCTGCTCGGGTGCTCGGCTGGCGCCCGGCGTGCTGGCTGTCACGGTCGGCGGCCGGAACATCGCCCAGGCCTCCGCCCTGCCGCTGGACCAGCTCGCCGCCTTCGCCCAGGGGCTGGAGCTGACGGACAGCGAGCGGCGGATCGCCGAGGCCGTGCTCGCCGAGATCGGCGAGCGGCTGCGGTTCCTGCTCGACGTGGGCCTGGACTATCTCTCGCTCGACCGGCCCGCCGCCTCCCTCTCCGGCGGGGAGGCGCAGCGGATCCGGCTGGCGACCCAGATCGGGGCCGGGCTGACCGGGGTGCTGTATGTGCTGGACGAGCCGTCCATCGGGCTGCACCAGCGCGACAACCAGCGGCTCATCGAGACGCTGAAGCGGCTGCGCGACCGCGGCAACACGGTGATCGTGGTCGAGCACGACGAGGAGACCCTGAAGGCGGCGGACTGGGCCGTGGACATCGGGCCGGGCGCGGGCGCACACGGCGGCCATGTGGTGCACTCGGGCACCGTGGCGGAGCTGCTGGCCCACGCGGAGTCCCTGACCGGTGCCTATCTGTCCGGGCGGCGCGCGATACGCGTCCCCGAGCGGCGGCGGGAGCCGGCCGAGGGCAGCGCGATCACCGTGCACGACGCCTCCGAGCACAACCTGCGTGATGTCACGGTGTCATTCCCGCTCGGCCTGTTCGTCGCCGTCACCGGCGTCTCGGGCTCCGGGAAGTCGACGCTGGTCAACGACATCCTTCAGACATCCCTGGCGCAGCGGATCCAGCGCGCGCACAAGGTGCCCGGCCTCCACCGGGCCATCACCGGAATCGAGCACATCGACAAGGTGGTCCAGGTCGACCAGTCGCCGATCGGCCGCAGCCCCCGCTCCAACCCGGCCACGTACACGGGCGTCCTCGACCATCTGCGCAAGCTGTTCGCCCAGACCCCGGAGGCGAAGGTGCGCGGCTACCAGCCGGGCCGGTTCTCCTTCAACGTCAAGGGCGGCCGCTGCGAGCACTGCTTCGGTGACGGCACCATCAAGGTCGAGATGAACTTCCTGCCGGATGTGTACGTCCCGTGCGAGGTCTGCCACGGCGCGCAGTACAACCGCGAGACGCTCGACGTGCACTACAAGGGCAAGTCCATCGCGGACGTCCTGGCCATGACGGTGGAGGAGAGCCTGGGGTTCTTCGACGGACACCAGATCATCTCCCGCCACCTGAGGACCCTGCACGACGTCGGCCTGGGCTACGTCAAGCTGGGCCAGCCCGCCACCACCCTGTCCGGCGGTGAGGCACAGCGCGTCAAGCTCGCCGCCGAGCTCCAGCGGCGCACCCGCGGCCGCACCCTCTATGTGCTGGACGAACCCACCACGGGGCTCCATGCCGCGGATGTCGACCGGCTGCTGACGGTGCTCCAGCGGCTGGTCGAGGGCGGCAACACGGTCGTGGTCATCGAGCACAACCTCGATGTGATCAGGTCGGCCGACTGGCTGATCGACATGGGCCCCGAGGGCGGACACCGGGGCGGCGAGGTGATCGCCGAGGGCACCCCGGAACAGATCGCGGCCCACCCGCGGTCGCACACCGGGCGGTTCCTGGGCGGGCTGCTGGGGGCCTCATGAGCGTGCTGGAGAGGGCGGCGGCCCAGGCCTGGGATCCGGAGGAGTTCCGGCCCGCGGAGGCCGACGACACCGACGCGCCCGAACCCCGGCTCCCCGTCGACCACGGCCCCGTCGACCAGGTCCGGGACTATCTGCGGCTCATCGCCCGGGTCCGGCTGCTCACCGCCGAGCAGGAGGTGGAGCTGGCGAAGCGGATCGAAGCCGGTCTGTACGCCGAACAGCGGCTCGCCGAGGAGCCCGGCCTCGATCCGCACTTCCGCTGGGAGCTGGCCGTGCTCGCCGAGGACGGGCGGCGGGCGAAGGCCCATCTCATCGAGGCGAACCTGCGCCTGGTGGTCTCCGTCGCCAAGCGGTTCACCGGGCGCGGGCTTCAGCTCCTGGACCTGATCCAGGAGGGCAACACCGGGCTGATCAGGGCCGTGGAGAAGTTCGACTACGCCAAGGGCTTCAAGTTCTCCACGTACGCCACCTGGTGGATCAAGCAGGCGGTCACCCGCGCCCTCGCCGACCAGAGCCGCACCATCCGGGTACCCGTGCACACCGTCGAGATCATGAACCGGGTGGCCCGGACCCGGCGGGAGCTGATGCAGGACACCGGGGTGGAGCCCACGCCCGAGGAACTGGCGGAGAAGGCGGGCCTGCCGCTGGAGCGGCTGATCCAGCTCCAGGGCTACTCCAAGGAGCCCGTCTCGCTGGACATGGCGTTCGCCGAGGACAGCGGCACCGAGTTCGGCGACGTCATCGTGGACGGCGACTCGCCCTCGCCCTGGGACATGGTCACGTTCGGCCTGCTCCGGGAGGCCATCCAGGGCATCCTGGCGGAGATGACCCCGCGCGAGGCCGGGATCATCTCCCTGCGGTACGGACTCCTCGGGGGCCGGGCGCGGACCCTGGAGGAGATCGGCCAGGTCTACGGGGTGACCCGCGAGCGCATCCGCCAGATCGAGGCCAAGACGATGTCCAAGCTGCGCCATCCCTCACGCTCGCAGGCGCTGCGGGACTACCTCGACGCGGGGTAACTGTACCTTCTGGATGGTACAGTTTTGGCATGGTCAGAGGACACGGACGGGACGGGTGGACGATGAACGGTGCGCGACGCTGGTGGCTGCTGGCGACCGTATCCGTGGGGCTGCTGCTGATCTCGGTGGACAACACGGTCCTCTACACGGCGCTCCCCACGCTGACCGAGGATCTGCACGCGACCGCCTCGCAGAAGCTGTGGATCATCAACGCGTATCCGCTGGTGATGGCGGGCCTGCTGCTGGGCGCGGGCACGCTCGGCGACCGCGTCGGCCACAAGCGCATGTTCCTCGCCGGCCTGGCCCTGTTCGGCGTCGCCTCGTCGGTGGCGGCGTTCGCCCCGTCGCCCGCCGTGCTCATCGCGGCGCGGGCGTTTCTCGCGGTGGGCGCGGCCGCGATGATGCCCGCCACGCTCTCGCTGATCCGTACCACCTTCGAGGACGAGCGGGAGCGCAATGTGGCGATCGGCATCTGGGGCACGGTGTCGGTGATCGGCATCGCCCTGGGCCCGATCCTGGGCGGACTGCTGCTGGAACACTTCTGGTGGGGCTCGGCCTTCCTGATCAACGTCCCCGTGGTGGCCGTCGCCCTGGTCGCCGGGGCGATCCTCGCCCCCGGTGATTCGGGCCGTTCGGACAAGCCCTGGGACCCCATCGCGTCCGCGCAGGTCATGGCCGGTCTGGTCGGGCTGGTGTACGCCGTGAAGGAGGCCGCGAGGCCGGGCGGAGAGGCGACGCACATCGCCGTGGCGCTGGTGGTCGCGGCGGTCGGCTTTGTGTTCTTCATCCGCCGGCAGCGCCGCCAGGAGCATCCGCTGCTGGACTTCGCGCTGCTGCGCGATCCGCGCATCGTGTCCGGGATCGTCGCCGCCGCGCTGGCGATGTTCGGGATCGCCGGGATCCAGCTGGTCCTGACGCAGCGGCTGCAACTGGTCGTCGGGCTCGGCCCGCTGGAGACCGGGCTGCTGGTGGCGGTGGTCGCGGCCGGCTCACTGCCCACCGGAGCGGTCGCGGGCGGCCTGGTCCACCGCCACGGCCCCCGCCCGCTGATCGTCGGCGGGCTGCTGGTCAGCGCCGCCGGAGCGTTGTTGGTCCTGCTGCTGACCCCGGGCGCGGCGCCGATCCCGCTGCCGATCCCCGACCATCCCGCATGGCTGGTGCCCGGGTTGCTGCTCCTCGGGGCCGGCATGGGCCTGGCGATGACCGCGGCCTCGGCCGCCATCATGGGCAACGCGCCCGCGCACCGGGCCGGGATGGCCGCCTCCGTCGAGGAGGTCTCGTACGAGCTCGGCAGCCTGTCCGGCGTCGCGCTCCTCGGCAGCCTGCTCGGCTCCCTCTACACCGCCACCGTCGACCTGCCCGCCGGCGCGCCCGCCGCGGCGGAGGGCGGCCTGGACCAGGCCCACGCGGCCGCCGGCCGGCTCCCCGCCGACCAGGCCGACTCCCTGCTGGAGGCAGCGCGCGACGCCTTCGACAACGGCTATGCGCTCGCGCTGGCGATCAGCACGCTGGTCCTGGTGATCGGCGCCCTCCTGACTGCCCGCCTGCTGGCCCGCCCCGCTCCCGTGACGGAGGCGCGGGAGCAGGAGCCCGTGGCCTGAGGTCCGGGCCCGGGGGCGGTGTCCGATCCGCACCGCCCCCGGGAACCGGTCAGCGGCCGCGGACCGGGGTGACGGACTCCAGGGTCGGCACCACCGGCTTGATCGTCCCGTCGGCCGCGAACTCCATGCGGTCGAGGGTGGTTTCGCGGTGGGTGCCGTCGCCGCCCGCCTTCCCGGGGCCGTTCACGGCGAACCGATGGTAGGCGATGTACCAGTCGTCCGTGCCGGGGACGTTGACCACCGAGTGGTGGCCGGGCCCCTTGATCCCGTACTCCGGGCGCTTGGAGAGGATGGTGCCCCGCTTGGTCCACGGGCCCAGCGGCGTGGCCCCGGTGGCGTAGGCGACGTGGTAGTCCTCGCTGCGGGTGTCGTCCTCGGACCACATCAGGTAGTAGGTGCCCTTGCGCTTGACGACGAAGGAGCCCTCCCGGAAGTTCTCCGGGGTGAACTCCCGCACCTTCGACGCGTCGAAGGATGTCATGTCGGCGTTCAGCGGCACCCCGTACGCCTGGCCGTTGCCCCAGTACAGATACGCCTGGCCGTCATCGTCCGTGAACACCGCCGGGTCGATCATCTGGCCGGTGAACTGCCCCTTGGCCACCAGCGGCTTGCCCAGCGCGTCCTTGAACGGGCCGGCGGGGGAGTCGGCGACCGCGACACCGATCTGCTGCTCAGCGCAGAAGTAGAAGTAGTACTTGCCGTCACGCTCGGCCATCGCGGGCGCCCAGGCGTTGGTGTCCGCCCAGCTCACATCGGGACCGAGATCCAGGATGACGCCGTGGCTCTTCCAGTTGACCAGGTCCTTCGAGGAGTACGCCGTGAACCTGGTCCCGCTCCAGCCGCGGAACCCGTCGGTCGTCGGGTAGATCCAGTAGCGGCCGTCGAAGTACTGGATGTCGGGGTCGGCGTTCAGGCCTGGCAGCACCGGGCTGCGCATCGGCGCCGCCTCGACGGTCCACTCGCGGGTCGTCCCGTCGGCGGTCTTCAGTGTGTACGTCCGCGCCGTGCGGAAGTCCCGCCGGGTGCCGGAGGACGGGCTGAGGGTGGCGCCGGCCGGAAGCGCGAAGCGGGGCGCCAGCCGGCGGAGATCGGCCTTCGGATCCATCGGCAGCACCACCTTGCCGCTCGCCTCGGTGACGATGGCATAGCCGTTCTGGCCCGGCGCCGTGGCATCGGCGAGCGAGGCGGCGGACGCCGGGTAGGCGCTCAGCAGCCGGTCGTACTCCGCCTGTGTCACGGGGAGCACGGTGCCGTGCCGGGGGCTGGCGGGCAGCTGGTAGTTCTCGGACGGCGTCCACGTGCCCGAGGCGAGGTCGGTGGTCTCGAACGGGATGTAGCCGCGGCCGCCGAACTCGTCGATGAACAGGTACCACTTGTTCTCGGTGTTCGACTTGAAGATCGTCGGCCCTTCGCCGCGGTCGATCGCGCCCTTGCCGATGCAGTCGGCGACGAAGTCGTACGAGGTGTCCGTCAGGGAGGTGGACTTCTCGGCCGTGATGAACTTCGAGCAGGGGGTGCCGGAGGACGGGTCGCGCTCGTCCTTGGTGAACCGGTAGTAGGTGCCCTTGTCCTTGATGACCGTGGAGTCGATGACCGAGTAGCCGGGGTCGTTCCACACCTTGGGTGCGCTGAAGCTGCGGAAGTCCTTCGTCGTCGCGTACAGCATCTTGTTGTACGTGTTGCCGGTGTGGTTCGGGTCGTTCTCGGCGTAGAGCTTCGAGGCCCAGAAGACGACGTACTCGCCGAGCTCCTCGTCGTAGTACGCCTCGGGCGCCCAGGTGTTGCCCGCCGTGTCCGGCGAGACCTTGACCAGGCGCTGGTCGGTCCAGTTGACCAGGTCCTTCGACTCCCACACCATGATCGACTTACTGCCGGTGCGCTGCACCTGGTCCCAGGAGCCGCTGGAGTTCTGATACATCCGCAGATCGGTGGCGATCAGATAGAACTTGTCGCCCTTGGGGGAGCGGATGACGAACGGGTCGCGCAGCCCCTTCTGGCCGAGGGAGGAGGTGAGGACGGGCTTGCCGGCGTTCAACTCGCGCCAGTGCAGCGGGTCGTTGCCGCGGCTGAGCGCCATCCGTATCTGTTCGCCGTCGGCCGTCCCCTCACCGGTGAAGTAGGTGAAGAGATAGCCGGCGTACTGGGGCGCCCGCGGGGCCGCGGACGGCGCTCCGCTCTGCGCGGGGCTGGGCGGGGCGGTGAGGATGCTCACGACCATCGTGAACAGGACGAGCGAGGGCAGAAGGAGGGTACGGGCAGCGCGGGACACCATGAAACATCCTGTGGGAGTCTGATGGATTCTGTTGGACTGCTGGCCCGAAGTGTCGCCAGTCCCGATCCCGCGCGTCAATGGGTGTGCGGCTCTGTTCAGGAGCGAAAGTTTCGGTTGTCTTTTCGACCCTTGTGCACGGCCCCTGTGGAACCCCGCACCACGAGCCGGGGCGGGAGGACGACCTCGCGGGGCGTGGTGCGCCCCTGGTCGAGGCGCTCGACCGCGGCGGCCACCGCATGCCGGGCCTGTTCCTCGGCGCCCTGGCTGACCGTGGTCAGGTCGAAGCAGCTCAGCCGGGAGAGGGCGTCGTCGTCGTAGCCGGCCACGGACATCTCGCGCGGGACGGCGACCCCGGCGCGGGTGAGGGCGGTGAGGACGCCGATGGCGCACTGGTCGTTGAACGCCACCACGGCGGTGGGCGGTTCGCCGTCGTCGAGGAGGTGGCGGGCGGCCCGTTCCCCCGACTGTTCGGTGTGGTCACCGGGCAGCACCCGGCTGTGCCCGTCCAGCCCGTGGCGGCGCATGGCGGTGCGGTAGCCGCGGCGCCGGTCGGTGGCGATGACGCCCCGGCCGCCGTCGACATAGGCGATCGAGCGGTGGCCGAGGCCCACCAGATGGTCGACGATCCGGCCCACTCCGTCGTCGTCCGCGGTGCGCACCACATCCGGCGCGGCACCCGTGATCCGGCGGCCGACGGCGATGACGGGCACCTTACGGTCGAGGGCGGTGAGCGTGGCGGCGGGGGCGGCCGGGCCGAGGAGGATGAGCGCCTCGCTGCGGAAGGCGAGGAGGGTGTCCACCGCGGTGTCCTCGTCGCGGGTGCGGGTCTGGGTGCTCAGGGCCAGGTCGTAGCCGACCGCCTCGGCGGCCGTGTGCAGATGCTCGACCAGCTCGGCGTGGAAGGGGCTGTGGATGTTGACCATGACGCCGAGCAGCCGGGTGCGTCTGCGGGCCAGCAGGCTGGCGTTGCGGTCGGGCTGGTAGCCCAGGTCGGCGGCCGCCTTCAGGACACGCTGGCGGGTGCGTTCGCTGGGGCCGGGCGCACCGCGCAGGACCAGCGAGACGGAGGCGGTGGACAGGCCCACGCGGGCCGCCACGTCCTCCAGCCGGGGGCGGGAGCCCGCCCCCGTACGACCGGCGGCCGCGCCTGATCCGCCCGTGCCGTCTGCCTTGCTCACGTGTTCTCCCGCTGGATTCTTCTGGCGCAACACCCTTGACACGCCCCGGAAACCGGACTGATAGTACCAGCACTTAAAGCGCTTTAAAAAGATCTGTTGACCGGACAAAGTCAAGCAAGCATCAGCAGAGCCCACGGCGCGGGTGCGCGCCGGAGAGGAACCGCAGTGACGACCACACAGTCGATCGGGGTGGCGGTCATCGGCGCCGGCATGGCCGGCCGCGCCCATCTGGCCGGCTACCGGGCGGCACCCACGCAGTACGGCGCCGGACTGCCCGAGGTCCGCCTGGTCGCCGTCGCCGACGCCCATGAACCCTTCGCCCGGGACGCCGCCCGCCGCTACGGATACCAGCGCGCCGAGACCGACTGGCGGGCGATCGCCGAGGCCCCCGACATCGACGCGGTCAGCGTCGTGGTCGCCAACCACCTGCACCGCGAGATCGTGGAGGGGCTGCTGGCGGCGGGCAAGCATGTGCTGTGCGAGAAGCCGCTGGCGCCGACGGTGGCCGACGCGCAGGCCATGGTCGAGGCGGCGGAGCGCAGCGGACGGGTGGCGGCCACCGGGTTCACCCTGCGCCGTTCCCCCGCCATCAACGCCATACGCCACCAGGTGACCGAGGGCCCGCTCGGGCGGGTGCAGCACTTCAACGGCCACTACTGGTGCGACTACGGGCACAACCCCGACGCGCCCATGAGCTGGCGCTACCGCGGCGGCCCCGGCACCGGGGCGCTGTCCGACATCGGCAGCCACCTCGTCGACCTCGGCGAGTTCTTCTGCGGCCCGGTGCGCAGTGTGCACGGCGCGTTGCTGTCCACCCAGGTGCCCGACCGGCCGGTGCCGCTGGGCACCGCCGTGGGCCACTCGGCGGACGTCCAGGTGAGTGCGGAGCGAGAGCCCGTGGAGAACGAGGACATCGCCACCTTCACCGCGACCTTCGACTCCGGCGCCGTCGGCACCTTCTCCGTCTCCCGCGTCGCCTGCGGGCTGGCGAACTCCCTCGGCTTCGAGGTGTTCGCCGAGGGCGGCGCCGCCACCTTCGACATGGCCAGGCCCGCGGAGTTCACCTTCGCCGACTCCTCCCTGCCCGCGGCCACCAGCGGCTACCGCAGCGTCGTCGTCGGCCCCCAGCACCCGTACATCGCCTCGGGGCTGCCCATGGACTTCCCCAGCGTGGGCCATGGACAGAACGACTTCTTCGCCTGGCAGGCACGCGCCTTCCTGGAGCAGATCGCGGGCCTGAACCACCTGCCGCACTGCCCCACGCTCGCCGACGGGCTGCACAACCTGCGTGTGCTCGACGCGATCGTCTCCTCCGCCACCGCCGACGGCAAGTCCGTCACCGTCCAGTAAGGAAGCCCCTCATGAAGCTCGGCGCCTACACCGCCGTCCTGCACGACCAGCCCCTCACCGAGACCCTGCGGACCCTGCGCGAACTCGGCCTGGAGAGCGCGGAGATCAACTCCGGTGGCTTTCTGCCCGCCCCGCATCTGCCGATCGACGAGATCCGCGCGGGCCGGGACGCCCGGGACGGCTACCTCGCGCGGTTCGCGGCGGAGGGCATCACCCTCACCGCGCTGAACTGCAACGGCAACCCCCTCCACCCCGACCCGCAGGTGCGCGACAAGCACGCCCAGGACCTGCGCGACGCGATCGAACTGGCCGCCCTGCTCGGCGTGAAGCGGGTCGTCACGATGTCCGGGCTGCCCGCCTCCGACCCCGGCGGCCGGCTGCCCTCCTGGACGGTGCTGCCCTGGGACAGCGCCTACCTCGACGCCATGGACTACCAGTGGAACGAGGTGGCGATCCCCTTCTGGAGGGACATCCAGGCGCGCGCGGCGGACGCCGATGTGAAGGTGTGCATCGAGATGCACCCCCACAACCTCGTCTACAACGTCGGCACGATGGAGCGGCTGGCCACCGAGATCGACGCCACCCACGTGGGCGCGGAGCTGGACCCCAGCCATCTGTTCTGGCAGGGCATCGACCCGGTCGCGGCCGTACGGCGCCTCGGCGGCCTGGTGTACAACGCCGCTGCCAAGGACACCCGGATCAACGAGGAAGCGAAGATCAACGGCGTCCTCGACCACCGCCACGAGCGCGTCCGCGCCGAGGAGCCGGGCGCCGTCTCCCTCGGCGGCCGCTACACCCTCAGCCGCTGGCCCAAGAACGCCTCCTGGGACTTCGTCGCCGTCGGCCGCGGCCACGACACCGCCTTCTGGACCGATTTCCTGCGGGCGTTGCGCGATGTCGACCCGGACATGGCGGTCAACATCGAACACGAGGACCAGGAGCTCGACCAGATCGAGGGCCTGCGCCTGGCCGCCGACAACCTCCGGGCCGCAGCCGCCCGCCTCTGAGGCCACGCCGCGAAGGGACACCCGCCGACACCATGAAGATCGCCCTCGACCCCTATATGATCCGCAACGTCCCCCTGCTCGAACTCCCCGCCGTCGTAGCGGAGTTGGGGTATGAGTGGATCGAGCTCTCCCCCCGGGAGGACTTCATCCCCTTCTTCCGGCACCCGCGCGTCGACGACGGCACGGTCGCGAAGTTCCGCAAGGCGCTGGACTCCGCGGGCGTCGGCATCTCCTCCGTCCTGCCCCTGTTCCGCTGGTCGGGGCCGGACGAGGACGACCGCCAGGCGGCCGTACGCTACTGGAAACGCGCCATCCAGATCACCGCCGACCTCGGTGTCACCAGCATGATCTCCGAGCTCAACGGCCGCCCCGAGCAGAGCGACCGCAGCGAGGCGCAGTTCTGGAAGTCGCTCGACGAACTGCTGCCGCTGTTCGAACGCGAGGGCATCCAGCTCGCCCTGGAGCCGCACCCCGACGACTTCATCGAGAACGGCTATGACGCGATCAACCTGATCCGCGGCATCAACCATCCGGGCGTCAGCTTCCTGTACTGCGCCCCGCACACCTTCCACATCGGCAACGACGCCCCGGGCATCATCCGGTACGCGGGGGAACTGCTCACCCACGTCCACCTGGCCGACGCCTTCGACCACACCGCGTCCTCCGGCAACCGCTACATCCTCAACCCGCCCGGCACCCCCGCCCGTATCCATCAGCACCTGGACATCGGGCAGGGCGAGGTCGACTTCGACGAACTCTTCCGAGAGCTGCGGGACAGCGGCTTCGACGGCACCCTGACCGCCTGTGTGTTCGCCTGGGAGGAGCGGGCGAAGGAGTCCTCGGTGTTCATGCGCCGCAGGATCGACGAATATCTGGCCGCCTCGTCATGACGGGCCGGGCGTGGCCGCCTCCCCGGGTGGCCACGCCCGCCGCCTTACCTCCGCCGTGGGCGGCTACCCGACGAGATCCTGGGTGCCGAGCACGGTGAGCAGCGCGAGGCGTTCGGCGTCCTCGGTGCCGGGCTCGGCCGTGTAGACCATGATGCGCAGCTCGCTGCCCGCCACGGTGAGCACGTCGCAGTCCAGCGTCACGGGGCCCACGCGCGGATGATCGATGATCTTGCGCGCGGCCTCGTGGCGGCCGACGGCGCCGGACTCCCACAGCTCGGCGAACCGGTCGCTGTTCGCGCGCAGCTCCGCCACCAGCCGCCCCAGCCGCTGATCCGCCGGGTAGCGGTCGGCGGCCGCGCGCAGGTCGGAGACCAGCGTGGCCTCGAAGGCGCGCAGCGACTCCGGAGTGTGCCGGGTCCGGCCGCCCGGGCCGACGAAGTGTCGCCACACGGCGTTGCGCTGGTGGCCGCGCCACCCCGACGGGTCGCCCATCAGCGCCGCGTACGGCGGATTGGCCAGGAGCAGCGTCCCGGACGCGTCGAGGACCGCGACGGGGGTCCCGGTCAGTCTGTCCAGCAGCCGCTGGACGCTCGGGGTGATGAGCGCGGGCATGGTGTCCGGCCCCGGCGGCGCCAGCCCGGCCAGCCGGAACAGATGGGCGCGCTCGGCGCCCGCCAGCCGCAGTGCTCTGGCCAGGGCCTCGACGACCTGGACCGACGGGTTGGACGCGCGGCCCTGTTCGAGGCGGGTGACGTAGTCGACGGAGATCCCGGCCAGCAGTGCCAGCTCCTCGCGGCGCAGCCCCGGCGCGCGCCGGGGCCCGCCGGCGGGCAGCCCCGCGGCCTCGGGGGCGACCCGGTCGCGCCAACGGCGCACCGCCTGCCCGAACTCCGCTGTCGCCATGCAGCCCAGTGTGCACCGCCGCGCCGCACCTGTGCCTGGTACCGGTAGTCCCAGGAACCCGGGACGCCTGGCTGACCACACCGGCGCGCAGGACTCTGGAGACATGACGACAACACTTATCACCGGAGCCAACAAGGGGCTCGGTTTCGAAACCGCCCGTCGGCTCATCGCAGCAGGTCACACTGTCTACATCGGCAGCCGGGACGCCGAGCGCGGGCGCCGGGCCGCCGAACGGCTGGGCGCGCGGACGGTCCTCCTCGATGTCACCGACGACGCGTCCGTCGCGGCCGCGGCGAAGGCCGTCGAGGCCGACGGCGGACTGGATGTGCTGGTCAACAACGCCGGCGTCGAAGCGCGGGAGCCGGACGGACGGGTGATCGGCGCCGCGGAGGCGACCGCCGACGCGATGCGGTCGGTCTTCGAGACGAACGTCTTCGGCGTGGTGCGCGTGACCCATGCGTTCCTGCCGCTGCTGCGGCGGTCCGCCGCCCCGGTCGTGGTCAACGTCAGCAGCGGCCTTGGCTCGCTGACCCGGGTCACCACCCCGGACACACCGACGTACGTCTACCCGGGCGTCGCCTATCCGACGTCGAAGACCGCGGTCAACATGATCACCGTGCAGTACGCGAAGGCGTTCCCGCAGATGCGGATCAACGCGGTGGAGCCCGGCTACACCGCGACGGACCTGAACCGGCGCACCGGCACGCAGACCGTCGAGGAGGGCGCCGAGATCATCGTCCGTATGGCACAGGTGGGCCCCGACGGCCCGACCGGAGGCTACTTCGACGCCGAAGGCCCCGTCCCCTGGTAGCGGGGCGGGGGGTCACTCCAGGAACGACTCGACGGCCGAGCTGACCGCGGCGGGGGTCTCCAGCGGCAGCTCGTGCCCCGCGTCGAGGATCCGTACCACCGCGTCCGGGTAGCCCTTGGCCATCCGCAGCATCTGTGACACCGGCAGCTGGATGTCGTGATAGCCGTGCAGCAGCAGGGTGGGCGTCCGGATCTCACCGACCCGGTCGAGCACATCGAAGGCCCGCATCGCGTCGTAGCAGGTCATGACCACCTCGCGCGGCGTGGTCGCGGAGGCGCGGGCGTATTGCCGCACCTCCTCGCGCGGATGGCCGGGGCCGAAGGCCCGCTGGATGTTGGCCGTGACGAAGACACGGAACGGCAGCAGCGTCGAAGCCGCCATCAGCAGACCGCGGCCGCGGCTGTACACCATCCGGCTGATCGAGCTCACCAGCACCATGCGCTCGATCCGGCCCGGGTGGTCCAGCGCCAGCGTCTGGGCGATCATGCCGCCCATGGAGTGGCCGACCGGGACGAAGCGGTCGACCTCCAGCCGGTCGAGCAGGGCGCGCACATCGCCGGCCAGCTCGGCGATGGTGCGCGGCACTCCGTCGCTCTCGCCGTGCCCGCGCAGATCCAGGCGGATCACCCGCCGGTGCGGGGCGAAGTGCGCCATCTGGTGGTCCCAGCGGTGCCGATTCGCCGTCCAGCCGTGGATGAACACCAGCGGCACACCGTCGCGGCGACCCTCGTCGTCGAACGTCAGTCTGGCGCCATCGACTTCGAGCTGCGGCATGGGTCACGACCTCCGGGCTGTGGCGCGTGCGGTACGGAACGTTCACCACCGGCCGACTACCGGCGCCCGCCCAGGAAGTCGAGGATGTGCCCGAACACATCGAGGGCGGCGCCCCGGCCGATGAACATGTCGAGGTGACCGTAGCCGGGGACCTCGGCGTACGCCACATCCAGCCGCGGCTGCCGGGCGGCGAGCACCTCGTGGCAGAGCTTCTGGGAGTCCAGCCACAGCCCGTTCTCGCTGCCGGAGAGCAGCAGGACGGGGCAGTCGATACGGCCGGCCTGGTCCAGGGCGTTCTCCGGCAGCGCCCGGTAGCGGCCGTCCCCGTGGTGCCAGCGCACCATGCTGCGCGCCAGCTCGATCCGGCGCAGATGCGGCAGGATCCACAGCGGCGCGGGGCCGAGCAGCTCCGCCAGCCGGTTGTGCGTGGTGGCGGACAGATGGTCGTGCACGAACAGCGAGGCGCCCGTGCCCCAGGCCGAGTTGTGCAGAATCTGGCAGGTCGGGTCCGGGCAGCTCGCCTTCCGCGAGGCCAGGGCGAACAGCGGGGTGTACCGCGACCAGAAGCCCACCTTGCGGAAGTCCACGGGAATGTGGTCGACACGTGACTTCAGCAACTCGGCGGCCAGCGTCATCCGCAGGGACGTCCGGCCCGCCAGCTTCGGCGTCAGGAACACCCCGTGCGCCACCACCCCGGCGAGCCCCGGCACCAGGCCCGCCGCCATGCTCATCGACAGCGAGAGCGCGCCGATGCAGTGGGCCACGACGAACAGCGGCCGGTCGCCGATCCGCTGCCGGACCTGCGCCACCGCCTCGGGGATGTCGTACACGGCGACGTCGTCGTAGGTGTAGCGGCGACCGGTCTCGTTGTAGGGGAGCCGGCAGCTGCCCCGCCAGTCCAGCAGCCACGGCTCATAGCCCTCGTCCAGCAGGACCTCGACCAGGTTGCGCGTCTCCGGCAGCAGAAACATGTCGGAGGACGCGGTGTGGCCGTGCAGCAGCAGCACCGCGGGCCGGTGCCCCTGGCCGGGGGATGAGCCGGTGGTCACCCTGGTCAGGCCGAGCAGGGTGCCGTCCTTGACCCGGAAGGGGAACTCCTCGACGGTCGCCCCGTCGAGCCGGGCGTACAGCGGCCGCAGGGAAACCGGGGTTCGCGGGGATCGCGGGGTCTGCGGGGTCCTCGAGGTCAGCGGGGTCATCGGTCGCGCTCCGTCAGTGTCGGGTTCCGGCGAAGGTCGAGCAGGTCCGCCCCCACCCGGGCGAACGGGCCGAGCAGGCCACGGCCCATCTCCCGGCCGAACCAGGCCAGCCAGGTCAGCTTGGCCACCCGCTTCTCCTGGCCGGAGAGGCGCGGATCGACCCGGATGCCGTCGATCTGGTCGCGCACATAGCTGTCCGCGGGCACCACGACCTCGCCCGCCAGGCTCGCGGGCTCGTCCTCGCGGCCGATCTCGACGGTCAGCGCACGCGTCTGCCGCCACACATCGCGCCGCGCGCGGGCGAACTTCCGGCCCTCCAGCCACCACCGCCCGCCGTCCGCGTCACGCAACCGCAGCCGGTAGAGCAGCAGTTGATGACGCAGGCCGTGGCGCAGGGGTATCCCCTCCTGCGGGCGGACCCACAGATCGCCCCGCTCCACCACGACCGGATCGGGGTGCAGCAGCGCGCAGGACAGCTCTCCGCGCACATCGACCCGGCGCTCCCGCACCAGCTGGTACATGCTCGCGATCGACAGGGTCAGCGACAGCGTGCACTCGCTGTGCGCCGGCCCGCCGACCGGGCCCAGAGTGCCCTCGATCGTCTCGGGGAACCACAGATACGGCGGGTCCTGACGGTCCGGCAGCCTGCCGAGACCGTCCCCGGCCAGCCGCTCGAACGTCTTCAGCTGCGCCTGGGTGTCGTACCGGGCCGCGGCCGGCAGGCCGTGCGCGGCGACGAACGCGTCGGTGCGCTCGCCGGTGGCCTCGGGCCCCTTCAGCGTCGCCTCGCACAGCTTCAGGGCGGCCGGGCTGCGCAGCACCCGGGTCAGGAAGTCCAGCCCGGGGACCGGCTCGGCCTCCAGCCGGGCCAGGGCGTCGGCCCGCCACTCGTCCCACTCCTGCACCGTGACGTTCATGCCGCCGAACCCCATGTCCCGCACCACGTCGTCCAGGGTGTTCGGGACGCCCGTCAGGTTGTAGTTGTAGCCCCAGGCGGCGGGCTCGCAGATGACGGCCGCCGCCACCCGGCTCACCCAGTCCACCGGGGCGGCGTTGAGATAGCGGAAGGCGGGCACGGTACGGAACCGGCCGAACGCCGAGATCAGCCCGCTGCTGAGGTCCTGGGCGTTGTACGCGCCCGTCCTGGTGTGTCCGCCGATGCCCCCGGGGCGCATCACGGTGACCACCAGGCCGTGGTCACGGGCGCGCCGCAGCGCGGTCTCGGCCACCCACTTGGACTTGTCGTAGCCCGCGACCAGGCGGTCGATGCGGGCGAGCGGGTCGTCCTCGCCCATGGAGGCGATGCCGACCTGGTTGAACACCGCGATCGACGAGATGTGGTGCAGCGGCTTGGGCCGCCCGGTCGCCGCCAGCTCCGCCAGCGTCAGCGGCCCCGCCACATTGCTCTGCCGCAGCGACGGGTAGCCGCGCAGAAAGTCCACCGCCGCCGCCACGCCGACCACGGAGTCCAACTCCTCGGCCAGCGCGCTCCAGCGGTCCTCCGGCAGGCCGAGGCGCGGTCGGCGGAGGTCGCCCGGCAGGACGGTGACCCGCCTGCGGATCTCCGAGGACCACGGGAGGGAGAAGCCGGCCAGCGCGGTGCCGAGCCGCTGGGCGGCCTCGTCCTCGTCGGCCGCGCGCACCAGGCAGTAGACGTGGGCGTCGCTGTACCGCAGCAGGTCGAGGAGCATATGGCCGCCGAGGAAGCCGGTGGCCCCGGTCAGCAGGATCCGGCGGGGCGCGGCGGACTCCGGCGGCCCCGTCCACGGCAGGCCGTCGGCGCGGGCGAGGTCGGCCAGGACCAGCTCGAGATCCTCGTCGGCGGCGCCCACGGACACGGTCCGGGTCGCGGGTACGGCGGTGGCCGCGGGGCTGGGGGCCGTCGGGCCCGGGGCCGGGGATCCGGTGGCCGACAGATGGCGCTCGGCGAGACGGCGCGGCCGGGCGTCGGCGAACACATCGTCCAGGGCGAGCTCCACGCCCGACTCCCGGGCCAGCGCGGCCACCAGCTCCACCGCGTCGACGGAGGTGCCCCCGGCGTCGAAGAAGTCGGTGTCGGGCCCCATCCGGCCGTCGGGCAGAAAACGGGCGGCCACGGCGGCGATGGCCCCCGCCAGCCGGTCCACGTCCGTGTCCACGCCGGTGTTCGCGGCGGTGTTCGTGTCCGCGTCCCCGTCGCCGGGCGGCGCGGACGCCGAGACCGGTGCCGGTGCGGCCCCGGGCAGGGCCCGGGCCAGCAGTTCGGCCACGCTGAGCCCGCCGCCACCCCGTTCGATCGACTCGCCGGCCGGCCGCCGTCCCTCGTCACTCATGTCGCCCTCACTGCTCCCAGGACCGGAACGCCCGCAGACGCTCCGGAGTCGTCACGACTGCCAGGTGTGTGTCGTCCGGCGCACCGCGGCCCAGCGCGGCGAGCAGCCGTCGGACGGGTGCGTTGCGCGGTGTCCGCTCCGCCGTCAGACGTACCGTGGCGCAGCCCAGCGCGTCGGCGCGGTCGGCCAGCCACCCCAGGAGCCGCTCCTCCACCCCGCGGCCCAGCGCACGGCAGCTGAGCAGCCAGGCCAGGACGTCGAGCCGGTCGCCGTCCCGGCAGACCGCGAGCAGCCCGATCTGCCCGTAGTCCCCGAACCGGTCGCGGGCCGCGGCCGTCCACACCTCGCCCTGCCGGCGCCACCGCTCCAGATCGCCGCCGTCGGCCGACCGGGCGCACAGGGTGAACTGGTTGGTGCGGCGTACGAGTTGCTCGGCGCGCTCGACGTCCCGCCCGGACAGCGGCCGGATGTCGACCTCCAGATCCAGCTGGGCGAGAAACTCCTCGAACCCGGCCCGCTCGCGGATCGCGTCACGGGCCCGCTCATGGCGGTAGAACTCGGCGCGCAGCGAGTCCTCCGCCGTGCCCGCGGCCGGGACCAGCGGCCACAGCCGGGCCAGGAAGGGCTCCAGCTCCCCGGCCGCCGGGCAGGTCACGGACAGCACCTCGGGCAGCGCCGACCGCATGGCGGCGATCTCGACCGGGTTGTCGTCGAGGAACAGGAAGCTGTCGAGGCCCAGGTTGAGGGTGCGCGCCGCCGCCTCCAGGCGCTCCGCCTTGCGGCCCCACGCGGCGGAGACCACGCTGAAGTGCTCCGCCCGCAGCAGGCTGTCCGGGCGGTCGAGCACCGCCCGCACCGTGGCCTCGTCGTTGTTGCTGACCAGGGCCAGCAGCGCCCCGGCGGCCCGCCACTGGAGCAGCCGGCGGGCCAGCAGCGCACGGGGGCCGCCGAGGTCCACGCCGTCCGGGCCGATCTCCCCGGCCACCCCGCTCCACAGCGTCTCGTCGCCGTCCACCGCGATCACCTTCGGCGGCGTGCGGCGCACGGCCCGCACCACCTCGGCCAGGGTGAGGGCCACGGCGGCCTGGAACGGCGGGGTGAACGGCAGGTGCGCCAGCTTGTCGGTGCGGTCGTCGAACCGGTCCTCGACGGCGTGGTGCCGGGTCCAGTCGTCGGGGCGCAGCACCGCGACACCGGGCAGCTCCGCCAGCTCGGCCGCCAGTTCGCGCTCCCACCGCGCCAGGCGCTCGTCGCCGTACGAGGAGGGCAGGAACCCGACGACCAACGGCTTGCGGGTCCGCTCGGCCAGGGCCCGCAGCGCGGCCGGGTACTCCGCGCGCAACTCGGCGAGCAGGGCGTCGCCGACCGCCCCGAACCGCTCCAGGTCGACGGCCCTCAGCAGCACCACTCCGAGCGCCGTCGAGGGGTCGGCGAAGACCCCGGAGGGATCCCGCAGGCCCGCCAGGACGTGGTGATACGGCGCCTCCACGACCGTCACACCACCGCCCGCCTCAGACGGGTCGTCGGCCAGCGCCGCTTCGCACAGCAGCGGCAGGTTGCCGAGGGCGAAGGTGGCCGCGAGGGCGAGCGAGGGGCGCGGGGCCGTGGTGCGCGAAGGCGTGGCGGGGGAGTCGACCGCGGGGGAGCCGGCCGCGGGGGAGTCGGCCGCCGGGCGGGCCTGCGCCGTGGGGTCGTCGGCCACTTCGGCGAGCAGCCGCAGGAAGCCCTCGCCGAGCGCGGCGCAGCTCGCCTCGTCCATGATGTCCAGGCTGTGGTCCAGCCGCAGCCGTCCGGCGTCCGGCGTCATCGTGACCATCAGGTCCAGGTCGGAGTACCCGGTTCCGGCCGGAAGGACCTCCAGGCCGTCCAGGCGCGCCGCCGAGGACCGTACGTAGTTGAAGTACACCTCCACCATCGGCGCGTTCTCCCGGAACAGCCCCTGCGCGGCCAGCGCCGCCAGGGCGTCGGAGAACATGGCGCCCTTCGTCAGGACCCGGTCCAGGCGGCCGTCGGTGCGGCGCAGCACCTCGTGGATCGTCTCGCCGGGCGCGGCCTGGGCCGGTACGGGCACCGGCACCCCGAAGAAGCCCACCGCGTCGTACGCGTCGACGTGGACACGGGTGTCCACCGGGACGGCGAGCACAAACCGGTCCCGTTGCCGTTCGCGGGCGAGCAGCACGGTCAGGGTGCCCAGGCAGAAGGCCGCGGGGGTGATCGCGAGCCGGCTCGCCTCGGAGGACACCCGCTCCATGAGCCCGTCGGGGATCGGCAGGGTCACGCTGCCCGCCCGGAAGGAGCGCACCGACGGGCGCGGCCGCGCGAGCGTCAGATCGAGCCGGGCGCTGCCGGTGAACGCCTCGCGCCAGTCGGCCGCCGCCTCGTCGGCGCGGTCAGTGGGCCGTGCCTCCTGCGCCTGGAGCAGCAGGTCGATGTCGCGGTTGGAGACGGCGTCGCCCAGCGGGGCGCCGGACAGCTCGCGGCAGATCTCGGCCGCCACGAGCAGCAGCGACTGAAGGTCGCTCACCGCGTGGTGCGCGCCGAACACCAGGACCTGGCCCCGGTCGCCGCGGTCGAGCAGCTCGAACCGCCACAGCGGCGCGGCCGCCAGGTCGAACGGCGGCTCCAGCAGCTCCCGCAGCCGCCTGCCCACCGCGGCGTCCTCGTCCGTGCCGCCGCCGAGCTCCGACCAGCGCAGCAGGGGCCCCGCGGGCTCTCGCGCGACCCGCAGCCGCGTGCCCTCCCCGGTGCCCGTGAGGATCGCCGTGCGCAGCGCCGCGTGCCGCGCGGCCAGCCGGGCCAGGATGTCGGTCAACCGCTCCCGGGTGGTGGGCGCGGCGAGCCGGACCGCGAGGCCGATGGCGTGTGCGGCACCGGGGGTGTCCCGGCGGGCGCTGCGCAACAGCCGCACCACGTCACGGGTCGCGGGCCGCAGATCGACCTCGGGCACATCGGCTGCGGAATCGGCCACCGGCGGCCCACTCGGGACGGGCCCGGTGGAGGTGTCCCGCTCCGCCAGCGCCGCGCCCAGGTCCTGTGCGAGGCCGCGGATGTCGGCCGCCGAGAACACCGCCGAGGCGGGCAGTTCGACACCGAGTTCACGGGCGAAGGCGTTGCGCAGCCGGACGATCATCAAGGAGTCGAGCCCCAGCTCCTTCAGGGCCGTCGTGGGGGCGGCGTCCGCGACCCCGCCGCCGGCCACCTCGCCGACCCTGGCCCGTACATAGGCCTCCAGACGGTCCGTCCGCTCCCGCGCCGTCGTGGCCGCGAGCACCCGGGCGACCAGTCCGCCCGCGCCCGGCGCCGCGGCCGGGGCGGGCACCAGGTCGGACAGCAACGGCCGCGACCGTACGGTGTCCGGGTCGAGCGCGAGTGCCTCCCGGTCCAGGGCGAGCGGGGCGAGTTGGCGGCGCGCCGTGGGCAGCAGCCGCTCGAACAGCTCGCCTCCCTCCTGCGGGGAGAGGCCCACCAGCCCCGACCGGCTCACCGACGCGGCCCGGATGTCCGACCCGGCCACCAGCCCGACCCCTGTCCAGGCGCCCCAGTCGAGGCTGAGCGCCGGCCGGCCGGCGCGGGCGAGATGGTGCGCCCAGGCGTCGAGGAAGGCGTTCGCCGCGCAGTACGGGCTCTGTCCCGCCGAGCCGAGCAGGCCCGCAGCCGACGAGAACAGCACCAGGCGCTCCGCCTCGGGCACCAGCTCGGTGAGCAGGGCCGTGCCCAGCACCTTGGGGGCGAGGACCCGCAGCACCCGCTCCTCCGTCAGATGGGGCACCGTGGCGTCGTCCAGCACGCCGGCGGTGTGGACGACGCCGGTGAGCGGGCCGAGTTCGCGCCGCAGCCCGTCCAGCGCGGCGGCCAGGCCCTCCCGGTCGGCGACGTCCGCCCGGGCGTGGCGGACCGTCACGCCGCGCCCTCGCAGGTCCTCGATCCAGCGTGCCGCCTCCGCGGTGGGTGCTCCCCGGCTCACCAGCGCCAGCCGGCGCGCACCGCGCCGCACCAGGCGCTCGGCGACGACCCGGCCGAGGCCGCCGAGACCACCGGTGACCAGATACGCGCCGTCGGGGCGGGGCTCGCCGCGCCCGGCGTCGTCCGGGCGGGTGCGGACGAGGCGCGGCACCAGGCGGCCCGTGCCGCGCAGCGCGACCAGGCGCTCGTCGTCGGCGTGCCGCAGCTGTGTCCACAGGGCGTCGGGACCGCCGTCGGACGGCAGGTCGATCAGCGTGGTGGCCAGCTCCGGGTACTCCTGGGCCACCGCGAGGCCGAAGCCCCAGCCGAGCGCCTGCTGCGGGTGCGTCACCTCCGCGCTGTCCCCGGCGGCCTGGGCGCCCCGTACGACCAGGAACAGGCGCGGGGCCCGGCCGCGAGGGCGGTCGGCGAGCGCGCGCACCAGGTGTGCGGTGGACAGGCAGCACAGCCGGGCGGCCCGGGCGGCCGCCTCGGCCGAGTCGATCACCGGGGCGTCCAGGGCGGACAGCTGGACCACCCGCTCCGGCGGCCCCTCGGGGAACGCCTCCGCCAGCAGGCGCGCCAAGTGCTGCGGGTTCAGCGGATCGAGCCGGTAGCGCCCGGGCGCCTCGGCCGCGAACGTGTCGCCCCTGCGGGCCACCACGTGCGGCACCGGTCCGAGCAGGCCGCTGAGCGCTGCCCCCACGCCCGACTCGTCGGACAGGATCAGCCAGCCGCCCTGGGCGGGCGCCTCGCGCGCGGCGGGCCTGGGCAGCCACCGCGTCTCGAAGAGCGAGCCGTCAAGCGGAGACAGCGCGGCCAGCGCGGCCAGCCGGAACCCCTCGATGTCCAGGACGAGTTGTTCCTCCGCGTCCCAGACCCGCAGATCCAGGGTGGCGGTGTCCCCGTCCACGGCGCGCAGCGAGCAGGTCGCCCAGGCCGGTGCGGTACGCCGCCCCGTGAACCGCAGCCGCCCGACCCCGGCGGGTACGAATGCCCGGCCCGCGGGGGCGTCGCCCGGCAGGGCGGCCGTCCGGAAGGCGGCGTCGAGGACGGCGGGGTGCAGCAGATGCCCGGCGGCGGGCACCTCGGCCAGCCGGCCGAGCGCCGCGCCGGCCGAGCGATGGCCCTCCTCCAGGCCCCGGAAGGCCGGGCCGTAGTCGATGCCCAGGGCGGCAAGACCGGCGTGGACTTCGGCCATGTCGACCGCCTCGGCGCACAACTCCCGCAGCTCGGAGAGGACTTCAGGACCGCCGCCGGGCCCGGGGCACGGCTCGGCCTCGGCGCGGGCGACACGCCCGCGGACGTGCCGCACCCACTCCGGGCGTTGCCCGCGGAGGGACGTCGAGGCGATGGCGAAGTCCCGGACGCCGTGCTCCTCGGGCCGCAGGACCAGCTGAAGCCGTACGGGCGCCTCCGCCTCCAGTCGCAGCGGCGCCTCGAACTCGACCTCGGACAGCCGCGGCCGTCCGCCCTCGTCGAGCGCCGATGCCGCCGCGAGCGCCATCTCCAGGAACGCGGCCGCGGGCAGCCACACCTCCCCGGCGACCCGGTGGTCGGACAGATAGCCGAACCGGCTGTCCCGCAGGTCGAGGTCGGTCTGGAAAATGTGCCTGTCCGGTTCGTCGCTGGCCTCCACATGCGTGCCGATCAGCGGCGAGGTGCCCGGCCCCGCGGCCGTCGCGGGAGCGGCCGACAGCCAGTGGCGCTCCCGGGCGAAGGCATAGGTGGGCAGGTCGGTGCGGCGGCCCGCCGAGAACAGGACGGACCAGTCGGGCGTGTGCCCCGCGCCGTACAGCCGCCCCAGCCCGCGCAGCAGCCCGTCCGGGCCCGCCTCGTCGCGTCGCAGCGAGCCGACGCTCACCGCGTCGATCCCGGCCTCGGCGGCCACCGACTCGATCGAAGCGCCGAGCGACGGATGCGGGCTCAGCTCCACGAAGTACCGACAGCCGTCGTCCAGCATGTGCCGCACCGTGTCGGCGAACCGGACCGGCTCCCGCAGATTCGCGTACCAGTAGTCGGCGTCCAGCCGCTCACCGGCGACTGGTTCCGCCAGCACCGTCGAGTACAGCGGGGTGGGCGTCCGTACCCCCCGGACACCGGCCAGCGCACCGAGCAGCTCCTCGCGCAGCGGCTCCATCAGCGGGCTGTGGGAGGCGAACGCCGCCGACAGCCGGCGCGCGGGCACCCCCTCCGCGTCGAGCCGCCGTCGCAGCCCGGCCAGCGCGTCGAGGTCGCCGGAGACGGTGGTGGACCGCCCGCTGTTGACCGCCGCCACGAACAGCCGGTCCGGATACGAGGCGAGCAGCCGCTCGACCTCCGCGCGCGGCAGCTCCACGGACAGCAGCCCGCCCCGGCCCGCCAGCGGCACCACGGCACGGGCCCGCCGGGTCACCACGGCCGCGGCGTCGTCGAGGGCGAGGGCGCCCGCGCCGTACGCGGCGGCGAGCTCGCCCAGGCTGTGGCCGACCACCGCGTCGGGGACGACCCCCAGGGAGCGCCAGGCGGCGGCCAGCGCGGCGTTGAACGCGAACAGCACCGGCTGGAGGACATCCGTCTCCTCCATACCGGGCGCGCCCGCCTCGCCGCGCAGCACCGCGCCCACCGACCAGCCGGTGTGTCGGGCGATCGCCTCGTCGCAGCGGGCCAGCTCCTCCCGGAACGCCTCCGAGCCCGCCATCAGCTCGACGCCCATGCCCGGCCACTGCCCGCCGTGCCCGGGGAAGACGAACGCCACCTTGCCCGCGGGCGCGGCCCCGGGCGGCGACAGCGACACACCGGGCCGAGCCTCCCCCCTCGCCACGGCGTCGAGACCGGCCAGCAGCTCGGCCCGGTCGCCGGCCTCGACCGCCGCGCGCCGCTCGAAGTGGCTACGGTGGCGGGCCAGCGTATAGCCGATGTCCGGCAGGGCGGGTCCGTCGGCGGGGAGGGCGGCCAGGTGTCCGGCGAACCGGGCGGCCTGGCCGCGCAGGGCGGTGTCGCTGCGCGCGGACACCACGAACAGCCGCCGCCCCGGGGCCGCTTCGGCCCCCTTGGGCTGGGCCCGAACCGGGTTCGGAGGTGGGGCCTGAGGTGGCGCCTCCTCCACGACCACGTGGACGTTGGTGCCGCTGATCCCGAACGCGCTGACCCCCGCCCGCCGCGGCCGCGCGCCCGACGGCCAGGCCACCGGCTCCCGCAGCAGCCGCAGCCCGCTGCTGTCCCAGTCCACATGGCGGCTGGGCCGGGCGGTGTGCAGGGTGCGCGGCAGCGTCTGGTGGCGCAGCGAGAGCACCACCTTGACCAGACCGGCGATGCCCGAAGCCGCCTGTAGATGACCGAGATTCGACTTCAGCGAGCCCAGATACAGCGGGCGGCCCTGTGGCCGGGAGGCGCCGAACACCTCCGACAGGGCCCCCGCCTCGATCGGGTCGCCCAGCGTGGTGCCCGTGCCGTGCGCCTCCACGTAGTCGATGTCCGCGGGCGCGAGGCCGGACAGCTCCAGGGCCCGGCGGACGACCCGCTCCTGGGCCGGGCCGTTCGGCGCCGCGAGCCCCTGACTGCGACCGTCCTGGTTGACCGCGGTGCCCCGCAACACGGCGAGCAGCTCGTCGCCGTCGCGAAGCGCGTCGCCCAGCCGCTTGAGTACGACCATCCCCGCGCCCTCGGCCCAGACCGCGCCGTCGGCCTCGTCGGAGAACGACCGGCAGCGGCCGGTCGGGGACAGCCCCCGCAACCGGCTGAACTCCACGAACGTCTGCGGTGTCACCATCAGCGTCACACCGCCGGTCAGCGCCAGGTCGCACTCGCCGGAGCGCAGCGCCTGGGCGGCCAGGTGCACCGCGGCGAGCGAGGAGGAACACGCGGTGTCCACGGTCAGGGCCGGGCCCTGCAACCCCAGGGCGTAGGCCAGCCGGCCCGAGGCCACACTGAGCGCGGAGCCGGTGCCGACATAGCCGTCCAGCTGGTCGAGCCGGGAGCCGGCCAGATAGTCGCTGCCGAACATGCCGACGTACACACCGGTGGTGCTGCCCGCGAGCTCGGCCGGCACGATCCCGGCGCGCTCCAGCGCCTCCCACGCCGTCTCCAGCAGCAGCCGCTGCTGCGGATCCATCGCGGCGGCCTCGCGCGGGGTGATCTCGAAGAACCCCGCGTCGAAGGCGTCGATGTCCCGGAGGAACCCGCCCTCCCTGGCGTAGGTCTTGCCCGGGGCATCGGGGTCGGGGTCGTACAGCGACCCGACGTCCCATCGGTCCGCCGGAAACGGCCCGACCGCGTCGCGGCCGTCGGCGAGCAGCTCCCACAGCGCCTCGGGGTCGGCCACGCCGCCCGGCAGCCGGCAGGCCATGGACACCACGGCCACCGGTTCGTCGGCCGCGCCGCGCGCCCGCGGGGCGCCGGTCGCGGGCCGCCTGGCGGCAGGCGTGCCCGACGCGACCACGGTGTCCAGCAGATGTGCCGCGAGCCGGGCCGTCGTCGGGTGGTCGAACAGCACGGTGGCCGTCAGCCGGGCGCCGAGCCGGGCCCCGATCCGGTTGCGCAGCTCGACGGCCATGAGCGAGTCCAGGCCCAGCTCGCGCAGCGGCCGGCCGGGGCGGATGGCGTCCGGCGAGCGCAGCCCCAGGACCCGGGACGCCTCCTCGCGGACCAGGGACAGCACCCGTTCGGCGCGCTCGGCCTCCGGGAGCCGGGCGAGCCGGTCCGCCAAGGCGGCGCCGTCACGGTCGGCCCGTGGCGCGGGCAGCAGCGTGCGCCACAGCGCGGCCGGGCCGCCGTCACGGGCGAAGGTGTCACGCAGCCGCGACCGGTCCAGGGCCCAGGCGACCAGATGCGGGGCCCGGCGCGACAGGGAGAGCTCGACCAGCTCACAGGCCTGATCGGGGGTCAGGGCGCGGTAGCCGGACCGGGCCATGCGCTCCAGGTCGGCGTGTTCGGCGGCGAGTCCGCCCCCCGACCAGGCCCCGAAGGAGACCGATAGGCCGGGCAGGTCCGATGCCCGCCGGTGGTGGGCCAGTTGGTCGAGGTAGACGTTGGCGGCCGCGTAGTTGCTCTGCCCGGCGTTCCCCACCACCCCGGCGGCCGAGGACACCAGCAGGAACAGGGCGAGCGGTGTGCCGGTGGTGAGCCGGTGGAGGTTGGCCGCCCCCGCCACCTTGGGGCGCAGCACCTCCGCGAGCCGCTCGGGCGTCTGCTCGGCGAGCACCCCGTCGGCCAGCGTGCCCGCGCAGTGCACGACGCCGCGCAGCGGCAGCTCGCGGCCGATGCGGCCGAGCAGTTCGGCGAGGGCCGCCCCGTCCGCCACGTCGCACGCCACCACCTCGACCTCGGCGCCGAGTGCGGACAGCTCCGCCGTGACCTCGGCGCGGCGCGGGTCGACGGGGCCCCGACGGGACGTCAGCAGCAGCCGCGGGACGCCGCTCTCGGCCAGCCACCGCGCGATACGCCCACCCACCGCGCCAAGACCGCCGGTGACCAGCACCGTGCCGTCGGTGGGCACCACCGTGGCGCGGCCGCCCAGCTCCAGGACGACCGGGGCCCGGCCCGCGGCCCGCCGGCGCGCGGCCTCGCGTGCCGCGGTGACGGGCAGCACCTGGGGCGGCGGCGGGCGGAGGCGGCCGGAGCCGATCAGCGCCACGACCGCTCGCAGGGCCTCGCCGAGCCGTTCGCGAAGGCCGTCGTCGGAAGGGTCGTTGTCGAAGCGGTCGTTGTCGGACGAGCCGAGGACGACCGCCCTGCCGCCCGGCGCGGCCCCGGGGTGCCCTTCGCCCTCGGCCGCCACCAGCAGCACATCCGCCGGCTCTGCGGCGTCCCGGACGAGCCGGGCCCCGAGCGCCTCCGCGAGCCGGGCCGCCGCCACGCCGGGCGCCCCCGTGCCCGGCGCGACGCGCACCCGCTCGCCCGGCCGGACGGCGGCGAGATCGCACAGGGCGTGATGGGCGGTGGCGTACGCGAGGGGGAGGGACGCCGCGACGGTGAACGGCAGCTCGTCCGGGATCACTGCGACCAGCCGAGCCTCGGCCACCACCTGGGAGCCCAGCGCCGTATCGGCCAGGGCGAGGACCCGCTCGCCCGGCGACAGCCCGTCCACGCCCGCGCCGACCTCTGTGATCACACCGGCGCACTCGGACAGCGCGCCCCGGGCGCCGGGCACCGCGCCCGCCCGCATCTCGATCCGCACCCGGCCGGGCGGCAGCTCCGGCCGGGGCACGGCGCGCAGCTCAAGGTCCGACCGGTCGCCGAGAGGCGCCGCATCCGGGGGTCCGGCCAGCTCGTAGCAGTCGTCGGCCGGGACCCTGAGGTCGTCACCGGCGCGGGCGCGTACGAGCCGCGGCGCGTGCAACCTGCCGCCGCGGACCGCGATTTCCGGCTCGGGGTCCACTAGGGCGGCGGGCAGGGCGGGCCAGGGGCCGGGTCCTTCGAGGTCGACCAGGCTCAGCCCGAGTTCCGGGTGTTCGGTGCGCGCGCCGCGGGCCAGGCCCCACAGCACGGACTGGGCGAGGCCCGGCACCGTGTCGTCGCCGTCGGCCGCGACCGCGCCGTGCGTCACCCAGACGACCCGTGACGGCGCCCGGTCGCGCGGCAGGGCGAGGAGGGCCCGCAGTTCGGCGAGTCCGACGGCCGCCAACTCCTCGGCGTACAGAGCGGGTTCCGACTCGGAACCGGGAAGCGGCCAGAACCTGACCAGCGTGTCGGTGTCCTCCGGCACGGTGTCCACCGCGTCGGCCGTACGCACCCCGGTTCCCGCCGGGCCGAGACTCCTCAGGGCCGCCGCCACCCGCTCGTCCGAAGGGTCGCCGAGCAGGGTCCAGCCGTCGCCCGGTGGCGGTGTGCTGTCCGTCGGCCCGGCCTCGGTGGCCACGGCCGTCCACGCCACCTCGTACAGATGCCGGGCGCTCTCGGAGGCGCCCCGCAGATCCGCCGGGTCGGCGGCGCGCAGCCGCACGCCCTCCAGGCGCCCCGCCGGAAGGCCGTCGGGGTCCCACAGCGTCACATCCAGCGTGACATCCGTCCCCGCGCCGCCGGTGCGCCGCACGGACGCGGTGAGGTCGTCCGCACCGCCCGGCGGCAGGGCACACCGGTCGACGGCGACCGGCAGCAGCACCCGGCCGGAGGTGTCGAACGCGGCGGCCACGTGCAACGCGGCATCCAGCAGGGCGGGATGGACCGGATACGGGTCCGCCACGTCGCGAGCCCGTGGCGGCAGCGAAAGCCGGGCCAGCACCTCGCCCTCGCCGACGCGCACCGCCGACCGGACACCCTGGAACGCCGGACCGTAGCCGAGGCCCGCCTCCGCCAGCCGCGCATACGTGTCCGGTCCCCAGCACGGCTCCGAAGCCTCCGGCCATACCGGTGGCGGGCCGGCGGCGCCGGTGGCGGGCTCGCCGGCCGACGCGGTGGCGTGCAGCGTCCACTCCGGGGACTCGGATTCCCGCCCGCGCGGCCGGCTGTGCACCAGGACCTCGGGCACGGCCCGCGCGTCCGCCGCGACGACCTCGACGGACACCTCCACCGTGCCGGCGGCGGGCAGCGTCAGGGGCGCGAGCAGCAGCAGGTCGGCGACGTCGTCCTGCCGGTCGGGGCGGGCCACCGCGAGCGCCGCCCGGCACAGCTCCGCCACGGTCGTCCCCGAGACCACCACCTGCCCGAACACCGCGTGGTCGGGCAGCCACTCGGCCGTGGCGCGGGACCACTCGCCCCGGAACGTCCAGCGCGTCGCGTCCGGCGACCGCAGCTGGACCCCGAGCAGCGGATGCCCGGCGCGGGGGAGCAGGCCCGACGCTCCGGCCGAGCTCTCGGGCTCGGTCCAGTGCCGCTGCCGGTCCCACGCGTACGTCGGCAGCTCGGCCCACGCTCCGTCGGCGACCAGGCGCGACCAGTTGATCTCCCGCCCGTGGACATGCAGTTCGGCCGCCGCCCGGTCCAGGCAGCCGGGCCCGTCCTCGTCGCGCCGCAGGGAACCGACGGCGACCAGCTCGTGGCCGGTGTCCTCGGCGACCGTCCGCAGGGCGGTGATCAGGGACGGATGCGGGCTGAGCTCGACGAAGTAGCGGTATCCGTCGGCCGCCATGCGCTCCACGGTGGCGGCGAAGCGCACCGGCTCGCGCAGATTGCGGTACCAGTAGTCGGCCTCCAGCTCCTCGCCGACCGGCTCGCCGAACACCGTCGAATACCACGCGACGGACGCCGGATACGTGACGATGCCGTCGAGGTCGCCCAGGATCGCCTCGCGCACGGGCTCGACCCGCGGGCTGTGCGACGCGTAGTCGACGTCCAGCCGCCGGGTGAACACCCGCTCCCGCTCCAGGCCGGCCAGCAGGGACTCCAGCGGCGCCACCTCCCCGGCCACCACCGTCGACCGGCCGCTGTTGACGGCCGCCACGGACACCGCCCCGCCCAGCTCCGCGAGGCGGGCCTCGACCTCCGCGGACGGCAGGGCCACCACGGCCATGGCACCGCTCCCCACCACGCCCGTCAGGGCCCTGCTGCGCAGCGCCACCACGGCCGCCGCGTCGTGCAGACCGAGCGCCCCGGCGACACAGGCCGCGGCGACCTCGCCCTGGCTGTGCCCCACCACGGCGTCCGGCCGCACCCCGCGGGCCCGCCACACCGCCGCGAGGGCCACCATGACGGCGAACAGCACCGGCTGGACGACGTCGACCCGCTCCAGGGGCGGCGCGTCCGCGTCGCCGCGCAGCACGGCCGCGACCGACCAGCCGGTGTGCGGGCGCAGGGCCGCTTCGCAGCGGTCGAGCTCGTCCGCGAACAGCGGGGAGCCGGCCAGCAGATCACGGGCCATCCCGGCCCACTGCGCGCCCTGGCCGGGAAACACGAAGGCCAGCTTCCCCGGTGGCAGCGGCTCCGACGGCCCCACGACCAGTTCCTCGCCGGGCCGCCCGGCGGCCAGCCCGCGCAGCCCGCTCAGCAACTCGTCGCGGTGGCGCGCCACGACCACGGCGCGCCGCTCGAAGTGCGTACGGCGATGCGCCAGCGTCGCGGCGACGGCCGGCAGGGGCGGGGCCGGTTCGGCGGTCAGGGCGTCCAGGAGCCGGCCGGCCTGTCCGCGCAGGGCGGGCAGAGCGCGGGCCGACAGCGGGAACAGCGTCGCCTCCGGCCGCTCGTCACCGGCGGACCGCGGCGGCGGAGCCAGGTCTTCCGGCGCCTCCTCGATCACCACATGCGCGTTGGTGCCGCTGATCCCGAAGGCGCTCACCCCGGCGCGGCGCACCCGCTCGCCGCGCGGCCACGCGCGCACCCGGCCGTACACCTCCAGGCCGCCGCCCGCCCAGTCGACCCGCTCGGTCGGCGTCCCGGCGTGCAGCGACGCCGGAAGCCGCTCGTGCCGCAGCGCCAGCACCGTCTTGATGACCCCGCCGATCCCCGCCGCGGCCTGCGCGTGGCCGATGTTCGACTTCAGCGACCCCACGCCCAGCGGCCGGCCGGCGGGGCGGCCCGGCCCGAAGACGGCGGCGAGGGCGCGGCCCTCGATGGGGTCGCCGAGCAGGGTGCCGGTGCCGTGCGCCTCCACATAGTCCACGTCGTGCGGTTCGAGGCAGGCGGCGTCCAGGGCGGCGCGTACGACCCGCTCCTGCGCCGGGCCGCTGGGGGCGCTCAGGCCCTGGCTGCGGCCGTCCTGGTTGATCGCGGAGCCCTTGACGACCGCGAGCACCCGGTCGCCGTCCCGCCGCGCGTCGGCCAGCCGCTTGAGCACCACCAGGCCGCAGCCCTCGGCCCACACCACGCCGTCCGCGTCGGCCGAGAACGGCCGGCACCGCCCGGTGGGCGACAGCCCGCGGAGCCGGCTGAACTCGACGTGGCCGCGCGGGGTGACCATCAGCGTGACGCCGCCCGCCAGGGCCAGGTCGCACTCGCCGCCCGCCAGGGCGCGCGCGGCCAGGTGCAGGGCGACGAGCGAGGAGGAGCAGGCGGTGTCGACCGTCACGGCCGGGCCCCGCAGATCCAGCGCGTAGGCGAGCCGGCCGGAGGCGACGCTCGCCGCCGCGCCCGTGCCGACGTGCCCGTCCAACTGCCCGAGACCGGCCGAGGCCAGATACCCGCTGTCGTACAGGCCGAGATAGACGCCGGTGGAACTGCCGCCCAGCTTTTTGGGGACCATCCCGGCCCGCTCGACCGCCTCCCAGCAGGTCTGGAGCAGCAGCCGCTGCTGGGGGTCCATCGCGGCCGCCTCGCGCGGCGCGATCCCGAAGAACGCGGCGTCGAAGCGGTCGATGTCGGTGAGGAACCCGCCCCGCAGGGTGTACGCCGTGCCGGTGGCCTCCGGATCCGGGTCGTAGAGCCCCCGGGTGTCCCAACGGCCCGCCGGGACCTCGCGGATGGCGTCCTTGCCCGAGTCCAGGAGCCGCCACAGCCCCTCCGGGTCGTCCGCGCCCCCGGGGAAGCGGCAGGCCATCGAGATGATCGCGATGTCGTCCGGCGCCCCCGGCACCCGGGGCGGACGGGCCACGGACACGCGGCTCTTGCGGGCCGACAGGGCTTCGGCGATCGAGGAGATGGTGGGGTGGTCGTAGAGCAGGGAGGGGTCCAGCTCACGGCCGATCCGCTCGGACAGGCCCACGGCCAGAGCCACCAGATCGCGCGAGCCCAGGCCTAATTCGGCGATCGGCCGGTCGGCCTCGACCCGCAGCGGGTCGAGCCCGGTGCGGTCTGCGACGGCCTGTGTCAGCCACGCCCGGACGGCCTCGGGGGAGGCGGCGGTGAAGTTCCTCGCGGACATGGGCTATTCCGTGGGGCCGTTGGAGGAGCCGACCACGGCGAGCGTCCCTTCGAGATATGCCGCCCGGGAGGCGCGGCGCTGGATCTTGCCGCTGGACGTCTTGGGGATGGTGCCGGGGCTGACCAGGACGACATCCCGCACCGACAGGCCGTGGGCCTCGCCGATGGTGCTGCGGATCAGGGCGGTGATCGTGTCGAACTCGGGCGCGGCCTCCGGCGCCGCCTCCGCGACGACGACCGGCTGCTCGCCCAGCGCCCCGTCCTCGACGGAGAACGCGGCGGTGCAGCCGGGCCGGAGCGCGGGGTGGCACAGCTCGGCCGAGAGCTCCAGGTCCTGGGGGTAGTGGTTGCGTCCGTCGATCACCAGCAGGTCCTTGAGCCGGCCGGTGACGAACAGCTCCCCATCCCGCAGGAATCCCAGGTCGCCCGTCCTGAGGAAACCGCTCCTGCCGTCCTTCAGGGACGCCCGGAACACCTCGCGGGTCGCCAGGGCGTTGCGCCAGTAGCCCCGGGCGACGCTCGCGCCGGCGATCCAGATCTCGCCGACCTCGCCTTCGGGGCACTCCTCCTGGCGTTCACCGTCGACGATCACCAGGGTCATGCCGGGACCGGGCCGGCCGCAGCTCACCAGCTCCGCGTCCACGGGCTCGGGCTCGGTCCGCGCCCCGGGGCCGGCCCTGCCGATCAGCGTCGGCGGCGCGTCCACGGCGCTGCCGCTCACCATCAGCGTCGCCTCCGCGAGCCCGTAGCACGGCAGGAAGGCCGCACGCCGGAAGCCCGCCGGGGCGAAGGTGTCGGAGAACCGCCGCAGCGTGGCGGCCCGCACCGGCTCGGCGCCGTTGAACGCCACCCGCCACGGGCGCAGATCGAGGCCGTCCAGGAGCTCGGGCGTGGCGTGCCGCAGACACAGCTCGTACGCGAAGTTGGGCGCCCCGCTCGTGTGCGGGCGGAACCGGGAGATGGCGGTCAGCCAGCGCTCGGGCCGCTGGAGGAAGTGCAGCGGGGAGAAGAGGGTGGATGTCCCGCCCAGGTAGAGGGTGTTGAGCACGGGAGCGATGAGTCCCATGTCGTGGTACACCGGCAGCCAGCTGACGAAGAGATCCCCGTCATGT
This sequence comes from Streptomyces sp. NPDC097640, assembly GCF_040302705.1. NCBI lineage: Bacteria > Bacillati > Actinomycetota > Actinomycetes > Kitasatosporales > Streptomycetaceae > Streptomyces > Streptomyces sp. NPDC097640. The sequence goes on from NZ_JBEOSB010000002.1 coordinate 240,766, forward strand.
TCCGCGAGCGCGTCGGGGGAGTGCCCGAATCCGTGTGTGAGCACCCGCTGGTTGTCCATCAGGTTGCCGTGCGTCACGGTCACGCCACGCGGAGCCGAGGTCGAGCCGGACGTGTACTGGAGAAACGCGACCGAATCCGGGCCGATGTCGGGTGCGCGCCAGGTGTTCTCCGCCTCCTCGGGTAGGTCCTCGGTGACGACGCGGGCGATGTCGGCCAGCTGGGGAAGGTGTTCCTCCATGCCGTCCAGGGCCGCCATGACCTGCCGGCCGCCCAGGATCACCTTGACGTCCGCGTCGGCGATCAGGCGTTTCATCCGGGTCAGGGCCCGGTGGTTCTGCGACCGCCCCTGCGGGGGCACGCCCGGCACCGCGATGACCCCCGCCGCGAGGCATCCCAGGTAGCCGCAGATGAACTCGACGCCGGGCGGGTACAGCAGCAGGGCCCGGGAGCCCGCGAGGCCGCGCTCCTGAAGCAGGCCGCCGATGGCCCGGGAGCGCCGGCCCAGCCGCCCGTACGACAGTTCCTGGATCTCTCCGTCACAGTTCCCGGTGGCCAGGTAGCGATAGGCGATGCGGTCGGGCTGCCGCTCCTCCTGAGTGAGCATCACGTTGACCAGCGAGTCAGACATGCGGCTCAGAGTAGGGCCGGGAGACCGGGACAAAAGGGGGCAGTCCCACGGAGTGGACGCGGGTCCGAGGACGGAGGACCGTAACCCCGGCGCCCGCCGGGGTTACGGTGGGACATCACCTGCCGCGTGGCCGCCCCCCCGCTCTCGACCTCCCGAAGGAGCGCTTCGCATGCGGATGTACGACAACCCGGTGATCGGCGGCTTTCACCCCGACCCCAGCGTGTGCCGAGTGGGCGAGGACTACTACCTGGTGTGCTCGAGCTTCGAGTACTTCCCGGGCGTGCCCCTCTTCCACAGCCGGGACCTGGTGCACTGGCGGCAGATCGGCAACGTCCTGGACCGGCCGGGACAGCTGGAGCTGCCGGACGGGACACCGGCCTCCGGCGGGATCTACGCGCCGACCATCCGCCACCACGACGGCCGCTTCTACATGATCACCACCAATGTCAGCGGCCGAGGACACTTCCTCGTGACCGCCGAGCGGCCCGAGGGGCCGTGGTCGGACCCGGTCTGGATCGATCTGCCGGGCATCGACCCCGACCTCGCCTGGGACGAGGACGGCTCGTGCTGGTGCGCCGTCTCCGGCGTCCAAGTGGCCCGTATCGACCCCGTGTCCGGCACCGTGCTGGAGGGCCCCTGGCCGGTGTGGTCCGGGACGGGCCTCCAGCACCCCGAGGCCCCGCACCTGTACCGCGTCGGCGACTGGTGGTACCTCATGCTCGCCGAGGGCGGCACCGAGCGCGGCCACTCGGTCTCGATCGCCCGCGCCCGCTCGCCGCGCGGCCCCTACGAGGCCGCCCCGGCCAACCCGATCCTCTCCCACCGCAGCACCGACCTGCCGATCCAGAGCACCGGCCACGCCGACCTGGTGTCCGCGCCCGACGGCACCTGGTGGATGCTGCTGCTCGCCACCCGCCCCCGTGGCTTCTTCCCGGCCTACCACGTCCTGGGCCGGGAGACGTTTCTGACCCCCGTGCGATGGGTGGACGGCTGGCCCGAGGCCGGGCCCGTACGGGAACGCCACCCCGCCCCGGCCGCCTGGCGGCCGCTCGACCCCGAGCCGCCCCGGGACGACTTCGACGGCCCGGCGCTCGCGCCCCGCTGGATCTCCCCGCGCGGCCGCCCCGCCGCTTCCTGGTCCCTGCGCGACCGGCCGGGGTGGCTGACGCTGACCGCGACGGGGGCCACCCTCGACCGCCCGGGCCACACCTTCATCGGGCGCCGCCAGCAGCACCCGGACTGCCGGGTGACGGTGCGCCTGGACCCCGGCCGGGCCCGCGCCGGACTCTCGGTGCGCCTGGACGAGGCGCACCACTACGACCTGGAGGTCGGCGGGGGAGAGGTGAGCGTGATCGCCCGGATCGGCCCGCTGCGCCAGTGCGTGGCGCGGCACCCGGTGGCGCCGGGCCCGCTCACCCTGGCCGTCGAGGTCCGCACCGGCGACATACCGGCCCCCTCCGTCACCTCCGCCGGGGACGCGGCGGGCGAACCGCTCGGCGTGCGTCCGGGCGGACCGGACGCGATCGCCTTCTGGCTCGACCGGCCCGAACCCGTGCGGCTGGCCGAACTCGACGGCCGCTATCTGTCGACCGAGGTGTGCGGCGGTTTCACCGGGCGGGTGATCGGCATGTATGTCACCGAAGGCAGCGCCGCCTTCGACTGGTTCGACTACCGGCCGACCGCCGCCGACCCCCACTGACGCGGCGCCCGGGGCCCGCGGACGGGTGTCCACGGGCCCCGGAACACGGCTCACCGGGGGTGGTTCAGCGGGTCGTGTGCCCGCGTACGGTGTGCCCGCGCACGGCGTTCGCGCCGGGCGCGTGCCCGGTCGGGGCCGCGATATGCGCGGCGGCCGCGGTGCCGGGGACGGTGCAGGACTTGCCGTTCAGGGTGTAGTCGCGCGGCGCCGGGTTGGTGCCCGTGTAGGTGCCGTTGAAGCCGATGGTGGTGGAGGCGCCGGTGGCCAGCGCGGCGTTCCAGCCGGCGTCCTTGACGGTGACCTGGGTGCCGCTCTGGCTCCAGGTGCCGTTCCAGCCCTGGGCGACCTTCTGGCCGCCGGTGAAGGAGAAGCCCAGCTGCCAGCCGTTCAGGGCGGGGCCCTTGTTGGTGATCGTGACGGACGAGGTGAAGCCGGAGCCCCAGTCGTTGCTCACCCGGTAGTCGACCGTGCAGGTGGCGGCCGGGGCGGTGGCGGTGGTCAGCCGCACCGGGGCCGACGGCGGCGAGCTGCGGCCCGCGGTGTCCTTCGCCACCACGCGGAAGGTATAGGCGGTGGCCGGGGACAGCCCGGTGACGGTGGCGCTCGTGGCGGGGGCGTCGACCGTGGCGACCGGGGCGGCGCCCGCGGGGTCGCCGGAGTACACCTGGTAGCTCGATACCGGGGACGAACCGGCGGTGGACGCGGCCCAGGACAGGGTGGCCCGGTCCGAGCCGACCGCGCCGGCCGTCGGGGTGCCGGGTGCGGTGGGCGGCCGCGCCTCGGACGAACCGGCGGGCAGGACGTACTCGGTGATGGAGTACGCGGGGAAGGTGGCGGTGAACCCGCCGTCGGTCAGCGGCTGGTCGGCCAGGTGCTTGATCGAGGTGACGTCGTCCTGGCCGTAGCGGTAGACCTGCGCGGAGCCGGCCAGTCCGGTGCGGCCGGTCACGGACACCGGGGCGGTCAGATCCCCGGTGGTCTTGTTGACGACCATCACGGTGAGCGCGTGGTCGCTGTCGCGCTCGGCCGCGTACACCGAGAGCTTCTCCTGGTCGGCGCTGGCCGCCCGGACCGCGGTGTCGCCGAACGAGCCGCCGTTGCCGTCGTAGTTCCGGAACATGCGGAAGGCGTAGGCGCCGGGGTCGGTGGACTTGGGCGGGGACCACAGGGTGGCCAGGTCAAGGTCCTCACGTCCGAAGATGCCGAGCACATCGGCCTGCGCGAGGGCGCCGTCGATGTGGTCCAGCGCGCCCCAGTTGTACTCGGTGATGGCGAGCTTGGTGCCCGGGTAGTTCTCGTCGACCAGGGAGCGCATGCGCGGGATGTACTGGACGGGCTGGTTGATCCAGCTCTCGTCCACGTACGTGGGGTCCCACAGCTGTCGCGTGGAGCGCAGCCGCAGCTCCTGGGTGGCCGGGTCGTCGTTGCCGCTGGACACCCCGGACTGCTGCGGATAGATGTGGTTGTCGAAGTAGTCCAGGATGCGGCGGCCGTGGCTCTGCTCGTAGGCCTTCATCTGCTGGAGGTACCAGGGGGCGAACTGCTGCCCGCCGTGGGCCGCCCGGTCCGGGGGGTTGGACCAGCAGTCGCCGCCCTTTTCGTTGCAGGTCTTCTGGTCGAGGCCGGAGTAGATCAGGGAGTTCAGGCCCCAGCCGACCGGGCCGAGGGTCTGCGCGCCGGGGTCGGCGTCCTTGATCGCGGCGGCGGTGGCATAGGTGCTGTCACGCATCTCGTCATAGCCCGTGCCGGCCGGGTGCACATCCCGGTGGGTGGTGAACCACAGGTCGGGCTCGTTGTCGAGGTCGTAGAAGCGCACCCCGCCGGCGTCCGCGGACCCGTAGGCGCGGTTCAGGTACTCCACCCAGCCCTTGGTGAACTCCGGGCCGGCGGCGACGCTGGTGTCGGCGGGGTCGTTTCCGGTGACGTTGGTGTCGTCGGTCTTCACACCGTTGCCGCAGTCCGGGCGCCACTGGGCGTCGCTGCCCTTCTGGGGCCCGTACTTGGAGATGCTGAAGCCGCAGGCGGCGTTGCGGGCCGCCGTCGTCGAGCCGATCATCGGCACGGTCAGGATGGTGTCGGTGCCGGTACGGCGATTCTGGTCGACGAACTTGTCGGCCTCCGAGCCGTCCGGCAGCTGGGCGGTGCCGTTCTCGTAGTACAGATTCTCGAAGTACCAGTCGGAGCCCGCGTTGTAGGCGTCGAGCTTGTAGTTGTAGCGGGTCGTGGCGTTTCCGCCCCATCGCCGTACCGGCAGTCGCAGCTCCTTGGCCAGCGCCTCCTCGGCGAAGTTGATCCCGTAGATGTGCGGGTCGATGGCGTGGCGCCCGGTGGTGGCGTCGACCGTGAGCGCGGGGCCTTCCGCGGCGGCGGAGGCGGCGGGCCGCGCCCCCTCGTCCGGTAAGGCGCTCGCCGGGACGGGGTCGGCCAGACCGGCGCCGGCCACCAGCAGCACCGCGGCCACCAGCGCGGTTCTCGGAGTCATGCGCATGATCTCCTTCTGAACGGGGTAGTGGGAGCGCTCCCACGGCTTTCACATGGTCAGTGAGGTCCGGGGTACTGTCAACCGTCTGGACCGAAGAGCGCAGCGAAGGCGGTAGCCATGCCCGAAGAGCAACCGGAAACCGTGCGGGCCCGCCTGATGAGCCGTCCCACTCCGCTGGAGGCCGCGCCCCGGCTGGCCCGGGCGATCGGACTGGCCCCTGACGACCTGTGGGTCAAGCGCGACGACCTGACCGGCCTCGGCGGCGGGGGCAACAAGGTCCGCAAGCTGGAGTGGACGGCGGGCGCGGCCCGCGCCGAGGGCGCCACCACGCTGGTGACCAGCGGAGCCGCGCAGAGCAACCACGCCCGGCTGACGGCCGCGGCCGGCGCCCGGCTGGGCATGGACGTGGTGCTGGTGCTGGCCGGCGCGCCGAGCGCCGGGATGACCGGCAACATCGTGCTCGACGGCCTGTTCGGCGCCCGTGTCGTGTGGGCCGGAGAGGTGGGCGAGGCGGGGCTGGCGGCGGCCGTGGCGTCGGTGGCCGAGGACCTGCGCGCGAAGGGGGCCCGCCCCGCGGTCATCCCTTTCGGTGGCTCCAGTGTGCTGGGCGCCCGCGGCTACGCCGAGGCGGGGCGGGAACTCCTGGAGCAGGCCCCCGACCTGTCCACCGTCGTCGTGGCGCTCGGCTCGGGCGGCACCATGGCCGGGCTCGTCCACGCCCTGGGCGCCGAGCGGGTCCTGGGAGTGCACTGCGGCGCCGTGGCCGACCCCGAACAGACCGTCGGCGCGCTGGTCGACGGCCTGTCCGACGGCGGGCCGGGCGACCGCCGGACGGCTGACGGGCTGCGGCTGCGCCTGGACCAGGTCGGGGCCGGTTACTCCGCGCTCACCGACCCGGTCATGGCCGCCATGACCACCGCCGCCCGCACCGAGGGCATCGTCCTGGACCCCGTCTACACCGGCCGCGCCCTGGCCGGTCTCATCGCGGCCGTCCACGACGGCCACGTGCGCCCCGGCCAACGCACGGTGTTTCTGCACACCGGTGGCCTGCCCGGACTCTTCGGACATCCCGAGGCCCTGCGGCGCGCCCGGTCAGCCGTGACCGACGCCGGATGACGCACCGTCCGTGCCCACACGGGCGGTTACCGCAGGGCGCGTAGCACACCGCCCCGGGACGGCCCGGGACAGACGTCCATACCGGTGGGAACCGCCGCGCTCCGGTCGGACCACCCGTGGCCGAGCCGCGCTACAGTCGGCCGGGTACGGGGAACTCCTTCGCCGGACACCGACACCGTTCACGGGGCGGCTGCTCAGCGACGTACGGCCACCGATGCCTCTGACGTGGAGCCACTCATGACCACACCGCGGGACCTGTTGATCGTCGCCCTGGACACGGTGCCCGACCGCCCGGTGGAGCGCGGGGACCTCTCGCTCGCGCTCGCGGGAGCCGAGATGATCGACCTCCTCGGTGCCGAGGCCCTCACCCTCGACGGCGACCGCGTCGTGCCGGGCCTGCGGCTGACGATGCCCGACCGTCTGCTGGACGAGGCCGCGTCGTCGCTCGACCGGGAGGCGCCGTACGAGTTGGTCGACGACTGGCTGTGGCGCAGGGGCCGTGACTTGTCCACAGCCTATATGGCCTCGCTGGAGCAGGACGGGGAGGTGACCAGGCGGCACCACCGCTGGGCGCCCTTCGGGGCCGGCCGGGCCGCCCTGGCCGACTCGCCCGCCCGCCGCCGCGCGGAGGACCGCTGGGCGTCGGGCGAGCCCGTGCTCGCCACCCTCGCGGCGGCCGTCGGCATCCGCGAGGAGCCGACGGGAGACGCGGCGGAGGTGGCCGACGAAGCGGTGGTGACCGTGCTGGCCGCGGTCAGTGACGCGGTGATGGAGCTGGAAGCCGTACGCCAGCGGCGAGCCATCGAGCAGGCGGCCTTCGACAACATCTGGCGGGGCGACTAGGCCCGGTCCGGCGCGGTGGGCGGCGGTTTCCCGACGGTCAGCGGCGGGGGAGGGTGTCGGCCTCGACGACGGCCTCGGCGAAGGCTTCCGGCGCCTCCTGGGGCACGTTGTGGCCGATGCCGTTCAGGGTCCTGTGCGCGTACGGGCCCGAGAACTTGTCCCGGTACATCGCGCCGTCCCCGGCGGGGGTGAAGGGGTCGCGCTCCCCGTCGAGGGTGACCGTGGGCACGCCGATGACGGGGCGTCGGGCCAGCCGCTCCTCCAGGCCGTCGTAGCGCGGATCGCCCGTCGCGAGGCCCAGCCTCCAGCGGTAGTTGTGGATCACGATGGCGGCGTAGTCCGGATTCCCGAACGCGGCGGCGGTCCGGTCGAACGTGGCGTCGTCGAAGCCCCACGTCGGCGAGTTGAACGTCCAGACGAGCCGCGCCAGGTCGCGCCGGTACTCCTCTTTCTCGAGACCGAGCCGCCCTCGCTCCGTGGCGAAGTAGTACTGATACCACCACGCCCATTCGGCCTTCGGTGGCAGCGGCTGCTCGTTGTCGTCCCGGTTGGTGATCAGATAGCCGGTGACGGAGACCAGGGCCTTGCAGCGGTCCGGCCAGAGCGCCGCGATGATGTCGGCCGTCCGTGACCCCCAGTCGAATCCGGCGAGGACCGCCTTCTCGATCCTGAGCGCGTCCATCAAGGCGATGATGTCGAGAGCGATCACCGACTGCTGGGCGTTGCGGAAGGACCGGCTCGAGAGGAAGCGCGTCGTCCCATGGCCGCGCAGATACGGGACGATCACCCGGTAGCCCCGCGCCGCCAGCAGCGGAGCGACGTCGATGTAGCTGTGGATGTCGTACGGCCAGCCGTGCAGCAGGATGACTGCCGGGCCATGGGCGGGGCCGGCTTCGGCGTAGCCGACGTTCAGCACACCGGCCTTGATCTGTTTGAGCGAGTCGAAGGATGTGTGCGGCCGCGCGGGCGCCGACGACGCCGGGGTGGCCCGGCCGGCGATCGACGCGCCGATTGCGCCCGCGCCCGCGATCTTGCCGAAGCTCCGCCTGTTGAACATCCGAGTCCCCTCCGCCGTCATCCCGCTGCCACAGGGCGTGACGCAGCGTGCCGTGAGCAGGACTCTGGCACGGGAGTGCGTCACCGGTCAAGCCGGTGACGCTCGATGCCGCGTCAGGTGTCGTACTGCGCCACCCCGTGGCCGAACGACCAGTCGATCGACTCGTTTTCGGTGAGGACGATGAACACGTTCCGCGGCTCGGTCCCCGCGTACGCGTGCGCGAGTTCGGCGATCCGCCGGTAGAGCGCCCGTTTCTGTGCGGGTGGGCGCCCGGAGCGCATGGTGATCGCGATGTACACGATGCCGTCGTCGCGCTGTATGCCGAGGTGGTTGTCGTAGCGCAGGGCGCTGCTGGTGCCGTCGTGGCCGGTCAGGACCTGGAACCGGTCGTCGGGCGGGAAGCCGATGGTCTCGACCATGGCGTCGTGCACGGCGCGGCCGAGCGCGTCGAGCCGATCGCTGTCGGCTCCCAGGGCGTCGATGCGGACGAATGGCATGTCGGCGGTGCTCCTCTCGTGGCGGCGGTGATCGTACATACTAGTAGGTACAGAACGGGGGTGATGCGGGTCGGGCGGTCGCATTCCGCTTCCGTGGGTAGGACGATCACACTGTCGCCACAGGAAGAGGACGCCATATGACGCGCATCGTGCGCTTCGCCGACGACACCGAGACCGTCCGGACCGGAGTCGCCGACGACACCGGCGCGATCCGGGCCTTCGCCGGCGCGCCGCTCGTCGCCGAGCTGCTGCGGCTGCCCGCGGCCGAGTTGCGTGCCCTGGTCGAGGAGACCGCCGCCGGCCCGGTCGCCGTCGACGAGCGGGACGTCCTGCTGCTGCCGCCGCTCGACGGGCTGATGGAGCTGTGGGCCGCGGGGGTGACCTACGAACGCTCCCGCGAAGCCAGGGTGGAGGAGAGCACCGAGCAGTCGGTCTACGAGCGGATCTACGACGCCGAGCGCCCGGAGCTGTTCTTCAAGGCGCAGCCCTGGCGGGTGGTGACCGACGGCGAGCCGATCGCCGTACGAAACGACTCCGAGCTGAACGTCCCCGAGCCCGAGCTGGCGCTGGTCCTCAACCGGCACGGTGAGACCGTCGGCTACCTGGTCGCCGACGATGTCAGCTCACGGTCCATCGAGGGCGAGAACCCGCTCTACCTTCCCCAGGCCAAGATCTACGCCGGCAGCGCCGCGGTGTCCTCGGGCATCGTGCCCGCCTGGGAGGTGGCGGCGCCCGACGCGCTGGACATCGCCATGGTGGTGTGGCGCGACGGCGAGGCGGTCTACCGGGGCGCCGCCTCCACCGCTGCGTTCCACCGCACCCCGCGGGGGCTGGTGGACCACCTGTGGCGCTCCCAGCCCTTCCCCGACGGCGCCGTGCTGTCCACCGGCACCGGCATCGTGCCCGCGCTCGACTTCACGCTGAGCGCCGGGGACATGGTGGAGATATCCATCGACGGCGTCGGCACGCTGCGCAACCCGGTACGGGCCGGTCAGGCCGAACTGGACTGGCTGGTGGAGGCGATCAGCCACCCGCTGACGCGCCGTGCGCACCGGAGCCACTGCTCCCCGGGCTGATCCCGCCGGGGGAGCGGCCGGGCCCGGCCGTGGTGCCCCGGATGACGAGGCGGGGGGCGACGACGGCTTCCGCGCGGAGCGTGTCGTCACCCCGGGCGTCCTCGGTGGTGTTCTCCCTCGAGGTGCTCGCGCTCTCCTTCGAGGTGTTCGCGCCCTCCAGGCGCGCGATGGCCCGGCCGACGGCGAGTTCGGCGAGGCGCGGGATGTCCTGGCCGACGGTGGTGAGGTTGATGTGGGCCAGGCGGGCCAGATGGGTGTCGTCGAAGCCGATGACGGAGATCTCGTCGGGGACGGACACCCGGGCCCGGAGGAGGATGTCGAGGACGCCGGTGGCGGAGCGGTCGTTGAAGGCGAGGACGGCGGTGGGCCGGGGGTCGGCGGCCAGGAGTTCGCGGGCGGCCGTGGCGCCGTCCGCCTCGGTCAGGCCGCCGGGCAGGACCCGGACGTGGTCGGCGAGGCCGTGGCGCTGCATGGCGGTGCGGTAGCCGCGGCGCCGGTCCGCGGCGCCCGGCGCCCGGCCGCCGTCGATATGGGCGATGTCGCGGTGGCCGAGCGCCACCAGATGGTCCACGGCCTGCCGCGCGCCCTCGTCGTCCGCGGTCCGTACGACCTCCACGCCCGGGGCGGACCCGCGCAGCCGACGGGCCACGGAGACCACCGGCAACTGCGCGGCGAGCTCCGCCAGCCGCGCGGCCGGCGCCTGCGGGCCGAGCAGGATCAGGGCCTCGCAGCGGTCGGCGAGCAGGGTTTCGGTGGCGTGCTGCTCGCTGCGTCCGGCGGCCACGGCGCTCAGCGCGATCTGGTACCCGGCCGGCTCGGCCACCGCGTAGATGCTCTCCAACAGGTCGGAGTGGAAGGGGTGTTGGAGTCCGAACTGCACCCCGAGGAGATGGGACCGGTGGCTGCGCAGCAGCCGCGCCCGGGCGTCCGGCCGGTAGCCGATCTCGCGCGCGGCTTCGAGCACCCGCTCGCGGGTGGCGGCGCCGGCGCCCTTCGCGTCGCGCATCACGATGGAGACCAGCGCCGTCGACACGCCCGCCCGCGCCGCGACATCGGCGAGGGTGGGGCGCTTCCCGTGAGGGGTGGCCGGCGTCGGTGGCACCTGAGGTCTCCCTGGTGTCGCGGTCGAGGTCGGGTCGGGTCGGGTCGGCCGAGGTTTCGGCCCCCGGCCGTCGATCGTAGCCCAAGGGAGTGGCTGCCGACCCCCGCGATGGCTATAACGTTCTAGCGATTTTGCCGCGGACACCTCTTGACACGCCCGCCCGGCGGCTGGCGTACTGCTGCCCCACGGCTAGAACGTTCTAGCTCGAAAGAAGGTGAGCAGCGATGTACACATTGGCGGTCTGCGCCGAGATGGTCTTCCGGGATCTGCCGATCCAGGAGCGGGCGCGGCGCATCCACGACGCCGGTTTCCAGGTCGAGATCTGGGACTGGACGCGACACGACCTGGCCGCCCTCGAGCGCACGGGCGCGGTGTTCTCCTCGATGACCGGCTACCTCCGCGGCAGCCTGACGGACGAGGACGGAGCGGCCGAACTCCTGCGCACCGCCGAGGAGTCGGTGAAGGCCGCCGGGCTGCTCGGCTGTCCCCGGCTCAATCTGCACGGCACCGGCCTGGACGGCGAAGGCCTGCCGGTGGCGCCGGTGGCGGGCGAGGCCACCGGGGAGATGTGGAGCGCCGCCCACCGCACCCTCACCCGCCTCGCCGAGCTGGGCGAGCGCACCGGTGTCACCTTCACCCTGGAAAACCTCAACACCGCCGTCGACCACCCCGGTGTGCCGTTCGCGAAGGCCGCCGACACCCTGGCCCTGGTCGCCGCCGTGGACCGCCCCGGGCTGCGCATGAACCTGGACCTCTACCACGCGCAGATCGGCGAGGGAAACCTGATCGAGCTGGTCCGCCGGGCCCATGGCCTTGGCCTGATCGGCGAGATCCAGGTGGCCGACGTACCCGGCCGCCGCGAACCCGGCACCGGGGAGATCAACTACCCGGCCGTGGCACGCACCCTCGCGGCCCTCGGGTACGACGGCACGGTCGCCATGGAGGCCTGGGCCTCCGACGACAGCGAACTCGCCCTGGAGCGCTTCCGCTCCGCCTTCACCCTCTGACCACACCCCCTACGGACGTACGGAGCACCCGCATGACCACGCGACACCCCCTCCCCGTCGGTCTCATCGGCGCCGGTCGGATGGGATCGTTCCACGCCGAGACCCTCGCCCACCGCCTTCCCGGTGTCCGGCTCGCCGCCGTCGCCGACCCGGCCCCGGGCGCAGCGCGGCGCCTCGGCGACCGGCTCGGCTGCGCCACGGCCCACACCGAGATCGGGGAGCTGCTCGCCGACCCCGGGGTCGAGGCGGTGGTCATCGCCACCCCGGCCCGTACCCACGCCGGCCTCGTCGAGGCCGCGGCCCGGGCGGGCAAGGCCATCTACTGCGAGAAGCCCATGGCCGTCAGCCTCGCCGAGGCCGACCAAGCCATCACGGCCGCCGCCGACGCGGGCGTGCTCCTCCAGGTCGGCTTCAACCGCCGCTACGACACGGGCTTCCGCGCCGCCCACGACAAGATCGTCGCGGGTGACATCGGCACTCCGCAGCTGCTGCGCTCGCTCACCCGGGACCCCAAGCTGGCCGACCCCGCGCCCATCCCGCCGTGGACGATCTTCCTGGAGACCCTCATCCACGACTTCGACACCCTCCGCTTCCTCAACCCCGGCGCCGAACCGGTCGAGGTCTTCGCCATGGCCGACGCGTTGGTGCGCCCCGACTACAAGGACCGCGGCCTGCTCGACACCGCCGTCGTCACCATCCGCTTCGACAACGGCGCGCTCGCCACCGCCGAGGCCAACTTCCAGGCCGTATACGGCTATGACGTCCGCGGCGAGGTCTTCGGCTCGGCCGGCATGCTCACCATGGGCGACATCCGCCGCAGCCACCTGACCGCCTACGGCCCGGACGGCATCGCGGCCGACTGTGTCACCTACGACCAGGACCTCTTCCGCGACGCCTATGTGGCCGAGCTCGCCGACTTCACCGACCGGGTGCGCAGTGGCGGCGCCCCCTCCGTCACCGGCGAGGACGCCCGCGCCGCCCTGTCCATCGCCCTCGCCGCGATCCGCTCGGTCACGACGGGCGGACCGGTCCGCGTCGGCGAATGACCGCTCCGTGATTTTTCCGGGACGCCCGATCATCAAGGCCCGCGCCGGGTACGTTGCCAAGTGCACCGACGGACGACGGAAAGGCACACCCATGACCAACCCGTTCGAAGACCCGGACGGCACTTACCTCGTGCTGGTCAATGACGAGGGCCAGCATTCCTTGTGGCCGGAATTCATTGAGGTACCCGCCGGCTGGACCGTCGCCAAGTCGGCGGACACCCGGGACGCCTGCCTGGCGTACATAGAGGAGAACTGGACGGACATGCGTCCGGCCAGTCTGGTGAAGGCCATGGCCGACGCGAACAGCTGAGTCGGCGCAACTCGACCTCGCCGCATCCCGGGGCGCTCTCGGCGGGGAGCGCCCCGGGATCGTCTCGGCGCCGGGCCTCGGCGTGGCGGGAATGCCGGGGCCGGCCAGGCGTTGAACCTCATGTGAGCTCATTGATCGCCTCGACCCGGTTCTCGATCCTCGACCGCTCGCGGATCCGGGAGGGACACGGCAGTCCGCAGGCGCTGCGCGACACCGTGCGCCTGGCTCAGGAGGCGGAGCGGCTCGGCTACCACCGGATCTGGGTCGCCGAACATCACGGCGTGCCCGGCGTCGCGGGCTCGGCGCCGACCGTGCTGGCCGCCGCGATCGCCGCCGCCACACACCGGATCCGGGTGGGCACGGGCGGGGTGATGCTGCCCAACCACCAACCGCTCGTGGTCGCCGAGCAGTTCGGCGTGCTGGAGTCCCTCTTCCCCGGGCGGATCGACATGGGCCTGGGCCGCTCGGTCGGCTTCACCGACGGCGTGCGCAGGGCGCTGGGCCGGGACAAGGACGACGCCGACGACTTCGCGGGGCAGCTGGCCGAACTCCTCGGCTGGTTCGAGGGCACCTCGCCGACCCGCGTCCACGCCCGCCCCGCCGAGGGGCTGCGCGTCCCGCCGTATGTGCTGGCCACCGGCGAGGGCGCGGCGATCGCCGCCGAGGCCGGGCTTCCGCTGGTGATCGGCGACCTCAGAGGCCGCGAGAAGCTGCTGCGCGCGATCGACCACTACCGCGCCGCTTTCCGCGCCTCCGCGTGGGCCGACGAGCCGTATGTCGTCGCCGCGGGCACCGTCGCCGTCGCCGAGACCCCCGAGCTGGCCCGTCGGCTGCTGGTCCCCGAGGCGTGGGCCATCGCGTACTCGAGCACCCACGGCACGTTCCCGCCGCTCGCCGCGGCGGAGGAGATCGAGCGGCGGACCATGAGCCCGAAGGAGCGGGACCGCTACGAGTCGGCCCTGCGCGGCCATATCCACGGCACCGAGGAGCAGGTGGCCGAGGAGCTGGAGACGGTCATCAAGGAGACCGGCGCCCAGGAGATCATGGTCACGACCAGCACCTACGACCGGGACGCCCTGATCGCCTCCCATCGCGGGCTGGCCCGGATCGCGGGGCTCGCCGACGGCGGGTGACCGCGTCCCGCGTCCCGCGGGATTGTCGTGGTGTCCCACATCCCCGCAGGTCAGGGCGGTGGACGTCCCTCTTTCAGCTCAGCTGTCCGGCAACGGTGGCCACTGCCGGGACCCGGCCCCAAGCTCAGTCGGAGCGAGGGGACGGGACGGAAGGACAGCGCCACGATGCACGGCACCACGCACGACACGCGGTCAGGGGCGGCACCCGCGATCGGCCGGCTCCTGTCGGGCGAGCGAACCGAACTGGACCTCGGCCCGGCGCGCCTGCTGGTGCTGCGCCCGCCTGGGCCGCCCGCGGGGCCCGGCGTACGGTGGAGCGCCGCGGCGCCGGGCACGGCACAGACGTGGCAGGTGGTACTGGCCTCGGGCGGGCCGCTCACGCTGAGCGGTGGCCACGACGCGGTCCGCCTGGCCCCGGGGGAGCTGGCCCTGTGGGCCCCGCCGGACACCGCGTCGGCCATGACGGTACGGGGGACGCCGTCGGCGCGGGCCGTGGCGGTGTGCCTCCCGTGCCGGACGGTGCCGGCCCCGGCCCGGGTGGCGTGCTCCCTGACGGCCCGCCCCCTGCCGTCGTCGGGCGGAGCGGGGGCGCTGTTGTCCGACCTCATCGAGGGCCTCGCCACCCAGGCGGCGCTGGTCGAGGCGCGGCAGGCGCTGTGGCTGGGGTCGGCGGTGGTCGATCTGACGGTCGCCCTGCTCAGCGGCGTGGCCGACCTGGGGGACCCCGCACGGTCGCGGTCGCGCCAGGCCACCCTGCTGGACGAGATCAAGACCTATGTCGACCTGTGGCTGGCGAACCCGGAGTTGACACCGCTCGGCATCGCCAGGGCGCATCACATCTCCCTGCGCTATGTGCACCATCTCTTCCAGCAGGACGAGCAGACCGTCCGGGGCTATATCCGGGAGCGGCGGCTGGAGCACTGCCGGGCCGATCTGCTCAGCCCCGGCCTCGCCACCGAGAGCGTCGGCCGGATCATGGGGCGCTGGGGGTTCCGGGACGCGGCGGTGTTCGGGCGGGCGTTCAAGCGTGCGTACGGACTGTCCCCCGCGGAGTATCGGAGGCGGGGGGCTCGGGCGCATCGGTGAGGTGTGCCGAACCGCCCGGCTTGGTGCAGTCGTGTGCTCCCGAGGTGAGGACGGTGCACGCCCTGGCCTCCGACGGAGTGGCGGACGCGACCATGGGGCTGTAGATATCGGTGTCGTAGTGCACCTTGTCCTGGTACGAGGCGTGTTCGGCCGCCACCACCTTCGCGATGTCACCGGGGTGTCCCCAACTGATGCGGGACCACGCCGCCTTGCAGGAGTCGCTGTACCGCAACTCCACATACACGCCGTGGAACCTGGTCAGGGCCGAGGTCCAGGCGTCCCCCGCGCACCCCATCTCCTTCGGGTCCTTGCCCGCGCAGCTCTCCTGGAAGCAGTGGGTGTACAACTCCCCGGCCGCTGAGTGGGAGGGCGAGGCGGAGCGCGGCCGGGCTTCGTCGCCCGGTCCCCACCACCACACGGCGGCGGCGCCCAGAGCCAGGACGGCCAATATCGATGCCGCGGTCAGGAGTGTCCTCCTGGCCGGTGCGCGCCCGACGGGCGGCGTGGCGTCGGGTGACATGGCCTCGGGCGCGGTGGCGACCGTGGACGCGGGGGAGTCCGCCGGCGCGCGGCGACCCGGCGCCTCGCGGCCGCTCCAGGCGCGCTCGGCCAGCTCCCACAGCGCGGCCAGCCGGGCCGAATCGGCGTCCACGGCGCGGCCCAGGGACTCCACCGCCTGCCGCGGGGGCAGGGCCTTGCCGTTGAGATAGCGCTCCCAGGAGGACTTGCTGTGCAGGGTGCGTTCCGCGAGCGCGGCCAGGCTCAGCCCGCTGCGGTCCTTGTACCGGCGCAGCTGCTCCACGAGGTTGCGGACATCCGGATCCAGGGTGTCCGGCAGGGACTTCCAGTCGGCCATGGTTATATCCCAGCCCCGATCCTCGACTGATGCATACTCCTCTTTGCGTCACTCTGGCTTCAAGCAGGTCGGACAGAAGCTGTTTTCCGCCAACTGTCAGGCCCGCATGCCGTTTGGGGGAGGAACGAGCATGGCGCGCGGCAGCGTCGCGTTACGGACGATCACGGTGCTCACGATGTCGGCGGTGCTGACGCTGGGCGTGGCTCCCGGCCGCGCGTCGCCCCCGCCGTCGTATGTGGACGGGGGAGGGGCGCTCGCCGACGACTGGCGGGACGAACCGCAGCTCGCCCGGGGACGGGTGGAGCGCAGCGACCTGGTGGGCATGTGGCAGGCGGTGCTGTGGGCGGACGGCTATCTGCCCCGGTCCGGGGTCAACTGCGCCTACGACGCGGCGACCGCCGAGGCGACCCGGGTCTGGCAGAGCAACCACGGGCTCGACGCGGACGGCATCGTGGGCCGGGCGACCTTCGGTTTCGCCGGCCGGCGCCTCGCCCTGATCCCGCCGTGGACGGTGTACCAGGGCGAGGAGCGGAACCTGCCGCTGCGCCGGGCGAGCGGCGGCGCGTACGAGGTGTACGACGGTGGCCGATTCCGTGCGCTGCGGAGGGACGCGGTCACCCTCGTCCAGTGCCGTCGCCGCTGACGGCGCCGACGGGGCCGATCCAGCTGTCGTGCTCGGTCACGCCGAGCTGCTGCCCCGCCACCACCACGCAGGCACGCGCCTTGTGCTGGTCGGCCGCCACCATGGCGGTGTGCGCCGCGCCCCGGGCCGCGGTCTGCGTCGTGGCCCCCGCGGCGGCCGCCAGCAGTTGTCCGGTACCGTCCGCCGGATCCACCTCCGCCCACACGGCCCGGCACACCGGGCTGTACCGCAGGCGCAGGGTCCGGCCGTGAGCGCTCAGCGCGTGGACGGTGACGCTGTCGCGGTCGCATCCCTCCCGGTACGGATCCCGGCCCTGGCACGAGCGGGCCGCGCAGTGCGTACCCGTGGGGCCCTTCCCCTGGGAGCGCAGCTCCCACGGCCAGGCGGGTGAGCCCTCGGGCGCTCCCGGCGGTGCGCTCCGCGGGCGGACACCATCGCCCCAGGGACGTATGACGAGTAACGCGAGGAACGCGGCCAGCAGCCCGCACACCGCCACCGTGGCGCCGACGGCCGTCCTGCGGGAGGGGCGCCGCGGCCGGGCGGGGGTCGAGGGCCCGCGATCGGACCCCCGCGCCCCCTCCGGCTCTCGGGGCTCACCCGCGGTCTGCCCGGTCTGCCCGCTCTGCTCGGTCCGCGCGCCCTGCCCCGCCGTCCAGGCGTCCGAGGCGGACTCCCACAGCACCCGGAGCAGCCCCCGGTCCGCCCGGGTGAGCCGGCCGAGCGCGTCGACGGCCTCCCACGGCGGCAGCGCCCGCCCGTTGAGATAGCGGTGCCAGGACGAGCTGCTGTACGCGGTCTTGGCCGCGAGCGAGGTCAGGCTCAGTCTCGAGCGGTCCTTGCGCAGCCTCAGCTCTTCGGCCAGCCGACGTGCCTGGGGCGGAAGATCACCAGGCAGCGGTCGCCATCGGGCCATGACACCCCTCCCGCCGCCACCTGTCGCCCGCCCGCTATACTAGTGACCAGACGCTGAGCCTCCTCGTCGCGGATCCGATCCGCCGAGGAGGCTTTTTTCATGCCCAATGACAACACAACACCAGCGAACATGACCCAAGAGACACCCACCGCCGCGGCCGCGGGTACCTGGAACCTCGGCGATCTGACCGTCAACCGCCTCGGATTCGGGACGATGCGACTGACGGGCAGCGCCGCCTTCGGCTTCGGCGCTCCGAGCGACCGCGAACGGTCCATCGGCGTGCTGCGGCGCGCGATCGAACTCGGCGTCAACCACATCGACACCGCGGCGTTCTACTTCTCGTCGCTGCGGTCCGCCAACGAGCTCATCAACCGCGCGCTGGCGCCCTACCCGGAGGACCTCGTCATCGCCACCAAGGTCTGGGCGGGCCGGGACCCGTCGGGCGCGTGGTGGTGGGCCACACCGGAGCAGTTGCGCGGCCAGGTCGAGGAGAACCTGCGTCAACTGGGCCGCGACCACCTGGATGTGGTGAATCTGCGGGTCCCGCCGAGCCGCAGATCCGGCTCCGTCGCCGAACACTTCGGCGCCCTGGCCGACCTCCGCACCGCCGGGCTCGTACGCCACCTGGGCATATCCAATGCCACGCGCGAGCATCTGGCCGAGGCCCGGGCGATCGCGCCGGTGGTCTGTGTGCAGAACGCCTACGGCGTCGGCGCGCCGGCCGACGAGCGCGATCTCCTGCGGGCCTGTGGCGAGCAGGGCATCGCCTATGTGCCGTTCTACGCGATCGCCGGAGCGGGGCGCGAGGCGGGCGCGGGCGCGACCGACGGTGAAGCGGTGCTCGCCGTCGCCCGTGCGCACGGGGTGACACCCGCGCAGGTCCGGCTGGCGTGGACGCTGCGCCAGGGGCCGCATGTGCTGGCGATCCCGGGCACCGGGAACCCGGACCACCTCGTGGAGAACGTGGCCGCGGCGGAGTTGCGGCTCTCGGACGACGAGGTGTCCGCCCTGGACGCCGAGGAGGTGTCCGGCGGCTGAGGACGCCGCGCCGCAACGCGCCCGCTCCGACGCCGGAGGGATTCGGCGTCGGAGCGGGCGCGCGTGGCTGAACTCGAGGGTGGCCGGCCGTGCCGGCTATACCCCGAAGGCGTCGAGGCAGGCTTCGACGGCGAGGACGCCACCGAGACCGAGGACCGCGAGGGTGGTGGTGTAGGTGGTGCGTGCCTTGATGGCGTCGATGACGGAGAGGTTGAAGTACTCCTTGAACATCCAGAAGCCGGGGTCGTTGACGTGGCTGAAGGCGATGGAACCGCAGGAGACGGCGAGCACCATCATCTCGGGGTGGACTCCACTGCCCGCGACCAGCGGCTCCACCACACCGGCGGCGGTGACGACCGCGACGGTCGCCGATCCGAGGGCGATGCGGAGGATGACGGCGATCAGCCACGCCAGGATGATCGGCGAGATGTTCCAGCCCTCGGTGACGTCCTTGATGTAGTCGGAGATCCCGCCCTCGACGAGGACGCCCTTGAAGGCACCGCCCGCGCCGATGACCAGGAGGATCATGGCCATCGCCTGGGCCGCGGAGTTGCAGGACGCGCTGACCTCGGAGAGCGACCGGCCGATGCGCGGGCCGAACGCCCAGATGGCCAGGAGCAGCGTCAGCAGCAGGGCGACCGGCGCGGAGCCGATGAAGGTGATGAAGGGCCGGGCCGGGTTGGACTCGGACACCGCCATGTCGTACACCGCGGCGAACGCGATCAGCACCACCGGGACCAGGGCCACCGAGAGGGACCAGCCCATGCTGGGCATCTCTTCCTCGGTGAAGGTGCGCTCGGAGACCAGGCCCTTGGGCATGGTGGGGTTCATCTTCCTGACGAACGGGAGGCGCGGCCACACCAGCGCGATGAGCGCTCCGAACGGGATGGCGAAGAACAGGCCGTAGAACAGCGTCAGTCCGACGGAGGCGTGGAAGGCGGCGGCGACGGCGGTGGGGCCCGGGTGGGGCGGCAGGAAGCTGTGCATGGTGGACAGGGCGATCGACATCGGGAGCCCGACCCACAGCAGGTTCTTTCCGGTGACCCGGACGATGGTGAACGCCACGGGCACGATGATCACGAACGCGACCTCGTAGAACATCGTCACGCCCAGCAGCATGGCCGTGATCACCATGGCCACCTGGACCCGGCGCAGGCCGAAGGCGTCGATGAGTTTGCCGGATATTCGCTGGGCGGCGCCGGAGTCTCCCATGACGCGGCCGAGCATGGCGCCCAGCCCGACGACGATCAGGGTGTCGCCGATCTGCCCTCCGACACCCTCGCCGAGGACGTCCGGGATCTTCTCCATCGGGACGCCTCGGACCAGCGCCACGGCGACGGCCACGAGGAGGAGGGAGATGAAGCCGTTCAGCTTCACCTTGGTCATCAGGAAGAGCAGCGCCAGGACGCTGATTCCGACTACGACAAGAGGCATGGGTCAGTTCCCCTTTGAACTGCACTCAGGAAGTGGCATCCGGTCCGTTGGACGGGTTGGAACACGTGCGGACCGGGCGGAGGGAGATGTGGGGGATGGCCCGGTCATGGCCGACGGCCACGCCGGTCGGGCCCTCGTCGCAGGCTGCGGCGGGAGGCTGGGCCGGGCGGCGTGTGAGGCCGCCCGGGTCCCATGGGTGTGTCAGATCGTTATCGGCCGGTGTTCAGTGGCCGGTGTTCAGTGGCCGGTGTTCAGTGGCCGGCGGTCGGCCACGAGGCTCAGCCCGTGTGCCAGGAGCTTCTCCAGGTCGGCCAGGTCTTCGGGGCTGGGGTCGACGAGCGGGGCGCGCACCGGGCCGACCGGCTTGCCGCGCAGCCGGGCGGCGGCCTTCACCAGGGACACGGCATAGCCGGGCACCCGGTCGCGCAGCTCGACCAGCGGGACGAAGAACTCGCGCAGCAGCTGGTCCATGCGCTCGTCGTCGCCGTCCTGAAACGCGGTGAAGAACGCGTTCGCGATCTCGGGTGCGAAGGCGTGGACGGCGGAGGAGTACGGGGACACGCCGACGGTGGCGTATGCGCGGGCCTGCATCTCGGCGGTGGCGGCCCCGTTGAAGAACAGGAGGTCGTCGGGCGCGGCGAGGGTGAGCCGCTGGAGCCGGTCCAGGTCGCTGTGGCCGTCCTTCAGGCCGATGACGGTGGGGATCTCCGCGATCCGGCGCAGGCCGTCGATGGTGAACGCCACCTGGTCGCGCTGGTAGGCGATGAGGGGCAGCCGGGTCCCGGCGGCGATCCGGCGCACCTGCTCCACCAGGCCGTCCTGAGGGGCCTTGAGCAGATAGTGGGGGAGTACCAGGGCGGCGTCCGCGCCGGCCTCCTCCGCGATCCGGGCGAAGCGCAGCGCCTGCGCGTAGCCGTAGCCGATGCCGGCGACCACCGGCATGCGCCCGGCCGCCACGTCCACCGCGGTGGTGATCACCTGGCGGTACTCGTCCTCGTCGAGGGCGGTGAACTCTCCGGTGCCGCACGCGGGGAACACCGCGCCGGGTTCGGTGTCCAGCTGAGCGGTCAGATACTCGCGATAGGCGGCCAGGTCCAGGCTGCCGTCCTCACCGAAGCTGGTGAGCGGGAAGGACAGCACGCCGCGCGCCATGCCGTGACGCAGCCGCTGCGCGACTTCCTGGGCCGCCGTGTTCAGAGTCATGAACTCGTCTCCACATACATGCATTTGGTCTAGATATGAGAATGGAGGTTAGGGTGGCCCATCCAACAGGTCAATGGGTGGGCGACCCGATTTCCTTGAGGCGTACGTTCAGGGGCGCGAGCCGAGCTCGCACTCCGCCTGTGTCCAGACCCGTGCCTGCTCGCTGAGGGTGATACCGAGTCCCGGCCGGGAGGACACATGCATACGGCCGTCGCTGATGTGCAGGCGCTCGTTGAAGAGCGGCTCCAGCCAGTCGAAGTGCTCCACCCACGGCTCGTACGGGTAGGCGGCGGCGAGGTGGAGGTGGATCTCCATCGCGAAATGCGGGGCGAGCTGGAGGTGCTGGTGTTCGGCGAGGGCGGCCAGTTTCAGGAACTGGGTGATGCCGCCGATGCGCGGGGCGTCGGGCTGGATGATGTCCGCGGCCTCGTTGCGGATCAGCTCCCAGTGTTCGGCGACGCTGGCCAGCATCTCCCCGGTGGCCACCGGGGTGTCCAGCGAGGCCGCGAGGGCGGCGTGGCCACGGGCGTCATAGGCGTCGAGGGGCTCCTCGATCCAGATCAGCCCGAACTCCTCGAGGGCGCGCCCCATGCGCTGGGCGGTGGGCCGGTCCCACTGCTGGTTGGCGTCGACCATGAGCGGTACCTCGTCGCCCAGGTGTTCGCGCACGGCGGTCACCCGGCCCAGGTCCACCTTGCCGTCGGGGTGGCCGACCTTGATCTTGATGCCGCCGATGCCCGACGCCAGCGAGGCGGAGGCGTTCTCCAGCAGCTGCTCGGTGGGCGTGTGCAGAAAGCCGCCGGAGGTGTTGTAGCAGCGGACCGAGTCGCGGTGGGCGCCCAGCAGCTTGGCCAGGGGCAGCCCGGCGCGCTTGGCCTTCAGATCCCACAGGGCGATGTCGAAGGCCGCCACGGCCTGGGTGGACAGTCCGCTGCGTCCGACGGAGGCGCCCGCCCACACCAGCTTCGTCCAGAGCTTGGCGATGTCGCTGGGGTCCTCGCCGAGCAGCGTCGGGGCGATCTCCTTGGCGTGCGCGAACTGGCCGGGGCCGCCGGCCCGCTTGGAGTAGCTGAAACCGATGCCCTGATGGCCCCCCTCGGTGGCGAGCTCGACGAAGAGGAAGGCCACCTCGGTCATCGGCTTCTGCCGCCCGGTGAAGACCTTCGCGTCGCTGATGGGAGTGGCCAGCGGAAGGGTGACCGAGGACAGCTTGATCCAGGAGATCCTGTCGAGGGTCGCCTCGCCTGCCTGCTGCGCGGCAAGTGCCGTCGTTTCCGGTTTGCTCATTACTTAGCGTTCCCTGTGGGTGCGAGCGGGGCGACCGGCCCCTGAGGTGGCCCGGTCGCGGTGTCGCGGGCGTGTCTCGCTCAGCCGCCCCTTGACGCTAAGTGGTGGATTGATCTCCGTCTAACTTAAAATTTGTATGCGCTGATACAGGGAGAGCATCATTGTTCACTCTCGCTCAACTCGCCAGTTTCGTGGCGGTCGCCGAGGAACTGCACTTCACCCGGGCCGCCGAGCGGCTCAAGATGACGCAACCACCGCTGAGCCGCCAGATCCAGCTGCTGGAGAACGACCTGCGGGTCCAGCTCCTGGACCGCACCAACCGCTCGGTGCGGCTCACCCCCGCGGGGCGCGCCTTCCTGACCGAGGCCCGCCGCATTCTGCGCCAGTCCGAGTACGCGGCGCTCGCCGTCCGGCAGGTGTCGACCGGCGAGGCGGGGAGCATCGCCATCGGTTTCACCGCGGCCAGCGCCTACTCCACACTCGGCACGCTGCTGGAGACCGCCCGTACGGCCATGCCCCGGGCGGAGATCGTGCTGCACGAGATGGTCACCCGCGACCAGCTGGAGGCCCTGGCCCAGAACCGGCTGGACCTCGGGCTCGGCCGGCCCTCGGTCACCGGCCCGGACCTGCGGTCCCGCCCGGCCGTGCGGGAGCGGCTGCTCGCGGCGCTGCCCAGCGACCACGCCCTGGCGGCGCGCGAGGGACCGCTTCAGGTGGCGGACTTCGACGGACAGCCGTTCCTGATGTACTCACCCACGGAGGCCCGCTACTTCCACGAGCTGCTGATCAGCATCTTCAGCGCGGCGCATGTGGCCCCCGTCTTCTCCCAGTACCTGAGCCAGGTCCACAGCATCCTGGCCCTGGTCAATTGCAGCCTCGGGGTGTCCCTGGTGCCCGAGGCCGCCGCGCGGCTGCGCTACGCCGACGTCGTCTTCAAGCCGGTCGAGCTGGACACCCCCAACCCCGTGGAGCTCAACCTCGTCTGGCGCGAGACCAACGACAACCCGGTCCTGCACGCCCTGCTCCGCCACCTGTGAGCGCCGCCGGCGGAGCTCATCCCGTCCGGTAGAGCGCCGTGAGCAGCTCGATCGCCGACTGGGCGGCAGGGTGCGGATCGTCCCGCCACCAGGCGAGCCGCACCGCGATCGGCTCGGCGTCGCGCACCGGGCGGTAGGCCACGCCGGGCCGCGGGTACTGGTTCGCGGTGGACTCCGCCGTGATGCCCACGCAGCGGCCGGTGGAGATCAGGGTCAGCCAGTCGTCGACGTCATGTGTCTCCTGGGTCGCCGGACGCGAGCCGGACGGCCACAGCTCCGTGGTGGTGGTGCCGGTCCGCCGGTCGATCAGCAGCGTGCGCCCGCTGATGTCGGCGAGCCTGAGCGAGCGGCGCCGGGCCAGCGGGTCGTCGGCGGCCAGGGCGCACAGACGCGGCTCAAGACCCACGATGGCGGAGTCGAAGCGGCGGTCGTCCAGCGGTCTGCGCACCACGGCCAGATCGCAGACGCCCTCCGCCAGCCCCGCGGTGGCGGAGTTGACGCGGACCAGCTGAAGCTCCGTCTCGGGCCGCGCCTGGGCCCAGCGGCGCTGAAAGGCCAGTGTGTGGCGGCCCACCGCCGACCAGGCGTAGCCGATCCGCAGCCGCCGGTGGCCGGAGGTCGCCTCCCGGACCAGGCCGTCCACCTCCCCGAGCACCCGCCGGGCGTGCGCCACCACGCGCAGACCGGTCCCCGTCGGCGTCACCTCGCGGGAGGTCCGCAGCAGCAGCCGCGCGCCGAGAGCGCGCTCGAGCGAGGCCAGCGTGCGGGACACCGCCGCCTGGGAGACGCCGAGCGCGATGGCGGCATCCGTGAAACTGCCCTCGTCGACGATCGCCACGAGGCAGCGCAACTGCCGCAGCTCCACATCCATGGCCCGAGCCTCATCCATGACTCAAGCGTATAGATCCCGCCGTCGATGCATTTTGCGCAAGAGCCGGGCCGCCGCAGGATCGGGGCATGCGAGCAGCCTCCGCACACCGGCCCGCGCCGGTCGTCTCCGCGCCGAAGCCCGAGGGAGCGCGCCTGGCCGGCGTGGCCACCATGGTGGGCAGCGGCCTGTCCAACCAGATCGGCGCCGCCACCGGGTCCCTCGCCTTCCCCGTCCTCGGGCCCCTCGGCGTCGTCGCGGTACGCCAGTACGTCGCCGCCGTCGTCCTGATCGCCGTGGCCCGGCCCCGGCCGCGGACCTTCACCTGGCGGCAGTGGTGGCCGGTGCTGCTGCTCGCCCTGGTGTTCGGGACCATGAACCTGTCCCTGTACAGCGCCATCGACCGGATCGGCCTGGGGCTGGCGGTGACCCTGGAGTTCCTCGGCCCGCTCACCATCGCCCTGGCCGCCTCGCGCCGCCGCGCGGACGCGTGCTGGGCGGTCGTGGCCGCGGCGGGCGTCATCACCCTGATGCGCCCGCGGCCCTCCGCCGACTACCTCGGGATGGGCCTGGCCGCGCTGGCCGCCGTCTGCTGGGCGTCCTACATCCTGCTCAACCGCACCGTCGGCCGACGCATCCCCGGCGCGCAGGGGTCGGCGGCCGCCGCCGGACTCTCCGCCCTGATGTTCCTGCCCGTCGGCATCGTCCTCGCCGTCCGGCAGCCGCCGACCGCGGCGGCCGTCGGCTGCGCCGTCGCCGCCGGGGTCCTCTCCTCGGCCGTGCCGTACCTCGCGGACCTGTTCACCCTGCGCCGGGTGCCTGCCCAGGCTTTCGGGCTCTTCATGAGCGTCAACCCCGTGCTCGCCGCCCTGGTCGGGTGGATCGTCCTCGGGCAGCGCCTGGGGTGGATCGAGTGGGCCGGCATCGGGGCCGTCGTCGTCGCCAACGCGCTCAGCATCATGGGCCGGGCCAAGGCGGAGCCGGCGAGCCGGTAGCCGGACGGGCCGCTGGTCCACCGGCCCGCTACGGCCGCGCCGTCGTGCCGCGGACTTCCAGGGCCGGGGTGGTGAGGACCACTTCGGCGGGGCGGGCGGGGTCGGCGATCCGCTCGAGCAGACACCGCGCGGCGCGGCGGCCCACGTCGTGGCTTGCGTTGTCCACGGTGGTGAGCCACAGATGGCGCAGGCGCGAGAGATACGTGTTGTCGTAGCCGACGAGGGAGAGGTCGCGGGGCACCTGGAGGCCGAGCTCCTCGGCGGCCGACAGGGCGCCGACACCGGCTATGTCGTTGAACGCGAAGACGGCGGTGGGCCGCTCCCGGGCGCTGAGCAGCCGGACCGTGGCCCGGTAGCCGCCCTCCTCGGTCAGGTCGCCCTGCTCCACGGTCGCCGTCCCGGTCAGCCCGCGCTCGCGCATCACCGCCTCGAAGCCGCGGCGGCGCAGCTCGCCGACCGCCCCCGGCCCCGCGATATGGGCGATGCGCCGGTGGCCGAGGCCGATGAGGTGTTCGGTGGCAAGGCGCGCGCCGTGCTCGTCGTCGCCCGCGACGATGTCCACCCCGGGCAGCACCGGCTCGCGGGCGCCCGCCACCACGGTCGGCACGCTCCCGGCCGCGGTGGCCAGCGCCTCGGCGGCCGGAAGCGTGCCGACGGCGATCAGACCGTCGACCCGCAGATCCGTGAAGGTACGGGTGAGGTCCTCGCCGAGGCGCCGGTTGAGGTGTCCGTCGGCCAGCAGCATGCGCAGACCGGAGTCGTGCAGCCGGGAGTTGAGGCCCTCGAGCAGCTCCACGAACCAGGGGTTGCGCATGTCGTTGAGCAGGACCCCGACGGTGCGGGTGCGCCGCTCGCTGAGGCTGCGCGCGGCGGCGTTGGGCCGATAGCCCAGCTCCTCGACGGCGGCGAGGACGGCCTGCCGCTTCTCCGGGCGCACCTGGTCGGAGCCCCGCAGCACCAGGGAGACCAGCGACTTCGACACTCCGGCGCGTTCGGCGACATCGCGGATCGTCGGTGGTCTCATGGCCTGGACCGTTCCATAGCGCGTGTCGGGTTGTCAAAGGGATTGACAGGTGCGGAGATGGTCTTCAGTGTGGGCCGGGAACATTTTGGAACGGTCCAAAGAGGGGCAGTCATGGTGAGTACGCTCGGCGTCGCCGTCGTGGGGTTCGGCTGGATGGGACGGGTGCACACCCAGGCGTACGCCCGGGTGCCGCACCACTTCCCCCAGCTGCCCGTACGGCCCGAACTGGTCGCCGTCGCCGACGAGGTGCCCGGCCGCGCCGAGGAGGCCGCCGAACGGTACGGCTTCGCCACCGCGGCCCGGGACTGGCGGGAGATCGCCGCCGACCCCCGGGTCCGGGCCGTGAGCATCGCCGCCCCGAACTTCCTGCACCGCGAGATCGGCACCGCCATGGCCGAGGCGGGCAAGCACATCTGGATCGAGAAGCCGGTCGGCCTGACCGCCGAGGACGCCCGCGCGGTCGCGGACGCCGTGGCCAAGGCCGGTGTCCAGGGCGCCGTCGGCTTCAACTACCGCAACGCGCCCGCCGTCGCCGCCGCCCGCGAGCTGATCGCCGCAGGGGAGATCGGCGCCGTCACCCATATCCGCATCCGGCTGTTCAGCGACTATGCCGCCCACCCCGAGGGGGCCCTGACCTGGCGCTACGAGCGCGAGCGCGGCGGCAGCGGAGTGCTGGGCGACCTTGCCTCGCACGGCGTGGACCTGGCCCGGTTTCTACTCGGCGAGATCGAGTCGCTGGCCGCCGACACCGCCGTCTTCGTGCCCGAGCGGGCCCGCCCCACCGGGGCCACCGCCGGCCACACCCGCTCCGCCGGTGGCGAGCTGGGCCCGGTGGAGAACGAGGACTACGTGTCCTGTCTGCTGCGCTTCGCCTCCGGCGCGCGGGGCGTGCTGGAGGCGAGCCGGGTCTCGGTCGGCGAGCAGAACAACTACGGCTTCGAGATCCACGGCACCAAGGGCGCGGTCCTCTGGGACTTCCGCCGCATGGGCGAACTCGGCGTCAGCCGCGGCGACGCCTACCAGGACCAGCCCGTCAGCACCCTGTACGTCGGCCCCGGACACGGCGAGTACGCGGCCTTCCAGCCCGGCTCGGCGAACAGCATGGGCTATGACGACCTCAAGGTCATCGAGGCGTACCACTTCCTGCGCTCCATCGCCGAGGGCACGCCGCACGGCGCCACCCTGGACGACGCCGTGCGCAGCGCCGCCGCGCTGGACGCCATGGCCCGGTCCGCCGAGCGGGGCACCTGGGCGAGCCCGGCCTAGCCCCTGTCCGACGCTCACGCGGGCGGCGACAGCCACTCGGCGATATCGGCGACGACGGCCGGGTCGACGTGGTGCGCGGATTCGTATTCGGCGGGCGTCGAGGGCCCCGAGCCCGGGCAGAACAGGTGGTTGTCGGCCTCGTACACGCGCGTCGTCACATCCGGGCGGTGGGCGAGCCCCGCCCGCCACCGTGCGAGATCGTCCGCGACGGTCACCTGGTAGTCGCGGCCGCCCTGGAGCACGAGCATCGGTGTGCCCAGGGCCGCGGCGGCCGCGACCGGGTCGTAGCCGCGCAGGTCCAGCCAGTACGCGGCCGACAGGCCGAGCGGCAGCGACTCCGCGGGTGTCGAGGTCGACAGGCCGGGGCTGTCCACCACCGCGGCCTGTCGCGTGAGCGCCTCGACGGCGGCGTCCGCGGCGGGCCCGGGGGCCAGCGAGGCGAGGTGGCGCGCCACGCGGACGGCGGCCCGGTGCATCGGCTCGGCGTCGGCGGCCAGCAGCACCAGACCGGCGACCGAGGGCTCGGTCGCCGCCACCCGCGGGGCCACCTTGCCGCCCATGCTGTGGCCGACCACGAAGATCCGCCCGGGATCCACGGCCGGCCGGTCCTGGAGCGTCCGGACGGCGGCGGCCGCGTGCGGCACGTACTCGTCGGCCATCGTGAAGTCGTGGTCGTCCGCCACCCGTCCGGGGTGGGCGTACGTCACCTTGTCGAAGCGCAGCACCGCCACGCCACGGCTCGCCAACCCCCACGCGAGATCCTTGAGCGGTTTGTTCGGCCCGGCGCTCCCGTCGCGGTCGAACGGCCCTCCGCCGCCGAGCAGCACCACGCCGGGCCACGGGCCGTCCCCGCGCGGCAGGCTCAGCGTGCCGGATACGGCGAGCGGAGCGTGGCCGAGCGTCACGGCGCTCTCCTCGAACCGCTCCGGAGCGGCGTACGGAGGCGGCGTCCACGGCGCGGTGGCCGCGGGCGCGAACCGCAGGCCGTTCAGGCTGCCGGTGTCGTCGACCGACATGACGACGGTGAGGCCCCCGCGTTCGCAGGACACAGGGACACTCACCCGGACCCGTCCCGCCCCGGGCGGCTCGGCCACCGGGTCCCCGATGGCGGTGACCGCTCCGTGCTTGCCCAACTCCATGCCCCAGGCGAGCCGTAGCGCGTCGGCGGACACGGCCGCGCGCAGCGTTGGCGCGAACCGCTGCGCGATCTCGTCGAAGCACCCCTCGCGCGCCATCTCCACGACCGCGACGGCGGTCTTCGCCGGATCGGTTTCCGTCGCCATCCCCGCCTCCCCTTCCTGCGTTCTCATTTTTGCGAAAGGTAGCAGATATGAGATCGTTGGGCGATGGACACGTTGGAGCTGCTGGCGCATCCGGTACGGCTGCGGATCGTGCACGCGCTGCGCGGGGGACGACTGCTGTCGACGGCCCAGCTGTCGGCCCGGATCCCCGATGTCTCGAAGGCCACGGTCTACCGGCACATCGAGCTGCTCGCGGACGGGGGGCTCCTGGAAGTCGCCGAGGAACGGCGGGTGCGCGGCGCGGTCGAGCGCCGGTACCGGCTGCGCCAGGAGCGGGCGGTGATCGACGCCGAGATGATGGAGTCGCTGTCGCTCGACGACTACCGGCGCGGCTTCGCCGCGGCGATGGCCACCCTGGCCGCCGAGTTCGACGCCTATCTCGACCGGGAGGGGGCCGACCCGGCGGCCGACCTGGTCGGCTACCGGCAGCACGCGGTGTGGCTCAGCCGGGACGAACTCCACGAGATGATCGGCGAGCTGCGGGGTGCGATCGCGCCCCGGCTGGCCAACACACCCACGGGCGACCGCGCCCGCTATCTGCTCAGCCCGATCCTCTTCCCGGCTGAGGAGCCGTCCGCAGACCCCGACCTGGACCCCGACCCCGCCACCGACGGCGGGTGAACTGCCGTGGCCCGTCCACGGCTGCGGCCGGGCTCAGTCGTCCGGGTTCCAGGACAGGAGGCGGACCTGCGCGACGGTCCGCAGATGGCGCCGCATCGCCGTGGCGGCGGCCCGGGGGTTGCCCGCGACGATCGCGTCCAGGATGCGCTGATGCTGGGCCAGGGAGCGGCGTGGGCGGCCGGGTTGGCGCAGCGACTCCGCGCGGCTCTCGCCGATCTGGTCGGCGATGGACCGCATGAACTCGGCCAGCAGCGGGCTGTGGGCGGCGGCCGTCACGGCCTCATGGAACCGCCGGTCGCCCTCGGTGCCATGGCGGTCGGACTCGATCTCGTCCTCCATCCAGTCCAGGGCGGACTCCATGGCGGCGAGATCCTCGTCCGTGCGGCGCTCGGCGGCGAGTTCGGCGATCTTGGTCTCCAGCGCCTCGCGGGCGTCGAGCACATCGGGGAGGCGGCGGCGCCGCTCGACCAGCCGCTCCACCGGCTCGGCGTCGAGCTCGTCCCTGAGCAGGTAGGTGCCACCGCCCTGGCGGACCTCCACCAGGCCCTGCACCTCGAGAACGACGACGGCCTGCTTGACGGAGGCCCGGCTGATCCCGAGCCGCCGGGCCAACTCCCGCTCCGGTGGCAGCCGGTCGCCCGCGCGCAGGCCGCCCTCGGCGGCGTAGGCGCGCAGTCGCTCCAGCACCTGCTGGTAGAGACGCTGGCGAGCCATCGGGCGCAGTGCGTCGGTCATACGGGCACTCCCTCGGCGTCGAGACCCCTACTGTCCCGGTGACCAGCGGATCAGTGGCCGAGCGGCGCACTGGCCCACTGGCTCACTGGACAAGTGGCTGAGCCAATCTGCTTCCTCAGTATTGACTATGACGCACCGTGGGGCCCACCGTGATTCCGCCACTGGCCACTTGGCGACGGGAGCTCTCATTGTCCCCCGAACTCATCTCGATCATCGCGCTGGTGGCGGTCTTCGTGCTGGCCACCACGCGCTCCGTCAATATGGGCGCGCTGTCCTTCGCAGCGGCGTTCGGCGTGGGAGAGCTGGTCGCCGACCTTGACGCCGACGGCATCTTCGCGGGCTTCCCCGGAGACCTCTTCGTGGTCCTCGTGGGCGTGACGTATCTGTTCGCCCTCGCCCGGGCCAACGGCACCACGGAGTGGCTGGTCCACGCCGCGGTCAGACTCGTGCGCGGGCGGGTGGCGCTGATCCCCTGGGTGATGTTCGCGATCACCGGTGTCCTGACCGCGATCGGCGCGGTGAGCCCGGCCGCGGTCGCGATCGTCGCCCCCATCGCGCTGAGCTTCGCCGCGCGTTACGGCATCAGCCCACTGCTGATGGGGGCCATGGTGGTGCACGGCGCCCAGGGCGGCGGCTTCTCACCGATCAGCATCTACGGCTCGATCGTGAACGGGATCGTGGAACGGGAGAAGCTGCCCGGCAACGAGATCACGCTCTTCCTGGCCAGCCTGGTGGTCAACCTGGTCATCGCCGCCGTCGTCTTCGTCGTCTGCGGCGGCCTGAAGCTGCCACGCCACGCGACCGCGACCACGACTGCGACCGCGACCGCGACAACGGAGCCCCGGCCGGCCGACGCCCCGGCCGACGACCCGGCCGTCGAGGGGGCGGCGAGCGGCCTGACCCCCGACCGGGTGGCGACCCTCCTCGCCCTGGTCGCCCTCGTCGTCGCCGTGCTCGTCTTCGACCTCGACGCGGGCCTCGCCGCGATCACCCTCGCCGCGCTGCTGAGCCTGTTCTGGCCCAAGGACGGCAAGAAGGCGGCCAACGAGATCTCGTGGCCGACGGTGCTGCTGATCTGCGGCGTGCTCACCTATATCGGCGTGCTCCAGGAGATGGGCACCATCGACTACGCGGGCCGGGCCGTCAGCGACATCGGCGTCCCCCTCCTCGCGGCTCTCCTGCTCTGCTACATCGGCGCCGTCATCTCCGCCTTCGCCTCCTCCGTCGGCATCATGGGCGCGCTGATCCCCCTCGCCGTCCCCTTCCTCGCCAAGGGCGACATCGGCGCGGTCGGCATGGTCGCCGCCCTCTCGGTCTCGGCCACCGTGGTCGACGTCAGCCCCTTCTCCACCAACGGCGCCCTGGTGCTCGCGGCCGCCCCCGACGTCGACCGCGACCGCTTCTTCCGCCAGCTGATGGTGTACGGGGGCGTGGTGGTGGCGACGGTCCCGGTCGTGGCCTGGCTGGCCATGGTGGTACCGGGCCTGGGCTGACCCGCCCCGAGCCGAGGAGGGCGACCATGACGAGGCCGCAGAGGGCGACCGAGACGCCTGAGGAGCGCCCTGTGGACTGCTTCGTGTGCCGGAAGCATCGCGATGTCACGCTGATGCCGGGAGGGCCGGTGCACGAGGACGAGTTGGTGGTGGTCTCGCATGTGTCCCCGCGGGCTCCGGGGCAGTCGGCGGAGGTCTATCTGGGACACCTCCTCGTGGAGCCGCGTCGGCACGCGGCCGGCCTCGCCGACCTCACCGACGAGGAGGCCGAGCGCATGGGGCGCTGGAACACCAGGTCCGCGCGGGCGTTGCGGGAGGTCGAGGGCGCCGAGCATGTGTACGCGGCCGTGATCGGTGACCGCGTGTCCCATCTGCACCTGCATCTCCTGCCGCGCTACCCCGGCACGCCCCGGGAATTCTGGTGGACGCGCGTCGACGAGTGGCCACAGGCGCCACGGGGCGGTGAGGAGGCCGCCGCGCAGCTCGTACGACGCCTGAGGTCCCGCCGGTGAGGGGGCGCGGGCGCGTTGCCGCGGCCTGGTCGCCACGCGCTCATGCGCCGCCCAGCCTGCGGTTGGCCAGGACGGACACCGTGCGCCGGACGGACGTGACCTCGTCGGGGTCCACGTCCCCCACCAGGAGCGCGGGGGCCGCGTCCAGCCGTTGTCGCACGGTGCCGTCGGGGCCGATGAGGGCGCTGTGGCCGATGCCGGTGGGGGCGGAGGACGTGGGCGCGTGGCCGGTGGCGGCGGGGTCGGCCTGGCCGACGGCGGCCAGCCACATCGTGGCGTCCAGGGCCCGGGCGCGGATCAGCAGTTCCCACTGCTCGCGCTTGCCCGGTCCGGCGCCCCAGGAGGCGGGGAGCAGCGAGAGCTGCGCGCCGGCGTCGGCGTGGGCCCGGAACAGTTCGGGGAAGCGCACGTCGTAGCAGGTGGCCAGGCCGATCCGGACGCCGTCGAGGTCGAAGGTGACCACCCGCGAACCCGGCGCCACGGTCCTGGACTCGGTGAAGCCGAAGGCGTCGTACAGATGGATCTTGTCGTAGGAGGCCTCGACCCCGGGGCCGGTGGCCAGCAGGGTGTTGGTCACCCGGCCGTCGGGCGCCGGGGTGAACATGCCGGCCACGACCACCAGGCCGGAGTCCTTGGCGATCTGCCGGACCCCGGTGGCCCACGGCCCGTCCAGCGGCTCGGCGAGCGACGTCAGAGAGGTGCCGAAGCAGGCCATCGTGGCTTCGGGGAACACCACGAGACGGGCCCCGGCCTCCGCCGCGCGGCCCGTCTGCTCGCGCAGGACGGCCAGGTTCCGCTCGGGATCCGGGCCGGTGGTGAGCTGGCTCAGTGCGATGCGCATGGTGGGTGGGCCTCTCTGTCGGGCGGGTGAGCGGGGCGTGCATACACCTCGTGACCAGGGTTACCCGACGGTTACCCGCTTTCCGGCGAAGGGAGAGGCCATGTACGCCCCGATGAGACTCCACCACATCGCTCCCCGGCTCACGACCGGGGTGCTCATCCTGCACTCGGGCCTGGGCAAGCGCCACGCCGACGAGCAGACCGAGCAGGGGCTCCATGGCATGGCGGCCGGGGCGTACCCCTGGTTCCGCGGGATGTCACCGCATCGGTTCACCCGGCTGCTGTCCTGTGCCGAGGTGACTCTGGGCGCGGCGCTTCTGTCGCCCCTGGTGCCCACCGCCGTCGCCGGGGCCGGGCTCACCGCCTTCGCCGGCGCTCTGGTCGGGCTGTATCTGCGCACCCCCGGAACGCACCCGAAGGGCAGCCCCCTGCCCACCCCGGAGGGGCTTCCGCTGGCGAAGGACTCCTGGCTGCTCGGCATCGGTCTGGGGTTTCTCTGCGACCGCCAGGCGTGGACGCGGCCCTGCCTGGCGGTGTGCCGGAAGTGATCCGCCGAAGTGATCCGCCGGTGATCCTCCGTGGCGGCCGGCCGGCGGGTCAGGGGGTGTACGAGGCGTCGCGCGCGGTGCGTACGACGGCCTCGCCCTCGGCCCGGCCGAGCAGCCCGGCCCTCACCCACGCGTCCACCGTGGCCGCCACCTGCCGGACGAGTGCGGCCTTGGTGGGGAACGGGGCCGCGGCCCAGATCTCGTCGAGGAGCGTGGTGTCGTCGGCCTTGACCGGGTTGGCGACACCGGAGTCGGTGCCGCCGAAGACGACAGCCGGCTCGGCCCGCCGGAAGTAGGCGTGGGTGGGGTCCTCGGTGCCCTCGTGGAACGGCGCCAGCCCGACCCCGCCCAGCGTGTAGTGGAGCGGCTTGTCCGGTACGGGGGTGAGCGAGGGCAGCAGATCGCCCGACAGGGCCGCGTTGCGGTACAGGCCGAGCCGCAGCTGGTCCCGGCCGGGGTCGCGGGCCACCAGATTGACGGGGCCGTAGAAGAGGGTCTGTGTCGCCGGGTCGTCGAGGGCCTTCTCGACCCGGAGCCGGAAGGGGATCGAGACCCGGACCGTGTCCCCGTCGCGCCAGGTCCGGGACACCGTGAAGTAGCTGCCGGGGACCGGAGTCCCCTGGACCCGCTTCCCGTTGACCGTGACCCGGAAGCCGTCGGTCGCCCAGGCGGGCACCCGCAGGCGGAGGTCGAAGGCGGCCCGCTCGCCCCGGACGGTGAGCGTGGTGCCCTGCTCGACCGGGTAGCGGGTGGTCTGTGTGACGGTGACGCCCCGGTCGGCCCAGGTCAGGGTGGAGGGGCTGTACAGGTTGACGTAGAGGGCGGTGGCGTCGGAGGCCGCGAAGTACACCGAGTCCTGGTATTTGGTGGCGCTCTCCATGCCCGTGCCCTCGCAGCAGGTGGTGCCCGCCTTCGGCGTGTAGTCGCGCACATGCCCCGGCAGCAGGCCGATGAAGTAGGTGACGAGGGGCTTCTCCGCGTCGGCCCGGTCCTGCTTGGAGCCGAGGATCTGATTGTGGAGCGTGCGCTCGTAGTAGTCCATATAGGCCGGATCCTGCTGGTGGAAGAACAGCGCCCGGCTGAGCTTGAGCATGTTGTACGCGCAGCACGTCTCGGCGTTGGTGTCGCTGAGCGTGCCGGCGACGACCCCGGCGTCCTTCCAGAACTCCGCGGTGCTGGTGCCGCCGATGGCGTACATGCGGGTGGGGACGACCATGCGCCAGAAGTTCCGCGCGGCCTTGAGATACCGTTCCTCGCCGGTCTGGTCGTACAGCCGCAGCAGCCCGGTGAAGATGGGGATGTGCTGGTTGGCGTGCAGCCCGCTGAGGATGTCCTCGCCCGCCGCGCAGGCGTCGATGAGCCGGTCGAGGTCGAACAGCCGGGCCAGGGCGAGGTGTTCGGCCTTGCCGGTGATCGCGTGGAGGTCGCAGATCGCCTCGACGATCCCGCCGAACTCACCGCTGGAGAAGATCCCCCACATGCGCTGGAGAGTGGCCGGGGGCAGCTTGGACAGGCGTGAGTGCATCCAGTCGCACATGCCGCTCGCGAGGTCGAGCGCCCGGGCGTCCTGGGTGTTGGCATACGCGTCGAGCAGCCCCCGCAGGATCTTGTGCGCGGTGTAGTACGGCGCCCACACCACCGTGTAGTCGCCCTTCGTCATCGACTCCAGGGTGATGAACTGGGTCTCCGGGTACGCGGCGAGGAACCCCGGATGGCTCGGCCCGCCCCAGGTGCGGCGCAGGG
This sequence comes from Streptomyces sp. NPDC097640, assembly GCF_040302705.1. Taxonomy (NCBI): domain Bacteria; kingdom Bacillati; phylum Actinomycetota; class Actinomycetes; order Kitasatosporales; family Streptomycetaceae; genus Streptomyces; species Streptomyces sp. NPDC097640. Next base: position 276,206 of record NZ_JBEOSB010000002.1, read on the forward strand.
TGGCGGGCCGTCCGTGTCCGGACGCGTCCGCGAAGGTGGTGGCGGCGCTCTCGTCCAGTCCGTACGAGGCCAGATCGCCCGCGCCCGCCGAGGTGCCGGCGGCCGGGGCGTCCTGGAGCTCCGCGATCTGGGCGGCGGTCAGCGCCCGCGACCAGATGTTCACCTCGTCGAAGGCACCGGCGAAGACGGGGTCGCCGGGGAAGGCTGAACGGCCGAGCCAGCCGTGGGCCAGGGGGCCGAGCGCGGCGGGGGTGAGGGTCAGCTCGGTGTTCGTGCGCACGGCGGTGCCGTTGACGTAGAGCGTGCCGGTGCCGCCGGTGAGGGTCACCGCCAGATGGCTCCACTCGTCCGGGGGCAGTGGCGCGGTGCCGTCGAGCGCCTGTTCCCGGCCGGGGCCACCGGTGGTGACGGCGAACCGCGGGACGCCGTCGGCGTTGCGCGCGGCCAGGTAGAGATAGCGGGTGGTGTCGTTGCCGAAGTCGAAGACACGGGCCCAGTCGGCGGTGTGCGCCGGACGGACCCAGGCGGACAGGGTGAGGGCACCGGACCCGCCGAGCACATCGGCGGGCAGGTCGATGTACTGGTAGGAGCCGCGGAGTTGCTCCACCGCGGTACCGAATCTGCCCGGCACGCCGAGCGCCTTGGGCTCCCCGCGGAGCGCCTCGCGCACCTCGGTCAGGGCGCCGACCATGGTGCGGATCTTCGCCGCGTACGCCTCGTCGCCGGTGCTGCCGTACGCCTGGGCGAGCATGGTGAGGAAGTGGCCGGTGTAGTGGCCGCGGAGGTTGCCGTTCGCCTCGCCGTCCAGCCCCTCCCAGCCGCCGGGGGCGACGGCGCCGCGTGTGTCGAGCCCGGCGTTGGCGCGGAAGACCTGGAGCAGCCGGTCGACGTCGTAGCCGCGGCCGTAGTCGAGCATCAGCCGGCGCTTGGCGGCGAAGAGGCCCTCGTGCAGCGTGACGTCCTTGAGCGCGAACGGCCGCACGGGCCGCGCCACCGCCGCCGGGGCAGCCGCGGTGGACCCCGTGGATCCGGCGGACACCGCCGGACCGGCGCCGAGGGCCGACACGAGGGGCGCCGCGGCCACTCCCGTCGCGGTGCGGAGGAAGACACGCCTTCTCAGCGGTGCGGTCATCGGGCCTCATTCCAGGGATACTTGTCCGAGATGTCGAACGAAGTTCGAGAGGTCGAGCAAAAGGTAGAGGTCCGCTGAGAGTGCGTCAATGGTTCAGGTGATCCGGGTGTCCCGGTGGCCGGGGGCGGTACGGCGGCCCGTGCCGCCCCCGGCCCCGCCCGTCAGGCGTTGGGGTCGAACGGAATCCCGGAGGGCTTGGCCTTCGCGAGATGGGCGTTGAAGTTGCCGTCCTTGAGGCCGAAGGTGGCGCTGCCGAAGTCGGCCTGGCTCAGCTTGTCCCGGATCCCCGCGGGGTAGCCGTTCCAGCCGACCAGGGTGGGGAACTGCCAGGTGTGGTAGTGGTTCTCCGGCGGCTCGTCGTTGGAGTTCGCGGCGCGGAAGGCGTGAGTGCTCAGGCCGTCCTTGTGGTAGACGACCTTCGGGTGCGTGCCGTCCCAGCGGATCTGGTCGCGGGTGTGGACGTTGAAGTTGCCGTGGGCGGAGGTGGAGACGTACTGCGCCTGGTTGTTCTGCACCCACACCACGACGTGTTCCCAGTCGTGGCGGTGCCCGCCGATGGTCGCCTGGTCCTTCTCGAAGTAGAGGCCGTAAATGATCGCGCACCAGCCGTTGTTGCACTTGTAGCGCGCGTAGCCGTTGGTGTTGTCGAGGTCGGACTGGTCATGGCACTGTCCGTTGGGGTTCCCGGACGGGTTGAGGCCGCCGTTGAGAGTCCCGTCAGGGCCGATGGCGGGGCTCGGGTAGCAGCCGTCCGTGTCGTAGTCGAAGGCCGGCTGGAACGTCTGCTCCATGCCGTCCGCGTTACCGGGCAGCGCCTTCGGGGGGTCGGCGAGCGCGGTGCCGGGGAAGGCGATGACCAGCGCGACGGCGCTGCCGAGGATGAGCGGGACCTTGCGGATGCGCGACCTTCTCTTCACTGCGTCCTCCTGAAGGACCGGGGGGTGTGGGGCAGGCCGTTCAGTATTGGCATGCACCAGTCAGCATCCTGCCACGCGACGGAGTCGCAAGTGGCGACAGATGGCGCAGGGGTGAAGAGTCAACCAATGTGGAGTGCGGGGGAGTTGGGTTCGATCAGACGGCGGACCAGCCGTTGTCGACGGGCAGGACCACGCCGTTGACGTTGGCCGCGGCGTCGGAGGCGAGGAAGACGATGGCGGCGGCCTGCTCCTCGGCGGTGGCTATCCTGCCGATGTTGCCGGCGTAGGCGCCGATCACGGCCGGGCCATGGGCCCCGGGCCGGGCGTCCACCCGGATGGCGGTCGCGGTGCCGCCCGGGGCGATGGCGTTGGTGCGGATCCCCTGGTCGCGGTACATCACGGCGAGCGACTTCACCAGGCCCACGACCCCGTGCTTGGAGACGGTGTACGCGGCGCCGGCCGCACTGCCGCGCAGGCCCGCCTCGGAGGCGGTGAAGACGATCGAGCCCCGGCCCGCGGACACCATGTGCGGCAGCGCGGCCCGGGTCAGCAGGAACGGCGCCGTCAGGTTCACCCGCATGACGCGGTCCCACTCGGCGTCGTCGGTGTCCGCGACGGCCGAGAGACGGTCCATGATGCCCGCGTTGTTGACCAGGACGTCCAGTCCGCCGAACGCCTCCACGGCCGTGCCCACGACCCGGTCCACCACCTGCTGGTCCGCGAGGTCGCCGACCACCGCGCGGGCGGTTCCCCCCTCGGCCGCGATCGTCTCGACGACCCCCTCGGCCCCTTCCGGGTCGAGGTCGGCGACCAGTACCTTCGCCCCCTCCCGGGCGAAGGCGAGCGCCGTGGCCCGGCCGATCCCCGATCCCGCTCCGGTGACGACGACGCTGCGCCCTTGAAGGCCGATGCTGCTCACAGGGGGCTCCCTTCCCTCGCATACGGCTCCTCCGCATGCGGCACGGACGGGACGGGCTCTCCGTGGTGCGCCCGTCCCGCGGGTCACCCTAGATGTTTTTGGCACTGACTGCCATAGTGGCCAAAGGGGGCGAAAAGGTGCGTTGTCCGGAGGCCGTCGCCGACCGCGGCGGGGTCCGAAACCGCTGGTTAGGGTGGGAACCCACCGGGCATCGCCCACGAACAGCGGAACGGGGAACCACTGTGAAACAGCCTGGAGCGCGGGCCGCCGCGGCGACCGGCACCCCCCGGCCGACCGGCCGTCCGCCGCTGACCGAGCGGCGCAAGGAGGCCACCCGTCTGGAGATCGCCCATGAGGCGGTGCGGCTGTTCGGCGAGCGCGGGGTGGCGGCGACCTCGGGCGAGGAGATCGCCCGCGCCGCCGGTATCTCCCCCCGCACGCTGTGGCGCTACTTCCCCTCCAAGGAGGAGTGCGTACGTCCGCTGCTGGCCGCCGGCCTGGAGGCCGTGGCCCGACGGCTGCGCGACTGGCCCGCGGACCGCCCCCTCTGCGACGGGATCCAGTGGGATCTGCCCTCGGCCGCCGAGCCGTCGGAGGTGCCCTCCGCGATGCGCCGGCTGATCGGGTTGCTTCCCGGGGAGCCGGGGCTGCGCGCCGTCTGGCTCCAGGTCCACCACGACGCCGAACCCGTCTTCACCGAGATCATCGCCGCCCGCACCGGAGCGGACCCCGCGGATCTGCTGCCCAGGCTCAAGGCGGTGATGCTCAACGGGGCCCTGCGGGTGGCCGCGGAGGAGTGGGCCGGGCGCTCCGCGGAGGCGGACGGGGCCGCCGACGCCGAGGTGTTCCGGCGGGCGGTGCTCAAGGCCACCGAGGGCCTGGCCATCTGAGGCCCTGCCCGCCGGGGTGCCTGCCCGGCAGGGCCCGCCGCGGTCAGGAGCGGCCGGTGACCGGGGCCAGCCACAGGCCGACGATCGCGTCGATCAGACCGGTGGCGGCGTCGTGCCAGGTGGCGCGGGGCGTGGGGGAGTTCTCGGCGAGCGCGCGTTCACGCTCGGCGCTGATGTGCAGGATGAGCTCGCGCGCCATGATGCCGCGCTCGGCGCTGACCTCCGCCGGCAGATCGGGCAGGCACCGGCTCAGCCCTTCGATGACCTGCGGCAGCGACGCGGAGGCCAGCGACTCCTCGACGATGATCTCGTGCAGCGCCGGGTCGGTCATCACCTGGGCGCAGAACCGCGCGTACCACGTCGGGCTGCCCAGCTCCGCCAGATGCTCGGGGACCGGGCGCACCAGGCAGGCCACCCAGTCGCGTATGTCGTCGGAGTCGCCGATCCCGGCCAGCAGCCGGCCGCGGATCCGCTCGATCTCCCCGGCGTGTTTGCGCGCGATCGCGCGCACCAAGTCGGCCTTGGTGCCGAAGTGGTAGCCGACCGCGGCGTTGTTCCCCTGCCCCGCGGCCTCGCTGACCTGGCGGTTGGACACCGCGTACACCCCGCGCTCGGCGAACAGCCGCTCCGCCGCGGTCAGGATGAGCTCCCGCGTCGCGCTGACCTGTTCCGCCCGTACCGTCCTGCCCGCCATGATCACCACCGCACCGGGACTTCGCGCCGCCCCGCGACGGCCAGTCCCTCGAGCCGCCGCGGGTCCTCCACCGCAACAGCGGGTTCCAGGGAGGAAAGCCTACGCAACCCCACCCACCCATTTTAGTCAAGCAGCTGACTTAAATTCCTGTGCGTTCCCCAGGTCCTCGGATCCTCAGGCCGCGCCGCGCTCCGGACAGGGCGGAACGCCGGCGATATCGGCGATGTCGGCGATCCGGGCGGCAACCAGCTCCCGGAGGGCGGCGGCCGGCGGCCGCTCCTGGCACAGGAAGACATGGCCCCCGGCGAACTCCCGCGGCTGCGGCGGGGACGGCGTGCTCAGCCGCCACCGCTCCGATTCCGCCGCCGACAGACTCCGGTCGCCGCGGCCGGACCACACGTGGTAGTCCGTCCGGCCACCCGGCGGCACGGCCGCCGGTTCGTGGTACGTGTCCATGAGGTGCAGATCCTGGCCGAGCATGGTGACCGCGAGGTCGAGCATGTGCGGATAGTCGAACAGCTCAGGGGGGCAGCCGCCGTGGCGCCGCAGCTCCGCGGCGAGCTCCTCCCGCGTCCTGGTCAGGAACGGGGCGCGCGGATGCGTCGCGACCCGCGCGGTGGTCACCGGGGACCGGGCCCCCGAGAGCACCACGTCCCTGATGTGGTGGCGCTGCCCGTCGGGCAGCTCCGCGACCAGGGCGTGGGCGAGGAGGGCGCCCACACCGTGTCCCACCACCACGGCGGGCCGGTCGACCCAGCTGCGGAACGCCGGGAAGAGCCGGTTCACCGCGTCGTCGAAGCTGTGCGCCGGGGGAGTGTCGGCCAACTCCCCCCGGCCGTCCAGCTCGAACGCGACCGCGGCGCACCCCGGCGGCAGTGCCCGGGCGAGCGGGAGCATGGAAAGCGCGGTCGCGCCCGCGTAGTGGAAGAGGAACACTCTCAGTGGCAGCCGGGGGTCGCCGATCAGGAGGTGACCGTCGACAATCCTGATGCGCATGCCATTCCCCCTGTTTGTGGACGTATCGCAATTCCATGAATGACCGGGCGGCGGGCGGCGGGTAATACGGGCAAGCCGTACTCGGTATTCATCCGGGCAGCCGGTGAATTCGCTTGGCACATACCGCGGGAGGTCTTGTCCGGCGCCATGGAAAATCCTTTACCGAAACATCACTCAGCTTGGTCAGGAGTCGTGATGGACTAAGAGGATGCGCCGAATGGCAAGGACCTGGACCCGGCTCCCACGCGGGCAGGAGAGATGGATATCCGAGCGGCTTGGAAACCCCCCGCCCCGTCCCGGATCCGTGCGTCCGCCCTGGACGCACAGTGCCCGACTGTCCGGTGACGCCCCCCTGCCCCCGTCGGCTGGTCGGTTCCGGACCGTGCGAGCGAGCCGATCCTGTAATACGCCCGCCGGTACTGTCAACTAATTCGGCAGACCAGGGCCGCATCTTCCCCATATGGGGCCATCCCGGGTCGACCGGTTCCAGTTTTCTGGAACGGGCGCCGATGAAACGGCCCTGGCCGTTGTGCGGTTCGCTTAGGATCCACGGGTATGTCGCCCCCGCAGCAGAACCCCGGAGAACGTTCGCGGATGTCAGGACGTCATGACGCGGCGGAGTGCTTCTCTCGACGCCTTCAGCGCCTCCAAGAGGTCATCTACCCCGCGGACTTGGGTCGGCCGTACACGGAGCGTGAGATCGCCGAAGCCGTCGGGATGTCGGTGAGCCAGATCAGCAACCTGCGCAACGGCCGCTCGGTGCCCCGGGCGGACCGGGCGGTCGCGCTGGCCACCTTGTTCGGGGTGCGCGTGGAGTACTTCTTCCTCCCCGGCGAGGACCGCTACACCCGCGACGTGGAGCGGCACTTGCGCGCCATCGAACAGGAGCGGCGCGGCGAGCCGGTCGGCCACCGCGACCGCGCCGCCGGCGGCTCGGCGGCCGCGGACACCGAGCTGTTCGACGACGACCAGGTCCGTCAGATCGCCGAGGGCGTCGCCGTGCTGCCCCACGACATGCGCGAGACCGTCCACGCCCTGGTGGACCAGCTGCGCCGCGCCGTGGGCCGCCCGCACAAGTCCCGTGAGAGAAAGCCGTGGTGAACCGGCCACCCTCCGAACCCTCCGTGCTTTCCTTCTGACAGCGCGGCGAAGGAAAGGACGACAGCGTGGGCATGCGGTCAGAACGGCGCCGCGTCCGGTCCCTGTTGAGGGAGCTCGGACTGCCGCCGCATCCGACCCTCGCCGAACTGCACGCCGCCTATGAGGCCCGCACCCGGCGGACGCTGCGCCTGATCGAACAGGACGTGGCCCCCGGCGAACCGACGGGCAGGTACGAGCAGTACCTGACGCAGGACCTCATCTACTACCCCAAGCACACCAGCCGAGCCCATCAACTGCTGGTCGTCTGCCATGAACTCGCGCACCTGCTGCTCGGTCACATCCGCCGGCCCGACGCCATCGACCCCGCCGTGGTGCGCCGCGTACTGGGGCGCTCCCACTACGACGACCCCACCGAACACGAGGCCGAGACCATCGGCACGCTGCTCTACCAGCAGCTCAACCTCGCCCCGGTGGACGGCCCGGCCGCGCGGCTCGCGCCGTCCCTGATCCACCGGGAGGGGCGCCATGTCTGACCCCGGCGACATCCACACCCTCGGCTACTTCGCCGTCGGCGCCGTCATGTACGGGCTGGCGGGATACAAGGCACTGGCCTGGGCGGTCGAACGGATCCCCAGCCTCCTGCTGATGGCCGTGGGCGCTCTGTTCGCCGGCACCGGCTTCCTCGCCGCCGCCCCGACGGTCTACCGGCGGATCGGGGAGGTCAGCGGAGTCCCCCATCTGGCGACCCTCGTCGTCTACACCGGAATCACCGCGTGCTGCGGATGCATCCTCGCACTGGCGCTGCTGTGGTCACCTCGGCGACTCGCCGCCGGGGGAGGCGGCCGACCAGCCGCGGGGGCCGGCATGCGAGACGCCCTGCGCCGCGTCCTGCCCGGCTATGGCACCGCCATCGCCGTCATGGCGGCGTTGTTCCTCTCCGCCGACCTGCCGCCCGACGAGCGGCCCTTGACCTTCGACACCACCTTCGCGGACCGCCCGCCCGTGCTCGCGTTCCTGCTGGTGTACCAGGCGGCGTTCGGAGTGGCGCTGTGGTCGATGGTGAGCGTGTGCTGCCGGCGCCTGAAGGACGTGCACGACCCGATCCTGCGCTCCAGTCTCCGACTCCTGGTGATCGGCTGCGTCTGCGTCGGAAGTTATGGCGTGTGCAAAGTCCTGGCCATTTTCGGCGCGGTGCTCGGCTCCGACGCGCTGGACACCCTGAGCACCGATGTGGGCCCCGCGCTGGCCTCCCTCGGCGGAGTGATCATGTCTGCGGGTTGGACCCGTGCCGCGGTGCGGGCCCGGCGGCGGCGCCGGCGTGACTTCTACGCGCTGGAGACCCTGTGGACCACCGTGACCCAGGCCGACCCCGGCGTCATCCTCCACGGCCCACCCTCCGGATCCGCCTGGGAGTTCCACGCCCTGCGCCGAACCCACGAGATCCGTGACGGACAGCTCGCGCTGCGCCCCTGGACCTCCCAGCACATCGTGAACGCCACGCGGCGCCTCACCGAGAAACACGGCCTGGACGCACGGGACCGTGACGCGCTGGCCGCGGCCGCGGGCATCAGGGGAGCGCTGGAGGCGCTGCGTTCCGGGCGTCCCCCGCGGCAGCCGTGCGAACGGCTGCCGGGAACGGACGTACCACCGCAGGGCGAACGCGGACATCTGGTCGCCGTGGCCCGCCAACTCGACAGCCCCCTCATCGACCGGATTCTGGCCGAGGCGGAGAAGTGAACCAGGCGCCCGGCCCCGTATGGTGGGTCGGTCACACGCCGTTCAGCGTTTGCTCTTCCGACCCGTTCCCAGCGTGAGGTTCCGGTGTACACATGGCTCGCCCTCGGCATGCCCGATCGTGCCTCCTGGCTGATCCTCCTGGGCTTCCTCGCCGCATTCACCCTGCTGGTCTGGCTGAGCGCGCGGTTGATCAGATCCCAGGGCGGGGTACGCGGCGCCTGCCGCCGTATCGTCTGGGAAGTGCGCATGACGCGACGGGCGTTCGCCGAGCCCTTCCGCGTCTTCAGCCGCCACCGCCGCTGGGCCAGGGTCCTCTCCGGCTACCTCACCGACCCTGCCGCGCCCGGCCGGGCGCTGGCCGCCCTCGACCACGCCGACTCCACCGCCGATGACGGCTGTTACGCCCTGGCGGTGCAGCTGAACCCGGCCCGTGACCGGGTCCGGGTCATCCTCGCCGGGCGCGACCCGCTGGCCCCCGCCGGGCCCTGGGAGCGGACCGCCGCCGACCCGGGGGAGTGGACCTGGTCGGCCCAGGCCGCCTCGGTCGAGGCGCCCGAGGGCCCGGAGCGCCTGCTGCTCGCCCTCGGCGTCGACCGACGGCTGCCCGGCGCCGTGCTCGTGGACTGGCTGCGCGGCCCCGCCGCCCTCGCCGTCGAAGGCGATCCCCCCGCCGCGCGCGGGATGGTGCAGGCCCTGGCCGCCCAGATCGACCAGCTGCCGGACGCCCCGCCGGTCCTGGTCGCCCGCGGTGTGCACCCCCGCCACCACGGCTCGGAACTCGACGCCCTCCTCGACGAGGTGGAATCCGACCTGTCCGCCGAGGCCCCGGTGACCCCGGTCGTCGTGTGCTGGTCCCCGACCCCGGAGCAGTCCGCCAGGCTCTCCGAACTCACCGCGGCCGGACGCCTCCGGGCCCTGGTCGGCGGCCGCTTCCCCGGCGCCTGCTGGACGCTCCACCTCGAGCCCGGCGGCCGCCTGCTGGCCCCCGGTCTCCACCTCGACCTGGAGTCCGCCGCCCTGCCCCGGGCCATCGCCCGCTCCATCCGCCGTGGCCGTCGGCGCCCGCCCGCCGGGACCGTCCTGCCGGGCCCCGGCGCGGCGGTGCGGGACGCGGTGCCGGCCGCCGAGCCCCGGACGGATGCCGCGGTCCCGCGGGACGTGCCCGACGAGGGGGCGGCCCGGCCCCACGGGGCCTTGACCGACGCCGACTTCGCGGCCGACTTCGCCGAGCCCGCCCCGGCCCCGGCGCGTCCGGCGGCGCAACCGGCCCCGGCTCCAGCCCCGACTCCCGTTCCGCGTCCGCGCGTCGAGCCGGACTTCGCCGAACCCGACGCCGCCGAGCCGGACGAGCGCCCGGGACCGGCACGGGAACGGCCGTCCCCGGCAGCCGACATCACTGAGAAGCCTGAGAGAACCGAGCAGGCCCGGTCGGCCGGGACGGCCGAGCCCGCCCCGGCCCCGGCCGGAGTCCCCGAGGACGACGGCGATCTCGCCGAGCCCGCACCCGCCGCGCCGCCCACCCGGTCGGTCGGTGGCGTCTCCGCCGCATCAGGCACGACCGACGAACGGACCTCTTCGCAGCCGTGAGACTTTTTGTGAGCGTTGCCGACAGCGACGTCGTGCTCGACACCAGCGGAACCACCACCGCCCGGGCCGTCGCCGTCCGTCTGGCCGAGATGGGTCATGCCACGGGCCCCGAGGGCACCGAACTGTTCCTCGGGGACCGGCAGCTGCCCGCCGAGCTGCCGCTGGCGGCGGCCGGCGTACGGGACGGGGCCCGGCTGGGGCTCGGGGCTCCGGCGCCGGGGGACGGGGGCGCGTACGGGCCGGCGCGCGAGGAACTGCCGCCGCCGTCGCGGTCCGCCGACGGTGAGCGGCTGCCGCGCGGCCCCCAGGTCGAGCTTCAGCTCGTGGGCGGGCGGGGCGCGGGGCGCGTATGGCTGCTCCGCCCCGGTACGTACACGGTGGGCCCGGAGCCCGGCAGCGCGGTGCGGCTGGAGGGCCGCGACGTGCCGTCCGCCGGGATCCGGGTGACGGTCCGCCCGGACGGCGGCGTGCTGCTGAACCCCGGTCAGGCGGGCGCCGCCGTGGCGCTGTCGGCGCCCGAGCCGCCGCCCGAGCGGCCGCGTGCCGACGCCGCCCCGCTGCCGCCGGCTCCGCCGCCCCCGCTGCCGGACCCGGACGCCGACCGGCATGAGCCGGTGCCGCGCGGCTGGAGGGAGTGGCCGCTGGACAGCGAGCTGGTCTTCGGGGAGTACCTGCTGCGGGTCGCGGAGCCCACCGAGGCCGACGCGGCGGTGACGGCGTCGGCCGACGGCGCGTATCTGGACTTCAACCGGCCGCCGAGGATCATTCCGCCGCTGACGCCCGAGCGGTTCGTCCTCCCGGCACCGCCGACCCCGCCGTCGCGGCGGTCGATCCCGGTGCTGGTGGTGGTGGCGCCGATGTTCCTCGGCATCGCCATGGTGACGTTCCTCGGGTCGTACTTCTATCTGATGTTCGCGATCTTCAGTCCGTTCCTGGCCGTCGCGAACTATGTGACCACCCGCCGCAGTGGCCGGCGCGAGTATCTGGCCGGGGTGGCGAGTTACCGCGCGCGCCGCGCCTCGCTGGAGGCGGACGTCCTGGAGAAGGTCGGGCGCGAGCGGCGGCTGCGGGCCGCCGCCGGGCCCGATCCGGCCACCACCGGGCTGTGGGCGGTCGGGCCCGGCGCCCGGCTGTGGGAGCGGCGGCGCGGCCACCCGGACCACCTGGCGCTGCGGGTGGGGACGGTCGGCCAGTCCTCCCTGCTGACGATCGACGACAGCTCCCGGGAGGACAACCACCGGTCGGTGAACTGGCGGATCCCGGACATGCCGGTCCAGGTCGACCTGTGCGCCGACGGCGTGGTCGGCATCGCGGGGGAGCGGGACGCGGCCCGGGCGCTGGCCCGCTGGGCGGTGGCCCAGGCGGTGGTGTTGCACAGCCCCCGGGACGTACGGGTGACCGTGCTCACGGACATGGCGGGGGCGTCCGCGTGGGAGTGGGTGCGCTGGCTGCCGCACGCGCGCCCCGGGCGCGGCGGGGTGGCGGTGGCGCGCTCCGGCGGCCCGTCGGTGACGGTCGGCAACGACCCCGAGACCGTCGCCAACCGGGTCTCCGAGCTGGTTTCGGCCATCCGGTCGCGGATGCGCGCCCGGGACTCCGCGATGAGCGGAGCCCTGCTGAGCGAGCCGGACCTGGTGGTGGTGCTCGACGGGGCGCGGCGGCTGCGCGATGTGCCCGGCGTGGTCCAGGTGCTCAAGGAGGGCCCGGCGGTGCGGGTGTTCCTGATCTGCCTGGACCAGGAGGAGCGGATGCTCCCCGAGGAGTGCGTCACGGTCTGCGCGGTGGGCGCGCGCGAGCTGACGGTGCGCCGCACCGGCAGCGCCGATGTGACCGGCATCCGCCCCGACCAGGTGGACACCGACTGGTGCGAGCGGATCGCCCGCTCGCTGGCGCCCGTACGGGACGTCACACCGGACGGCTCGGACGGCCTGCCGGACCAGGTGCGGCTGCTCGGGCTGCTGGACCTGGAGCCGCCCACGGCCCCGGAGCTGGCCCGCCGCTGGGCCAAGCGGCCGGCGTCCACCGGGGCGCTGCTGGGCGTCGGCTACACCGGACCGGTCACCTTCGACCTGATCAAGGACGGCCCGCACGGGCTGATCGCGGGCACCACGGGCGCCGGCAAGTCGGAGCTGCTCCAGACGCTGGTGGCCTCGCTGGCGGCGGTCAACCGGCCGGACGAGATGACGTTCGTCCTGGTCGACTACAAGGGCGGCAGCGCCTTCCAGGACTGCGTACGGCTGCCGCATGTGCTCGGCATGGTCACCGACCTCGACAGCCATCTGGTGGAGCGGGCGCTGGCCTCGCTGACCGCCGAACTGGTCCGGCGCGAGCGGGTGCTGGCGGAGGCGGGGGCGAAGGACCACGGGGAGTACCGGGCCATGCGGCGGCGCGACCCGGGGATGGCCCCGCTGCCCCGGCTGCTGCTGGTCATCGACGAGTTCGCGACGCTCGCGCGCGACGTCCAGGAGTTCGTCCCCGGACTGGTCGGCATCGCCCAGCGCGGCCGCTCCCTCGGGCTGCATCTGCTGCTGGCCACCCAGCGGCCCGCCGGTGTGGTCACCGCCGACATCCGGGCCAACACCAATCTGCGGATCGCGCTGCGCGTCACCGACGCGATGGACAGCCAGGACGTGCTCGAGGTCAACGACGCGGTGACGATCTCCAGCGCCACCCCGGGCCGGGCGCTGGCCCGGATCGGCCACCGCTCGGTGCTGCCGTTCCAGACGGCCTTCGTGGGCGCGCCGCGCCAGGACGACAACGCTGACGCCGCCGCCGGGTCCGCCCAGGCCGAGGCGCCCGAGGCCATGGTCTGGGCCGCCGAGCTGACCTGGTCGCTGCTGGGCCGCACGGCGGCCGAGCCGGGCCCCGCGCACGAGGCCGAGGACGACCCGCTGCCGCTGGGCGCCGATGAGGTGCCCACCGATCTGACGGCGCTGGTGGAGGCCGTACGCGAGGCCTCGGCCTCGCTCGCCATCGCGCAGCAGCCCAGCCCGTGGCTGCCCGCGCTGCCGCAGTCGATCACCCTGGAGGAGCTTCCGGTCCGCCCCGACCGGCCGGGCGCCGGGCTCGCACCGGTGCCGTGGGCGCTGGCCGACCTGCCGGGCGCCCAGCGCCAGGAGCCGCTGGAGCTGGACCTCTCCCGTTTCGGGCACCTCTACATCATCGGCACGCCGCGCTCGGGCCGCTCCCAGGCGCTGCGGACCATCGCGGGCGCCCTGGCCCGCCGTCACTCCTGCGCCGACGTCCACCTCTACGGCATCGACGCGGCGGGCGGCGCGCTGGCGGCGCTGAACGATCTGCCGCACTGCGGCGCGGTGGTGCCCCGGGCCGACCTGGAGCGGCTGAACCGGCTGCTGGCACGGCTCATCGCCGAGATGGGGCGCCGGCAGGAGCTGCTCACCTCGCACGGCGCGGCGAATCTGGCCGAGCTGCGCTCGCTGCTGCCGCCCGCCGAGCGCCCCGCCCACACGGTGCTGCTCATCGACGGCTGGGACTCGCTGACCGCGCTGCTCGGCGACCATGACGGCGGGCGGCCGGTGCAGGAGCTGACGGCGCTGATCCGCGAGGGCGCCCCGATGGGCCTGCATGTGATCGCCACGTCCGAACGCGCCCTGCTGTCCGGCAAGGTGGCCTCGCTGAACGACGAGCGGCTGCTGCTGCGGCTGACCGACCGCAGCGAGTACATGCTGGCGCAGATCCCGGCCAAGCAGATCCCGGCCGTGGTGCCCCAGGGGCGCGGCTGGCGCGGCGGCAGCGCCACCGAGGTGCAGGTGGCCCTGTTGAGCGCGGCGGGCGCCGGGCGCGATCAGGCGGAGGCGCTGCGGCGGATCGGCGACGAGGCCGCCCGCCGGGACCGCGAGGTGCCCGCGGCGCGGCGCCCGGTGAAGGTGGCGAGCCTGCCGAAGCGGGTGACGTTCACCGACGCCTACGAGAAGGTGCCCACCGGGATGCGCCGCCCGCTGTGGGGGCTGCTCGGGGTGGGCGGCGACGACCTCGGCCCGGTCGGGGTGGACTTCGCGGCGGACGCCCCGTCGTTCATGGTCAGCGGGCCGCCCGGGGCGGGCCGCTCCACGGCGCTGGCGAGCCTCGCGGTGTCGCTGCTGGCGGGCGGGGCGCGGGTCGTGGCGCTCACCCCGCGCGAGTCGCCGCTGCGGGGCCTGGGCAGGCATCCGCGGGCGGTGGTCATCGAGTCGCCCGACCCGGGCGCGGACGAGGTGCGGCAGGCGCTGGAGGCCGAGGCGGGCCCCGTGGTGGTGCTGGTGGACGACGCCGACCTGCTGGCCCAGATGCCGTCCGCCGACTCGGTGCTGCGGGAGATCGCGTCGACCGGGCGGGACCGCGGCCAGGGGCTCGCGGTGGCGGCCACCGCCGAGACCCTCACCTCCGCGGGCATCGGCTGGCTCGGCCAGGTCCGCCGGGTCCGCAAGGGCCTGCTGCTGTCCCCGCAGTCGCCGGGCGAGGGCGATCTGCTGGGCGTACGGGTCCCGTACGACCTGCTGCGCGGGCGGCCGGTGCCGGGGCGCGGGCTGACCGTGGACCCGGTGACCGGGGCGCTGGTGTCGGTGCTGGTCCCGGAGACGGTGCTGCGGTCCGACGGCGTCGGCTGACCCGGCCGGACCGCCCTGGCCGGACCGACCCTGGCTCCCGCTCCTCGGTGAAGCGGGAGCCCGGCGGGCGCCGGGTCAGCCGTTGTTGGTGCTGGCGGCGATGTCCCTGTCCATCTGCTCGACGGACTCCTTGATCTTGGTGAACTGGGTGGCGAAGCTGTTGATGCTCTCCACCGCCTGCTGGAGCGAGGCCGTCAGCTTCTCGTAGGAGGCCTTCATCGCCGGGCTGCTCTGCTGCATGAACAGGCCGTTGTCCAGCAGCCCCTCCACCGAGGTCTTGGTGGACAGCAGATGCGGGTTGATGTCGTTGACGGCCTGGTTCATGACCCCGGAAACGCGCATGATCTCGGCGTAGTCGAGGTTGATGTTGCCTGCGGGCATGGTGTGGTTCCTGCCTTGTCTAGTCGTCTTCTTTCGGGACCCAGCCGGAGTTCTGGTCCGCGTGGTCGCTGGTCCACTCCTCCTTGCGGCCGTCCGTCTCCACCGTGCGGGTGCCGCTGCCGTCCGCGTGGACCTCGATCGTCTCGATCACCTCATGGCCGTTCACATCGAGCGAGGACGTGGTCGTGCCGTGCACGGTCTGTTCCTCGCCGTCGTCGTCGGGCCCCGTGGTGGTGTAGGTCGTGGTGGAGTCCCGGTGGCCGGTGGCGGAGTTGTAGTCCGAGGTCGTGGTCCCGGTGGTGGTGGACTGCTTGCCGTCCGGGGTCTTGGTGGTGCTGCTGAAGGTGTCCGTGGTGTTCTTGTGGTCCCCTGATTCGGTGGTCTGCGCGTTGCCGGTGGTGGTGGTGACGTTGCCGTAGACATCGGTGGCGGTCGAGTCGTACGTGCCGTCGGGGTGGTAGTTGGTGGTGTCGGTGGACGTGAGCCCGCTGCTGGTGGTGATCGTGGTGGTGATCTTGGTGGGCTTGCCGTCCGGGCCGTACTCGTAGGTCGTGGTGGTGGTGTTGCCATGGCCGTCGGTGGTCGACCACTGGCTCTCGCGCTCGCCCGGCGGCTTCGGCGCGTGCGGGTCGTTGGGGTCGACGTACCCCTTGGCGACCGCCTCCTGCCAGTCGTCCCAGATCTCCTTCTGCGTGCGGTAGAGATCCGCGGCCAGCGATGCCTCCTGCTTGCTGGCCTCCCCGGCCAGCCGGAAGTCCCAGTCGGCCCAGCCCTTCGCGACGCCCTCGTACAGGTTGTGGAGCTTCTCCAGCTTCTCCTCGGAACGCTTGAACGAGCCCTTCCAGACCTCGTAGTACGCCTGGATGGCGTAGGAGACGCCCCCGCCCACCTGCTCGGTGGTGTAGTTCTGATTGCCCTCCCGGGCCTGCTTGACCTGTTCCTTGAGGCTGTTGGCCTTCTGCGCGACCTGGTTGAGCAGCTCGTAATCGACGACGATGTCAGGCACGGTCCCCCCTGGGTCGGCTCGCTACGGCGCACACATTTCCACCGTGGCCGACGGCCCGAAAGCGTGGTCCGGTTCAGGAATCAACCAGCTCTGACGTACCGTTCATTCCAATGAACCGCTTTCGCCCGTCGGTGCGCTACGCCAGTGTAGGCGCCCACCGATGAGGCGCCGGAACCACAGCTGACCGTCAGGGGGAGGAGCTGCGTGCCGACCCGTCCCGGCGACTGGAGTGCCCTCGGTCTCGGCGGTGACCCGGTCCCGGGTGACCCCGCCATGCTGAACACCATCGCCGACACCATGCGCGACCTGGCGACCTCCGCCGGGGTCATCAACACCGGGCTGCGCGAGCTCCAGACCACCGCGGGCGACGGACAGCGGTTCATCGGCGTCACCGCCGACCGGCTGCGCGAGATGGTGGACAGCCATCTGTACAACTTCGTCGGGCATGTCGAGGAGTCCTTCCGCAAGGCCGAAAACGCCATCCGCGTCTACGCGACCGCCGTCGAGACCGCTCAGGGCGAGGCCGACCAGGCGCTCTCCACCGCCCAGGGGCTGGCCGAGGACGATCCGCAGCGGCAGCCGCTCACCCAGCGCGCCGAGGACGCCCGCACCGACGTCTCCAACGCCGCGGGCGAGCTGCGCCGGCAACTCCATGACGCGGGCGAGCTGATGGTCCAGCCGGTCAGCGACTGCGACCTGTTCTGGGAGGCGTTCCAGTGGCTGACGATCATCATCTCGGTGATCGCGGTCTTCACCGGCGGCATCCTCGGCATCATCGCGTGGGGCATGAACGCCGTGCTGCTCATCAAGACCATCGTGGACTTCAGCCAGGGCAAGGCCAGCGGGCTCGAACTCGGTCTGGCCTTCCTCGGCGTGCTCTTCCCCACCACCAAGGCCATCAACATCGGCGCGATCATCAAGGGCCTCGGCAACGGCCTCAAGGGCGTTGTCGGCGGCCTGACCGGCGCGGGGCGTGGCCTTTTCGGCCAGATCAGCCACTTCTCCTCGCTCACCGGCCTGCCCAAGATCGTCGTGGCCCCGATGGTGATCGGCGCCCATCTCGCCCCGTTGGTCAAGATCGACGTCATCGCGCTGGGCAAGGGCTTCGGCAACGCCCTGAAGGGCGGCTGGAACAGCGCGCTCGGCGCGATCGGCAGCGACTGGGCGCGCGTCACCGCCTCCTCGACCGGCGCCTGGGCCAAGGCCGGTGCCTACTCGCTGGCCAATCTCCAGCGGCTCGCGCGGGTCGGCGCCGCCACCCTCCTCCCGCTGAACTTCACCGAGCTCAGCGTCCTCGGCATCGGCGGCGCCGCCCGGCTCGCCTTCGGCGAGCGCGTCCTCGGCATCGCCCAGCCCGAGTTGCACGCCCTGCTCGCCAACGCGGGACGTACGGACGCGGCCCTGCACGGCATTCCCGCGGTGCAGACCGGCTCCGGCGCCCTGGTGCCCACCGGGCTCATCCGGCCGCCCGGCGCGTTTCTGCCGGGGGGCGGCCTCCACCTCGGCGGCCTCGGTACGGGCACCCTGGGGGCCGTACCGCTGACCCCGCTGACGGAGTTGCCCACCGTCAACCTGGGCGCCCTGACGCCCCAGGGGCTCGGCGCGTCCCACGGCCTGACCACCGCGCCGCTGCCCCACGGGATGACCACCAGCCCGGGCGGCCTGGTCGTCCCGGCCGCCCACGCGGCGCCCGGCGGCCACGGCCTCCAGACGCTCCATCAGATGGACTTCGCCGCCGGCCACGTGCGGCTGGACAACAATCTGCTGCTGCCCGGCAACACCGCCATCGACCTGCTGCGCGACGCCCACACCCCGTCCTCGGTGTCCCACACCGGCCAGGAGTCCGTGCCCGGCGTGGTGTCGGCCGGCGGCGTGTCCGACGGGGTCACCATGGCGCGCGGCGCGGTCGGACACGCCGAGGCGCTGAACGATCTGACCTTCCCCGAGCTGAACGCCCTCGCGCATGGGGACGTCGCCGTCACCGCCATCCGGGGCGACGGCATCACCCTGCGGATCGGCGACGCGGCCCCCCGGACGGTGGACGCGCACACGGTCGCGGGCACCGCCCCGGTGCCCACCGGCGCGGCGGCGCCCACGGCACACGCGGGCGCTCTGGCCGCGACCCCGCCGCCGGGGGTCGTCGGGGGCCACGCGCCGGGCGCCGCGCACACGGTCGTGGGCGGTGGCCCGGTGGCCGCCGGGGCCGTCGGTGCGACGCCCCCCGCGGGCGTTGTCGGGAGCCACGCGCCGGGCGCCGCGGCGCACATGGCGCCGGTGGGCACCGGGGCGCACGGCCCAGGCGCGGCGGCCCACGCGGACCCGGGCGTCCACGCCGCCCCGGGCGCGCCCGCGCCCGCGCCCGCGGGTGTGCACGCGGGCGCGGCGAGTGCGCCCCCGGGCGCGCCCGGGCGCGGCGCGCCGGTCGGCACCGGCACCGGCGTCGGCGCTGCCGCCGTGCCGCCGGGCGGCGCCGTCCGCGTCCCGGAGCCGCTGTCCGCCGCCGCCGCGCACGACCTGGCCATGGACCTGCTGCGCGGCGAGCGCGCCGCGCCCCCGCCCCCGGCCGCGTCCTCGGCGGGCGGGCTCAGCGCGCGGTCGGCTCCGCCGCCCGGCGGTGTGTCCGCGCGCGGCCCGCTCGACGCCGCCGGGAGCGGGGGCGCCAAGGGGGCGGGGGACGCACTGGACCTCGTCGCGCACCCCGGCCGCCCGCCCGAGACCACCGCGCCGCACACCGGGCTCTCCAAGACGGGCGAGACGGCGGTGCAGCCGCCCCCGCCGTACCGGAAGGCGACGGCGGGCGATATGCCGCCTCCGTACGCCCCGCCGTCCCCGGGCAAGGGCCGGTTCGGCGGGCTGTCGCCCATGGCGGCCATCAACCAGCGGATCCGGGAGAGCCACCAGCTCATCATGGGCGGCACCAGCGGCTCCGAGGCCGCCGCGCGGCTCAACGCGTGGGCGTCGTACGAGCGCGCCCTGTCCGATCTCGGCAGGGCCGAGCGGCAGGTGGAGCTGACCACGCCCCCGCCGGGGCAGGGCGGCTCACGCGGGCCGTCCGCCGCCCAGCTCGGCGCGCTGGACGAACTCGGCGCGGCCCGCGCGCGCGTCGACGGTGCCGAGTCCCGGCTGGACCGTCTGGGCATCGACGCGCGCAGCACACACCAGCAGATGCGGGCCATCACCGCCCAGATGTTCCACGAGCGGGGCGGACTGCCGGGCGGCTCCCGGCACTCTCCCTCCCCGTCCGACATCTCCATGGCCGACACGCCGCCGCCGTCCCCGGAGACCCAGACCGCCGACGAAGCCGCCGACGCCATGGACGATGTCATGGACGACATCTCCGACGTCACGGACCCGGGCACCCCACGCGGCACCGCGCCGGACCAGACCCCCGAGCCGGGCGCGATGGACGTGGACGCGCCCCCGGTCGGCCAGGTCGTCACCGCCCCGACCGGCGGTTCCCACGTCTGGCCGCCGCCCGGCACCGTGCCGGGTGGCGCCACCCCGGCGCACACCATGGTGAACGACGCCTTCATGCAGCTGGCGAACGGCGGCCACGCGGGCATGACGGGTGCGGACTACATGAACTGGGTCCGCGCCATCGAGACCCAGCCGCGCCGACTCGGCTTCGTGGTCACCGCGATCGTCCGGTTCGACCAGCTCGGCGACGGCCTTCAGGGCTTCCTGAACGCCCTCACCCACCAACTCAACGGCTTCGACGGCCGGATCGGCGTGGTGATCGGGGTCAACGGCCTCCACGCCGAACTGCCCGCGGTCCGCCAGGCCATCGCGAACGCCCTCGGCCAGACCACCTTCGGACATCCGCTGGCCCTGGTGGCCACACCGCTCGGCCCGTACCCGGCCGGCCACTTCACCTACGGGACGGCGCGCAACCTCACGCTCGACAGCCAGGCCACCCGCCACATGGTCCGCTCGATGATGGCCGACGACCTGCACCCTTACCACTCGATCATGGACTTCGACAACTACCCCCACCTGGTCCCCGGCGGCGAACACGTCTTCCAGTACTGGGAGAGCGCGCTGAAGGTCGTGGAGGACGGACACGAGGTGGGCAACCCGATGCGGCCGTTGATGATGGCGGGCGGCTACCGGGCGCCCGAGCTCCCGCCCCCCGGCAGCGCCGACCGGCTGATCGAGGAGACCCAGGCCAGGCTCGAGAACCTGACGCTGAAGGAGCGGAAGAACCCCAGGCCGCCGCTGGAGGACATGAGGCTGGAATTCATTCGCCGGATCGAGCAGGACATGCGGGTCCGCGACCGGCTCACCGGCCTCCACCCGCAGCTGCCGTACGCCCCCGAACCCAACCTCTTCGTGGACGCCGCCGCGACCCTGCTCACCGACGATCTGATCCGGGTGCGGTTCGGTCTCGGCGGGGCCGAGTTCGGCGAGCTGAGCGAACGGCTCAACCGGCTGAACGCCTGGGAGCTCGACCAGTCGCTGCGCACGCCCTCGGCGGACATCGGGGCGCGTACGCTCGACGAGCTGCGCACCCTGCGCGAGGTGCACGCCAAGAACAACACCCTGCCGCACCGGGGCGTGTCGTATCTGACCAAGTTCCAGGAGGCGTCCACCGAGACCGACCTGTCCCGGCTGATGAAGTCCTGGTACAAGGACGGCAAGCTGCCGCAGGACCACGCGGGTCTCAAGAACCCCCTCGACCGGCTGTTCAGCCGCGACGCGCTCGGCGCGGGCCAGAACAGCCAGGCCGTGCGCGAGGGCGTCGAGCTGAAGCCGCTCCGAGACACCTTCAAACAGACCATCAGGGAAGGCAGGTGGAACGACCCTCTGTGGCCGGTCCACCACCCGCCCGGCGAACTGCCCAGCACCCGGCTCGCCGCCGACCTGTCGGCGGCGCTGGACGACAGCCTGGGCATCGTGGGCAAGAACCGGGTGGGTCTCGCGGTGTCCGCCCGGGTGCCCGGCGACGGGCAGCGGCTGTTCGCGGGCATCGACCCCGAGCAGATGCGGCTGGCCGCGCAGTCTCTCGCGCTCAGCCACGACGAGGGCTATCTCGCCCGTCATCTGTCCTACTTCAACCATGAACACCTGGCGCGCGGACAGCTCCCCACGCCCCCCGGCACCTTCTTCCACGCCCTCGAGCAGGCGGCCCAGGCCTCCGGGGACCTCTCGTTGCGGCCGCTCCAGATGATGCGCAACCTGGTCGAGCGGGCCTTCCTGGACCTGCGCCAGGGCGGCGCCAACTCGCTCGGCCGGATGCTGGACCAGATCAACGGCGCCGGCGTCGACGTCGAGAGGTTCTTCCCACGGCTGGTGAACGGCAGGCTGCACCCGCCGACGTCCGACTTCGCGACGTTCCGCGCCTCAGGAGGCGCCCTCGCCCACGACCCGGCCCGGGACGCCCTGCTCACCCAGTACGCGGCGGCGCTCGGCCGGGACATCCGGGTCACCGCCGGGGACGGGACCACTTTCACGGTCGAGGCCGTCGGGGTCACGGCCAGAAACCGCCGACCGACCCTCGAGCTCACCTGGAACTCCGGCCCCGACGGCGGCGGCTGGTCGGCGCATGTCCCCGACCAGCCACCCCCGAAGCGCGGGGGCGGCCGGCGCGGCGCCGGGGGCGGGCAGGACGGCGGGAACGTCCCGAAGACCAAACGCCCGCGTGGCGCGGACACCTCGGGGTCCGTCGACGCACCCGGGCCGTCCAAGCGACCCCGCTCCAACCAGGACGGCTCCATCGACCCCGCGCCCCCGGGCAAGGGGAAGGGCAAGGGCAAGGCGCGGGCCACCCGACCCCCCGCGCAGCCCGCTCCGCCCGTCCCGCGACTCCCGCAGCTCCCACAGCTCCCGCCGCCCGTGGACCCGGCCGCGCTGACCGCCGCCGAGGTGGCCGTCGCGGACGCCAACACGGCTCTGCACCGGGCGTCCGAGTGGCGGCAGACGGTCGAGGCGCGCGCCGATCAGATGGCCGGGGGTAGCTCCGGGCCGAGCGAGCTGGAACGCGCCAACGCCGCGGAGCGGGAAGCCCTGGCCGAGCTCCACGAGGCCCAGGCGAACCTGGACCGGCTTCAGCCCCCAGGCCCCGGAGGACCCCGGCCGCCCGGCCCGTTCGGAGGTAGCGCATGACGTCCATCGGCCTCGACGCCCCGGTGCGCCTGGTCTCGGCGCATGGGCACCAGCCCTACGGGACCATCGCCGCGGCGCTGCGGGACGCGGCGGACGGCGACGAGATCCGTATCGCTCCTGGTCGTTACGAGGAGACCGTGCGCGTCGAAGGACGGGTGACGCTGGTCGCGGCGGACCCGGACGGCGACGACACGCCCGCGCCCGACGGCCCGCCGCCGGGCGCCGCCGTGACGCTCGCCGCGCCCGCGCCCGGCCGGCCCGCCCTGGAGGTGCTGCCCGGCGCCCGGTTGACGCTGCGCGGGGTGACCGTGCGCGGCGCGGCCGCGGACCAGCCCGCCGCGCTGCTCGCGGGCGGCGCCACGGACTGGACGGGAGGCGGGGTGCGGCACGGGCGGCTGGAGGTCCGCGGGGACGCCGCGCTGAGCATGGCCGACGCGGTGCTGTCCGGCGCCGCGCTGGCCGGGGTGCTGCTCCGCACCACCGGCGCCGTCCACCTCACCGGCTGTGTGCTGGCGGACATCGACGGCACGGGGCTTGTGGTCGGCGGCACCACCCGAGTGGAGCTGGTGCGCACCGAGATCCGGGCCGCCGCGGGCTCGGGCATCCGGGCGCGCGAGGACGCCCGCGCGGTGCTGCGCGGCTGCCTGGTCGACCGCCCCGGCCGCAGCGGGCTGCTCACCGAGGACCGGGCCGCGGCCCTGCTGACGGACTGCCGGATCCGGGACGCCGGGGGCGAGGCGGTCCGCGCGCTGGGCAGCTCACCGCTGCCGGAAGCCCCCGACGCCGACGACGCCACCGGCGGCGTCGTGCTGCGCGGCTGCGAGCTGACCGGCCCTGCGGCCGATGCGATCGGCGTGACCGGCCCGGCGCAGCTCCAGGTCACCGCGTCCGTGCTGCGCGACTGCGCGGGCTCCGGCGTGGCGGCGGGCGACGGCGCCCTGGTGCGGCTGGCCGCCGTGACGGTCGTACGCACCGGGTCCACGGCGCTCGGCGCCTACGGCTCGGCCCGGTTGACCGGGCGCGAGGTGACCGTACGGGACTCGGCCGCCAACGGGCTGCTGGCCACCGGCACCGCGGCCGTCGACCTCGCCGACAGCGAGCTGACCGGCTGCCGTTACAGTGCGGTCCACCTGGGCGGGCGGACGGCGGCCTCGCTCACCCGGGTGCGGGCGGGGGACACCCCCGAGCACGGGGTGCACGCGGTCGACGAGGCCGCCGTGACGCTCACCGACACCCGCCTCGCCGACTGCGGGATGTCGGGCCTGGACCTGGCGGGCGCGGCCCGCGCCGAGGCGTCCGGGCTCGCCGTCACCCGCTGTCTGGGCGGCGTCACGGCCGGGGCGGACGGCCCGCTGCGGCTCACCGAATGCGAGGTGACCGACGCCGGGCGGGCCGGGATCACCCTCGGCCGCGGCGACGCGGAGGTGTCCGGCGGCCGGATCCTGCGGCCGGGCACCGCGGGCCTGGTGTTCACCACGGGCGCCACCGCGCGCGTCACCGACACCGAGGTCCGGGAGGCGACGGGCTCCGGGCTGGTCGTGGCGGGCGAGGCCGCGCCGCGGGTGACCGGCGTACGGATCGTCAGGCCCGGTAAGAACGGCCTGATCGTGGACGAGGGCGGCGCCGGGGTCTTCGAGGACCTGGACATCGTCCGGCCCGGCTTCCCGGCGGTGCACCTGGCCGAGCGGGCCGCGCCCGCGCTGCTCCGGGTCCGGGCCCGGGACGCCGCCGAGGACCTGAGCGCCGAGCCCGGCGCCCGGCCGGAGGTGGTGGACTGCGTCTCGGTCGGGGTGAAGTCCGCGCGGTGGCCCGCGCCGGAGACCGCCGGGGGAGCGCCGGTGCGGAAGCCCGCGGGGCCCGGGGGCGGGCAGTCCCCGGTGTCCGCGACCACCGAAGCGCCGCAGGACGTCCCCGCGGCCGAGGAGAGCCTGGAGGAACTGCTCGGCGAGCTGGACCGGCTGGTCGGCCTGGCCCGCGTCAAGCAGGATGTGTCGTCCCTGGTCAAGCTGATGCGTACGGTGCAGCGCCGGGAGAGCGCGGGGCTTGCCGCGCCACCGCTGAGCCGCCATCTGGTGTTCGCGGGCAACCCGGGCACCGGCAAGACCACCGTGGCCCGGCTGTACGGCCGGATCCTGGCCGCCGTGGGGCTGCTGGAACGCGGCCACCTGGTGGAGGCCGACCGCTCCTCGCTGGTGGGCGAGTACGTCGGCCACACCGGCCCCAAGACCCAGCGGGTGTTCCAGGAGGCCATGGGCGGAGTGCTGTTCATCGACGAGGCGTACTCGCTGGCCCCGGCCCAGGGCGGGGGCGGCAACGACTTCGCGCAGGAGGCCATCGCCACCCTGGTCAAGCTGATGGAGGACCACCGGGATTCGGTGGTGGTCATCGTGGCGGGCTATCCGAACGAGATGGAGCGCTTCATCGACTCCAACCCCGGCCTGTCCTCCCGGTTCAACCGCACGCTGATGTTCGAGGACTACGACACCGAGGAGCTGCTGCGCATCGTGGAGCGGCACGCCGCCTCGCACCAGTACGATCTGACCGACGCCGCCCGCGCCTCTCTCACCGGCTACTTCGAACTCCTGCCCAGGGATGGCCGGTTCGGCAACGGCCGCTCCGCCCGGCAGGTGTTCCAGGCCATGACGGAGCGGCAGGCGTATCGGGTGTCTGAGATCGAAATCCCCTCGGAGAGCGAGCTGATGACACTCTCCGAACTCGATGTGCCCGAGCTGCCGGAGTCACCGCGATGACCGCAGCACCCCGATCGACGAACGACAGCTCCCAGAAGGAGGCGGCGGTGTCCGAGCCGAGCCGCAACGAACAGGGCAAGACACACGGCGGGGAGCGCACGGAGCGGCGCGGGTTCGCCGACACCTTCGCCCGGCGGGCCGGGGTGCCGCTGCGCGGCCTGGCACCGGGCCGCAGGGTGTGGACCACGGTGGTCGGGGTGCCGGTGACCGCCGGTCTCGCGGTCGGCGCCGTCGTGCTGGTCTCGGCGGGCGTGTCCCAGCTGAGCTTCGAGGAGGAGAAGGACACCACCAGGACCGTGGCCGCGGGGCACAAGACCGCGGACCGGGAGGGGACCACCTCCGCCTCCCCGAAGCCCGGCCGGGCGGACGAGCAGGGCGGCGCGGCTCCCCGCACCGGCGACGAGCGCGGTTCGGGCGGCGGCACCTCCGGCGGCGGCTCCGGCGGGGGCACCGGAGGGGACGGCGGCACGAGCGGAGGCGGTGGCGACGGCGGCGGCGCCGGGGCGCCGCCCGCGTCCGGGGACGACCGCTCCTCCGGATCCGGTGGCGGTGGCGGCAACGCCCCGGCCACGAGCGGCGGCGGTGGCGGGGGAGGGGGCGGCGCCCCCAAGTCGACCGGCAGCAAGGTGATCTACACCGACTACGCCGGGCCGAGCTGCCCGACCCCGCCGAAGGGCGGCTACTACGAGCAGAACCGCTACACCGACGGCGACGGCGGCTGGTACTCCCTCGGCGGTGGCGGCTATGTGGGCCACGGCTGCAACGGCGTGTTCGCCTCCGTGCCGATGTCCGGCGACCCGGCCAAGGACGCCAACAGCCGGGTGATGTGGTGGTGGGAGCCGGGCACCTCGGCCAAGAGCTGCCAGCTGTCGGTGTACGTCCCCAAGGGCCCCAACGACCGTGACGTGGCGGGTCACCCCACCACGTACCACGTCCTCACCGACCCGTTCGACCGGACCACGAAGTACGACTCCTTCACCGTCAACCAGGCGGGCCACCGAGCCCAGTGGGTGAACGTGGGCAGCTTCGCGGTGAAGCAGGGCAAGATCGGCATCAAGCTGCTCGACCGCGGTGACGACTGGTCGGCCGGCTGGAACCTGGCCCATCACGCGGCCGCCCAGATGAAGGTCACCTGCCGAACCTGACCCCGCGGCCCTCGCCTCACCCTCCGTCCGCCGCCAGGGCGTTCAGCAGCCCGACCGTGAGCGCGGTGCGGGCGGGGAGCTGGTCGAGCAGCGTGTGCTCATGGCGCGCGTGGGCGCCGGAGCCCACCGCGCCGAGCCCGTCGAGGACAGGCCGGCCGAGGGCGGAGACGAAGTTGCCGTCGCTCGCCCCGCCGACCGCGGTCTCCCGCAGCTCCCAGCCCTGCTCGGCCGCGATCGCGGCGGCCCGCGCGAACAGCGCCACGGACGCCTCGTGGGCGACCATCGGCGGCCGGTTCCACTCGCCGCCGACGGTCAGCCGCACCCGCGGGTCGGAGGGTGCGAGGGCGTTCAGCGCGGCGTCGATCCGCGCCATCTCGGCCGGCTCGGCGATCCGGATGTCGATCCCGCACCGCGCCCGGGCGGCGACCACGTTACGGCCCGTGCCGCCGCTGATCACCCCCACGTTCACGGTGGTCCCGTGTTCATGGGAGCCGAGCGCGACGATGGCCGGGACGACCTCGGCCAGGGCGTGGATCGCGCTGGCCCCGGCGTACGGATCGAGGCCCGCGTGCGACTCGACGCCGTGCGCGGTCACCTCGAACAGCCCGACGCCCTTGCGCGCGGTCTTCAGCGCCCCGTCCTGCGCGGCCTCGAAGACCAACGTGGCCGACACGTCCTCGCTCAGCCGCTCGATGTGCGGGCGGGAGGCCGGGCTGCCGATCTCCTCGTCGCCGTTGAGCAGCAGGCGCACGGAGGGGTGCGGCAGTTCCAGCTCGCGCAGCAGGAGCAGCGCCCTCCGCGACGGTGTGAGCGGGCCGATGTAGGGCATGGCGGGCGCCCGGATCCGGGCGCCCGCCGGGCCGTCACACCAGCGCCGGGCTCAGCCTCTCCACCGCCTCGCCGATCTTCCGGTCGGTGCCCGCGGTCATGGCGGGCACCTGCGGATGTCCGGCGCGGCTGAGGTTGGTGAGCACGCGCCCGGGACCGACCTCGACGAACGCCGACACCTCCTCCCGGGCCAGCAGGTCCAGCGTCTCCTGCCAGCGCACCGGGGCGGCGAGCTGACGGCGCAGCAGCCCGCGCGCCTCCTCCCCGGAGAACACATATCCGGCCGTCACGTTGGCCACCACGGGCAGTGAGGGGGTGGCGAGGTCCACCGTGTCCAGATGCTCGCCGAACTCCGCAGTGATGTCCGCCATGAGGGAGCAGTGGAACGGCGCCCCGACCTTCAGCTCGGCCACATGGCTCGCGCCTTCCTCGCGGACCCTGCGGGACACCTCGGCGACCCCCTCCACGACGCCGGAGACGACGGTCTGCCGCGCCGCGTTGTAGTTGGCGACCTCGACCACCAGCCCCCGCTCCCGCGACACCTCCTCGCACAACTCCCGCACCCGGTCGGAGGGAAGGCCGATGACGGCCGCCATCCGGCCGGGGGTGCGGCGGTTCACCTCCGACATCAGCACCCCGCGCCGGCGCACCAGCTTCAGGGCGTCCACCCAGTCGAGCACCCCCGCGCAGACCAGCGCGGTGTACTCGCCCAGGCTGTGCCCGGCCACCGCGGCCGGGACGACGCCCTTCTCGCGCAGCACGACCGCGGACACCAGGCTCGCCAGATACACCGCCGGCTGGGTGACCGCGGTGTCCCGCAGCTCCTCGGGGTCGCCTTCGAAGCACAGCCGGCTCAGCGGAATGCCCAGTACCTCGTCCGCGGTGTCGAAGTACGGGCGGACCAGGTCCGGATGTCGCGCCAGGAGATCCCCTCCCATTCCGGGTACCTGAGACCCCTGTCCCGGGAAGAGGAACGCAATTCTGTTCACATCAGCCTCCGTTGCCGAGGGAAAGCAATGCGCACACCGCAAAGATACGACCAGGGCGGACATCAGGGGGCCGTACGGCGAGGACACACACCGCCCGGCCCGGCCGGTACGGCCCCGCCCACGTCAGGGGCGGGGCCGTCGCCGGTCTACCGGGACGCCGGCGCGGGCGCCGGGGCGTGGCCCGCGGGCCGGGTGGTGAACGTTCCCCGGCCCTGGGTCCGGCCGCGCAGCCTGGTTGCATAGCCGAACAACTCGGCCAGCGGCACGGTCGCGGTGATGACCGCCGTGCCGGCCCGCGCGGCGGTGCCCGAGACCCGGCCGCGCCGCGCCGCCAGATCACCGAGCACCCCGCCCACGGCGTCGTCCGGCACCGTGGCCGTGACCTCGACCACCGGTTCCAGCAGCACCATCGCGCAGGCGCGCAGCGCCTCCCGCAGCGCGAGCCGTCCGGCCGTACGGAACGCCATCTCCGAGGAGTCCTTCGCATGGGTGGCGCCGTCGGTCAGGGTGACCCGTACCCCGGTCACCGGGTGACCGCCGAGCGGACCCTCGGCCAGAGCGTCCCGGCAACCGGCCTCCACCGCCCGGACGTACTCCTGCGGCACCCGCCCGCCGACGACGGTCGACCGGAACCCGAAGTCCACCGCGCCGCCACCCGTATCGACAGCGTCCGGCGGCGCGGCGCCCAGCGGCTCGACGTCGAGGACGACATGGGCGAACTGGCCCGCGCCACCGTCCTGCTTGACGTGGCGGTACAGCAGCCCGGACACCCCGCGGGCGACCGTCTCCCGATAGGCCACCCTCGGCCGTCCCACGGCGACGTCCAGCCCATGGGCGCGGCGCAGCTTCTCCACCGCCACCTCCAGATGGAGCTCGCCCATCCCGGACACCACGGTCTGACCGGTCTCGGGGTCGGTCCTGACCGCGAGTGAGGGATCCTCCTCGACCAGCCGCGCCAACGCCGTGGCCAGCCGGTCGGCGTCGGTGCGCCCGCGCGCCTCGACCGCCACGGAGACGACCGGGTCGGCCACCGTGGGCGGTTCGAGGAGCAGCGGAGCCGACGGCGCGCACAGCGTGGCCCCGGCGCGGGCCGCCTTCGGCCCGATCACCGCCACGATGTCCCCGGCCACGGCCCAATCCACCTCCGCGTGGCGGTCGGCCCGGACCCGCAGAATGCGGCCGATCCGCTCGGTGCGCCGTGCGCCCACGTCCCACACCACCTCTCCCTTGCCGATCGTTCCCGAGTACACCCGCAGATAGGTCAGCCGCCCGGTGGCGGTCGACGTCACCTTGAACACCAGCGCCGCGAGCGGCCCGCCGGGGTCGGCGGCCCGCTCCTCCACCGCGTCGCCCCGGGTGCCGCGCACGGCCGGCACATCCAGCGGCGACGGCAGATAGGCCACGGCGGCGTCCAGCAGCGGTTCGACGCCGCGGTTGCGGTAGGCCGAGCCGCACAGCACCACCACGCCCTCGCCACCGAGGGTCAGCTCGCGCAGCGCGGTGGCCAGGGTCGCCGTGGAGACCGCCGACTCGACGCAGAACTCCTCCAGCGCTCCCGGGTGGAGCTCCGCCACCGCCTCCTCCAGCAGCCGGCGGCGCCGCCGCGCCTCCTCCCGCAAAGCGTCCGGCACCGGGCCCTCCTCGCATGCGCCGTGGCCGTCCGGCCACACCATCGCGCGCATCCGGAGCAGATCCACCACCCCGGTGAACCCGTCCTCCGCGCCGATCGGCAACTGGACGACCAGTGGGGCCGGGTGCAGCCGCTCCCGGATCGACTCGACCGCCGCGTCCAGGTCGGCCCCGGCGCGGTCCATCTTGTTGACGAAGGCGATCCGCGGCACACCGTGCCGGTCGCACTGGCGCCACACCGACTCGCTCTGCGGCTCGACCCCGGCGACGGCGTCGAACACCGCGATCGCCCCGTCCAGCACCCGCAGCGAGCGCTCCACCTCGTCGGAGAAGTCGACGTGCCCGGGGGTGTCGATCAGATTGATCCGGTGGCCGTCCCAGGCGCAGCTCACCGCCGCCGCGAAGATGGTGATGCCACGGTCGCGCTCCTGGGAGTCGAAGTCGGTGACGGTCGTGCCGTCGTGGACCTCGCCCCGCTTGTGGATGGTCCCGGTGAGGTACAGGATCCGCTCGGTGACGGTGGTCTTGCCCGCGTCGACATGGGCGAGGATGCCCAGGTTGCGGACGCCGGTCAGCGGATTCGCGGGCGAACTGGTGGGATAACGGCGGAGGTTGAGGTCGGTACGCACGGCCGAGGCCTTTCGGAGTGATCCAGAAAAGGGCGGCGCGATTTCCCGGACGAAGCGGCCTGGTCAGGCCGGGCGGAACTCCCAGGGGGGCTCCCGGGGAGGTTCCCAGGGAAACGTCAGGCGTTCGTCACGGGCGTCCGGAACCGGCCGCGCAGCCGGCACCGGGCGTCCGAAGACACCAGGATCACCTCGTAGCGTGACGGAGGAACGACGACAGCGGCGCGGTCACGCACGGCCGACTCCCCTCATTCGTCACGGCGCGCGCCGTGATGTGGTGCATGGCGCGCGGTTCGTGGCGAGTGTAGAGAAGCCGGCGCGGGCGGGGCACCCGGTTTTTTCGACGGGCTGGAACGTGGGTCAGCCCGTGGGCCGGACGAGTGGCTCGTACCGGAGCGCGGGGAAGTAGTCCTCGCGCGTGCCCTCGCGGCGTACGTCCCAGGTGGCGCAGTGGAGGGAGCCCCCGTACTCGAACACATGGCGGAACGGCACGGTCAACACCTCGAAGTCGAGCTTGGCCAGCAGGTCCTGGAGCGGCTTCTCCCGCTCCTCGCAGACGACCTTGGTCGGTGACAGGCTGAGCACATTCATCGAGAGCCACTTGGAGGACTGGCAGTAGCGCGGCATCTCGTCATTGCCCAGGACCGGCTGCGGGGCGTCGACCAGCTCCCAGTCGTTGGCGAGGAACATCTTCTCCTCGCCCTCGCGCAGCGGCCGTTCGGGGTTGGTGAGGACCAGGCCCGGGCGCAGCGGCACAAAGGTGCAGTCGATGTGCGAGGGGAAGAAGTCCAGCGGGAAGTGGACCGGGTGGACCCGGAAGCCGCGTGGCTCCAGATGCCGCTTCAGCCAGCGGATGCCCGCCCGGTTGGTGGTCATCGACTCCTGGACCAGGATGTCCCGCCCCAGCCGGCTCATGTCCGCGGCGTCGAAGACCACCTCGTCCTGGCCGACACAGAACTCGAAGGAATGCATCCGCTCGTGCCGCTTCTCCAGCGGCCAGTCCCAGAACTCCTCGCGGTACATCCCGTCGCCCATCGAGGGCTTGGGCGCGGTGGTCCACTCGACGCGCGGGTCGGCGTTCCAGTACTCGTACACCAGCTTGCGGTAGGGCTGGTACTCGAAGTACCGGGCCCTGCGCGACATGGTGGCCTCGATGATCTCGTTGCCCATGGTGATCATGACATCGCGCGGGCAGACCGCGCAGTACTGGTTGCCGACCTCGAAGTCCGGGGTGCGGACCGGGGCGGAGAAGTCATACGGCTGGGGGCGGCGCACCACGATCCCCTGGGACTCCAGCAGGGCCACCAGACCGTCCAGTTCCTCGTTGGCCTGCCCGATGGCCTCCTCGGACTTCGGGCCGGTGGGGAACGGCAGGCCGGGGGTGTCGCGCAGCGCGGGCCGGCTGCCCGGCTCCGTCGGCTCGAAACAGGCCCGGTCGGCGGAGCCGACCACGATCTCCTGGAGCGGATCCCACTCGTTCCATGAATTGACGACCGACGAATTCACGACTGCCGGGTATCGCATGTGCGCGTCCACCTGCCTGTTTCGTAAGACGGGGTCAGAGTGCGTCGTCGAGGGCCCGCGCGGTGCGGCAGCGGAAGACGGTGGCGACCTCGACGCTCCGCTCCAGCTCCAGCTCCGCCTCGATCCGGCCGGCCAGGCGCAGCGCCGTCAGCGAGTCGCAGCCGAGGGCGAACACATCGTCGTCCGGCCCGACTGACTCGCGTCCCAGCACCTCGGCGATCAGCTCGCACAGCCGCCGCACGGCGGGTTCGACGGCCGGCGTGGAGACGTTGTCGAGGAAGCGCCCGGTCGGGTCCGCCAGCGCCGTCGGCAGCCCGGCCAGCAGCTCCCGCAACCGGGCGACCATCCGCCGCGCGTCCTCGGCGTCGATCAGGTCGGGGCGGTGGCCGAGTTCGAGGCGCAGTTGCCGTCCGGGCGCGACCATCAGCTTGAGGGGGTAGTGGTAGGCGTCGTGGCCGGCCACGTCCGTCAGCCGCAGCCCGTCCTCCGGGCTGGGCAGGGCCTCGGCCGTGGGGAAGTTCTCGAAGACGACGCAGGTGTCGAAGAGCGTGCCGAGCCCCGCCGCCCGCTGGATGTCCGTCAGCGCCAGGTGGTGGTACGGGAGGAGGTCGGCGTGCTCCTCCTGTAGCCGCGTCAGCAGCGCGGCCAGCGGCTCGGCCGGATCCAGGCGCACCCGCACCGGCACGGTGTTGATGAACAGCCCCACCATCTCCTCGACCCCGGGCAGCTCGGCCTCCCTCCCCGAGACCGTGGCCCCGAAGACGAGGTCCCGCAGCCCGGTGTGCCGGTGCAGGCACAGCGCCCACGCGGCCCGCAGCAGCGTGTTCAGCGTGACGCCGGCCCGGCGCGACGCCTCCAGCAGCGCGGAGGTGTCCGGCTCGGACAGCTCGACCACGAGGCGCTCCGGCAGAGCGCGGATCCGCGCGGTGTCCCGGTCCGGGCAGACCAGGGTGGGCTCCGTCAGGCCCGCCAGCGCGCCGCTCCAGGCGGTGCGCGCCTCGTCGCGGTCCTGCGCGGCCAGCCACCGCAGATGGTCGGGGTAGTGGCCGGGGGCCGGCAGTCCGCCGTCGCCGCCGTGGTCGAAGAGCGCGAGCAGATCGCGCAGCAGCAGCGAGGTGGTCCAGCCGTCCACGAGCAGATGGTGGATGCTCAGGGCCAGCGTCCGCCGGTCCTCGGCGAGCGCGATCAGGGTGCATCGGGCCAGCGGCGGCCGGGCCACATCGAAGCGTTGCCGCCGGTCGGCCTCCAGCAGCTCCGCCAGCCGCGCCTCCCGCTCCGGCGCGTCCAGGCCGGTCAGATCGTGGGTGTGCCAGGGCATCCGGACCGACTCCGGGACGACCTGCACCGGCTCCCCCGACCGCCGCTGGAGAAAGCCCGCGCGCAGCATCGGGTGGCGGCGCAGCAGGGCGTCACAGGCGGCCCGGAACCGCTCGGCGTCGAGCGCGCCCCGCACCTCCAGGGTGATCTGCACGTTGTAGACGTCCAGATCGCCGCTGTCGTACCGGGCGTGGAAGAGCAGGCCCTCCTGCGTCGGGGTGAGCGGCAGCAGTTCGGCGACGGGCATGCCGATCCGGGTGGCGAGCCGGGACACCTCCGCCTCGTCCCGCTCCGCGGAGCCCGCCGAGAGCGCGTCCACCGGGAGCACAGGCACCGGGAGCGCCTCCGGGCTCGTCCCGTACGCCACCAGCGCGCGCAGCGCCGCGAACCAGAGCCGGGCCAGGTCGCCGACCTCGGACTCGGTCAGCAGGCGGCGGGCCCACAGCCAGTGGGCGGTCAGCCGCGGGCCCGCCGGACCGTCCTCGACCGCCGCGTTCACCTCGACGACATGCGTCATCGGCATCCGCGGATCGGCCCCGGTGGGCAGCGCGTCGGACTCGGGGGCCACGCTCCAGTCCGCGTCCGTGGCGGCGTCCTGCCTGCCCAGGTAGTTGAAGCCGAGCTGCGGGGCCGGGCAGTCCGACAGCTCGCCGGCCGTGTCCCGGTTCAGATGGCGCAGCAGGCCGAAGCCGATCCCGCGCCGGGGGACCTCCCCGGCCTGGGCCGTGACCCGGCGCACGGCCTCGCCGAGGCGGGCGGGCGGCGGATCGCCGTCCGGGTCCCAGTCGCCGATCCCGGCGTCGAGCCGCACCGGATACAGCGAGGTGAGCCAGCCGACGGTGCCCGACAGATCGATGTCCTCGCCGAGGGGCTCGCGGCCGTGCCCCTCGACATCGACCAGCACCGCGGTGCCGCCGCCCGCCGCGGGGCGCCGCCAGGCGGCGACGGCGAGCGCCAGGCCGGTGAGCAGCACCTCCCTGGTGTGGGTGGCGAGGGCGGCGGGCACCGCCGCGAGCAGCGGCGCGGTCAGCTCCTCGGGGAGGGTGAGGGTGAGTTCACCGGCCGTCGCGTGGATGTCCCGGGACGGCGAGAGCCGCGCGTCGGTGAGCGGGATCCCGCCCGCGCGCAGGGTCCGCCGCCAGTACGGGAGCTCGTCCAGCAGGTCGGGCGCCGTCGCCTCGGCCCGCAGCCGGTGGCTCCACTCCCGCAGCGGTACGGGCACCGGGGCGGCGGGCTCCGGGGCGGCGGGCTCCGTGGGGCGGCTCTGCCAGGCGGAGTACAGATCGGTCAGCAGGATGTGCCACGAGACCGCGTCGACGGCCAGGTGGTGGACGGTGACGAGCAACCGCCCCGGCCGGTCCTCGCCGCCGTCGAACCAGGTGGCCCGCAGCATGACGCCGTCGCGCGGGGCGAGGGCGTCGGCGTCCTCCCCGGCGCAGGCGGAGATCCGGCGGCGCAGCGCCTCGGGGGACAGGCCGCGCACATCGACCCGCCGTACCGCCGCGCGTGGCCCGCCCGGGGCCTCCAGGGCCACGGCGAGCGACCCGTCGTCCCGCAGCCGGGCGCGCAGCGCCTGGTGCCGCTCCACCACGGCCCGCACCGCGGCGGCCATCCGGTCGGTGCCGAGCCCGGGCGCCACCCGGAGCAGCGTGGACTGGTGGAAGGCGTCGATGGCGCCGCCGTGTTCCAGGAGCCGGCGGGTGATCGGCATGGCGGGGACGGTGGCGGACCCCTCGTCAGCGGCGGGGGAGCCGGCCGCCGGTGCCTGGGCCGAGGCCCGGGCCGGGCCCGCCTGCTGCCGCAGGAAGGCGCGCAGGGCGTCGGCCGTGCGATGGGTGAAGACCTGTTTGGGGGTGAGGCGCAGACCCGCCTCGCGCGCCCGCGCCACCAGTTGGATCACGGTGATGGAGTCGCCGCCGAGCGTGAAGAAGTCGTCCCCGGCCCCGACCGCGTCAGCGCCCAGCACCTGCGCGAAGAGCCCGACCAGCGTGGCCGCCCTGTCCTCCTCCGTCGCCGCGGCCTTCTCCGCTCCCGCGTCCGAGCGGGTCTCCTGACTGTTTCCTGTCTCCTGGGGCCGGGGCGCCGCCGTGCCCTGCACCGGATCCGGCGCGGGCAGCGCCGCCCGGTCGACCTTGCCGTTGGGGCTCAGCGGCAGCGCGGGCAGGGTGACGAAGGCCGACGGCAGCAGATACGCGGGCAGCCGCTCCGCCATCCGCTCCGCCAGCGTGGCCAGTTCGGCGTCCCGTCCGGGCGCCGCCACCACGTACGCCACCAGGCGCGGCACCCCGGGACGGTCCTCCCGTACGGACGCGGCCACCTGGGCGACGGCGGGGTCGCTCCCCACCACGGCCTCGATCTCGCCCAGCTCGATCCGGTAGCCGCGGACCTTGACCTGGTCGTCGGCCCGGCCGCCGTAGACCGCGGTGCCGTCGGGCCGCCACCAGGCGATGTCACCGGTCCGGTACATCCGGGCGCCCGGACCGCCGAACGGGTCGGCGACGAAGCGGGCCGCGGTGAGCCCCGGCCGCCCGACGTAGCCGCGGGCGAGCACCTCACCGCCGATGTACAGCTCGCCGGGGACGCCCGCCGGGACCGGGCGCAGACACGGGTCCAGGACATAGATCCGGGCACCGGGGACGGGCCGGCCGATCGGCACCGCGCCTTGCGGCAGCGGATCCCCGGGCTCCAGGCGGTGTTCCACACAGCCCACCGTCGCCTCGGTGGGGCCGTACTCGTTCACGACCGTCACCCCGGGGTGGCGGGCCCGCCACGCGGCCAGCGCCTCCCCGGTCAACTGCTCACCGCCCAGGACGAGTTGGCCCGTCGGCGAGTACTGCCCGTCGGAGGCGACCAGCACCGGCAGGTGGCTGGGCGTGGCCTTGACGAACGCGGGCGCCCCGCCCGCGGGCCCCGGTGGCGCGTCGAAGTCGTCCAGGTCGACGACGCGCACCAGCCCGCCCGAGGTCAGCGGGCCGAAGATGCCGGTGACGGTGAGGTCGAAGGAGGGTGGCGAGTGCACCAGCGCCTGCTCGGCCAGGCCCGGGTAGGCGGCGCGGGCGAACGCCAGGTAGTTGTCGACCGTGCGGTGTTCCACCGCCACGCCCTTGGGGCGGCCGGTCGACCCCGAGGTGTAGATGACATAGGCGCGGTCGGCGGGGCGGATCGGGGCGCCACGCTCGGCGTCGTCCACGCCGTGCCCGGGGAGCGCAGCCAGCTCCGCCCGCACCGCCGGGTCGGCGAGCGGCACCGCCGACGGGTGTGTGGCGAGGACGAGGTGGCCGGTGTCCGCGCAGACGACTGCGGACGGGGCGGCATCGGCGAGCATGAACGTGACGCGCTCCGGCGGATATCCGGGGTCGACCGGCACATACCCGGCCCCCGCCTTCAGGGCCCCCAGCAGCGCCACGATCAGATCGGTGCCGCGCGGCAGCGCCACCGCGACCAGGTCCCCCGGCCGCACGCCCCGCTTCAGCAGCAGCCGGGCCATCCGGTTGGCGGCCTCGTCGAGCCGGCGGTAGGTGAGCGTCCCCGCCGCGTCGGCCACGGCCGGGGCCTCGGCGGTGCGGCACGCCTGGGCCTCGAAGCGCTGGGGGAGCGTCGCCCGGGCGCGCTCGTACGCCTCGGCCGGGCGCGCCCCGGGGCGGTGGGCCCACTCGCCCAGCACCCGCGCGCGCTCCTCGCCGGTGAGCCAGGGGAGGCGCGCGACGGGGGTGGCGGGGGAGCGGACGAAGGTGTCGAGCAGCAGCCGCAGCCGGGTGCGGATCAGCTCCAGGCGGGTGGCGTCGAACAGGCCCCGGCGGTAGCTGATGTGCAGGCTCAGCTGAGGGCCGGGCACGGCGACCACGCTGAGCGGGTAGTGGGTGGCCCCGGTGATCTCCTGCTGACCGTTCGCCTGCCCGTCCGCGCCGTCCGCGCCATCCGTGCCGTCCGCGGTGTCTTCCGCGAGTGGGGTGATCCGTAGTCCCGGCACGCTGTCGCGCACCGAGGCCCAGTCGAAGGGCACGTCACCGAAGCCGGTCGAGGTGTCGTAGAGCGTGTCAAGACCGGACAGCCGCCGCACCTCGGTCAGTCCGAGGTGGTGGTGCGGGGCCAGCGCGAGCTGCTCGTCCTGGATCCGGGCGAACAGGGCGGCCATCGGCTCCGCGGGGTCGATCCGCACCCGGACCGGGACGGCGTTCATGAGCAGGCCCACCACCGAGTCGACGCCCGGCAGCTGCGGCGGCCGGCCGTGCACGGTCTGGCCGAACACCACGTCGTCACGCCCGGTCAGCAGCGACAGCAGCAGCGACCAGACGCCCTGTATCACCGTGTTGAGGGTCAGCCCGTGGCCGCGGGCGGTCGCCGACAGCGCCTCGGTGGCGTCCCGGGGAAGCGTGATGTGCAGCAGCCCCGGCATCTCCCCGTCACCCGCCGCCGGGGCCCCGGCGGCGACGAGCGTCGGCTCGGAGAGGCCCTCGAGGGCCGACCGCCACGCCTCCTGGGCGGCGGCGCGGTCCTGCCGGGACAGCCACCGCAGGAAGTCGGAGAACGGCGTCACCGGGGGCAGCCCGCCGTCGCCCGCACCGGGGCCGTCCCCCTCGGCCTTCTGGTGGTAGAGCGTGAACAGGTCCGCCAGCACCTGCGGCAGGGACCAGCCGTCGAGCAGGATGTGGTGGTACGTCATGACGAACGCGTACTGGCGCTCGGCGAGGCGGACCAGCGCGAACCGCATCAGCGGCGGAGCCGTCATGTCGAAGCGGCGCGACCGCTCCTCCTCGAGGAAGGACAGCAGCTTCTTCCGGCGTACGGACTCGGAATCCGCGGAGAGGTCGAGTTCGGTCCACGGCGTCCGCACGGTCCGCCGGATCAGCTGCACCGCCTGCCCGTTGCCCCGCTGGCGGAAGCCGGCCCGCAGCACGGTGTGGCGGGCGAGCGTGGCGGCGCAGGCCGCGCGCAGCGCCTTCGGCGAGACGTCTCCGAGCAGTTCGAACGGGGCCTGGATGGTGTAGACGTCCGCAGCCTCGGAGTCGTACAGAGCGTGGAAGAGCATGCCCTCCTGGAGCGGCGTGAGGGGCAGCACGGACTCGATCGGCGACTGGGACACTTCGTTCACTGTCGGTTCCCCGGAAGCGGTCGGCGGCGCGCCGAAGCGAGCGGCAGGTCATAGGAAGGGGCGAGCGAGGCAAGGGGCAGTGACCGATTTCGGCCATCTGCCACGATGATTTCGCGCGGCCGTGGCGCGGGCCAGGCAGCCGACCGGCAGCTTCCCTGCCCGCCGACGGCCCTGCGGGCGGGCGACGTTGCCGGTGCGCGCGGTCCAACTCGGCGTCCAACAGTGCTGGTTCAGCCGCGCAGGGCGGGCTCCGGCCGGTCGGCCCTCGTGATCAGGTCCGACATGGAGACCAGCACCCGGCGTTCCCCGGTGAACGCCTCCCGGCCGTGCGACCAGCGCATGTTGTCGATCACCAGCAGGTCGTGGCGCCGCCAGCCGAAGCGCCGCGCACGGCGCTCGAAGGCCGCGCGGACCGCGGCGACCATCTCGTCCGGGATCCGGCCCCCGTCGCCGAACAGGACGTCATTGGGCAGCCCGTCCTCCCCGAACAGCGCCACCAGGTCGGCCCGCAACCCCTTCGGCAGCGAGGACTGATGGAACAGCACCAGGTGGTTGAACCACACCCGGTGCCCGGTGCGGGGGTGTACGAGGGTCGCCGGGGCCCGGCGCACCGTGCGCAGCCGGTCCTCCTCCGGCCACTCCCACTCCAGCCCGCCGGCCGAGCAGAACCGGGCCACCTCGCCGCGGCTGTCGGTCTGGAACGCCTCGCGCCAGTCGAGGCCCACGCCGCTGCCGTAGTTCCGCACATAGCGCAGCCCCCGCGCCTCCAGGGTGCGCAGCACCTCGGCGGGGATGTCCTCCAGCACCCGCGCGACATCCGTGATCGGGGTGGCGCCGCCGGTGGCCGCCGGGGTGGCGCAGTAGAAGGCCAGCCGGCCCGGCCAGGCACCGGCGTACGACGACTCACAGTGCTGCGGGATCACCTCGCGCGCCGGGTACTCGGTGGAGGTGAACACCCCGTCGCCCACCTCGCTGCGCGGCGTGGAGCGCTCCGTGTACTCCAGCGGCCGGAACCCGAGCCCGTCCAGGGCCTGCTGGAAGTCCCCGACGCCCTCGGCGTCCGCCCCCCGGATCAGGGCCACGCCGGTCTCGGCGACGGCCCGGTCGATCGCCGGGAGGTGCCGGCGCACAAAGGGCCCCAGCCGCTCGCCGTCGGCCCGCAACACGGTGATGCCGGTCAGCTCGTCCACTCGTCACAACTCCCTGGAGAAGGGGCCCGGTGCCGGTGCCCCGGAATCGGTGAGAACGCCACCGGTCAGCCGAGCACCGCGGCGACGGCGCCGAGCACGGCCGGAGCGTCGGCGAAGAGGTAGTCGTGCCCGCCGGGCAGCAGTTGGAGCGTGAAGCCGCCCGAGGCACACGCGCGCCAGCGCTCCAGCTGGGCCCGGCCCACCAGCGGGTCCTCGGCACCGCCGAGGACATGCAGCGGGCAGCCCACCGGCACCGGCCCGACGCTCCGGTACGCCTCGGCGAGGGCCAGGTCGCGGCGGACCGTACGCAGCGCGTAGCTCAGATACGACGGATACTCCCGAAGGCCGGGAGGGAACCCGCCGAACCCCTCCAGCCAGGCCAGCAGCCCCTGGTCGTCCCGGTCCGAGATCCGCTTGGGCACCGCGGCGTGCGGCGCCCGGCACGCGGAGACCAGCAGCGCGCGGGGCGCGGGCAGGCCGCGCCGGGCGGCCCGGCCGGTGAGCTCGTAGCCGAGGAGCGCGCCGAAGCTGTGGCCGAACAGCGCGTACGGCAGGTCGTCGAACTCGTCCGAGATGCCGTCGAGCACGGCGTCGGCCAGCTCCTCCAGCGTGCCAGGCACGGGCTCCGCGCTGCGCACCCCGCGGCCCGGCAGCTCCACCGTCGCCAGCTCGATGCCGTCGGGCGGGGCGAGCCGCCAGGGGGCGAACGACCCGGCGCTGCCGCCCGCTTGGGGCAGACAGATCAGCCGCAGCCGGGCGCTGGGCGCGGTCACCCGGCCGACGATCCACGGAGTGTCCGCCCCGTGCGCCGGTGTGCTCGCGGGGTGGGAGGCTCGTTCGGCGGCATGGGTTCGCATCCCGCTCCTTTCGTCGCCCGGCACGCACTCGGGGCGGTGGCCCCGGCGGGCCATCCTGGGGCGCCGGGGGCGGCCTGGCCAGGCACGGGGACCGGCAACCGGTCTGCCGCCCAATTGCCCCGAGCCTGCCTGGCCGGTGGGCCTCCCGCGCGATGAGGATCGTGCCGACCATCCCGCCCTTGTGCCCGAGGGGATCGCACTTCCATGACCGCTGTTCCTGACGAGGCAGCCGACTCGCCTCTCTTTGTCCTGGACGCCGTGAAGGCGGACCTGATGAAGGTCGAATCCCTCACTCAGGCGTGTCTGAACTGGGACTACGGGAAGCGTGACAGCCGTGTCTGGAGCCTCTACGAGAAGAACAAGGCCGCTCAGTGGAACGCCTCGACCGACATCGACTGGGACTACGACGTCCAGTTCGGCGCCGAGCTGACGGAGGAGAACGGCGCCCGGCTGGCCGGCTTCGTCGTCGGCGAGGGCAGCCCGGTGCCGCGCGAGCTGCTCACCCGGTTCCGCTGGGAGTACCAGGCGTGGATGTGCAGCCAGTTCCTCCACGGCGAGCAGGGCGCGCTGGTGACCACCGCCCGGCTGGTGGAGACCGTGCCCGACATGGACGCCAAGACCTACGCCGCCTCCCAGGTGGCCGACGAGGCGCGCCACGTCGAGGCCTTCGCGCGCTACATGGACGAGAAGCTGGGCACCGTCTACCCGGTCAACCCCGGGCTCGGGACGCTGCTCCACGATGTGCTGTCGGAGTCCCGGTGGGACATTGTCTACCTCGGTATGCAGGTGGTCATGGAGGGCCTGGCGATCACCGGGCTCAGGCTCGCCAGCAGCGGCTTCGGCGATCCGCTGATCCGGCAGATCACCAAGATGGTCGCGAGCGACGAGGCCCGGCACATCGCCTTCGGCGTCACCTCGCTCACCGGCACGTACGAGCAGGCGACCACGGCGGAGATCCGTGAGCGCGAGGACTTCCTGCTGGAGTCCATCCGGCTGATGTCCCGCCGCTTCATGCTCCGTGAGGTGTGGGAGCGGATGGACCTCGACGTGGACAAGGGGCTGCGCTTCGCGCGGACCAACCCGATGATGGCCACCTATCGGCAGCTGCTGTTCCAGCAGGTGATCCATGTGCTCCGGCAGCTGGGCCTGCTGTCGGAGCGGGTGAAGGAACTGCTGCTCGCGGAGAATCTGGTCCGCCCCGAGGTGATGACGAGCCGCTGACCCGGGCCGTCGACAACGCCCCGCTGCCCGGCGCACACCGTGCGCCGGGCAGCGGGGCGTTCGCGCGGGGTCAGTCCGCGGTCAACGGCCGGGTCTGCGCGTCGTGCACGCCGGCGCACAGCGCCTGCCAGATGACGCGGCGCCGCGGTTTTCCGCTGGAGGTGACCGCGATGCCGCCCTGGGGCACCTCGACGGACAGCAGCTCCGCGTCGCCGAGCCACGCGGACAGCACCTCGTGGGCGATCCGCCGCCACTCGGGCCGGACCCCGGCGAACACGGCCGCCCCCGTGGGCGTGCCGTCGCGGACCCCGAGGAGGACGGCGACCCGGCGCTCGGGCACACCCCGCTGGTGCAGCAGGGTCTCCAGGCTCTCCGCGAAGACCATCTTCCCGCTGACCTTGAGCCCGTCGCCCAGCCGGCCGATCACGAACAGCTGTCCGTCGCGCAGGAACCCCGCATCGCCGGTCCACAGCCCCTGGCCGCCGAGGCTGGTGCCGGAGGCGGAACCGGCGTCGCCGAGATAGCCGTCGGCGATCGACACCCCGCTGACGACGATCTCGCCGACCTGCCCGTCCGGGAGTTCGGCGCCGTCCTCGGACACGACGGTCACCGTCCGGTCCGGCAGCGGACGCCCGCAGCCGACCACCGCCGTCCCGGCCAGGGACGCGGCGTCGCCGTCGTCAGCGTTGCCGGGGTGTCCCGTCGTCCAGCCCTCGCCCGGGGGCAGACCGGTCACCGCCAGGGTCGCCTCCGCGCTTCCGTACGCGGGGACCAGCGCCCCGCGGTCGAGGCCGTACGGCCCCAGCAGCGCGTGGAAGTCGCGCAGCACCCGCGGGTCGACCCGCTCCGCGCCGATGATCACGGCCCGCAGGGCGTCGAACCGCAGCCCCTCCAGATCGGCGGGGCGCACCCGGCGCAGGATGTACGACAGGCCGAAGTTGGGCATGGCCGTCAGGACGATGCGCCGGTCGCTGAGGCAGCGCAGATACCGCAGCGGCGAGCGGATGAAGTCGTCCGGCTGGAGCATCCACCCGTCGAATCCGGTGACGACGACGTTCAGCAGAAAGCCGACGAGGCCCATGTCGTGGTGGACCGGCAGCCAGCTGGCGGCGGGGTACTCAGGGGAGCAGCCCAGCCAGACGCCCATCCCGCCGATGTTGGTCCGCAGGGCCTCGGCGGAGATCCGCACCCCGCGCGAGAAGCCGCTCGACCCCGAGGTGAACTGGAGCAGAGCCGTCTTCGGGAGCGGCAGCGGCCGCTCCAGCGGCTCGGCGTCCGCGACGAGCCGGTCGAAGACCACCGGCTCGCCGAGGCCCACTTCGGCGGCGACCTTGCGGATGCGCTCCAGCGACTCGTCGTCGCAGACGACGGCGGCGGGGCGCACGGTCTCCAGCAGCTGGGCGGCGTGCCTCTCGTACTCGTCGGCCCGCTGATAGGCGAACGGCGGGGCGATGGAGCACGGTGTCGCGCCGGCGGCCAGGGCGCCGAAGAACGTGGCGACGAAGCCCGGGCTGGAGCGCTGCACCAGCGCCACCACATCGCCCGGCCGGACGCCGTCCGCCCGCAGTGCGGCGGCCGTGGTGAGCACCAGCCGGCCCAGGTCGCGGTAGGACCAGAAGTCCCAGCCGTCCTCGTGGTTCGCGTAGTACAGGCCACGCTCGGCGGACGCCTCGTCCAGCCAGTCGAGCAGGCCTCGGTCCGGGTTTCCCAACGTCCCCGTCCTTTCCAAGTGGCCACGCCGGGTACGTCCCGGGGCCGATCGGACCCCGTGCCCGGCTGCCGCACAGCTTCGCCACGGGGCCCCGCGGGTCGCCAGGCAAGGGGCCGGTAACTCGCCCGCGGCCGGGCGGCATTTCGACCAGCAACCGCGATTGCCGGTCGATTGCCTGGTGAGTGGCCGCGCGGCCGGTGCAGCATTCGACCGAGATTCGAGCCCTTGTCCGTCGGAGCGGTCCGCCGGAGCGCAGGAGAGAGCGGTTACGAACCCGATGACTTCACGCGACACCGAGCCCGGCCTGCTTCCGCTCACGGCCGCCCAGCGGGGCGTGTTCCACGCGCAGCGCCTCCAGCCCGACAACCCGGCCTACAACACGGTGGCCGTCATGGAGCTTCGGGGACCGGTGGACGGGGAGCTCCTGCGGCGGGCGATCCGCCGCGCGGAGGGGGAGAGCGGCAGCTGGGACGTCGAGCTGGTGGAGCGGCCGGACGGCCTGTACCAGCGGCCGGCCGCGCCCGGCCGCTCGACATGGCGGCAGCTCGACCTCGGCGGGGAGCCGGATCCCCTCGCGACGGCCCGGGCGCTGGTCGACCGCGACCGCGCCACCCCGCGCGACCTGTTCGAGGACGCGCTGTCCGGGCATGTGCTCATGCGGATCGGCGCCGACCACCATCTGTGGTACCAGCGCAGCCACCACATCCTGTCCGACGCCTTCGGCTCGGTGCTGCACTCGCGCAGGATCGCCGCCGTCTACGAGGCCCTGGCCGCCGGGACGGAGCCGGCCGGCGAGCCGCTGGGCCGGCTGCGGGACCTCCTGGCCGAGGAGGCGGAGTACGGCGCGTCCCAGGACCACGCCACGGACCGGGAGTACTGGACGGGGACCTTCGCGGACCGGCCCGAGACCGTCTCGCTCGCCCCGGGGGTGCCGACGGGCGCCGCCGGGCGCGCGTTCTCGGCGACCACGGCCCTGTCCCCGGACGAGCTGCGGGCGCTGCGGGACGCCGGGCGGGACGCCCGCGCCCCGTGGACGGTGCCGATGCTGGCGGCGGTCGCCGCCTATCTCCAGGGCATGACCGGGGCCGTGGACCTCACCATCGGCGTCCCGGTCACCGCGCGCGTCGGCGCCCGGTCGCGCAACGTGCCCGGCATGCTGTCCAACACCCTTCCGCTGCGGCTCGCCGTCAGCCCGGCGGGGGGCCGGGCGGCGCTGGTCCGGCAGGTCGCGCGGCGGCTCGGTGAACTCCTCACGCACCAGCGCTACCCGTACGACGAACTCCGCCGCGACCTGCGCCTCCTCGGCACCGACGAGCAGCTGTTCGGCGTGCTGGTGAACATCGTTCCGTCGGGCTCCGAGACCGCGTTCACCGGACTGGAGGCGCGCCTGACCGCGCTGTCCGGCGGCCCGGTCACCGATCTCAACATCACCTGCCACCCCGGACCCGACGGCCGGGGCGCGCGCGTGGAGTTCGAGGCGAACCCCGACCGCTACACCGCCGCCGAACTGGCCGCGCACCAGGCCAGGTTCGGCGAGTTCCTGCCCCGGTTCCTGGCCGCCCCGCCGGACCTCCCGCTCGCCCGGGCGGACGTTCTGACGGCGGCCGAGCGCGGCCGGGCGCTCGCCGTCGGCCGACCCCCAAGGCCGGCGCGGCACATCGCGCCGCGGACCTTCCCGGACCTGTTCGAGGAGCAGGTCCGCCGCACCCCGCACGCCCCCGCGGTCATCTCCGCCGCGGGTTCGCTCGACTACGCCGGGCTGAACTCCCGCGCCAACCGTGTCGCCAAGGCCCTGGTCGAGCGGGGTGCCGGGCCCGAGCGCCTGGTGGCCGTCGCCCTGCCGCGCGGGATCGCCGCGCTGACGGCCGTGATCGCCGTCATGAAGGCGGGCGCCGCGTATCTCCCGGTCGACCTCG
The DNA here is from genome assembly GCF_040302705.1 of Streptomyces sp. NPDC097640. Taxonomy (NCBI): domain Bacteria; kingdom Bacillati; phylum Actinomycetota; class Actinomycetes; order Kitasatosporales; family Streptomycetaceae; genus Streptomyces; species Streptomyces sp. NPDC097640. Next base: position 321,070 of record NZ_JBEOSB010000002.1, read on the forward strand.
ACTATCCGCGGGCGCGGGTGGCCGCCATGCTCGATGACACCGAGCCGCTGCTCCTGCTGACCACCCGCGCGGCCGACGACGGTACGCGGGCCCCGGGCGTGCCCCGGCTGTATCTGGATCCGGATCTGGGTCTGGATCTGGGTTTGGATCTGGACGACGCCGACGCGCCCACCGACACCGACACCGACCTCGGTGACCGCGACCGCCGGGCGCCGCTGCGGCCGGAACACCCGGCGTATGTCATCTACACCTCCGGCTCGACCGGCCGCCCCAAGGGCGTCGTCGTCACCCACACGGGCCTGGCCGCCCTGCTGCGACACCAGAAGGACCTGCTCCGGCTGACCCCGGACACCCGGGTGCTCCAGTTCGCTTCGCCGAGCTTCGACGCCTCGGTGTGGGAGCTGTGCGTGGCGCTGCTCACCGGCGCCGCCGCGGTGGTCGCCCCGTCCGAACGGCTGGTGCCCGGGCCACCGCTGGCCGGCCTCGTGGCCGAACTGGGGGTCGACTGCCTGCTGCTCGCCCCCTCCGCGCTCTCCGCCATGCCACCCGACAGCCTGCCCCAGGGCGTCAATCTGGTCGTCGGCGCCGAGGCGTGCCCGCCCGAACTCGTCGCCCGCTGGTCCCCGGGGCGGCACATGGTCAACGCCTACGGCCCCACCGAGGCGACGGTCATCGCCACCCAGACCGGGCCGCTGTCCGGCCGGACCGTCCCGCCCATGGGCCACTCGGTCCCCGGCGGCCGGCTCCGGGTGCTCGACTCCGCGCTGCGGCCGGTGCCGCCCGGGGTGGCGGGCGAGGTGTATCTGAGCGGCGACGGGCTCGCCCGCGGCTACCTCGGCCGCCCCCGGGTCACCGCGGAGCGGTTCGTCGCCGACCCGTTCGGCGCGCCCGGCGCCCGGATGTACCGGACGGGCGACCTGGCCCGGTGGACGGCGGAGGGCGGGCTGACGTATCTGGGCCGCGCCGACGGCCAGGTCAAGCTGCGCGGCCACCGCATCGAACTGGGCGAGGTCGAGGCCGTCCTCGCCCGGGCGCCCGGTGTCGGCGTGGCCGTCGCGGCCGTCCGCGAGGACCGGCCGGGGATCAGACACCTGGTCGGCTACGCCGTCGCCGCGGCGGACACCGACCCGGCCGCGCCCACCCGGCTCGACGCGGCCGCGCTGCGCGAGTTCATGGCGGGGCGGCTGCCCGCGTACATGGTCCCGGCGGTGGTCGTGGTGGTGGACGCGGTGCCGCTCACACCGAGCGGCAAGGTGGACCGGGCGGCGCTGCCCGCGCCGAGTTTCGAGGCCGCGAACGAGTACCGGGCGCCGTCCTCCGAGCGGGAGCGGGTGCTCCAGGAGGTGTTCTGCGAGGTGCTCGGCCGTCCCCGGATCGGCGTGGACGACAGCTTCTTCGACCTCGGCGGCGACTCGGTCGTCGCCATGCGGCTCGCGGCCCGCGCCCACGCGGCGGGCCTCGCCGTCACCAGCAACGACATCTTCCGCCACAAGACCATCGCCCAGCTCGCCGAAGTGGCCCAGGACACCGGGCCGGAGGCCGCGACACCCGGGAACGCCGAGAGTTTGGTGCGCATCGACGCCGAGGAACTCGACGCGGAGGAACTCGACGAGCTCGAAGCCCAGTGGGAGACAACACGGTGAAACAGACATCCCTGGAAACGGTGCTGCCACTCTCGCCGTTGCAGCAGGGCATCCTCTTCCACGCCCTCTTCGACGAGGGGGACACCGAAGGCGGAGGCCCCGGCGGTCCCGGCGGCCCTGTCGATTTCTACACCGTGCAGACCCCCCTGGAACTGACCGGCCCGCTCGACACCGAGGTGCTGCGCCGCTCCTGCCTCGCCCTGCCGGCCCGCCACGCGAGCCTGCGCGCCGGGTTTCTGCGGCGGCGCTCGGGCGAGGCCGTCCAGGCCGTCGCCCGCGCGGTCGAGCCGCCGTGGGAGGAGGCCGACCTCTCCGGCCGCGACCCCGACGAGGTCCGGGCGCGGCTCGCCCGGCTGCTGGCCGAGGACCGCTCCCGGCGGTTCGAGATGACCAGGCCGCCGCTGCTGCGGTTCACCCTGGTGCGGCTGGCGCCCGAGCGGCACGTCCTCGTGCTCACCAACCACCACATCCTGCTGGACGGCTGGTCGCTGCCCCTGGTCCTCGCCGACCTGTTCCGCATCTACCGGGACGGCGGCACCGCCGAACGGCTGGAGCCCGCCCCCTCGTTCGGCGAATACCTCGGCTGGCTCTCCGCACAGGACCACGCCGAGGCCGAGCGCGCCTGGCGGAGCGCGCTGGCCGGGCTCGACGGCGCGACGCTGGTGGCGGGCGGGTCGGGCACCGGCACCTCCGACCGCGGCCAGCAGCGCGTCGTCGCCGAGCTGACCGAAGCCGAGACGGCACGGCTCACCGCCGCCGCCCGGTCGCGGGAGCTCACCACCAACACCGTGGTCCAGGGCGCCTGGGCGCTGCTGCTGACACTGCTCACCGGACGGCGGGACGTCGTCTACGGCAACACCGTCGCCGGGCGCCCGCCCCAGCTCCCGGGCAGCGAGCGCATGGTGGGGCTGATGATGAACACGGTGCCCGCCCGGGTGCGGGTGGACCCGGCCGAGCCCGTGGCGGACCTGCTGGCCCGCATCCAGCGCGAGCAGGCGGCCCTGACCGCGCACGAGTATCTGGGCCTCGCCGACATTCACCGAGCCGTCGGCGCCACCGAGCTCTTCGACACCACCGTCGCCTTCGAGAACGTCCCCGTCGAACAGGCCGTCCAGGGCTCCTCGGTCGAGGGGCTCGCGGTGACCCTGCTGCGGGACGCCGTCGAGGACGCGTTCGAGGGCACCCACTACCCGCTGAGCCTGGCCGTCCACCCCGGCGCCCGGCTCCGCTTCGAACTCAACTACCGCGACGACGTCTGCACCGGCGAGGCGGCGGCCGAGGTGCTGCGCCGGCTGTGCGCCCTGATGCGGGACATCGCCGACCGGCCCGAGCTGCCCGCCGGGCGGCTGCCGCTGTGCTCCGACGCCGAGCGGCGGACCGTCCTGCGGGCGTCGAGCGGCCGGAGCGTGGCGCACCCCGACCGGACGCTGCCCGAGCTGTTCGAGGAGCAGGTGCGCGCGACACCCGACGCGGTGGCCGTCACCGACGGCGCCACCACCCTGACCTTCGAGCGGCTCGACGCCGACGCCGACCGGCTGGCCCGGCTGCTGGTCGCCCACGGCGCGGGCCCGGACCGGCTCGTCGGCGTCGCCCTGCCCCGTACCGCGGCCGCGGTGACGGCGATCTGGGCGGTCTGGAAGTCGGGCGCCGGCTATCTGCCCCTCGACACCGAGCACCCGCTGGAACGGATTACGGCCATCTGCGCGGAGGCCGCACCGGCCCTCGTCCTGGCCACCGCCGCCACCGCGCACACGGTGCCCGAAGGGGTGCCCGTGCTCCGGGTCGACGAGGCGGAACCGCTCGACGAGGCCACGGACCCGGGCGCCGGAGAAGGCCCCGGCCCGCCGCTGCCCGGCCACCTGGCGTATGTGATCTACACCTCCGGCTCCACCGGCCGCCCCAAGGGGGTCGCCGTCGAACACCGCAACCTGGCCAACATGTTCCACAGCCACCGGGCGAACTTCTTCGAACCGGAGCGCGCCCGGGCGGGCGGCCGGCCGCTGCGGGCGGCGCTCACCAACTCGCTCGGCTTCGACGCCTCGTTCAGCCAGCTCCTGTGGATGGTCGCCGGGAACGCGCTGCACATCGTCGACGACACCGTGCGCAGGGACGCCCTGGCCCTGGTCGACCACGCGATGGCGGCGGCGGTCGACGTGCTCGACACCACGCCGTCCGTCGCCCGCCAGATGCTGGCCGCGGGCATGTTCGAGGCGTCGGGGGAGCGGCACCGGATCGGCGTGCTGGCGCTCGGCGGCGAGGAGGTCGGCGACGACCTGTGGACCGAACTGCGCGGCGTGCCCGGCCTGTCGGTGTACAACCTCTACGGCCCCGCCGAGTGCACGGTCGACGCGATGCTCTGGCACGGCGACGGCGATGGCGACGGCGACTGCGACTGCGGGCCCGCCATCGGCCGGCCCGCCGACAACGCCCGGGTCTATGTGCTGGACGGATTTCTGCGTCCGGTGCCGGACGGGGTGGTCGGCGAGCTGTACATCGCGGGCGACGGGGTCGCCCGCGGCTACCTGGGCCGCCCGGACCTGACCGCGGAGCGCTTCGTGGCCGATGTGTTCGGCCCCGCGGGCGCCCGCATGTATCGCACCGGCGACCTCGGACGCCGCCGTCCGGACGGGGTCGTGGAGTACCGCGGGCGCGCGGACTCCCAGGTCAAGATACGCGGCCACCGCATCGAACCGGGCGAGATCGAGGCCGCGCTGGCGGCGGCGCCCTCGGTGGCGCAGGCGGTGGCCGCGGTGTCCGCCGACCCGTCGGGCGCGCGGCGCGTCGTGGGGTACATACGCCCCGCGCCCGGCGCCCGCCCCGACCCGGCCGCGCTGCGCGAGTTCACGGCGCGCCGACTGCCCGCGTACATGGTCCCGGCGGTCGTCATGGTGGTCGACGCGGTGCCGCTCACGCCGAACGGCAAGGTGGACCGGGCGGCGCTGCCCGCGCCGAGTTTCGAGGCCGCGAACGCGTACCGGGCGCCCTCCTCCGAGCGGGAGCGGGTGCTGCACGAGGTGTTCCGCGAGGTGCTCGGCCGCCCCCAAATCGGGGTGGACGACAGCTTCTTCGACCTCGGCGGCGACTCGATCGTCGCCATGCAGCTCGCGGCCCGCGCCCACCGGGCCCAACTGGTCGTCAGCACCAAGGACATCTTCCTCCACCCGACCATCGCCGGGCTCGCCGAGGTGGCCCGGGACACCGGCCCGCGCGGCGAGTCGCGGGGCCGGAACACCGCACCCGCGGGGCCGCTGGTCCCGCTCAGCGACGCCGAGCGGGCGGAGCTGGCCGAGGGCGGCCGGCGGATCGCCGATGTGCTGCCGCTGACCCCCCTCCAGCAGGGCATGCACTTCCACGCCCTGCTGGCCGCCGATGGCGTCGACGTCTACACCGCCCAGGCGCCCGTACGGCTCGAGGGCCCGCTCTCGCCCGCCGCGCTGCGCGAGGCCGTCGGGGCGCTGGTCGCCCGCCACGGCGCCCTGCGGGTCTCCTTCACCCTCCTGAGCTCGGGCCGTCTGGTCCAGGCGGTGCACGAGGAGGTGAGCGTGGGGTGGCGGGAGGCCGACCTCTCGGCCCTCGGCGAGGACGAGCGCCGCCACCGCCTCGCCGAGCTGATCGACGAGGACCGGCTCCGGCGCTTCGACCTCGCGAAGCCGCCGCTGCTGCGGGTCACCCTGGTCCGGCTCGCCGCCGACGACCATCTGCTGCTGGTGTCCTACCACCACGGGCTGCTGGACGGCTGGTCGCTGCCGCTGTTCTTCCGCGACCTGTTCGCCCTCTACGCGAGCGGTGGCGAGGCGGGTGGCCCGGTGCCGGTGCAGTTCGCCGACTATCTGCGCTGGCTCGACGGCCAGGACGGGGAACGGGCGGTGCGGGCCTGGACCGAGGCGCTGGCCGGACTGGACGAGCCCACCCTCGTCGCCCCCGACGCCGAGGCCGCCGCCGCGACCGTGCCCCACCTGGCGACCGAACTCCTCGACCCCGAGCGGACCACCGCGCTGTCCACCGCGGCACGCGCCGCCGGCCTGACCCTCAACACCGTGATCCAGGGCGCCTGGGCGGCGGCGCTGGGCCAGCTGCTGGGCCGCGACGACATCGTGTTCGGCGCCACCTGCGCCGGGCGCCCGCCGGAGCTGCCGGGCTCCGAGGACATCGTCGGCCTGCTCATGAACACCGTGGCGGTGCGGGTGCGGCTCGATCCGGCGCGCCCGCTCGTCCGGATCCTGGCCGACCTCCAGCGCCAACAGGCCGAGCTGGGCCCGTACCAGCACCTGGGCCTCGCCGAACTACAGCGGGCTCTGGGCCTCGGCGAACTCTTCGACACCGTCGTCGGGTTCGAGAACACCCCCGTTGATGGCGAAGCTGTGCAGAAGCACGTCCCCGGCCTGCGGATCTCCGTCGACGACCGGCCCGTGCCCGGCGCCACCCACTATCCGCTCAGCCTGGTCGTGGTGCCGGGCGAGCGGCTGAGCCTCGAACTCAGCTACCGCGCCGACCTCTTCACCGCAGAGGCGAGCCAGGCCCTCCTCACCCGGGTGAGCAAGGTCCTCGACGGCTTCGTCGCCGACCCGGCGGCGCCGCTGGGCCGGATCGACCTGCTCACGGCGCAGGAGCACAAGCTGTTCCGCGCCACGGCCGACGGCCCCTCGCACACGGCCGCCCCGGCCACCTTCCCCGAGCTCTTCGAGGAGCGGGTACGGGCGCGGCCCGAGGCCGTCGCGGTGTACGACGGGCCGCTGGCCATCGGCTACGCCGACCTCAACGCGCGGGCCAACCGGCTGGCCCGGGCGCTGGTGGCCCGCGGTGTCGGCCCCGAGGACGTGGTGGCGGTCGCGATCCCCAAGTCGGCCCGCTCGCTCCTCGCCGTCCTGGCCGTCCTCAAGGCCGGCGCCGCCTATCTTCCGCTGGACCTCGGATACCCGCTGGAGCGGCTGCGCCAGGTCGTCCAAGACGCCGGGCCCGCCCTCGTGCTGACCACCGCCGACGCGGCCGGCCTGGTGGCCGAGGCGGGTGCCGGCCGGACCCTGTGCCTGGACGGGCCCGACGATCCGGCCGACGCGCGGGCCGTCGAGCGGGCCGACGCGCTGACCGACGGCTTGTCGGAGGCGAACCTGACCGACGCCGACCGGGTGGCGCCGCTGCGGCCCGACAACACCGCGTACCTCATCTACACCTCCGGGTCCACCGGCCGCCCCAAGGGCGTGCTGGTGCCCCACCACGGCATCGCCGCCCTGGTCGCCCAGCAGCGCACGGGCCTGGCGCTGCGCACGGACGAGCGGGTGCTGCTGTTCGCCTCGCCGAGCTTCGACGCCTCCGTGTGGGAGCTCGCCACCGCCCTGCTGACCGGGGCGAGCGCGGTCGTCGCGCCCGCCGACGCACTGCTGCCGGGACAGGCCCTGGCGGCCACCGTGGCCCGGCACGGCGTGACCGCACTGCTGCTGCCGCCGTCCTCGCTGGCCGTGCTGCCCGAGGGCGCACTGCCGCCCGAGGTCACCCTGGTCGTGGGCGGCGAGGCGTGCCCGCCCGAGCTGGTCGAACGCTGGTCGTCCGGCCGCCGCATGGTCAACGCCTACGGCCCGACCGAGGCGACCGTCATGGCGACGATGAGCCGCCCGCTGACGGGCCGGACCAGACCGCCGCTCGGCGATCCGGTCGCGGGCGCGCGCGTCCATCTGCTGGACGGCGCGCTGCGGCCGGTGCCGGCGGGCGCGCCCGGTGAGCTGTATCTGGCGGGCGAGGGGCTGGCGCGGGGCTATCTGCGCCGGGCCCCGCTCACCGCGGAGCGCTTCGTGGCCGATCCGTTCGGCCCCGCCGGGTCGCGGATGTACCGCACCGGCGACCTGGCGCGCCGCACGCCGGACGGCGCGCTGGAGTATCTGGGCCGGGCGGACCAGCAGGTCAAGGTGCGCGGCTTCAGGATCGAGCCCGGCGAGATCGAGACGGTGCTGGCCGACGACCCGTCGGTCGCGCAGGCGGCCGTGGTCGTCCACGAGGACGCGGCCGGCCGGCGCCTGGTGGCGTACGCCGCCCCGGCCGCCGGCGCCCGGCCCGACCCCGCGGCCCTGCGCCGGCGGGTCGCGGCCGCCCTGCCCGACCACATGGTGCCCGCGGCCGTGGTCGTCCTCGACCGGCTGCCGGTCACGCCCAGCGGCAAGCTCGACCGGGGCGCCCTGCCCGCCCCCGACTTCTCCGGCGCCCCCGCCGGCCGAGCCCCCCGCACCGCCCGCGAGGAGCGGCTGTGCGCGCTGTTCGCACAGGCCCTCCAGGTGGAGCGGGTCGGCATCGACGACAGCTTCTTCGACCTCGGCGGCGACTCGATCAGCTCCGTCAAGCTGGTCACCCTGGCCCACGCCGACGGCCTGGACATGGCGCCGCGCGATGTGTTCACCCACAAGACCGTGGCGGCGCTCGCCGAGGCGGTGAAGGAACTCGCCCCGGACGCGGACACGGGCGCGGCCGATCCGGACGAGCCGCTGGTCACCCTGGACCAGCACGAACTCGACGCCTTCGCCGAGGACTGGCAGGAGCCGGTCTGAGCCACCGGCCACCGCCGGGGGAGCCCCCTTTCGGCGGTGGCCGGACACCACGATCGCACGACCACTGGGCCAACACGGCCGGGACCCTGCTCGGTCGGCCCCGTGAGGCACCACCACGCGGCCCGGCAGCGGTGCGCGGGCCGCACAGGACCGAACGACGGACGACCCGAGCGGTCACGACCCGGTGGAGGACCATCGACATGACAAGCACCTATTCAGCCGTTGCCGCCCTCCGCCAGGAGGCGGCCGACCCGGTCCCCGACAGCCCGGACACCCCGCTCGAATACCACCTCGACGCCGAGGAAGCGGCCGAGCTGCGGGCCGCCGCCGCGCGGCTCGCGCACGCCCACGGGGCGCCCGACCGGCCGGAGTTCTACGACGGCGGCCACGCGGCCGAGGAACTGCTGCCCGCGGGGCTGCGCGGCTTCCTGCTCTCCTACCGCCGCACCGAGAGCACGGCCGCGTGCCTGGTGCACGGCTTCCCGGTGGACGACGCCCGGATCGGCCCCACCCCCGGCCACTGGCGCGAGGCCATCGAAGGCGAGGCGGCCAGGGAGCAGGAGCTGTGGCTGGCGATGTGCGGGCTGGCGCTGGGCGACCCGTTCGGCTGGGCGACCCTCCAGGAGGGCCGCATCATCCAGAACATCCTGCCCATCCGCGGCGACGAGCGGCGCCAGAGCGGCTACGGTAGCGAGAGCCTGCTGGAGTTCCACACCGAGGACGGCTTCCACCCCAACCGCTGCGACTATCTGCTGCTGCTGGGCCTGCGCAACCCGGACCTGGTGCCGACCGTCGTGGCGTCCGTGCGCGATGTCCGGCTGAGCGAACACGACCGCACGGTGCTCGCCGAGGAGCGCTTCCACATCCTGCCGGACACCGAACACATCCGGCAGCTGGAGGCCTCCGCGCCCCGCCACCCCGCGCTGGCCAGGCTGCGTGAAATGGCGGACCGGCCCGTGCCCACCGCCGTGCTGTTCGGCGACCGGCTCAACCCGTATCTGCGCATCGACCGGCCCTTCATGCGCGTGGCCTCCGAGGACACCGGGGCCGCGGCCGCCCTCGACCGGCTCATGGACGAACTGCGGCGGGTGCAGCGGGAGATCCCGGTGGGCCCCGGCTCGCTGCTGGTCGTGGACAACTACCGCGCCGTGCACGGCCGCCGCCCCTTCACTCCGCGGTACGACGGGACCGACCGCTGGCTCAAGAAGCTCACCGTCAGCCGCAACCTGCGGCGCAACCTCAGCGGATACGCCCTGGAACACCCCCGTGTCATCGTCTGAAACCGGTCCTGGCACCGCCCCGCGGCCCTCCACGGAAAGGCAGCCACACCCCATGCGCACCGTCATCGTGTCCGGCGCGTCCAGCGGCATCGGCCACGCCACCGCCGAGCGGTTCGCCCGCTCCGGCGACCATGTGGTCAACCTCGACATCCAGCCGCCCGCCCCGGGCACTGCGGACGGCCCCCGCGACGGCGGCGGCCAAGTCCGCTGGATCGAGCTGGACGTCGCCGACTGGTCGGGCGTCCGCGCCGCCGTCGACCAGGTGCACGCCGAGCGCGGCGCCCTCGACGTCGTCATCGCCAACGCGGGCATCAGCGTCCGGCACGGCATCCTCGACCTCACCGAGGACGACGCGCGGCGCACCCTGGACGTCAACCTGATGGGCGTCCTCGCCCTGTGGCGCCACGCCGTCCCGCACATGCTGCGCCGCGGCGAGGGCGTGCTGCTCGCGACGGCCTCGGTCAACGGCTCCCGCGGCTATCCGCTCTACGCGGACTACAACGCCAGCAAGGCGGGGGTGGCCTCGCTGTGCCAGACCTTCGCCGTCGAGTTGGCCCCGCTGATCAGGACCGCCTGTGTGGCGCCCGGCGCGGTGCTGACACCCATGCAGCGCGCCGAGTACACCGACGCCATGCTCGACGAGGTCAACGAGCGCATCCCGGCCCGCCGCCACGCCCTCCCCGAGGAGATCGCGGACGTGTTCCACTTCCTGGCCTCCCCGCAGGCGTCGTTCGTCTCGGGCCAGCAGTTCGTGGTGGACGGTGCCGAGACCGCCGGGGCGACCACCGCGTTCTTCCCCGGCCCCACCAAGCCGCTGGGCTGAGCACACCCTCACCCGCCCCCCGCCGCCGCCGAGCCGAGGACATCGCCATGGACACCCGCCGGGCTCCCGCCCCACAACCGCCCGACCAGCTGGATCTCGCCGACCCCCTGCTGCACGCCCACCACGACCTGGGGCCGCTGTGGCGCCGGCTGCGCACCGAGGCCCCCGTCCACTGGCAGCCCGAGACCGCGCGCGGCCCGGGGTTCTGGGTGGTGAGCCGCTACGCCGATGTCGTCTCGGTGCTCAACGACAGCGAGACCTTCACCTCCGAGCGCGGCAATGTGCTCGACACCCTGCTGGCGGGCGGCGACTCGGCGGCCGGGAAGATGCTCGCCGTCACCGACGGCAGGCCGCACCAGGCGCTCCGCAGCGCCCTGCTGAAGCCGTTCTCGCCGCGCTCCCTGGAGGTGGTGGTCGACAGCGTCCGGCGTGGCACCCACGCGCTGGTCGAGGAGGCGGTGGAGCGGGGCGAGGTGGACTTCGCCGCCGATGTGGCCGCGCACATCCCGCTCGCCGCCATCTGCGATCTGCTCGGCGTCCCGGCCTCCGAACGGCGGCACATCATCGACCTCACCTCCGGCGCGCTGTCCTCCGCGGACGGCGCGCCCACCGAGGAAGCGACCTGGGCGTCCCGGAACGGCCTGCTGCTCTACTTCTCGGAACTGGCCGCGCAGCGCCGCGCCACACCGTACGACGACGTGGTCAGCCTCCTGGTGACCCGGGAGATCGACGGCAGGCCGCTGACGCACGAGGAGATCGTCTTCAACTGCTACAGCATCATCATGGGCGGACACGAGACGACCCGCTTCGCGATGGTCGGCGGGCTGCACGCGCTGATGGAGCGCGAGGACCAGTGGCGGGCGCTGTCCGGCGGCCGGGCCGAGATCGCCCCGGCCGTCGAGGAGGTGCTGCGCTGGACCACCCCGGCGCTGCACAGCGGCCGGACCGCGACCCGGGACGTCCTCCTGGACGACCGGTTCGTCGAGGAGGGCGACATCGTGGTCACCTGGCTGGCCTCCGCCAACCGCGACGAGCGGGTCTTCGACCGGCCGGACGACTTCGACCTGTCCCGCAGCCCCAACAAACACCTGTCGTTCGCCCATGGCTCGCACTTCTGCCTCGGCGCGTTCCTGGCCCGCGCCGAGCTGACGGCCCTGCTGGAGAGCCTGCGGCAACTCGTCGCCAAGGCCGAGCCGGCGGGCCCGCCGCGGTATGTGTACTCCAACTTCCTGAGCGGCATGTCGGCTCTGCCGGTCGTCCTCACGCCGAGTTGCCGAGTGCTTGCCGGGCCCGTTGCCTGGGAGGCGTCCTCGGCCGCGCTTACCGTCGGAAACATGACTCACACTCCCGCCGCCGTCGGCGCCGAAGCGGTCTCCCCCGTGGTGTGCGGCATGGTCCGCCTGGTCGCCCCGCGCAAGCTCGACCAGGTCGAGCTCGACCACCGGCTGGTCGGCGACCTCGGTTTCCACTCCCTCGTGCTCGCGGAACTCGGCTACAACCTGGAGGACCTGTACGGCCTCCGGACGCTGACCCCCGAGGAGACCATGAAACTGGAGCGCGTCCGGGACGTGATCGAGTTCGTCTCCACCGAGGTGGCGAGCGGCCGGGCGCAACTGCCCCCCGACGACGAGGTCGCCGCCCTCTTCGCCCGCTACGGCGCCGACGCCCCCGCGGCCCCCACGGCATGACCGACGAGGCGTCCGACCGCCCCTCCTACGCGCTGGCCGCGGACTTCGAGCGGGTGCTCGGCGACCCGGCGGCACCGGGCGGTCCGTTCAGCCACGCGGAGACGGTGGCGCACGAGGAGCTGGGCGAGCTGCCCCCGGGGGCGGTGGAGCTGGTCCGGTCCTGGGGGTTCAGCGGCTTTCTGGTGCCCGAGGAGTTCGGCGGCCGGCTGCGCAACCTGGAACAGCTGGTCCTGCTGACCCGTTCGCTCGCCCGCCGCAATCTGACGGTCTCGGTGATGTTCGGCTCGGCGCTCCTTGGCGTCAACCCGGTGTGGCTGTGGGGCGAGGAGGAGCAGCGGGCCCGGGTGGCGCGGGGCCTCCTCGACGGGGACCTCGCCTGTTTCGCGGTGTCCGAGCCCGACCACGGCAGCGACCTGGGCACCAATGAGACCACCGCGGCGCCGGACGGCGACGGGTATGTCCTCACCGGGGAGAAGTGGCCCGTCGGCAACGCCACCCGGGGCCGTTTCCTCACCGTCTACGCGGCCGTCGAAGGCGTCGGCCCGTCCCTGCTGCTGGTCGACAAGAGACGGCTGGCGGCCGGGGACTGGGACAACCACCCCGTCGTGCGGACCGTGGGCCTGCGCGGCCACGACCTCAGCGGGATCACCTTCCGCCGGACCGCGGTGCCCGCCGGCGCGCTGCTCGGCCGCCCCGGCGGGGGCCTGGCCCAGATCCTTCAGGTGCTCCAGATCACCCGCACGGCGATCGGCGCGCTGTCGCTCGGCACCATGGACTCGGTGCTGCGGATCGCGCTGCGCCACGCGCGGGAGCGGGTGCTGTACGGGCGGGAGATCTACGGCATCCCCGTCATCCGGCGGCACCTGGTGCGCTCACACCTCGACCTGCTGATCGCCGAGTGCGTGACGCTGCCGGTGGCCCGCTCGCTGTCGGTCGCCCCGTCGCGGCTCAGCCTGTGGTCGTCCGTGGTCAAGTACCTGGTGCCCACGCTGGGCGAGGAGGTCGTGCAGGAGGCCGCCCGGGTCCTGGGGGCACGCGGCTATCTGCGCGAAGGGGTGGCCTCGGGCGCCTTCCAGAAGCTCCAGCGCGACCACGCGATCGCGAGCGTCTTCGAGGGCACCACACACGTCAACCTCCATGGCATCGCCTCGCAGCTGCCCGCCGTGGCCCGGGTGGCCGACCGTCCCGCCCCCGGCCAGGAGGCCGTGCTGCGCCCGCTCTTCGACTGGTCCGAGGAGGCCCCGGTGTGGCGCCCCTCGGGCCGGGCGCTGCGGCTGACCAACGCCACCGAGGACGAGATCACCCGGGGGTGGGGCCCGGCCGCGGCCGAGGCCCGGCTGATCGCGGAGCGCGAGCTCTCGCCGCCCGAGGCCGACGCGCTCGTCAAGGTTCTTGACGCGCTGTCGGCGCGCCGCGCGGCCTTCTACACGCGGATCGCCGCAGAGTCGCTCGACGCGACGACGACGGACGGTCAGGACCGGGCCGCCGAGCACTGCGTCCACCACGCGGCCGCCTCGTGCCTGTACACCTGGCTCTACTCCTTCGCGGAGGAGCGGACCCGGGCCGGGGGCACCGGATGGCTGGTCCTCGTGTTGCAACGGCTGCTGTGGCGGCTCGACCCCACGGCCGAGCCGGACGAGGCGCTGCTGCCGTGGCTGGAGGAGCTGATGTTCGCCTGCCTCGACGGCCCGGAGTACTTCTCCCTCCGGGCCGTCAAGGCAGCCGCCGGAACGGCGGCAGGCTGAGCGGGATGGCCGGCCCCCGGTCAGGCGGCGGGCCGGCCGGCGCGGCCCAGGGGCAGCGGCTCGGCCGACCGGGCGGTGCCGGCGTCGGCGGACGCGGCGGTGTGCTGGGGGTGTTGCCGTTCCAGCTGTGTCACCACATGCCGTACCAGCGCGTGCACGCGGTAGGTGTACTGCCGCTCCCGGTGGGTCTGCACGAGCGAGGCGTCGACGAGCTCGGCCAGCAGATGCGCCACCCGCACCAGGTCCGGGCGGCGGCTCGGCTGCGCGGTCAGCACATCGTCCAGCGTGAAGCCGTCCGGCAGGGCCACCAGGTCGCGCAGCAGTTGCCGGTGCGGTGCGGGGAGCAGGTCGTAACTCCATCGCACACTGTCGGACAGCGTGCGATGGGCGCTCAGGCCCCCCGTGTCGGCCTGGTCGAGCAGATGGAAGAGCGTGTCCTCCTGGAGGAGCGAGGTCAGCGGCAGCGATCTGAGCCGCTGGGCGGCGATCTCGATGGCCAGCGGTACGCCGTCGAGGAGCCGGCACAACCTGGTGACCATCGGGAGGTGATGGGCGAGATCCAGGGTCGGCAGCCCGGCCTGCACCCGGCGCAGAAGAAGCTCCACCGCGCTCGGCACCGGCATGTCGCGGCCCTTGGGCCCGTCCACGCGCAGCGGCTCGACCTCCCAGGTCTCGGCCGCGCTGGCGGCCAGCGCGCGGCGCGAGGTGACCAGCAGATGGAGCCCGGGATGTTCGTCGAGCAACTGCCGTGCGAGACGGGCGGTCTGCTGCGCGACGTGTTCGGCGCCGTCCAGGATGAGCAGTCTTCGCCCGCTGTGCACCCTTCGTGGCAAGTATTCCGATTCGTTGGTGAATTCCCGTGTGACGCGCGTCAACTCGGCTCCCGCGTAAGCGGGGTCGAGGTGTTCGGGCGGGCAGTCGTGCAACTCGACCACCGCGACCCCGTCGCGGAACAGTGGGCGCAGCCGGGACGCCGCCGCGAGGGCCAGCCGCGTCTTGCCCACACCGCCGGGCCCGGTGACCACGACCAGCCGGCTGCGCTGCGCGGAAGCCAGGATGTGGCGCATATCGGTCTGTCTGCCCACTAATGGATCGCCCAGGGGCCGGGGGCCGTGCCACGGCGAGAGCTCGGCCGTGCGGTGCGGCTGCGCGTGCTGGTGCTGGTCGGGCACCACCGTCATGTCGTCACCGCCCCAGGAAGCCGCCTCAGGGAGCGGGGCGGGCCCCGCGCCCAGGGCGCTGAGCAGCAGTGCGACCGACGTTCTGCGCGGGTTGGTATTGGAGCCGGTCTCCAGATTACGGATCGTCCGCACGCTGACACCGGAGCGCTCGGAGAGCTCCTCCTGCGTCCAGCCGGAGATCCTGCGCTGACTGAGGAGAAAGTCCCGCAGCTGATGAGTGTCGGTCCTGTCGAACGACATGAAGTCATTCGGAATTGCCATTGAGTTAATCCCCCTTAGCGATGACACATGCGCTGCCCCTGCGCATCTCGTACCGTGCGCCACCCGTTGACCCGGGGCCCGAAGGATGGGCCCGCTTCCCCGCTTGTGCATGCGCGGGAACCCGATAAGTCACACGCACGCAATGACGACGTCCCCGTGAAGGGCAGCAAGGGGCACCGAATCCGAACCACGGACCGCGTGACATCGGATCGTTCCAATTGGCGCGACTTCCAGGGTGTTCCGGTGTGGCAAGAACCGGACCCTACTCGACAACTCGCCCGAGTGGGAGTGGTAGCCTTGACAGGAAGGCGCCACTTGTCCACTAGTTGACAAATCCGCCGATGCGGCTGTATCGAGACATCCCGCCGCCCCGACATCTCGGCATTCCGGCATTCCGCGCTCCCAAAACATTCGTTCGCCATCGCAGAGTCGCATTCCCCGGCGCTCCCTTCGTTGCCCCCTCGACGAGCGGCAATTTCCCCCGTGAGTTGCCGGTGTACTGCCTGGCCCGCGTCGTGACGCATCGACCAGCATGCTGCGCGAGATCCACTGCGCAGGCCCGGACGGGCGACACGGTGAACGGACAGGGGGGCGGAGACGATGGCGCGGTCACGTCCCGAGGGGCCCGAGAAGGCCGAGGAGACACAGAGCGCTCAGGGGAGCCCGCCGTCGCTGTGGCGCGACCGCGACTATCTGTACTGGTGGTCCGGGAACGGCCTGTCCACGCTGGGCACCAGCGTCTCCACGCTCGCCTTCCCCCTGCTCATGCTCTACACCACCGGGTCGGCGACGCAGGCGGGCACCATCACCGTCCTGCACATGCTCGGCAAACTCGCCACCCTGGCGGTGGGCGGAGCGCTGGCGGACCGGGTGTCGCGCCGCGCCATCCTGTGTCTGGTCCCCCTGGCCGAGGCGGCCTCGATGGCCGCCGTCGCGCTGCTGGTGTACCGGGGCGATCCATCGGTCCTGGCGCTCGACGCGCTGGCGCTGGTCGGCGGGTTGGCCGCCGGGCTGAAGATCGGCGTCTCGACGCCGGTGCTGCGCCGGATCGTTCCCAAGGAGCAGATCGCCGACGCGACCGCGCAGAGCATGGGCCGCGACATGGTGGTCCAGCTCGTGGGCGCCCCCCTCGGCGGGCTGCTGTACTCCATGGCCCGCTGGATCCCGTTCCTCTTCGACGCCGTCTCCTTCGTCTTCATCACCCTGAGCTCGCTCCTCATCCGCCGCCCCCTCGGCCCGGACCGGCGCGCCGACAGCGAGCGGCGGACCGGTCTGGCCGCGGACATGAGAGACGGCTTCCGCCTGATCAGACGCAGCGACTACCTGGTGTTCACCCTCGCGTGGGGGGCGCTGCTCAACACCGTGGCGCAGGGGCTCACCCTTCTGTTCATCGTGCTGGTGCGGCACCGCGGCGGCGGGCCGACGGCGGTCGGCGTCGCGACCTCGCTCGCGGTCGTCGGCGGTGTCATCGGGGCCGTCGCGGGGCCGTGGCTGATGCGGAGGCTGGGCGCGCGGCGGGTTCTGCTGCTGTCCGCCTGGGTCTTCGTGGCGTCCTTCGCCGTCGTGGCGCTGGTGCCCCAGCCGTGGCAGATCGGCCTGGTGCTGATGTTCGGCATGACCAGCATGGTGCCGATGAACGTCGTGATCGAGTCGTACGAGGTGCGGCTGGTCCCGGACGCGTATCTGGGCCGGGTCGCCGCGACCGGCCAGTTCTTCTTCCAGGCGATGCAGTGGATCGGCCCGCTGGCGGCCGGGGTCCTCGCCGACGCCCTGGGGGTGGAGGCGGCCGTGCTGATCCTGGCCGTGGCCATGGCCCTGCTGGCGATCGCGCTGCACACAGCCCGGCGCCAACTGAGCGTTCTGGATGTCCCGCTGGCCGAGGTGGCCGAACTTCCGGCCCCGCCCCCGGCGGCCGGCCGTCCGTCCGAACCCGAACCCGATCACCCGCACGCCGGGGCTCGACCCTGAAGCGGTGAACACCCACCGTGGGAGCGAAGGGACAACACGTGGCCACTTCAGTGGAGATGGGCATCGTCGTGACGGGCACGGCCTTCGGCGAACGCCGTGGTGTGGCCGGGACGGCGGCCGAGTACGTACCCGATCCCGAGGTCGTCGGCACCCTCGGGTACGAGACCTACCACCGGGTGGCCGGCGGGGTCACCGCGACCGACCTCGCCGCCGAGGCGGCCAGGTCGGCCCTGGCCGAGGCGGAGCTCGACATCGTCGACATCGACCTGATCGTCGTCGGCCACTCCGACATCCCCGAGTACCTGGGCTGGGACTCCTCGGCGGCCGTGGCCAGGGCGCTGGGCGCCTATGGCACCCCCACCGTGCTGATGACCCAGGTGTGCGCCGCCTGGTCGGTGGCGCTCGACCACGCGGCGGGCGCGATGGCCCTCTCGGCCGACACCGACACCGTGCTGGTGGCCCTGGTCAATGTGGCCAGCGAGGCGCACACCAACCGGATGGACTTCAACGGCGCGATCGCCAGCGACGGCGCCGTGGCGGCCGTGCTGCGGCGTGGCCATCCACGCCTGCGGCGGCTCTCCTCGGCCCACTTCACCAACCCCGAGTACGCGGACTTCTTCCGCGTCGAGTTCGGCGGCTCCGCCGCTCCGCTGCCGCCCGCGGGCCGGGCCGATCTGCACGCGGACCCGATGGCCGGGATCTTCCGCCACTTCGGCCGCGACCCCGAGCGCTTCCAGGTGTTCATGAAGGAGATCAGCGGGCGGATCGCGGACGTGGTCGACCAGGCCCTCGCCCGCGCGGGGAAGGGCCGCACCCAGCTCTCCCGCCTCATCTACCTCAACGACAACCAGCAGACGATCCGCGAGGCCGCCGAGGCGGTCGGCCTCCCCATCGAGCGCACCAACGCCGGACTCGCCCGCGAACTGGGCCACATGGGCGCCGCCGACCAGCTGATCTGTCTGCGTCGGCACCTCGAGGCCGGAGAGGTGTCGCCGGGGGATCTGGTGGCCCTCGTGGGTGTGGCAGCGCCGGGCATGCACTGGTTCTGCACGCTCATCGAGGTGTGAGGACGTCAGCGACCAGTGGAGGGAAACCCCATGCCCGCACAGCCCCACGCCGACGCTCCGGCGACCGCGCCCGCCGTCTCCGAGGACGACATCGCCGCCTTCGTCGTCGAGCGGTTTCTGCCCGGCGTCGACCCGGCCGAGCTCGACGCGGAGTACGACCTGCTGGCCACCGCCGTGATCGACAGCCTCGGTGTGCTGCGGATCGCCGCATGGCTGGCCGACCGCCATGGCGTCGCCGTCCCCGACGAGGCGCTGACCACCCGGGGCTTCCGCTCGGTGCGCGCCATCCGCATCACGGCCGAGCGCGCGGCGGCCGGGGAGGGGCGGGCATGACCCGCACGTTCGTGACGGAGTTCGCGCGCCACGCGGCCGCCCGGCCCACCGTCCCCGCACTCATCTGGGAGGGCCGCGCGGTCGGTTACGGCGAGCTGTACGCCATGGCCTGCCGGGCGCGTACCCAGGTGGAGACCGCCGCCCCGGACGCCGCCCGGCCGGTGGGTCTGCGGATGCGCAAGTCCCCCGGGGCGGTGGCCCTGGTGCTGGGCGCTCTGATGGCGGGCCGCCGCCTGCTGCTGCCGTCCCACGAACTGCCCGAGACACCGGCGAAGGAGCTGTACCAGCAGGCGGGCTGCCAGGCCGTGCTCGGCCTGGCCGAAGGCCCGCTGATCGACCGGGTGGTGGACCCGGAGGCGGTGTCCGGGGACGCCGGGGAACACCTGCCGCCCGCCCCGGTCGACGACGACGCCATCGGCTTCATGCTCACCACCTCCGGCTCGACCGGCCTCCCGAAGATCGTGCCCCTGTCGTTCGGCGCGGTCACCCGGTTCACGGCGTGGGGGGCCGAGACCTTCGGGATCGCCGAGGGCACCACCGTCCTCAACTACGCGCCACTCAACTTCGACCTGTGCCTGCTGGATGTGTGGACCACCCTGACGTACGGCGGCACCGTCGTGCTGGCCGACCCCGACCGGGGCGCCTCGGCCGGCTATCTGCGCGATCTGGTGGCGGACCACCGCGTCTCGCTGATCCAGGGCGTGCCGCTGCTCTTCCAACTGCTCGTGGAGGCGTCGGCCGGCGAGGAGCCGCTGGAGGTGGCCCGGCATCTCGTCTTCGCCGGTGACAGCATGCCCGCGCGGGTGCTGGCCGGCCTCTCCGCCGTCTTCCCGTACGCCCGCTGGTACAACAACTACGGCTGCACCGAGACCAACAACAGCTTCCTCCACGAGGTGGACCGCGACCGGCCCGTCCGCGTCCCGCTGCCGATCGGCCGCCCGCTGCCCGGTGTGAGCTGGCTGATCGTCGGCGCGGACGGGCGCGCCCTGACCGGCCCAGGACAGGGCGAGCTCCTCGTCAACACCCCGTTCCAGACCACGGGTTATGCGAATGTGCCGAACGGCGCGAAGTTCGCCCCGCACCCGGACGGCGTCCCCGGCCTCGTCTACTACCGCAGCGGCGACATCGCCACCCGGCACGAGGACGGTTCCCTCAGCGTGCTCGGACGCACCGATTTCATGGTGAAGGTGCGGGGCTTCCAGGTGAGCACCCAGCAGGTCGAGTCCATCCTGCTGGAGCACCCGGCGGTGGCCGAGGCCGCCGTCGTCGCGCTCCCCGACCCGGTGGCCGGACACCGTCTGCACGCGCGGCTGCGCCTCGCCGAGCCGGGCTCCGTGGGGGTGCTGGTCCTGCGGCAGTACTGCGCGGAGCGCACGGTTCGGGCGGCGATCCCGGGCGTGATCGAGACGGTGACCGACCCGCTGCCCAGGACCTCCACCGGCAAGGTCGACCGGAATCGGATCAGGGAGTCCCTGCTCGCCGCCGAAGCCCACTGAACGTCACCGCTGAACGTCACCGCGCCGCGCGGAAGCTCTTGAACACTCCGCTCACACCCACGGCGAGCACGATCAGCGCCGTCCCGGCATAGGCCTGGTCCGACGACGACCACAGGGTCTCGGCGTCCTTGAGGAAGTCCGGGTTGAAGAAGTCCCGCTGGTAGAGGACCCAGGCCAGGGGCAGCGTGAACAGCGCCTGGGCGACGGCGTTTCCGGTGGCCAGCGGGATGGTCCAGCCGCGCGCAGCCACCCGGGCCAGCTGGACCACGGCGAGCCCGGCGAGCCCGGCGAGCATCGGCCAGATCCAGCCCGACCACAGTCCCGGGTCGAGCACCTCGATCCGCTTGCCGTCCCCGCCCGCGCCGTCCATCCGGTAGGGCTCGGCGGTGTGCTGCCAGACGATCAGCCCGAACAGCAGCGTCACCCACACCGCCGCGGCGCAGGCCGCGACGCCGCCCTTGTCCGGCTCCCGGACCTCGGGCAGATCGTCGGGTGTCCAGGTGGCGGCGTCGACCACGCCCTTGCGGTGGCGGACCCGCTCCAGCACGCCGAACACCACGGTGAGCACGGCGATGATCTGACAGCCGAGCGTGAACAACGTGCTGATGCCGCCGCCTATCGCCGCGCCCAGGTCGTCGTCGTCCAGCACATCCAGCACGACGACCCCGAACGTGATCGCCGGCAGGACGGTGCACAACAGCGTGACCAGCAGCCGGATATAGGTGGAGTAGAGGTCGGGCCCGATCAGGGCGAGCGGGCGCTCCGAGTACCGAGCGGCGTACCGGACCGGGTCGCCGAGCTCACTGAGCACCTCGCGCTCCGCCACGCGCGGGTCGGCCGGACCGCGCCCCTCGACGGTGTCGGCGATGGTGGTGCGCAACTCCTCGGCGATGTCCTCCCGCTGGTCGGCCGGGAGCCGCCGGACGACCTCGTGCACATAGCGTTCGGTGAGCACACTCGTACTCATCCACTTTCCTCCGTAAGTCGTGAAATCGAGGCGACGAGGTCCTGCCACTCGCGCACCAGGCCGCTGCGGACCCGGGAGCCATCGGGGCTGACCTGGTAGAACTTCCGCGGCCTGGACTCGTCGGTGTTCCATTCACTGGTGAGCAGGCCCTGCTTCTCCAGTCGGCGCAGCAAGGGGTACAAGGTGTTGCCGTCGACGGTAACCCCCGCGTCGTTGAGCGTTTCCAGGAGCGCGTAGCCGTAACTCGGCTTCCGGAGCAGCGCCAGGCAGGCCAGCACGACCGTCCCGCGGCGAAGCTCCTGAGCCTGGGCAAGGGTCAGATCTTCTACGGACACACGTCACACGATACTGTGCGGCACACACTAATGTCACCCCTACGGGCCGGGGTGCGGCGCCGAGGTCGGGAGCGTGATCGTCACCGAGGGGGCGCCGTCGGTGGTGTGCTCCAGGGTGCCGCCCATGGCCTCGACGAGATCCCGGGACAGCCGCAGCGCGGAGCCCTCGCCCTCGCGCCCCGCCGGCGCGCCGGCCGCGTCGTCGGCGGTCGGCCTCGAGATCCGGACCGTCACCCGGTCCGGCTCCACCTCGGCGGTGAGGGCCGGCGTGGCGTCGGGCGGGCTGTGGCGCAGGGCGTCGGCCACCAGGGTGGCCAGCACCCGGGCGAGGAGGGCGGCGTCGGCGATGACATCGGGCAGCCGTTCCGGCAGCCGCAGCAGGATGGAGTGGCCGCCGGGGCCGAGGTCGTCGAGCGCCGCGGTCAGCGCCTCGTCCAGGTCGACCGGGCGCAGATAGAGAGCTCCGGCGCGCGGCCGGCCCGGCTCCTCGGGCTCCGCCCCCGCGGCGCCCCGGGCGAGCCCGCCCCGGGTGCGCGCGATGCCGAGTTGCGTGGCACACGCGGCGAGGATGCTGCGGTCGTCGTCGCTCAGGCCGCGGCCGCGGGCGGCCAGGGTGAGCCGGTCGTCGACGCGCGCCTCGACGTCCGCGTCGTACGGGCGCTCCGGCGGCCGTGCCCCGGCGCTGGCGACGACGTACCAGCGGGGCTCGGGGCCGTGCTCCGGATCGCGTTCGAGCAGGCTGACCGCGGTGAGGGAGAAGTTCTCCCGCACCTGCTCCAGCAGGGTCGGCAGGGCTTCCCCGCGCATCATGGCCGCCGCCATCCGGCTCAGCGCCCGCGCCTCCGACGTCGCGCGCATGGCCTGGTGGGTACGGCGGGCGGCCACCCCCGCCGCGGTGCCCACCAGCCACGCGGCGGCGAAGAACACCACCAGCGCGACGATGTCCACGACGCGCTCGACCTTCAGGGAGTGCAGTGGCGGGGTGAAGTAGTAGTCGGTGAGCAGGGCCGCCGCGAGCGCGGTGAGCAGCGCGGGCAGGCGCCCGCCGACCAGAGCGGTCAGCACGACGGCGAGCATGTAGAGCACCAGTGCGCCGGGCAGTCCGAGGGTGCCGCGCAGCGCGGTGAGGACGAGGGTCAGCAGCGGCAGCAGCAGCGCGGCCCCGGCGATCGCGGACCAGTACCGCACCGGTCCGGTGCCGCGGATCGGCCGGGGCGGCCGGGGCACGGAGGCGCCCGCCGCCGCCTCGTGGGTGACGATGTGGACGTCGATGGGGCCCGAGCGGTGGATGGTGCGCTGCCCCACGCCCGCCCGCAGCAGCAGCGAGAACCTGCCGCGCCGGCTGGCGCCGAGCACGATCTGGGTGATGTTCTCGGCCTTCGCGAACTGGAGCAGCGCCTCGGGGATGTCCTCGCCGGTGGTCTGGTGATAGCCGCCGCCCAGCGACTCCACGAGGGCGCGCTGGTGGGACAGCGCGGCCGGGTCGGTCCGCACGAGCCCGTCGCCCGGCACGACATGGAGGGCCAGCAGCTCGCTGCCGGGGGTGCGCCCGGTGATCCGGGCGGCGCGGCGGATCAGGGTCTCGCCCTCCGGGCCGCCGGTCAGGCCGACCAGAATGCGCTCCCGGGTCTCCCACGGGGCGGTGATGCCGTGTTCGGCGCGATAGCGCTGGAGGCCCTCCTCCACCCGGTCGGCCAGCCACAGCAGGGCCAGCTCGCGCAGCGCGGTCAGGTTGCCCACCCGGAAGTAGTGGGTGAGGGCCGTCTCGATCCGGTCCGGGGGATAGACATCGCCGTGCACCAGACGCCGGCGCAGCGTCTCGGGCAGCAGATCGACGAGCTCGATCTGGTCGGCGCGGCGCGCCACCTCGTCGGGCAGCGTCTCGTGCTGGGTGACCCCGGTGATCTGCCGCACCACGTCGTTCAGCGACTCCAGGTGCTGGACGTTGAGCGTGGTGACGACGTCGATGCCCGCGTCGAGGAGCTCCTCGACGTCCTGCCACCGCTTGGCGTTGCGCGACCCCGGCACATCGGTGTGGGCCAGCTCGTCGACCAGGGCGACCTGGGGTCGCCTGGCCAGGACCGCGTCGAGGTCCATCTCGGTCAGGGACACCCCGCGATGGACCACGGTGCGCCGGGGCACGGTCTCCAGACCCTCCGCCAGCGCCGCCGTCGGGCGCCGCCCGTGCGGCTCGACCAGTCCGACGACCACGTCGGTCCCCAGGGAGCGCAGCCGCTGGCCCTCTTGGAGCATGGTGTACGTCTTGCCGACCCCGGGGGCCGCCCCGAGATAGATCCGCAACCGTCCACGGGCCATCGGCGGACTCCTGTCGGCTCTGCTCTCGGCTCTGCGACATGGCGCGATCACGCGCCCCGCACCTCCATGGTGCGCTCGCGGCGACACCCTGGCGTCCGAGGGGCGCGGCGCGCTCACTCCATCGGCCGGATTTACGGCGAGGCACCGTCGAGGTCCTCGGGCCTGGCATCGGGGGCGCGCTAACAAGGGGCGTCGCCTCACGACTGGTCGGAGTGGTGCCCCTATGCCGGACCTGCTGTTCATCGCGGTCACCGTCGCGGTGTTCGCCGTCATCGGACTGGTGGCGAGGGGGGTCGAGCGGCTGTGAGCGTCGAGAACGTCATCGGGCTCGTCGTGGCCGCGGCCCTCCTCGTCTACCTCGTGGTGGCGCTGCTCTTCCCCGAGAAGTTCTCGTGAACGGCACCCTCGCGGGGTGGCTTCAGATCCTCGCGCTGGTGGCCGCGCTGGCCCTGTCGTACCGGCCGCTGGGCGACTACCTCGCCCATGTCCTGACCGCCCCCGGGCATCTGCGCGCCGAGCGGCTGGTCTACCGGCTCGGCGGCGTGGACGGCGACGCCGACCAGCGGTGGCCGGCCTATCTGCGCGGCGTGCTCGCGTTCTCCGCGGTGTCCGTCCTCTTTCTGTACGCGTTCCTGCGGCTCCAGAACCATCTGCTGCTGTCGCTGGGCAGAGAGCCGATGCCCGCGGCCCAGGCCTTCAACACCGCGGCGTCCTTCGTCACCAACACCAACTGGCAGTCGTACTCGGGCGAGGTGGCGCTCGGCCATCTGGTGCAGATGGCCGGGCTCGCGGTGCAGAACTTCGCCTCCGCGGCCGTCGGCATCGCCGTCGTCGCCGCCCTGATCCGCGGCTTCACCCGCGAGAAGACCGACCGGGTCGGCAACTTCTGGGTGGACCTGACCCGGATCGTGCTGCGGGTGCTGCTGCCCCTCGCGTTCGTCTTCGCGATCGTGCTGGTCGCGGGCGGGACGATCCAGAACCTCCATGGCGTCGAGTCGATCCCGACCCTCGCCGGGGACCACCAGAGCCTCACCGGCGGCCCGGTCGCCTCACAGGAGGTCATCAAGGAGCTGGGCACCAACGGCGGAGGCTTCTACAACGCCAACTCCGCCCACCCCTTCGAGAACCCCAACCCCTTCACCAACTGGCTGGAGATCTATCTGCTGCTGGTGATCTCGTTCTCCCTGCCACGCACCTTCGGCCGGATGGTCGGGGACGACCGCCAGGGATACGTGATCGTCGCGGTCATGGCCCTGATCTGGGCGGCCTCGGTCGCGATCGTGACCGCGAGCGAGCTGCACAGCGTCAGCAGTCAGGCCGGCCATGCGGCGGGCGGGATGACGGAGGGCAAGGAGCAGCGCATCGGCGTCTGGGGCTCGGCCCTGTTCGCCGCGTCCACCACGCTCACCTCCACCGGCGCGATCGACTCCGCCCACGACTCGTACTCGCCGTTCGGCGGCGGGATGACGATCTTCAACATGATGCTGGGCGAGATCGTGCCCGGCGGCACCGGCTCAGGCCTCTACGGCATCCTCGTCCTGGCGGTCGTCGCGGTCTTCGTGGCCGGGCTCATGGTGGGCCGCACCCCCGAGTACCTGGGCAAGAAGCTCGGCGGCCGGGAGATGAAGTTCGCCTCCCTGTACATCCTGACCACCCCGGCGGTGGTGCTGGTGGGCGCCGGGGTGGCCATGGCGCTGCCCGGCGAGCGGGCCGCCATGCTCAACCCCGGGCCGCACGGCTTCTCCGAGGTGCTGTACGCCTTCACCTCGGTCGCCAACAACAACGGCTCCGCCTTCGCCGGGCTCGGCGCGAACACCGAGTGGTACAACACCGCGCTCGGCCTGGCCATGCTCCTCGGCCGCTTTCTGCCCATGGTGTTCGTCCTGGCGCTGGCCGGGTCGCTGGCACGGCAGCAGCCGGTGCCGGTCACCGCGGGCACCCTGCCCACCCACCGGCCGCAGTTCGTGGGGCTGCTCACCGGCGTGGTCCTCATCGTCGTCGGCCTCACCTACTTTCCCGCGCTCTCCCTGGGGCCGCTCGCGGAAGGGCTGCACTGATGTCCCCGACCACCGCCGGACCCCCGGCGCAGACACAGCGCGTCACGGGCGGTCTGCTCGACCCCCGGCAGCTGCTCACCTCCCTGCCCGACGCGGTCCGCAAGCTCCACCCCGGGGCCATGGTCAAGAACCCGGTCATGTTCGTGGTGGAGGTCGGGGCGCTCCTCACCACCCTCTCGGCCGTCAGGACCCCCAGCGTCTTCGCCTGGGTCATCACCGTCTGGCTCTGGCTCACCGCGGTCTTCGCCAACCTGTCCGAGGCCGTCGCCGAGGGCCGCGGAAAGGCACAGGCGGAGACGCTGCGCCGGACCAAGACCGCCACGGTCGCCCGCCGGCTCGTCGACTGGCGGCCGGGCGCCGGGACCACAGCCGAGGAGGAGGTGGCGGCCGCTCAGCTCCGGCTGGGCGACCATGTGGTCGTCGAGGCGGGGCAGATCATCCCGGGCGACGGCGATGTCGTCGAGGGGGTGGCCTCGGTCGACGAGTCCGCGATCACCGGCGAGTCGGCCCCGGTCATCCGGGAGTCGGGGGGCGACCGGTCCGCGGTGACCGGCGGCACCAAGGTGCTGTCCGACCGGATCGTCGTGAAGATCACCTCCAGGCCGGGGGAGACCTTCATCGACCGGATGATCGCCCTGGTGGAAGGGGCCGCGCGGCAGAAGACGCCGAACGAGATCGCGCTGAACATCCTGCTCGCCTCGCTCACCATCATCTTTCTGCTCGCGGTCGTCACCCTCCAGCCGTTCGCCGTCTACGCACACGCCGAGCAGACCATCGTCGTCCTGGTCGCCCTCGTGGTCGCGCTCATCCCGACGACCATCGGCGCGCTGCTCTCCGCGATCGGCATCGCCGGCATGGACCGGCTCGTCCAGCGCAATGTGCTCGCCATGTCCGGCCGTGCCGTCGAGGCCGCGGGCGACGTCAACACCCTGCTGCTGGACAAGACCGGCACCATCACCTTCGGCAACCGCCAGGCCGCCGAGTTCCTGCCGGTCGGCGGGGTGGACGTCGACGAGCTCGCGGACGCCGCCCAGCTCTCCTCGCTCGCCGACGAGACCCCCGAGGGCCGCTCGGTGGTCGTCCTCGCGAAGGAGCGGCACGGGCTGCGCGCCCGGGACGAGGGCGAACTGGGCCGCGCCGAGTTCGTGCCCTTCACCGCCCAGACCCGGATGAGCGGCGTGAACATCCAGCGCCGACAGGTCCGCAAGGGCGCCGCCGCGGCGGTCACCGCCTGGGTGACCACGCAGGGCGGACACCCAGGCGACGAGGTCCAGGGCGTCGTGGAACGGGTCTCCGGGGCGGGCGGGACCCCGCTGGTCGTCGCCGAGCGCACCGACGGCGCCGCCCGGGTCCTGGGCGTCATCCACCTCAAGGACGTCGTCAAGCACGGCATGCGCGAGCGGTTCGAGGAACTGCGCCGCATGGGCATCCGCACCGTCATGATCACCGGTGACAATCCGCTGACCGCCCGGGCGATCGCCGACGAGGCGGGGGTGGACGACTTCCTGGCCGAGGCCGCGCCCGAGGACAAGATGGCGCTCATCCGGCGCGAGCAGGCGGGCGGCAAGCTGGTCGCGATGACCGGCGACGGGACCAACGACGCCCCCGCGCTCGCCCAGGCGGACGTCGGCGTGGCCATGAACACCGGCACCTCGGCCGCCAAGGAGGCCGGGAACATGGTGGACCTGGACTCCAACCCGACCAAGCTGATCGAGATCGTCGAGATCGGCAAACAGCTGCTGATCACGCGTGGCGCGCTGACCACCTTCTCGATCGCCAACGACGTCGCCAAGTACTTCGCGATCATCCCGGCGATGTTCGCGGCGGTCTACCCGGGTCTCGACCGGCTCAACGTCATGCGGCTGCACAGCCCGACCTCGGCCATCGCCTCGGCGATCATCTTCAACGCGCTGATCATCGTCGCGCTGATCCCGCTCGCGCTGCGCGGGGTGCGCTACCGGCCGTCCTCGGCGGCCGCCCTGCTCAGCCGCAACATCCGGGTCTACGGCCTGGGCGGGCTCGTCCTGCCGTTCCTCGGCATCAAACTCATCGACCTGATCGTCCAGTTCATCCCCGGACTCCGCTGACGACGCGGAACGACACGGAACGACGGACGACACGGAACACGACAGAGGAAGGCGACCCCATGCCCGGCCCCCTCCCGCTCGCGGTCCGCCACCACCTGTCCGCCCTGCGGATGCTGCTCGTGTTCACCGCGGTGACCGGCGTCCTCTATCCCCTCGCCGTCACCGGCCTGGCCCAGGCGGCGTTCCCGGGCCAGGCGAACGGCTCGCGCATCGAACGCCACGGCAGGACCGTCGGTTCCAGCCTGCTCGGCCAGACCTTCGACCTCCCCGGGAAGCGCCCCGACCCCCGGTGGTTCCAGCCCCGCCCCTCCGCGGGCGGGTACGACCCGCTGGCCTCCGGCGCCTCCAACCTGGGGCCGAACAACCCGGACCTGGTCAAGGCGGTCGAGCGGCGGCGCGCCGCGATCGCCGCGTTCGACGGGGTCGCCCCCGAGGACGTACCGCCCGACGCCCTCACCGCCTCCGGCTCCGGCCTCGACCCGCATATCTCGAAGGCCTACGCCTACCAGCAGGCCGCCCGCGTCGCCAAGGCGCGCGGGCTGCGGCCGGCGAAGGTGCGAAAGCTCGTCTCCGACCGTGTCCAGGGACGGGTCCTGGGCTTTCTGGGCGAGGAGCGGGTGAACGTCGTCGAACTCAATGCCGCGCTGTCCGACCACGGATGAGCGCCGGTTCAGCCGACGTGCACATGGGGACGGCGGGCCCGGTCGGGTTCGGCCGCGCGGAGCACCTCGC
Organism: Streptomyces sp. NPDC097640; assembly: GCF_040302705.1. Taxonomy (NCBI): domain Bacteria; kingdom Bacillati; phylum Actinomycetota; class Actinomycetes; order Kitasatosporales; family Streptomycetaceae; genus Streptomyces; species Streptomyces sp. NPDC097640. The sequence goes on from NZ_JBEOSB010000002.1 coordinate 349,582, forward strand.
GGGTGACCGGGGCGACCTCGCCCTGGCCGAACAGGAAGAACCGCAGGAACTGGGCGAAGGGGCTGCCCTCCGTCCACTCGAAGTAGATGTGCGGCTGTCGCCCGGTCAGGTCCCGGGCGTGCAACAGCAGCGCGGCCAGCGAGTTGGGGATGCTGGAGCCGTCGAGGGTGAGCACGCGGTAGCGGCCGTGCAGCACCTCGCCATGGACGCGCAGCGCGGACTCGAAGTCGGAGGGGTCGCGCACGGTGACCTCGACGAAGACGAAGTCCTCCTCGGCGGGGATGTCGTTGTCCGCCCGGATCTGGTGGATCTTGTCGCGGTACTCGGCAGCGTCGCGGCTGTCGGGTTCATTGGCGATGAACCGGATGCGGCGGGTGGCGGCGTCGCGGACGAACCGCTCGGCCATGGCGTCCAGCTCCACGTCGGTGACGCGCAGCTCGAAGGCGCGGGCCAGCCGGGAGAGCAGCGAGACGGCGATGATGCCCGCGATGAAGCAGGCGCCGATCTTCACGCCGTCGGGCCGCTCCACGACGTTGACCGTGGTGGTGTACCCGAAGACGGCGGAGATGACGGCGAAGCCGATGGTCCAGCCGCGCTGCCGGGCGCGCCGGGCGGCGATGGTGACGGCGATCGCCGCGGAGGTCATCAGGACCAGCACACCGGTGGCGTAGGCGCCGCCCTGGGCGTCGACGTCGGCGTCGAAGATCCAGGTGACCAGGAAGGCGATCAGGATGAAGACGATGACCATGGGGCGCACGGCGCGGGCCCAGTGGGGTGCCATGCCGTACCGGGGCAGATAGCGCGGCATCAGGTTGAGCAGCCCGGCCATGGCCGAGGCTCCGGCGAACCAGAGGATGCCGACGGTCGCGGCGTCGTAGACGCTCCCGAACACGGAGCCCAGGTATTCGTGCGCCAGGTAGGCCAGCGCGCGGCCGTTGGCCTGGCCGCCGGCCTCGAACTCGTCCTGGGGGATGAGCAGGGTGGTGATGAAGCTGCTGGCGATCAGGAAGACACTCATGATCACCGCGGCGGTGGTGAGCAGCTTCTTGGTGTCCCGGATCCGCCCGGCGAGCCGCTCCTCGGTGTCGCCGGGGCCGCCGTCGACATGCGGCATGACGGCCACGCCGGTCTCGAACCCGGACAGGCCGAGCGCCAGCTTGGGGAACATCACCAGGGCCAGTCCGATCATGACCAGCGGGTTGCCGTGCTCGGCGGTGAGCGCCCGGGACCAGTCGGTGACCACGTGGGGAGCGGTGAGCACATGCCACAGCCCGACCAGCACGACGACCGCGTTGAGCGCCAGATAGCCGCCGACCAGGACCACCGCCACCCCGATGGCCTCGGTGAAGCCCTTGAGGAAGACGGCGCCGAGCAGCGCGACCAGGCCGAGGGTGATGACCACCTCGTGGCCGTGCAGAACGCTCGTGAAGTGCGGGTTCTCCACGAGGTGGGTGGAGGCGTCGGCCGCGGAGAGGGTGATGGTGATCAGAAAGTCGGTGGCGGCGAACCCGAGCAACGTCAGGACGAACAGCTTCCCCTTCCAGAAGGTCAGCAGCCGCTCCAGCATGGCGATGGACCCCTCGCCGTGCGGGCTCTCCTGGGCGACGCGCCGGTAGACCGGCAGGGCGCCGGCCAGGGTGACGGCCACCAGCACCAGGGTGGCGAGGGGGGACAGCAGCCCGGCGGCGAGGGCGGCGATGCCCGGCTGATAGCCGAGGGTGGAGAAGTAGTCGACGCCGGTCAGGCACATCACCCGCCACCAGCGCTGCCCCCGGTGGCCCTCGGCCGCCTCGGCGTTCGGCCCCGGCCGCTGCTTGCCCGTCTCGGAAAGACCCTGGAGCAGCCAGGCGCGGAAACGATTCTCCCCCGGCCCCTCCGGAGGGGCTTCCACATCGGTGGAGGTGGCCATCGTCGTACTCCTGTCGCTTCCCGAACCGGACACACCGCCGCGACGGCGGCCAGAACAGGGTAGACATGCCCCATTCCGGCGCCTCACGGCGGTGTGGCCGGGCCCGGCGCGCCGCCCCCGGCGCACCGCGGACGGTACGCCGGGAGCGGCCCCCTCACTCGGTGTCGGGCAGCAGGTACCAGAACTCGATCTCGGCGAGGTTGCAGCGCCCGTTGTGGCTGTCGTAGACGCGGATCAGCGGGTAGGAGGCGCGTTCGGCGAGCTTCACCTCGTACTGCTGAGCGGCGGAGATCCCGCCGAGGGTGTGCAGATCGGTCCAGGTCTGCCCGCCGTCGGCCGAGCCCCGGAAGACGGTGCCGTTCGAGCGGAGGATCTTGTCCGCGGCGTCCGAGCGCGGGCGCACCCGGATCCGGTCGACGGTGATCGGCCCCTTGTCACCGGCGTCGATGTCGATCCAGCTCTCGGCGGCCAGGGTGTCGGTGTACGTGGCCGGGTCGCCGTCGAACGCCCTCCAGCCGTTGGACGCCTTGGTGCCCTTCCCCGGCCACTCGATGGTGGACGCCTGGACCATGCCCTCGGTGATCTCGAACGTGCGGAGCAGCGTGTCCACGGACACCAGCAGCTCATACGCCGCGTACGCGTCGTCGATCAGGGCGTCCTGGTCGGCCCCGGACCGGTCGGCCGCCTTCTCGATCCGGTCGAGCTCGGTGGTGAACGCGGCGTAGCTCTTCTTCGTCCAGTCCGCCGCAGCGGTCTTCCGGGCGCGGGCCAGCACCTGGGCGAGGGTCTCGGCCACGGCCACGGCGGGGTCGGCCGTGGTCCGGGTGCCACCCCCGACGAGGGCGGCCGTCACCTTGTAGTAGCGCTTGCCGTGGCGGAAGCCGTCCTCCTTGTGGGCCAGGGCGCGGGTGTCCTCGACCACGTTCTCCCAGGTCTTGCCGTCCGTGGAGCGGGCCAGGGTGAAGCCGATGGCGTCGTCGGGCTTGTTCCAGCGGACGGTGACGGTGGCCGCGTCCCGTTCCACCGAGACCAGCTGTGCCTGCGCCGCCAGGTTCTTGTGGGCCACCCGCGTGAAGGTGGCGTCCCCGGTGGCCGTCAGGCCCGCGTGGACGGCGTACGGCAACGGTGTGAACAGCGTGCCGACCGTCAGCCATGTCTCGCCGTCGGTGGAGGTCTGGGCCTGCACCCGGTGGGTGGCGAAGTCCCGGACGAGCCGCAGATACGGGGTGGCGGCCAGGGTGTGGCCGTCGAGCCGGTCGACGATCGGCGAGCGCTTGTCGTCCTGCCAGTCGTGGCGGCTGTCGCGGGTGCGGTTGCGCAGCACGAGGTTGCCGTCCCGGTCGGCGCCGAAGAACAGATAGCGGGTGTTGGCGGCGAGCTTGTCGCGCAGCATCAGACCGGTGAGCGAGGAGCGCGCCGCCTCCACACGGGCGGTCAGCGTCCAGCTGCCGGCCGCGGGGCGGCTGGCGTAGTGCAGCGCGTCCTCGATGTCCCGCTTCAGCACGTCGTAGTCGTCGCCCTCGCCCAGCCCGTCGCCGTGCGCGCCCAGGATGCGCACCGTGGCGCCGCGCACGGTGGTGCTGCCGGGGTGCGCGCCGCCGAGCGCGTCGTCGCGCCACCCGGTCCGCAGCAGCGCGGGCGAGGCGGGGGCGGGCAGCTCGGCGCGTATGGTGTGCGACGGCAGGCCGGAGCCCTGCTCGTTCACGCCGGTGACGGTGTAGTGGTAGGTGACGCCCGGCCTGGCGGTGCGGTCCAGGTGGTAGCGGCCGGTGACCTTCGGCGCGAGCAGCGTGTACGGACCGCTCTCGCGGGCCGCCCGGCGCACCTCGTAGTGGGTGGCGCCCGCGGTGGTCTGCCAGGTGACCGCGATGGCGCCGTCGCCCGGCAGGGTGTGCACGAAGTCCACATGGGCGGGCGGCGCGGCCGCCGCGGTGCCGGAGGACAGCCTCAGCACCAGACCGCTCTTCGGACCGATCCGCACCGCGCCCTTGACGAGGGGCAGCTCCCGGCCGGAGACCAGGTCGGTCACGGTGGAGCCGGTGTGGTCGGTGGGCAGGTCGACGGTGAAGGAGCGCTCGTTGCCGTACACCTCGCGCGTGGTGTTGAAGACGAAGAAGTAGCGGCCGTAGCGCGCGGTGAGCAGATCGGGGTAGCCGGAGTAGGCGTGGTCGGCCTCGAAGTTCTCGCGGTGGACCGTGCCGACGCCCGGCTGGTAGGTGATCGGGGCGATCTCGCCCGCGAGGGCCTGCGGCGCGGCGGAGTCGCCGGTCTGCTGGTCCTCCATGAAGTCGACGTCGATGTTGTCCATCCGGGCCCAGTAGTCCCGGTACCGGAACACCGCGTCGGTGTTGAGCTGCACCAGCCGGTCGTGGTCGGGGCGGCGCACATGCAGCCTGCCGTTGCGGGCGAAGCCGCGCTGACGCTCGTTGAGCTGGCCGAACAGATGGGTGTCGCCGTCCCGCAGGGACACGAACATGCAGTCCACGTCGACCCACGCGAAGCGCTCGTAGTCGCCGCGGCGCACCGCGAGCGCGGACAGCTCGGCGGAGGTGTAGGAGGCGAAGTCGGTGTGCGGGTGGACGATGCCGGTGGGCTTCCGGTCCTTCAGATAGCCGTAAGTCTCGCCGAGCCGCAGATCGTACTTGTTCTGGCCGGCGACCGACGAGAAGGTGTTGAAGTACTGGTGGTCGGCCAACTGCTGCTGAGCGAAGCCGACCGCCTCGCGGGCGTATTTCCGGGTGTCCGCCCAGGCGGAGCCCGCGTACCGCTCGGGGTGCTCCTCGATGTGGTGGGCGAGCGACACATAGAGCATGATCTTGCCCTCGGACTGGCGCAGCACATAGCCGGGGAAGCCCGGGTAGTTGGCGTTGCGCTCGTCGATGACCATCTCCATGCGCATGAACCGCTTGAGGTCGTTGTCCAGATCGGTGTGGCGGGCATAGGAGCGCGCGTGCAGATTGCGCAGCGACAGCTCCAGGATCCGGTCGTTCAGCTCCTCGTCGCCCTTGTGGCCCCAGGTGCGGTGGAACCACTGCGGGAGGTAGTTGGTCGCCTCCCCGTAGTTGGCGACATAGCCGTTCTCGCGGGTGTGGCCGCGCTCGGTCATCGTGGTGTAGTGCCTGCCCAGCGGCAGCCGGCGCACCACGTTTCCGTCCTTGTCGAGGTTCGACGTGGCCAGGCCCTTGATGACGTAGCGGATGTAGTCGTCGGTCCAGCGGGCCGTGGTGTCGTGGTAGAAGAGCGAGTGGAACAGGTCCAGGTCCTGTCCGTCCGGCCCGACCAGGACCTCCTCGCCGAGGAAGGGGTCGAAGCCGAGGCACTCGCCGGCGATGCGGTGGCTGCGCGCCCTGCCCTCGTAGAACTTCGAGCCGATGACCCGCAGCCCCTCGTGGGCCTCCCAGGCGCCCTCGTAGCAGTACAGCACCTGGTTGTAGATGTACGACAGACGGGAGCGGGCGTAGTCGAAGTTGGCCTTGAGGACCCGGCCCCAGGCGGCCCGCCGGGTGAGCCTGCCGCCGTCGAAGTCCACGTCCTTCAGGGAGGTCTCGCCCTCCTGGGTGCCGGTGGTGAACTCCTCGTCGAGGAAGGCCGTGAAGGCGTCCCGGCCGTAGACATCGTTGTCGTCGATCAGATTTTCGACGATGTACAGGGCCTGGCCGAGCGCCCCGTAGTAGCCGCCCCAGTCGCCCTGGTGGCCGCCGCGCGCCAGCAGCCTGGTGTTGCCGTAGTAGTCCTTGGTGTGGTTGTCGACGCACTTGAAGATCCGCAGCAGCGCGGCCTTCTTCTCGGCGGCCGACTTCGCGGGACACCAGGCGGCGGTGGCCAGCGCGCCGCTGTAGAAGAGGAGTTCGTCCTCGTAGCGGACGATGGACAGCCTGCCGTCGGCGGAGGCGTCGACCTTCGCGGAGTGGCCGTCGAACAGGTTCACCTGACCCGCGACATAGCCGTCGATCAGCGCCTGCTTCTCGCTCTCGGCGAGGTCGGCCACGGTGTCGGTGGGCGGGGTGAACTCGGGCCGCGGGTCGTCGTCGAGGGCCAGCCGTGCGCCGGTGTGGGTGTAGGCGCGGTAGTAGCCGCGCGAGTCCGCGGTGACCTTGGCGTTGAAGGCGCTGTCGTAGGTGCGCAGGGTGATCTCGGCCTTGTCGCGGCCGTGGGTGTGCTCGAGCGGCAGCATGACGGTGGCGTAGAAGAACCGGCCGGGCAGGGGGCGCACGGTGCCGATGTTCAGCGCCTCGTAGTCACCGGAGCGGCGGTAACCGATCTGCTCGCCGTTGATGTACGCGATGGTCTTGTACGGCGAGGTGTCGCCGCCCCAGAACTTCACGGTGAGGTAGTTCTGCCGCACCGGGTCCACCGCCATGGTGAACCGCAGCTCACCGCCCTTGATGTCCGGCGGATCCAGCGGCCCCGCGACCCGGGCCCGGTCCCCGGCGTGGCCGTCGACGACCGAGGTGTCCGCCGCGGCGAGGCCGTGTGCCTGCTCGGAGTCCGTGTCGCCGAAGTCGAGCAGATCGAGGCGGCGGTCGCCCGCGGCCTTGGCCGACCCCTCGGCGGCCTCGGCGGCGGGCGCGGCGGTCCAGAGAAAGGCGCCGGCGGTCGCGGCCGAGGTGCCGGCGGCCGCGGTGCGCAGCACGGTTCTTCTGCTGATGGGCATGGCGCAGTCGTCTCCTTGCGAATCCTTGCGAAGGGCGAGGTGAAGAGGGTGTTCGGGGTGGGGGGTTCAGCGTGGCGAGCGGGCGCGGGGCGTCACTTGAGGCTGCCGAGGGTGATGCCGGAGCGCCAGAAGCGCTGCAAGGAGATCATCAGGATCACCATCGGCAACAGCGAGACGATCGAGCCGACGACGACCATGCCGGTCAGATCGGTGGAGGTGTCCATCTTGACCTTGAGCCAGGAGTACAGGCCCAGCATCACGGTCCACTTCTCCTGGCTGCGCAGGAAGATCAGCGGCCCGAAGAAGTTGTTCCAGTTGGCGACGAAGCCGAGCAGGAAGATGGTGGCGGCCCCGGTCGACATCAGCCGGACACCGATCTGGAAGAAGATGCGGTACTCGCCCGCCCCGTCGATCCGGGCGGCCTCCAGCAACTCGGGCGGGATGGCCCCCTCCGCGTACACCTTCGCCAGGTAGACGGAGAAGGCGTTGAAGAAGCCGGGCAGGATGATCGCGTAGGGCGTGTCGACCAGCTGGAGGTCGCTGTACAGGAGGAACGAGGGGATGGTGAGCAGGGCGCTGGGCACCAGGAACGAGCCGATGATGCAGCCCATCAGCACGCCCCGGCCGCGGAACTCGTACATCGCGAGCCCATAGCCGCAGGCCACGCAGATCAGCGTCATGCCGGCGGTGCCCACGACCCCGTAGTAGACGGTGTTCCACATCCAGCGGAGGAAGATGCCGTCCTGATAGGTGAACAGCTGCCGCAGGTTCTCGCCCAGGTGGATACGGGAGAACCACAGGCCGTTGGAGGTGTAGAGATCGTTCTGGCTCTTGGTGGCGGCCACCAGCAGCCACCACACCGGGGCCAGGGAGTAGATGACGAAGAACGCCAGGCCGGTGATGACCAGGACCTTGGTGCGTTTGCCGTGCCGGACCGCGCCGGGCGCGGCACGGCGTCGTACGGCGCGCGGCTTGGCGGGCGCGGGTGCGGGCTGGAGTGTCGCTGTCATACGGGGGCCTTGTTGGTGAGCTTGTAGAAGACGGCGGACGCGGCGCCGACCACCAGGGCGAGGATGATGGACAGGGCAGCGGCGTAGTTGAACTCGCCCTGCTGGAACGCCCAGTCGTAGATCGCCATGATCGGGGTGAAGTCGCGGGTCACGGTCTCCGGGGTCATGGTCCGGAACAGCATCGGATCGCTGAAGATCTGAAGGGTGCCGATGATGCTGAGCACGGTGATCAGCACCAGGGACCGGCGCACCAGCGGCACCTTGATCGACCAGGCGATGCGCCACTCGGAGGCGCCGTCCACCCGGGCGCTGTCGAAGATCTCGCGCGGCACGGCCTGAAGCGCCGAGTAGACGATGAGCATGTTGAAGCCGACGCCGCTCCAGGCCAGCAGATTGCCGATGGAGATCCAGATCATCTCGCCGCTGTAGAAGTTGGCGTCGATCCCGAAGAGCCCGAGGAACGGCGTCAGAGGGCCCACGACCGGGCTGTAGATATAGATCCAGATCAGGATGGCGACGATGCCCGGGATCATGTACGGGATCAGCAGCGGCACCCGGAAGCGGGCGGCCAGACGGTGGGTCAGCGCGTCGAGCAGCAGCGCCATCATCAGGCTGAGCAGCATGATGATGGGGATGGCGACCGCGGCGAAGAGCGCCACCCGCAGCATCGCGGCCCAGAAGTGGGCGTCCTCCAGGCCCCGCGCGAAGTTGTCGAAGCCGGTGAACTCGACGGTCTTCTCACCGAATCCGAGCCCGGAGCTCTGCTTGGAGTAGAGGCTCTCGCGCAGCGCGAGCGCCACGGGGGCCAGGGTGAACACCGCGAACCCGATGAAGAAGGGGGCGGTGAAGGACGCCCCCTTCAGCGCCATGGCCCGCCGCCACGGCAGCCGCGGCGGGCCCGGTGGCGCGCCCGGCGCGGACCGGGCGCTCCTGGCCGTGGTCTCGGCTCTCAGGGTCTCAGCCATCGACGTTGATGTTCTTCCGCTTGAGGTCGGCGACCGTCCAGGTCTGCATGTGCTCAAGCGCCGCCTTCATGGTGGTCTTCTTCGCGGTGACCTTCGCCCACTGGTCCTGGAGCTCGGCGAACATGCCCGTGTAGTTGGGGCCCGCCACCCAGTTGTCCCGGCCTGCCTTGACGGACTTGAGGATCACGTCCCGCGCCTTGGACTTCCGGGGCCCGAACAGCTTCTCCGGCACCGCGGAGTCGACCCAGGGGGAGGGGTCGGTGACCGCGCCCGGCCAGGTGTACTGCCCGGTGTCCTTCTGGTACGAGGCGTCGGTCGACTCCTTCGAGGTGTTCAGCCACACCGCGGCCTCGACCGCCTCCTTCGCGTGGTCACAGCCCTTGGGCACGATCAGACCGCTGGTCGGCGAGTGCATCGGGGTGACGAACTCGGTGGCGTCCGCGTACTGCGGCCGGTCCACCGGCTCCCAGTCACCGAGGGACTTCTTGTACTCGCGCTCGTAGTTCTGCAACTGCCAGGTGGAGGTGGGCAGGGACACCATCTTCCCGGAGTCGAAGTAGTTGATGAGCGCGGGCCGGTCCGTGTACGTCTGATGGGCCACGAGGTCGTTGTCGACCAGCTGCTGGATGACATGGGCGGCCTTGAGCGACTCGGGGGACAGGAAGTCAATCTTCCACTTGTCCCCGTCGATCTTGTACCAGGAGCCTCCGGCCTGCTGCACCAGCTCGATGAGGGTGCTCGGGTCTTCGCCGGCGAGATTCATGACGAAGATGCCGTGCTTCTTGAACTCCTTGCCCGCGGCGATCACATCGTCCCAGGTCTTGGGCGCCTTGACGCCGTACTTGTCGTACACCTTGCGGTTGATCATCATGAACGGGGGCGTGGCGCCGCCCGGGACCGCGTAGTACTTGTCCACCGCCCGCGCGGAGGGCAGCGCCGACTCGGCGAACAGGCCCTGCTTCAGATACGGCGTCAGGTCCTCCGTCACGTCCTGGGCCAGCCCTTCGGAGGCCAGGGAGGGGGCCTCGCCGAAGTTCTGGACCAGGCACGGGACATGCTTCTGGGCGGCGACCGCGTTGCGCAGGTTCTGCTGGGTGCCGGGGTTGTCGGCCTGCTTCACGAACTTGAGCTTGATGTCCTTGTGCGTCGCGTTGAACTTGGCGACCACCGGGTCGATGTTCTTGGCCTCCTGCCAGTTCCAGTACTCGATGGTGACCGGGCCCTCGGCCTTGTCCGCCGTTCCGTCGCCGTCACCGCCGCCGCAGCCGGTCAGGACGACGGAGAGCACCACCGCTGCGCAGGCGGCCACTCTGACCCGCTTGCTGTTCATGGGAATCCTCCTGGGAGATCTGGAGCTCGCGACCATAGAAATCGGTCTCTGTGGAAGCTAGAGGTGGGCCTACCGTTGGACAAGATGTCGTGCGTGGAAATCTTTGATTACGGGCGACTTCGCTGGTCGTGATCGACATTACGAACCGGTAGCGCGTGCCTCGCGGTGCTGGAGGTATAGACAACGTTTGCCGGACGAGCGCGATGGCAGGCCCGTTTCACGGCTTATGCCGCATGCTCGAGACCCGCGGGATCCACCTGGTGGGACAGCGGCACCCCGGCCAGCAGCCGCTCCAGCTCGCCCACGGCCGACAGCCCGAGCCGACGCACCTCGTTGCCCTGAGACCCCGCCAGATGCGGGGTGATGAAGGCGCCCGACAGCTCGAAGAGCGGCGAGTCCGCGGGCAGCGGCTCCGGCTCCGTGACATCGAGGACGGCGCTGACGCGGGCCCCGCGCACCTCCTCGACCAGCGCGTCGTGGTCGACGAGGCTGCCGCGCGCGGTGTTGATCAGCACCGCCCCGTCCGGCATCAGCGCGAGCTCACGGCGGCCGATCATATGGTGGGTCTCGGCGGTCGCGGGGGCGTGGATCGAGACGATGTCGCTGCGCCGGAGCAGCGCGTCCAGCGGCAGCAGACGGACGCCGAGCGCGGCCGCCTCGTCCTCGCCGACGTACGGATCGGCGAGGAACACCTCGAAGTCCAGGGGGCGCAGCAGCTCGATGACGCGTCGCCCGATCCTGGACGCGCCGACGATGCCGACGCGGCGCCCGAAGTTGCCGATGCCGGGGAGGATCTCGGCGAGCGGGAAGGTGCGCAGCGAGCGGTAGCGCTCACGGGCGGCGAAGAGGTCCTTGCCGGCCAGGATGATCATGCCGAGGGTGTACTCGGCGACCGGCAGCGCGTTGGCGTCCGCGGCGGACGAGACGACCAGTCCGCGCTCCCACCAGCCGGGGGCCATCATGCCCTTCACCGAGCCCGCGGCGTGCAGCACGGCGCGCAGCCTGGGCGCGGCGTCGAGCACCGCCGCGTCGATCGGCGGGCAGCCCCAGCCGGTCAGCAGGATCTCGGCCCGGCCGAGGACGCTCCGCACCCGGGGATCCCGGAAGTCCTCGGCGATCAGGGAAGGGTCGACCTCCACGGAGGCCCGGAGCCGGTCCAGCACGTCGGGGGGATAGACGCTGGGCAGGGTCTTCGTACTCATGGCGAACAACGCCAGCGGGCGCTCGGGCAAGGCAGTGGCCTCCGGATCGGGGGACGTCAGCGGGATAGCGACCGGTAGCAACCGGTCTCATAGCAACCGGTCTCTAAGCTATGGCCGCACTGTCCAGAGGGTCAATGGAGCGTACGGAAGCATCGCGGAGGGCGACCGGTTGCCATGCGATGTCGTCAGACGCGTCCCGAGACATGGGAAAAGGCCCGGTGTCGGCGGTGTGCCGACACCGGGCCCCTGCGAGGGAATCCTGGGTGTGGTCAGCCGTTGGCCGGCGCGGTCCGCTCCGCGCGGATGTCATGGCCGTCCGCGGTCAGACAGCGGCCGGTGGTCAGGTCGTAGCGCCAGCCGTGCAGGGTGCAGGTGAGCTGATCGCCGTCGATCTGTCCGAACCGGCCGAGGTCCGCGCGCAGATGGGGGCAGCGCCGCTGGACACGCCAGCCGTCGAGCTCGATGTGCTGGCCGTCGTCGTGGCCGGAGTCGTAGTAGTTCTCCACGTACTCGATGCGCTCAGTGGACAGGCACTTGAAGAACACGTACAGGAATTCGTTGTACGGGCCGATCCGGCTGGCGCTGAACCGCAGCGAGAGCAGCAGGCTGTTGGACCAGTCGACCTCGCGCCGCGCGATGTTGGTGGCCACCAGGTCGCCCGTGGTGGACAGCGTGTAGCGGCAGCGCTCACCGTCCCAGCGGCGGACCTCACGGGCCGGGAAGTCGATCACGATCGGGGTGTCGCCCACATTCAGCCGGGCCGGCCCGCCGACTCCGTCGCAGATCCGGTCCGCGCGCGCCAGCAGCGGTTCCCACCACTGCTTCAGCTCGGCCAGCAGACGGTCGGGCGGCAGCGCCGGGGCGCGGGAGGCGCGCTCGGCGGCCAGCGCGGGCTGCTGTCTGCGGGCGAACTCACGCAGGTAGTCCCGCTTGTGCTCGAAGATGTGGTCGATCTCCTTCGCGGTGTGGCGATGGGTGAGCTTGCAGGCGGTGTTCTGCGGTTCCGCGACGGTGCCCGGCAGCAGCAGATGTGCCGAGACGTCCGGCCGGGCCTCGGCCAGCTCCGCCAGAAACTCCCGCTGGTCGACGAAGATGCTCGTCCCGTCGCGGCCGGTGCCGTTGAACTCGAACAGGTCCTCGTCGAGGAAGCAGGGCGGGCCCGCGTTGGGGAACACATGCGTGGCCTCGACGGCGTCGATGTAGCGCATCGCCCGCTCGGACTGGCCCTCGCGCTTGCGGGCGGCGAACTCCCGCTTCGCGCTGTCCGGCAGTTGGTAGACCATCGGCCACCAAATCGCCCCGGAGAACTGGAGGAAGTGGACATCGACCTCACCGAACGCCCGGATCGAGGGGATGTCCAGCGGGTGCGCGTCGTTCTGGTTGAGCAACACCGTCTCGCCGTCGTCCAGCGACAGCGCGGAGTCGCCGATGGGGCCGTCGCCGGGGCCGGTCAGGGCGGTGATCATGATGCGCAGGCCGTCGCGTTCGACCGGGACACCGCTGCTGGTGCGCAGGAATTCGGAGAACCCCAGCGCACGCAGCTCGCACTCCAACTCATCGGTGGCGAAGGCGGGGAGCAGCACGGTGATGTCCTTGCGCACATTGCGGCGCAGGTTCTCCGCGTCGAAGTGGTCACGGTGCAGATGCGATATGTACAGGTAGTCCGAGGCCCGCCCGTAGTGGGCCCAGTCCAGATCCGTGTTGTCGGGGAACGGGAACCACGAGCCGAAGAAGGCCGGGTTGACCCAGGGATCGCAGAGCACCGATCCGGCGGCGGTCTCGATGAACAGTCCAGCATGCCCAAGTCCGGTCACACGCATACCACAGCACCTCAGCCCGGCTCCGTAGGTCACCCGCCCCGACCGTCAGGGAAGGGGCTGGTGCGTCACGGTTTTCACTGTGTGCGGATTTGCGTGCGTGTGCACCCGCAGCGCGGGTGTCCCCGGACACCGGGAAACGCGGATGGGCAGGCCAGAGCCGGTGGCCGGGGTCTTGTTTCGCCCGGTCGACCGTCGCCCGGTTGCCGTAGCCCGGCGTGTCAGGCAGCGGATTCGGCGGCCCGCTGTTCGCGCCAGCGCCGCACCCACTCCTCCATGATCCCGACCGCCTTGCCGGTGCCGTCCTCGGCGCGCACGGTCTCCCCGACACTCGCCGCCCTGGCGCGGAGCTTCTCGTCGTTCAGAGCCGTGCCCAGCGCCGTGTCCAGGGCCTCGGCGGTGAACTTCGCGTACGGAACGGGCTTGGGCGCCACCCCCAGGGCGTGCACCTGGGCCGCCCAGAACGGGGCGTCGCCGAAGGTCGGCACCACGACCTGGGCCGTGCCGGAGCGCAGCGCCTCACCCGTGGTGTTGCAGCCGCCGTGGTGGATGACCACCGAGGAGCGCGGAAACAGCCACGGGTAGTGCACATCGTCGACGCGGAACACATCGTCCGGCACGGTGTCCGGGCCACCGCCCACCAGAACGAGCCGGCGGTCGTGGGAGCGGACCACGTCCAGCACCTTCTCCAGGGTCTTGGCCGGCGGATGCACCGGCCAGATGGACCCGAAGGACAGGGTCACCGGGGGAGTGCCGTCCGCCATGAACTTCTCCAGCTCGGGGGACGGGCTCCACTCGCGGTCCCAGAACCAGTAGCCGGTGATGTGCGACAGCTCCGGCCAGTCGGAGGGCTCGGTGAACAGCGCCCGGCTCACCGGGCAGATCAGCGGCACCTCCCGGCCCAGGTTGCCGTACGGCTTGCCGAACGGGAGCTTGGACAGCCCCGCGTCCTTGCGGTAGCCGCCCATGGTGACCGAGTCCAGCATCCCCGCCAGGCGGTGGGTCAGCCGGTTGTACGCCCCTCCGAGCTTGGCCTGGGGCGCCATCATCGCGGGCCACTCGGCGGTCGGGTTCAGTGGCCACCAGCTCAGCGAACACCACGGGGCGGTGCCGTCGTCCTCGAACATGATCCGGCTCAGGATGCTGTTCACGACCAGATCGGCGCCCGAGCACACCTCCGCGATCCTGGCGGCGAGCCGGCGGTTGTGCTCGGGGCTCTGCCGCGGGACCTTGCGGGCGGCGCGGAACAGCGAGGCACCCTGCTGAAGGGCCTCCGCGAGGGCCGGGTGGGCCAGGAAGTCGCGCGGGCTGCCCGGCAGGGCCGCGAAGTCCAGCCCGGCCTCCCCGACGAGCCCCTCGAAGTCCTCGTGGGTGGCCAGGGTCACCGTGTGCCCCCGGGCCTCGAGGGCTCTGCCCAGCGCGATGAACGGCTGGACGTCTCCGCGTGACCCCGTGACGACGAGCGAGACCTGCATGAATCCTCCGTACGAGTGTGACTGGTGGGACGGCCCGGACCGGGCGGCTCAGTAGTACGCGACGTACCGGTCGAGGACCCGGTCGAGATAGCCGGGCTCGGTGACCGACCGCATGGGTGGCAGCAGCTTGCACAGCTTGTCGACGGAGACCCTGGTCAACGTGGGTGCCACATCGACCACGTCGTACCTGGGGCGGGCCGCCATACGGCGCTCGATGCCGCGCACGATCGACTCGACCGGCCAGGGGACCCCCGAAGCGACGTTCACCACCTCGTCCTGAACCCCCTGGGCGAGCAGCCCGTCGATCGCCCGGACCACGTCGCTCACATCCACCACATCGCGGTGTGCGTTGCGGTACAGGGTCACGCTGCCGCCACGGATCTGGCCGACGAACGACGGCAGCAGCTGGTGGGACCGCTGCCATCGGCCGATCGCGTGGCTCAGGCGCAGCGTCAGCCACCCCGGCCCGGCCTCGGCGACGGCGCCCTCCAGCATGAGCTTCTGTCTGCCGTACGGCGACGGAGGGTCCACGGGCGCGTCCTCGGCCACCGCGATCTCGGTGGATCCGTACATGGCGTGCGAGGCGCTGGACAGATAGACGAGGACGCGGCCCTCGCGCCGGCAGCGCCGGGCGACGTCGCGTACCAGCTCCGCCTCGCGGGCGAAGTCGCCCGGGGTGCCCGCGCTGGTGCTGGACACCCCCGCCGCTATGACGGTGGCGTGTGGGTGCCGGTCCGCGACGGCGGCCAGATTGCGTGCGATGAAGCCGTTGCCGATGATTTCCATCAGGGCCGCTTCCCGGAGGTGACACGGGTGGCGGACCTGGCGATCCGGTCCAGCAGCTCGGCGGTGCGCAGCGTGGTGGCGGCCCAGGCGGCATGGCCGGGGTCGGCCCCGGTGTCCTGGGCCCGGCGCACCGCCTCGGCGAAGGAGGCCGCCGAGCTCGCGAACTGGTGCTCGGCGGGGAGCACGATTTCCTCCGCGTGATCCTGTTCGTCGATGCGTAACAGCGGGGACTGGGTGGCGGGCGGGGTGAACGCCCGGTCCACGGTGAGCCGCCCGGTGCTGCCCCACAGGGTGTACTTCGCCCCGTAGCCGTGTTCGAAGCCGAAGGTCAGCGTCACGGTTTCGCCGGCCGCCGCCACCAGCAGGGCGCTGCCCGCCACATCCACCCCCGTCTCGGGGTCGTCGCGGAGCACCGCGCCGGCCACGGAGAGGTCGTCGCCGAGGAAGTACTGGGCCAGTCGTACGGGGTAGATGCCCGCGTCGAGCAGGGCGCCGCCGCCGAGTTCGGGCCGGTAGCGCACATCGGAGGCGGGCAGCGGCGGGAAGCAGAACGAGGCGTCGATGTGCCGGAGCCGGCCGATGCGGCCGGCCGCCAGCAGCTCGGCCACCCGACGGTGCATCCCATGGTGGACGAACGTGATGTTCTCGCGCAGCACCAGCCCGCGCTCCGCCGCGAGGCGCGCCAGCTCCGCGGTGTCCGCCGCCCTGGTGGTCAGCGGTTTCTCGGCCAGCACGTGGGTGCCGCACTCGAGGAAGCGGCGCGCCCACAGATGGTGCAGGGCGTTGGGGACCGAGACATAGACGGCGTCGATGTCGTCCCGGTCCAGCAGTCGCTCGTAGCCGTGGACGGGGGCGCAGTCGAAGTCGTCGGCGAACTGTTCCGCCTTCTGCGGATCGCGGCTGGCGATGGCGACGATGGTGACCTCGGGGAGGTCCCGCATCGCGGGGAGCGTCCGCCGCCGGGCTATCGAGGACGCGCCGAGGACGCCGACGCGCACGGGAGTGGGCTCGGAGGGGTTGTCCATCACTCAGTCACTCAGTTCCGTTTCGGACATCAGGCTGTGCAGACAGGCGATGAGGCTTCTGGCCTGGACGTTCACATAGTGGCTATGGCGCAGGAAGCGGGCCAGTTGGTGCATGGTCACCCAGCGGAAGTCGTCGGGGACCGCCAGATCGCGGTCCGCGTCGACCTCGACGACGAGATAGCGGCTGCGGGTGTGGAAGAACCGGCCGCCCTCCTCGGAGAGCGTGGTGTCGAAGCGGATGGTGTCCACGGGCGCGCCCAGCACCTCGTCCAGGAACGGGGGGTATGCCTCGGCCGGCAGGACCTTGTAGTTCTGCGGGGTGCACTGCACCGTCGGGGCCAGCTCGACCACGTCCACGAAGCCAGGCTCCGCCTTGAGATGGACCAGGGCGTGCAGCTCCCCTGTCGCCGTGTCGCGCTTGACCAGGAAGGCCACGATCCCGGTGTCCCGGCACTCGATCATCGGCTGCGCCCAGCCACCGACCTCACGGCTGCCGGTGCGCACATCCACCGCCATGACGTCGAAGAAGAGGCCGGATTCATGCGCTATCCGGTCCGTGGACCGGTGCCAGCCCTGGACCTCGCCGAGGCCGGTGAGAGTGGCGTCGAGGTCCGAACGGACCCGCGCGTCGTTGATCCAGCTGCGGAGGTGACCGGTGGTGTGCGGGGCTCGCCTGTCGCCGTTCTCGTCGTCCCCGTCCGGGCCGCCCGCGAACGGGAGGCAGGACAGCACGGTGCGCGAGTCCATGTTCACCAGGTCGTCCTCGGCCAGCAGGGCGTGCAACTGGCCGATGGTGAGCCAGTGGAAGCCGTCCTGCGGCTCCACGTCCTCGGTTACCTCGACAATCATGTTTCGATTGCGTTTCCGGTGGAACCAGGACCCCTGTTCCGAATGCAGGACGTCGGCCAGCACCCGTCTGGACGACGGATCCCGGAAGTACTCCAGATAAGGTACGGGACGTCCGCCGTGCACCCCGGTGTAGTTGCTCCTGGTCGCCTGCACGGTGGGGGACAGCTGTATGCCGTTGCGGTTTCCGGGTTCCATCTTGGCCTGCATCAGACAATGCAGTACGCCATTGAACTCCTTGACCAGGATTCCTAATATGCCGACTTCTCGCTGGACGATGATCGGCTGCGCCCAATCACGAACGGGCCCCTGGTCGCTCCGTATCCGCAAACCTTGTATGGAAAAGAATCGGCCGGTCTCATGGACGAGATTCCCCGTCCTGTCCGCGAATCGCCAGCCTGTCAAATCGTCCCACGGGATGCGGCGCACCCGCGAGGAATCGCTCGCACTGTACTCCCCGAACCACTGGTGAAATTCCCAGAGGTTGCGGCCCGCGCCGTCGACGGCCTGCGCGGACCGCGCGATCCGCGCGGGTAAGCAGGCGTCCGGCCCGCCTGACGACGTGGGACGGCCTGGAGAGTTGCAGGTCACCGGTCCACTCCTTGTTCCCCTGCTACCGCGCAGAGCTGTGTGGTCGCTTGTGGGTTGGCTTGAATTCGACCGCCACCTGCGGGCGGTGTGACAACCGGAATCCGGCAATCCGATCCGGTGCCGACCGACGTCGCTGTCGTGTCGCACGGAGTCTGTTGACCGGATGGTTTCCGGCCAGATTGATGGGGGTCGCCGTGTTGTCCGGTGATGCCTTGTGTGATCACAGCCAAACGCGATGCGCCCCGGACTGTCAAGCGGTTACCGCGTTCATGTTCCGGCCGTGTGTCGCGGGAGGTTTGAGGCCGTCGGGCGGTTCCACAAGTCTGTAACATGTGATCAGCGTCACTTTTGACTTGTGGTCCGAACAGGCAGCTATAGAGTGATTGCGGAGATCACGTTGACGCCGGAGTTCACCCCGACGGTTGTCTGAAGTTGCAACAGATGTTCGGAAGAACTTATTCGAACGGTTGTCAGGTCGTCGGCCGCTGGCCTTTTAGTGATCATCTCTAATATGCTGAGCATGGGAACCGAAGCGCGACGGGGGATGTAATTGTCCATGTCAGTGGATTCGTTACGGCATGCTCGCGTCGACAGGGCGATCGCGGTAGTCGGGATATCCGCCCGCTTACCCGAAGCGAATTCACCGGCTGACTTCTGGCGCCTGCTCCACGACGGCGCCGACGCGGTGACCCCGGTGCCGCCCGGCCGGTGGGCCCGCCACCCCGACGAGGCGGCACAGGCCCCGGGACACGGCGCCTTCCTCGATCAAGTGGACTGCTTCGACGCCGACTTCTTCGGCATCTCGCCGCGCGAGGCGGCGGCCATGGACCCCCAGCAGCGACTCGCCCTCGAACTCGGCTGGGAGGCCCTCGAGGACGCGGGGCTCGCCCCGGACCGAGTCTCGGGGCGCAGGGCGGGTGTCTTCATCGGAGCCATCAGCGACGACTACGCCACGCTGACCCGGCGGCGGGACACCACGGCGGTCACCCATCACACGCTGACCGGCCTGCACCGCAGCATGATCGCCAATCGGCTCTCCTATCTGCTCGGCATCCGCGGACCGAGCCTGGTCGTCGACTCCGGCCAGTCCTCCTCCCTCGTCGCCGTGCACATGGCCTGCCAGAGCCTGCGCAGCGGAGAGTGTGAACTCGCCCTCGCCGGCGGGGTCAACCTCAACCTCAGCTTCGACGGCACCCTGAGCGTCTCCCGGTTCGGCGGACTCTCACCGGACGGCCGCTGCTTCACCTTCGACGCCCGCGCCAACGGCTATGTCCGGGGCGAGGGCGGCGGTTTCGTCCTCCTCAAGCCCCTCGCGCGGGCGCTCGCCGACGGCGATCGGATCCACGGTGTGCTGCGCGGCAGCGCGGTCAACAACGACGGAGGCGGCGACAGCCTCACCACCCCCAGCCAGGCCGCCCAGGAGGACGTGCTGCGCCGGGCCTGCGCCGACGCCGGGATCGGCCCCGACGAGGTGCAGTACGTGGAACTGCACGGCACCGGCACCGCGGTCGGCGACCCCATCGAGGCGGCCGCCCTGGCGTCCGTGTTCGGCGCGTCGCGGCAGCCGAACTCCCCGCTGCTGGTCGGCTCGGCCAAGACCAACGTGGGACACCTGGAGGGCGCCGCCGGCATCACCGGCCTGATCAAGGTGCTGCTCGCCCTGAAGGCCGGCCGGCTCCCCGCCAGCCTCAACTTCGAGGCGCCCAACCCCCGTATTCCGCTGGCCGAGTGGAACCTCCGGGTGCAGACCGGGCTGACCCCGTGGCCGCGGCCCGACGCACCGCTGCTGGCCGGCGTGTCCGCGTTCGGGATGGGCGGCACCAACGCGCATGTGGTGGTCGAGCGGGCGCCCGCCGTCGACGAGCCGGCCCCCGCGGACCCGGCGATCCCGGTCCTGGACCTCGGCCCCGTGCTGCCCTGGCCGGTGTCCGGCCGCAGCGCGCGCGGACTGCGCGGACAGGCGGCACGGCTCCGGGAGTTCGCCGCCGACACAACTGCCGACGAAACTGCCGGTACGACCGCTGCCGCGACTGCCGACCCGGCGGACATCGCGTGGTCGCTGGCGTCGTCGCGGGCCGCGCTGGAACACCGCGCCGTGGTGCTGGCCAGAAACCGCGAGGAGTTCCTCGGCGGGCTGGCCGCGATCGCCTCCGCCGACCCCGCGGAACACGTCGTAGAAGGCACCGCCACGGGCGAGGCCGCCGACGTGGTGTTCGTCTTCCCGGGACAGGGGTCGCAGTGGGTCGGCATGGCGACCGAACTCCTCGACTCCTCACCGGTGTTCGCCGACTCCGTCGAGAAGTGCGCGGCGGCGCTGGCGCCGCACATCCAATGGAACCTGCTGGACGTCCTGCGGAACACCTCGGGCGACAACCCGCTCGAGCGCGTGGACGTGGTACAGCCGGTGCTGTGGGCCGTGATGGTCTCGCTCGCCCGGGTGTGGCGCGCGGCGGGCATCTCCCCGGCCGCGGTGGTCGGACACTCCCAGGGTGAGATCGCGGCCGCCTGTGTGTCCGGCGCCCTGTCGCTGGACGACGGCGCCCGGCTGGTGGCGCTGCGCAGCCGCGCCATCGCCGAGGAGCTGGCGGGCCTCGGCGGCATGGTCTCGATCGCGGCCCCCGTCGCATGGGTGCGGGAGCTGCTGGCGGACCGGGACGGCGTCTGGGTGGCGGTCGTCAACGGCCCCGCCGCCACGGTCGTCGCGGGCGGCCCCGAGGCCCTCGCCGAGACCGTCGCCGCCTGTGAGCGGGCCGGTGTGCGGACCCGGACCATCGCGGTGGACTACGCCTCGCACACGCCGCACGTCGAGCGGGTGCGCGAGCGGCTGCTGGAACTGGCCGCCCCCATCGCCCCGCGCACCGGCGAGGTGCCCCTGTACTCGACCGTCACCGGCGCGCCCGTCGACGGCGCCGAGCTGGACGCCGGGTACTGGTACCGGAACCTTCGGGAGCCGGTGCTCTTCCAGGACACCCTCGGCGCCCTGCTGGAGTCGGGGAAGACGGTGTTCCTCGAAGTCAGCCCGCATCCGGTGCTCGCCACCGCGGTGGTCGAGGCCGGTCAGGCGGCCGGCGCCGACGTCTTCGCCGGCGGGACGCTGCGCCGCGACCAGGGCGGCGCCAGGCGGTTCCTGACCTCCATAGCCGAGCTGTGGGCCCACGGCGCCGCTCCCGACTGGGCCAGGCTGTTCGCGGGCACCGGCGCCCGCCGTGCCGACCTGCCCACCTACGCCTTCCAGCGCGACCGCCACTGGCTCGACGCCTCCGGCGCCGACGCGCCCGCCGTCGACACCCCCGCCGACACCCTCGCCGACACGCCGCCCGCCGCCGTCGCGGAGCCGGAGCCCCCGGCCGCGGACCGGCCGGACGACGTGATGCGCGTGGTGCGGGGCAACACCGCCGCCGTGCTGGGGCAGCCGGCGTCGGCGGAGCTCGACGTACGACGGACGTTCAAGGACCTCGGGTTCGACTCCGTCATGCTCGGTGAACTCTGCGGCCGGGTGAACACCGCCCTCGGCGTACGGCTGACCACCGCCACCCTCTTCGACCACCCCACCCCGGCCGGGCTGGCCGGCCACCTCGAGACCGCGCGGACCGGCCACCGGCCCGCGGCGGCCACCGCGCCGTCCGCCCGCGCCGCCACTCCGGCCGACCCCGACGAGCCCATCGCCATCATCGGGATGAGCTGCCGCTTTCCCGGCGGGGTGGCCTCCCCCGAGGATCTGTGGCGGCTGGTCGCCACCGAGGGGGACGCGATCTCGGGGTTCCCCGAGGACCGCGGCTGGGACCTGGAGCGGCTGCGCCAGGCCGACGCCACCGGCGGCAGCTTCGCCGAGGGCGGTGGATTCCTCCACCGGGTCACCGACTTCGACGCGCGCTTCTTCGGGATATCGCCGCGCGAGGCGCTGGCGATGGACCCGCAGCAGCGGCTGCTGCTGGAGACCTCCTGGGAGCTGCTGGAGCGGGCGGGCATCGCCCCGGACACCCTGCGGGACAGCAGGACCGGTGTCTTCGTCGGCACCATGGACCAGGAGTACGGGCCGCGGCTGCACGACGCCCCCGAGGCCCTCGACGGCTATCTGCTCACCGGCAAGACCACCAGCATCGCCTCCGGCCGCATCGCCTATCTGCTCGGGCTGACCGGCCCCGCCATCACCGTCGACACGGCGTGCTCCTCGTCGCTGGTGGCCCTGCATCTGGCGGTGCGGTCCCTGCGCCAGCGGGAGTCCTCGCTGGCGCTGGTCGGCGGGGTGACGGTGCTGTCCACCCCGGGCATCTTCACCGAGTTCAGCCGCCAGCAGGGCCTCGCGCGGGACGGCCGCTGCAAGGCGTTCGCGGCCGCGGCCGACGGCACCGGCTTCGCCGAGGGCGCCGGGATGCTGCTCGTCGAGCGGCTGTCGGACGCGCGGCGCAACGGACACCGGGTGCTGGCCGTGGTGCGCGGCTCGGCGGTCAACCAGGACGGCGCGTCCAACGGTCTGACGGCGCCCAGCGGGCTGTCCCAGCAGCGGGTCATCCGCGACGCGTGGGCCGACGCGGGCCTGGCCTCCTCCGACGTGGACGTGGTGGAGGCCCACGGCACCGGAACCGCGCTGGGCGACCCGATCGAGGCCCAGGCGCTGCTGGCCACCTACGGCCAGGAGCGCCCCGGCGACGATCCCCTGCTGCTGGGTTCGGTGAAGTCCAACATCGGTCACACCCAGGCGGCCGCGGGCATCGCCGGAGTCATCAAGACCGTGATGGCCATCCGGCACGGGTTGGTCCCCGCCACCCTGCACGTGGACGCGCCGACCTCACAGGTCGACTGGGCCACCGGCGCGGTCGCCCTGGTGACCGAGGGCATGCCCTGGCCCGAGCGCGACCGGGCCCGGCGCGCTGCCGTGTCGTCCTTCGGGATCAGCGGGACCAACGCGCATGTGATCATCGAGCAGGAGCCCCTCGCCGCCGCGCCCGCACCAGCCGGCGAGTCCGCACCCGTGCCCGCGATGCGCGGCCGTGGCGCGCTGCCCTGGGTGGTGTCGGCCCGTACCGCCGGCGGGCTGCGGGCCCAGGCCGAGCGGCTGCGCGCGTTCGCCGCCGCCGGCGACGCCACGCCCGAGGACCTGGGCCGGTCGCTCGCGACGACGCGCGGCGCGCTGGAACACCGCGCCGTGGTGGTCGCCGAGGACCGGGACGCCTTCCTGGCCGGTCTCGGCGCCCTCGCGGCCGGGGAGCCGGCCGCGGGCGTGGTGAGCGGGACCGCCCCGGCCCAGCCGGGCGGAGTGGTGTTCGTCTTCCCCGGCCAGGGCGGCCAGTGGGCCGGCATGGCCACCGAACTGCTGGCGTCCTCCCCGGCGTTCGCCGCCTCGATGGACGCATGCGCCCAGGCGCTGGCGGCCGAGGTCGACTGGGACCTGTTCGCGGCCGTACGCGACGCGGACGCACTGCGGCGCGTGGAGATCGTGCAGCCGGTGCTGTGGGCCGTGATGGTGTCCCTGGCACAGATGTGGCAAGCGGCGGGCATATCCCCGGTCGCCGTCATCGGACACTCCCAGGGAGAGCTCGCGGCCGCCTGTGTGTCCGGCGCGCTGTCGCTCGTCGACGGGGCGCGGCTGGTGGTCCTCCGCAGCCGCCTGGCCGCGGCCGAACTGGCCGGCGGCGGCCGGATGCTGTCGATCGCCGCCTCGGCGGACCGCGTCACGGAGCTGCTCGCGGACCGCGCCGACGCATGGATCTCGGTGGTCAACGGCCCGTCCGCCACGGTGGTCGGCGGCACGCCCGAGGCCGTCGCCGAGGTGATGGCCGAGGCCGAGAGCGCCGGGCTGCGGCCGAAGATGATCGCGGTCGACTACGCCTCGCACACCCCCCATGTCGAGCGCATCCGGGAGCCGTTGCTGGCCGGTGCCGCCTCGGTGGCGCCGCGGCCCGGAGCCGTCCCGATGTACTCGACCGTCACCGGCGCACCGGTCGAGGGCCGGGCGCTCGACGCCGAGTACTGGTACCGCAATCTGCGGGAGCCGGTGCGGTTCCAGGACACCGTGCGGGCCGTGCGCGACGCAGGACACACGGTCTTCGTCGAGGTCAGCCCGCACCCGGTGCTCACCGCGGTGCTTCAGGCCGAAGGCGGCGGCGAGGCCGAGGGCCCCGGTGTCCTCGCGGTCGGCACCCTGCGGCGCGACCAGGGCGGGATCGACCAGATCCTCACCTCCCTGGCCGCGCTCTGGATCCGTGGCCTGGCCCCCGACTGGTCGCGGGTGTTCACCCCCGGCGGCGACCCTGTCGAGCTGCCCACCTACGCCTTCCAGCGCGACCGCTACTGGCTCGCCCCCACGTCCTCCGGCGCCGAGATCCGCGTCGACCTGCCCTCCTCGCCCGTGCCCGAGGCGCTCGAGGGCTTCCCCCGGAGGGTGGCCGAGGCGACCTCCGCCGCGCACCGGACGCGCGTGGTGCTGGACGAGGTGTGCGCCCACGCGGCCGCCGTGCTGGGCTGGTCCGCACCCGGCGACGTCGAGGTCGGGCGGGCGTTCCGCGAGGCGGGCTTCGACTCGCTGACGGCCGTGGAACTGCGGAACCGGCTCGCGGCCGCGACCGGGGTGAACCTCTCGCCCACCGTCGTGTTCGACCACCCCACGCCGCTCGCGCTCGCCGAGCATCTGCGGGACCGGGTCCTGGGCGAGGACGGCACGGTGACGGCGGATGACGCCCCCGTGGCCGCCGACGACCCCATCGCGATCGTGTCGACCGGCTGCCGCTTCCCCGGCGATGTGCGCTCCCCGGAGGACCTGTGGCAGCTTCTGCTGTCCGACCGGGATGTGATCTCCGGCTTCCCGGCCGACCGCGGCTGGCCCCTGGAGGACCTGTCCCACCCGGACCCCGGCCGGCCCGGCACCAGCTCCGTCCAGCAGGGCGGTTTCCTCCACGACGCCGCCGAGTTCGACGCTGAGTTCTTCGGGATATCGCCGCGCGAGGCGCTGGCGATGGACCCGCAGCAGCGGCTGGTGCTGGAGACCTCCTGGGAGGCCCTGGAGCGGGCCGGGCTCGACCCGGCGACGCTGCGCGGTAGCCGGACCGGCGTGTTCGTCGGCGCCGTCCCGCACGGCTACGGCAGCGGCTCGGCCGATCCGCAGGGCACCGAGGGCTATCTGTTCACCGGCGCCGCGGGCAGCGTGGCCTCGGGCCGCGTCGCGTACACCTTCGGCCTGGAGGGCCCGGCGATCACGGTGGACACCGCGTGCTCCTCGTCGCTGGTGGCGTTCCACCTGGCGGTGCAGTCGCTGCGGCAGGGCGAGTGCTCCCTGGCGCTGGTCGGCGGGGTGACGGTCATGTCCACCCCGACGGTGTTCACCGAGTTCAGCCACCAGGGCGCGCTCGCCGCCGACGGCCGGTGCAAGCCCTTCGCCGCCGGAGCGGACGGCACCGCGTGGGGCGAGGGCGTCGGCGTGGTGCTCCTGGAGCGGCTGTCGGACGCGGTGCGCAACGGCCACCAGGTGCTGGCCGTGGTGCGCGGCTCCGCGGTCAACCAGGACGGCGCGTCCAACGGGCTCACCGCACCGAACGGGCCCTCGCAGCAGCGGGTGGTCCGCCAGGCCCTGGCCAACGCCCGGCTGTCGGCCGCGGATGTGGACGTGGTCGAGGCCCATGGCACGGGTACGTCGCTGGGCGACCCGATCGAGGCGCAGGCGCTGCTGGCCACCTACGGTCAGGACCGGCCCGCCGACCGCCCGCTGCTGCTCGGCTCGCTCAAGTCCAACATCGGCCACACCTCCGCGGCCGCCGGCGTGGCCGGGATCATCAAGATGGTGATGGCGCTGCGCCACGGCGTCGTGCCCGCGACGCTGCACGTGGACGAGCCCTCCCCGCATGTGGACTGGGAGTCCGGTGCGGTCGAGCTGGTGACGGAGAATCTGGCCTGGCCCGAACTCGACCGGGTGCGGCGGGCCGCGGTGTCCTCGTTCGGGGTGAGCGGCACCAACGCGCATGTGATCCTCGAACAGGCCCCGGCCGCCGCAGACCTCTCCGCCGACGAGCGGCCGGCGCACACGGGGGCGCTGCCCTGGGCGGTGTCGAGCCGCTCGGCGGACGGTCTGCGCCGCCAGGCGGCCCGGCTGCGCGAGTTCGCCGCCGCCTCGGAGGCCGACACCGCCGACATCGGCTGGTCGCTGGCGTCGACCCGGGCGGGGCTCGAGCACCGCGCGGTGGTCGTGGCGGACGACCGGGAGGGCTTTCTGCGGGCGCTCGACGCCCTCGCGGCCGGGGAACCAGCGGCCCATGTGGTGAGCGGCGAGGTGTCCGGCGGATCCCGGGGCGCGGTGTTCGTCTTCCCCGGGCAGGGGTCGCAGTGGGTCGGCATGGCGACCGAACTTCTCGGCTCGTCCCCGGCGTTCGCCGATTCCATCGAGCGGTGTGCGGGGGCGTTGGCGCCGCATATCGAGTGGGATCTGTTGGAGGTGTTGCGCGAGGAGGGTGCGCTGGAGCGGGTGGATGTGGTGCAGCCGGTGTTGTGGGCGGTGATGGTGTCGCTGGCTCAGGTGTGGCGTTCGGTGGGGGTGGAGCCGTCGGCGGTGATCGGTCACTCGCAGGGTGAGATCGCGGCGGCGTGTGTGTCGGGGGCGTTGTCGTTGGAGGACGGTGCGCGGCTGGTGGCGCTGCGCAGCCGCGCCATCGCCGAGGACCTGGCCGGCCTCGGCGGGATGGTGTCCGTGGCCGCTTCCGTCGAGCGCGTCGAGGAGCTCCTCGAAGGACGCGACGGCGTGTGGGTGGCCACGGTGAACGGCCCGGACAGCGTCGTCGTCGCGGGCGATCTGACCTCCCTCGACGAGACGGTGGCGGCGGCTGAGGCGGTGGGGGTGCGGGCGCGTCGGGTGGCGGTGGATTACGCGTCGCATACGCCGCATGTGGAGGGGATCCGGGGGCGGTTGCTGGAGTTGGCGGCGCCGATCGTGCCGCGTGTGGGTGATGTGCCGATGTATTCGACGGTGACCGGGGCGCCGGTGACAGGCGCGGAGCTGGACGCGGAGTACTGGTATCGCAATCTGCGGGAGCGGGTGGCGTTCCATGACACCGTGCGGGTTCTGCTCGACCAGGGTGACCGGGTGTTCCTGGAGGTCAGCCCGCACCCCGTGCTGGCGGGCGCCATCCAGGAGGCCGGCCGCGTCCGGTCGGTGGACACCGCGGTGACCGGCACCCTCAGGCGCGGCGAAGGAGGCTCCCGGCGGTTCCTGGCCTCGCTCGCCGAGCTGTGGGTACGGGGCACGGGCCCCGACTGGGCCCGGGTGTTCGCGGGCACCGGAGGCCGCCGCGTCGACCTGCCCACGTACGCGTTCCAGCCCAAGCGCTACTGGCTCGACTCCGCCGCCTCGCGCCCCTCGGCGGCCGCGGACGAGAACGCCGCTTTCTGGGAGGTCGTGGAGCGCGAGGACCTGGAAGGACTCGCGCGAACCCTGCGGCTGGACGACGCGGGCCCCGAGCTGACGGCCGTGCTGCCCGCCCTGACGGCGTGGCACCGGCGCCACAAGGCGGCCTCCGCGATGGAGTCCTGGCGGTACCGGGCCGACTGGAAGCCGCTGACCGGCCACGCGTCGGCCACCCTCTCCGGCACCTGGCTGGTGGCCGGCACCCGCGAGCAGCTCGACGGCGAGCTGTACGAGGCGGTCGCCGGGGCCCTGCGCGAACACGGAGCGGCCGTCCAACCGCTGGCGGCCCCCGAGGACGGGCAGCGGTGGGCCGATGTGCTCGCCGCGCACACCGAGGCGGCCGGAGTGCTGTCCCTGCTCGCCGACGACGAGTCGCCCCTCGACGGCACGCCCGCCGTGCCGGCCGGTTTCGGCCGGACGCTGCTGCTCGTCCAGGGGCTGGAGAAGTCGGGCGCGGCCGCCCCGCTGTGGTGCCTCACCCGGGGCGCGGTGTCCGTCGGCGGCCAGGACCCGCTCACCGGACCGGCCCAGGCGCTGGTCTGGGGGCTGGGCCGGGTCGTGGCGCAGGAGCTGCCCACACGCTGGGGCGGCCTGGTGGATCTGCCCTTCGCCCCGGACGCCAAGGACCTCGGCCGGCTGTGCGCGGTGCTGGCCGACCGGAGTGGCGAGGACCAGGTCGCGGTCCGTCCGTTCGGAACGTTCGGCCGCCGGATCGTCCGGGCGCCGCTCGGCGACGCGGCGGGCGACGGCTGGACCCCGGGCGAGGGAACGGTGCTCATCACCGGCGGCACCGGGGCCCTCGGCGGGCAGGTCGCCCGCAGGCTGGCCGCCCAGGGCGCCCGGCACCTGCTGCTCGTCAGCCGCCAGGGGCAGGCCGCCCCCGGCGCGGCCGACCTGGTGGCCGAGCTGGCCGCCGCGGGCGCCGAGGTGACGGTGGCCGCCTGCGACATCGCGGACACCGGTGCGCTGCGCGACCTGCTGGCCTCGATCCCCGACGCGTACCCGCTGACCGCGGTGTTCCACACCGCCGCCGTACTGGACGACGGGGCCGTGACCGCCCTGACGCTCGACCAGGTCGACAGCGTGCTGCGGGTCAAGGCCGACGCGGCCTGGCGGCTGCACGAGCTGACCGCGCGACTGGGCTCGGACCTGTCCGCGTTCGTGCTGTTCTCCTCGCTGGCGGGCACCGTCGGCATGGCGGGCCAGGGCAACTACGCCCCCGGCAACGCCTACCTGGACGCGCTGGCCGCCTACCGGCGCTCGCGCGGGCTGGTGGCCACCTCGGTGGCCTGGGGATCCTGGGCGCAGGGCGGCATGGCCGAACGGGACGCGGTGACCGATGTCCGGGTCCGGCACGGCGTACCGCTGCTGCACCCGGAGTCCGCCGTCCTGGCGCTGGAGGCCGCGCTCGCCCACGGCGACACGGCCGTCGTCATCGCCGACATCGACTGGGACCGGTTCGCTCACGCCTACACCGCGACACGCCCCAGCCGTCTGCTCGACGAGCTGCCCGAGACCCGGCAGGCCCTGGGCACGGGCGAGGCCACCGGGACGGACACCACCCACGCGCTGCGCGACCGGCTCGCCGGCCTGGGCGCGCAGGAGCGCGAGCGGCAGCTGTTCGACGCCGTGCGCACCCAGGCGGCGGCCGTGCTCGGCCACGACTCCGCCGATGCGGTGGACCCTCGGCGGCAGTTCCTCGAACTGGGCCTGGACTCGGTCACCGCGGTGGAGCTGCGCAACCGGCTGGGCCTCGCGACCGGTCTGCGGCTGCCCGCCACCGTGGTCTTCGACTGTCCGACCGTGGCCGACCTCGCCCGCTATCTCGACGCCGAGATGTTCGGCGGGTCCCAGGAGCCCGAGAACGCCGGCGCCGCGGAACTCGACCGGCTCGAGGTCCTGCTGAAGGAGCTGCCGGACGGGGATCCGGCAAGAGCGGCCATCGCCGGGCGGCTGCGGCATCTGCTGTGGTCGTCCACCGGCGACGGGCCGGCCGAGGACACCGTGGACTCCGCGGAGCTCGAGGACGCGTCGAATGACGAGATCTTCGACTTCATCGAGAAGGAATTCGGGATCTCCTGACCCGTCGCCCGTCATCGGCAACGACATCACGCACGCACGCCCACAACTGACCCACGATCGAGGGCAAGAACATGGATGACGTCAAGAAGCTTCGCCACTTCCTGACCCGGGTCACCGCGGAACTTCAGGAGACGCGGTCGCGGCTGCGGGCCGTGGAGACCGCGGACAGCGAGCCGGTGGCGATCGTCGGGATGAGCTGCCGCTATCCCGGCGCGGTCGCGTCGCCCGAGGACCTGTGGCGGCTGGTGTCAGGCGGCGGGGACGCCATAACCGGCTTCCCGGCCGACCGCGGCTGGGACCTGGCCGGCCTGGTCGACCCCGTGGGCGACCGGCCGGGCACCTCGTATGTGGACCGGGGCGGATTCCTGCACGACGCGGGCGAGTTCGACGCCTCCTTCTTCGGGATATCGCCGCGCGAGGCGCTGGCGATGGACCCGCAGCAGCGGCTGCTGCTGGAGACCTCCTGGGAGCTGTTCGAGCGCTCAGGTCTCGACCCGGCGGCGCTGCGTGGCAGCCGGACGGGCGTGTTCATCGGCTCCAGCTTCCGCGACTACGGCAGCAGGCTGCCCGCGGTCCCCGAAGAGGTCGAGGGCCACGCCATGACGGGCGTGGCGGGCAGCGTGGCGTCGGGCCGGATCGCGTACACCTTCGGTCTGGAGGGCCCGGCCCTCACCGTGGACACCGCCTGCTCGTCGTCGCTGGTGGCGCTGCACCTGGCGGTGCGTTCGCTGCGGCAGGGCGAGTGCTCCCTGGCGCTCGCCGGCGGTGTCGCCGTGATGTCGACCCCGGACCTGTTCACCGAGTTCAGCAAGCAGCAGGGACTGTCGCGGGACGGCCGGTGCAAGGCGTTCGCGGCCACCGCGGACGGCATGGGCGCGGCCGAGGGCGTCGGGCTGCTGCTGGTGGAGCGGCTGTCGGACGCGGTGCGCAACGGCCACCAGGTGCTGGCCGTGGTGCGGGGCAGCGCGGTGAACCAGGACGGCGCGTCGAGCGGCCTGACGGCGCCGAACGGCCCTGCGCAGCAGCGGGTGATCCGGCAGGCGCTGGCCGACGCCGGGGTGTCCGCCACCGCCGTGGACGCCGTGGAGGCCCATGGCACGGGTACGTCGCTGGGCGACCCGATCGAGGCGCAGGCGCTGCTGGCGACGTACGGCCAGGACCGGCCGGGGGACCGGCCGCTGCTGCTCGGCTCGGTCAAGTCCAACATCGGCCACACCCAGGCCGCGGCGGGCGTGGCCGGGGTCATCAAGATGGTGATGGCGCTGCACCACGGCGTCGTACCGCGCACCCTGCACGTGGACGAACCGACCCCGCATGTGGACTGGGAGTCCGGCGCGGTCGAGCTGGCCACGGACAATCTGGCCTGGCCCGAGAGCGACCGGATGCGGCGGGCCGCGGTGTCCTCGTTCGGGGTGAGCGGCACCAACGCGCATGTGATCCTCGAACAGGCCCCGGCGGACGAGCGCGAGCCCGCCGACGCCCCCGCCCCGGCCGCGCTCACCGGCGCGCTCCCGTGGCCGGTGTCGGCCCGGTCCGCCGCCGCCCTGAAGGCCCAGGCAGGACGGGTGCGCGCCTTCGCCACCGAACACGGGGACCCGGCCGGCATCGGCTGGTCGCTGGCGTCGACCCGGTCGGGCCTTGAGCACCGCGCCGTGGTCGTGGGCGACGCCCCGGACACCTTCCTGAGCGGCCTCGACGCCCTCGCGGCCGGGGAGCCTGCGGCCCATGTGGTGAGCGGCGAGAGCACCGGCGCGCCCACGGGCGTGGTGTTCGTCTTCCCGGGCCAGGGGTCGCAGTGGGTCGGCATGGCCTCCGAACTTCTCGGCTCGTCCCCGGCGTTCGCCGATTCCATCGAGCGGTGTGCGGGGGCGTTGGCGCCGCATATCGAGTGGGATTTGCTGGAGGTGTTGCGCGAGGAGGGTGCGCTGGAGCGGGTGGATGTGGTGCAGCCGGTGTTGTGGGCGGTGATGGTGTCGCTGGCTCAGGTGTGGCGTTCGGTGGGGGTGGAGCCGTCGGCGGTGATCGGTCACTCGCAGGGTGAGATCGCGGCGGCGTGTGTGTCGGGGGCGTTGTCGTTGGAGGACGGTGCGCGGCTGGTGGCGCTGCGCAGCCGCGCCATCGCGGGAGAGCTGGCGGGCCTCGGTGGGATGGTGTCCGTCGCGGCCTCCGTCGAGCGCGTCGAGGAGCTCCTCGAAGGACATGACGGCGTGTGGATCGCGACCGTCAACGGCCCGGCCGCCACCGTCGTGGCCGGATCCCCGGAGGCGCTGGACGCGGTGCTGGCGGCGGCTGAGGGGGCGGGGGTGCGGGCGCGTCGGGTGGCGGTGGATTACGCGTCGCATACGCCGCATGTGGAGGGGATCCGGGGGAGGTTGCTGGAGTTGGCGGCGCCGATCGTGCCGCGTGTGGGTGATGTGCCGATGTATTCGACGGTGACCGGGGCGCCGGTGACAGGCGCGGAGCTGGACGCGGAGTACTGGTATCGCAATCTGCGGGAGCGGGTGGCGTTCCATGACACCGTGCGGGTTCTGCTCGACCAGGGTGACCGGGTGTTCCTTGAGGTCAGCCCGCACCCCGTGCTGGCGGGCGCCATCCAGGAGGCCGGGCACGCCGTCGACACCGACGTCCTCGCCGTGGGCACCCTGCGGCACGACGAGGGCGGCCCGCGCCGCGTGCTGACCTCGCTGGCCGAGCTGTGGGTGCGGGGAGTCGAGCCCGACTGGAAGGCGGTCTTCGGCGGCGCCACCGCGCCCGTGGACCTGCCCACCTACGCGTTCCAGCGCGACCACTACTGGCTGCGCGGCACCGCCGGCGTCGGCGATGTCGCGGGGGCCGGACTGTCCGTCGTGGGCCATCCGCTGCTGGCGGCCGCCGTCACGCTGGCGGACGGCGACGGCTGTGTCCTCACCGGCCGCCTCTCCACGGCCGCCCAGCCGTGGCTCGCCGACCACGCCGTGCTGAACCGGGTCCTGCTGCCGGGCGCGGCCGTCATGGAACTCGCGCTGCGCGCGGGCGAGTCGGCCGGCAGCGACCACCTGGACGAGCTCGTGCTGCACGCGCCCCTGATCCTGCCCGCCGACGGCACCCCCCTCGACATCCAGGTCGGCGTCGACGCCGCCGACGAACTGGGCCGCCGCGCCGTCCGGGTGCACTCCCGGCCGCACCGCCCGGGCCGGACCGACGACGAGGCGGAGTGGACCGGCCACGCCACCGGAACGCTCATCACCGCGCCCGCCGGCGAGCCCGCGGCCGAGGACACCGCCTGGCCGCCCGCCGACGCGGTCGCCGTGGGCATCGACGGCTTCTACGAGCGCCTCGCGGAGGCCGGTTACGCCTACGGACCGGTGTTCCGGGGCGTGCGCGCGGTATGGCGGCGCGGCGCCGAGATGTTCGCCGAGGTCGCGCTGGACGAGGCCGCCGCGGGCGAGGCGGAGCGGTTCGGCGTACACCCCGCGCTGGTCGACGCGGCGCTTCAGACCCGGCTGGTGACGGTGCTGGAGGGCGAGGCGGAGCGGATGATGCCGTTCTCCTTCTCCGGCGCCCGGATCCACGCCACGGGCGCCACCTCGGCGCGGGTCCGGGTGGCCCCGGCCGGATCCGACGCGATCTCGGTGCGGATGACCGACCAGGCCGGGCTGCCGATCCTCACGGTCGACCAGATCGTCTCGCGCCCGCTGTCCGCCGACGCGATGTCCGGCACAGCGGTCAACTCGATGTACGAGGTGACCTGGGCGTCTCTGGCCACGGCCGACGCGCCGGAGCAGGGGCTCGCGATCCTTGGCGACGCCCTGCCCGGCCTCGACGCGCCGCGCTACCCGGACGCCGCCGCCGTGGCCGAGGCCGTCCGCGCGGGCGAGCCGGTGCCCCCGGTGGTGCTGCTTCCCTGCCCGCGCGGGGATGGTGGCGACATGCCCGCCGCGAGCCGGGAGGTGCTGGCCGCGGTGCTCGGCCCGGTGCGCGAGTGGCTCGCGCACGACGAGCTGGAGGCCGTACGGCTGGTTCCGGTGACCCGGGGCGCCATCGCCGTGGCCCCGGGCGACCGGATCGACATGGCGCAGGCCGCCGTGCGCGGACTGCTGCGCTCGGCCGCGTCGGAGCACCCGGGCCGGATTCTCCAGGTGGACATCGACGGTGCCACCGACCCGGAGACCGACCCGGGGGTGGTGGCGGCGCTGTCCGCGGTGGCGGCCGCCGCGGTGGCCGCGGGCGAGTCGGAAGCCGTCATCCGCTCCGGCGTGGCGTCCGTACCGCGGCTGGCCCGCGTGCCCTCGGCGGACCCGGGAACGCTGCCGCTGCCCGGCACGGCCGGAGCCTGGGGGCTCGACCTGGACACCGCGGGCACCCTGGAGGGGCTGGCCCTGACCGCGTCCCCGCGGGCCGAGGCGCCCCTGGCGGCGGGCCAGGTGCGGGTCGCGGTGCGCGCGACCGGCGTCAACTTCCGGGATGTCCTGGTCGCGCTGGGCGTGGTCCCCAACACCGAATCGCTCTTCGGGTGCGAGGGCGCCGGTGTGGTGGTCGAGGTCGGTCCCGAGGTCGCCGGCTTTACGGTGGGCGATCGGGTGATGGGGCTGCTGTCGGGCGCGTACGCGGGTCCGCTGGCGGTGGCGGACGCGCGGATGGTCGTGCGTATGCCGGGTGGCTGGTCGTTCGCCGAGGCGGCCTCGGTGCCCGCCGTGTTTTTGACCGCCTACTACGCGCTGGTGGACCTCGCCGATCTGCGGACGGGCGAGTCGCTGGCGGTGCACGCCGCCGCGGGCGGGGTGGGTATGGCGGCCGTCCAGTTGGCCCGCCACCTGGGCGCCGAGGTGTACGCGACGGCGAGCGAGCCGAAGTGGCCGGTGGTGCGCGGCATGGGTGTTCCGGGCGAGCGGCTGGCGTCCTCGCGCACCCTGGAGTTCGCCGACCGATTCCTCGAGGCGACCGGTGGCCGGGGTGTCGATGTCGTACTGAACTGCCTGGCCCGGGAGTTCGTGGACGCCTCGCTCGGGCTGCTGCCGGGCGGCGGGCGGTTCGTCGAGATGGGCAAGACCGACATCCGTGACGCCCACGAGGTCGCCGCGGCTTGGCCCGGGGTGCGCTACCGCGCGTTCGACCTCGGCGAGGCCGGTGCCGACCGGCTCGGGGAGATGCTCACCCACCTCGCGGACCTTTTCGGGCAGGGGGTGCTCTCGCCGCTGCCGGTGACCGCCTGGGACACCAGGCAGGCCCCGCAGGCCTTCCGCCACCTCAGCCAGGCCCGCCATACCGGCAAGGTGGTGCTGACCACCCCGCCTTCCGGTCCGCTGGACGGGACCGTGCTGATCACGGGGGGTACGGGGGTCATCGGGTCCGCCCTGGCCCGCCACCTGGCTACCGAACACCACGTCACCGACCTGGTGTTGACCAGCCGGCGTGGGCTGGAAGCGCCGGGTGCCGTGGAGCTTGTCGCGGAGCTGGCCGAGTTGGGGGCTGCGGCGCGGGTGGTGGCGTGTGATGTGGCGGATCGTGGGGCGTTGGCGGGGCTGTTGGGTGGGTTGCCCGGGTTGTGTGGTGTGGTGCATGCGGCGGGTGCGCTGGATGACGGGGTGGTGTCGGCGCTGACGCCGGAGCGTTTCGACACGGTGTTGCGGCCGAAGGTGGACGCGGCGTGGCATCTGCATGAGCTGACCCGGGACCGTGATCTGTCGCTGTTCGTGCTGTTCTCCTCCGCCGCAGGCGTCCTGGGCGCCGCCGGGCAGGGCAGCTACGCGGCCGCCAACGCCTTCCTGGACGCCCTCGCCTGGCACCGCCGCGCCCAGGGGCTGCCCGCGCACTCCCTGGCCTGGGGCCTGTGGGCCGACCGCAGCGCCATGACCGGCGCGCTCGGCGCCGCCGACCTGGAGCGGATGCGCCGCAGCGGGGTCCAGGCGCTCACCACCGACGAGGGCCTGGCGCTGTTCGACGCCGCCGTCCGGATGCCGCGTCCGCACACGGTCCCGGTCAGGCTCGACGTGTCCGCGCTGGGCAGGGGCAAGGACCCCGCCCCGCTCTTCCGCGCCCTGGTGCGCACCCCGGCCAAGCGGGTGGCGGCGAACGCGCCCGCCGATGGCGGCGGTCTGCGCGAGCGTCTCGCCACGCTCTCGCCGGCCGAGCGGGATCGGGTGTTGACGGAGTTGGTGCGGGCGCAGGCGGCGGTGGTGTTGGGGCATGGTGGTGCCGAGGCGGTGGGTGCGGATCGGGCGTTCAAGGATGTGGGGTTCGACTCGCTGACGGCGGTGGAGCTGCGGAACCGGCTGGGCGCGGCGACGGGGTTGCGGCTTCCGGTGACGGCCGTGTTCGACCATCCGACGCCGGTGGCGCTGGCGGCGGAGCTGGCCGTGCGGCTGGGGGCGGATGGCGAGGGCGTGTCCGCGCCCGCGGTTCCGGTTGCTGCGGCGGTGGCTGTGGTGGCGGATGAGCCGATCGCGATCGTGGGCATGAGCTGCCGGTTCCCCGGCGGGGTGGGCTCACCTGAGGACCTGTGGCAGCTGCTCATCGACGAGCGGGACGCCACCGGCGCCTACCCCACCGACCGCGGCTGGCAGGTCGACGACCTGGGCGACCCCCACTTCCCGGACGACGCCTACGCGCGGGTCGGCGGATTCCTGCACGACATGGCCGACTTCGACCCCGAGTTCTTCGGCATCTCACCCCGCGAGGCCCTGGCCACCGACCCGCAGCAGCGGCTGCTGCTGGAGACCACCTGGGAGGCGTTCGAGCGCGCGGGCATCGACCCCACCACGCTCCGCGCCACCTCGACCGGCGTCTTCACCGGACTGATCTACAACGACTACGCCTCGCGGTTCCCCCGGCTGCTCAGCGGCTTCGAGGGATACCTGGGCAACGGCAGCGCCAACAGCGTGGCCTCCGGCCGGATCGCCTACACCCTGGGTCTTGAGGGCCCGGCGATCACGGTGGACACCGCCTGCTCGTCGTCCATGGTGGCCCTGCACCTGGCCGCCCAGTCGCTCCGGCAGGGCGAGTGCACCCTGGCCGTCGCGGGCGGGGTGACCGTCATGTCCACCCCGCGGCCGCTCATCGAGTTCAGCCGGATCGGCGGGCTCGCGCTCGACGGCCGCTGCAAGGCGTTCGGCGCCGACGCCGACGGCATGGGATTCGCCGAGGGCATCGGCATGCTGGTCGTCGAGCGGCTCTCCGACGCGCGGCGCAACGGACACCGGGTGCTGGCGGTGCTCCGCGGCTCCGCGCTCAACCAGGACGGCGCGTCCAACGGCCTGACCGCGCCCAGCGGCCCCGCCCAGCAGCGGGTGATCCGCCAGGCCCTGGCCAACGCGGGCCTGAGCGCCGCCGACGTGGATGTCGTGGAGGCACACGGCACCGGCACCTCCCTCGGCGACCCGATCGAGGCGCAGGCCCTCCAGGCCACGTACGGCCAGGACCGGGACGAGGACCGGCCGCTGCTGCTCGGCTCGGTGAAGTCCAACCTCGGCCACACCCAGGCCGCGGCGGGTGTCGCCGGTGTCATCAAGACCGTGCTGGCCCTGCGCCACGGCGTCGTCCCACGCACCCTCCACATCGAGCGGCCCACCTCGCACGTCGACTGGGCGGCCGGGGGGCTGCGGCTCGCCGACGGCAGTGTGCCGTGGCCCGAGACCGGGCGGGCGCGGCGGGCCGCCGTGTCGTCCTTCGGCATCAGCGGCACCAACGCGCATGTGATCCTGGAGCACATCCCCGAGCAGGCGCCCGAGTCCAAGGCGCCCGCGGCCCCGGCCACCGGCGCGCCGGTCCCCTGGGTCATCTCGGCCAAGAGCGCCGAGAGCCTCCGCGACCAGGCCCGCCGGCTGCACGAGCGGGTGACCGCCGCCCCGGACCTGGCCCCCGCCGACATCGCCCGGTCCCTGCTGACCACCCGGGCCGTCTTCGACCACCGCGCGGTGGTCGTCGGCCGGGACCGGGAGGAACTGCTGCACCGCCTCGCCGCGCTGGCCGGCGGCGAACCGGCCGCCGGTGTGGTCCAGGGCGTCGCGGCCGCGCGCGCGAAGACCGTGTTCGTCTTCCCCGGACAGGGCTCGCAGTGGGCCGGCATGGCCACGGAACTCCTCGACAACTCCCCGGCCTTCGCCGAACGCCTCGAAAGCTGTGCCGCGGCCCTCGCGCCGCACATCGACTGGTCCCCGCTCGACGTGCTGCGCGGCCGCCCCGGCGCGCCGTCGCTTGACCGGGTCGACGTGGTGCAGCCGGTGCTGTGGGCGGTGATGGTGTCCCTGGCCCAGGTGTGGCGGACCCACGGGGTCGAGCCGTCCGCCGTGGTGGGCCACTCCCAGGGGGAGCTGGCGGCGGCGGCCGTGTCGGGTGTGCTGTCGCTCGACGACGCCGCCCGGATCGTGGCCCTGCGCAGCCGGCTCATCGCGCGGGAGCTGGCGGGGCAGGGCGGCATGGTCTCGCTCGCCCGGCCCATGGGCGCGGCCCTGGAACTGCTGAAGCCGTGGGGCGAGCGCATCAGCGTCGCCACCGTGAACGGGCCAGGCTCCACCGTCGTCGCCGGTGAACCGGAGGCGCTGGAGGAGCTGATGGCCGCCTGTGAGCGCGAGGGGGTGCGGGCACGCCGTATCCCGGTGGACTACGCCTCCCACTCCCCGCAGGTGGCGCGGTTGCGCGAGGCGCTGCTCGACCTGGCCGCGCCGGTCGTGTCCCGGACGCCGGAGCTGCCCATGTACTCCGCCGTCACCGGCGAACTCCTCGCCACCGGCGCGGCGGACGCCGAGTACTGGTACCGCAACCTGCGCCAGACCGTGCTCTTCGAGCAGGCCACGCGCGCCCTGGCGGGCGCGGGACACGATGTGTTCGTCGAGGTCAGCCCGCACCCGGTGCTGACCACCGGCATGGCGGAGACGCTCGAGGACCACCCCGGCGACATCGCGATCGGCGGCACCCTGCGGCGCGACGAGGGCGGCCGGGACCGGCTGCTGACCGCGCTGGCCGAGGTGTTCGTGACCGGGGTGGCCGTGGACTGGGCGACCACCTTCGAGGGCGGGCGGACCGTGGAGCTGCCCACCTACGCCTTCCATCGGCAGCGCTACTGGCTGGACGCGCCGTCGGAGCCCGAGGCGGCCCGGGGCAACGCCGCCGTGGACGAGGCCTTCTGGGCCGCGGTGGATCAGCTCGACCCGGACGGGCTGGCATCGACCCTCGGCGTCGAGGACGCGTCCGTACGGTCCTCGCTGAACGCGGTGCTGCCCGCGCTCTCGGACTGGCGCCGGCAGCGGAGCGAGCGCGCCACCGTGGACACCTGGCGCTATGGCATCGCCTGGGCGCAGGTCCCCGAGGCCCCGTCGGCCACCCTGTCCGGCACCTGGCTGCTGGCCGTCTCCGCCGGATTCGAGGCGGACCCCCGGGTGGCCGCGCTGGTGGCGGGCATCGAGCGCCGCGGCGCCCGGGTCCTGCCGGTGGTGATCTCCTCCGACCGCCCTGCCGACATCGCCGCACAGCTGCGGACGGCCTGCGAGCCGACCGAGCTGACCGAGCCGGGCGAGTTGGGCGAGTCGGCTCAGTCGGCCGGAGTGCTGTCGGTGAGCGCCTGGGACGAGCGGCCGCACCCCTCCTTCCCGGCGGTGCCGGGCGGCTTCGCCCATGTCCTGGCGCTGTGCCAGGCGCTGGAGGCCGCCGGTGTCACGGCGCCCCTGTGGTGTGTGACCAGCGGCGCGGTGACCACCGGAGCCGACGACGCCCCCGTCAGCCCGGCGCAGGCGCTGGTGTGGGGGCTGGGCCGGGTGGCCGCCCAGGAACACCCCGACCGCTGGGGCGGGCTGATCGACCTTCCGGCCGAGCCGGACGAGCAGGCCGTGAACCGGCTGTGCGGGCTGCTGTCCGGCGGATCCGGGGAGGACCAGCTCGCCGTACGGACCGGCGGTGTCCTCGCCCGCAGGCTGGCCCGCACCCCGGCGCCCGCCGCCCCCGGCCGCGAGTGGACCCCCACCGGAACCGTACTGATCACCGGGGGCACCGGCGCCATCGGCGGCCATGTCGCCCGCTGGCTGGCCGCCCGCGGCGCCGAACACCTGCTGCTGCTCAGCCGGAGCGGACCGGACGCCGCGGGGGCCGCGGAGCTGCGGGCCGGTCTGGAGGCGGACGGCGCCCGGGTGACCCTCCTCGCGTGCGACGCCGGGGACCGCGAGGCGCTGGCGGCCGCGCTCGCCGACATCCCGGACGAGCTGCCGCTCACCGCCGTCTTCCACACCGCCGCGGTGCTGGACGACGGCCCCCTAGACGCGCTGACCGCCGACCGGGCGGACGCCGTGCTGCGGGCGAAGACCGGCGCCGCCTGGAACCTGCACGAGCTGACCGCGGATCTGGACCTCTCGGCGTTCGTCCTGTTCTCCTCCACCGCCGGTACCTTCGGCGCCGCCGGACAGGCCAACTACGCGCCCGGCAACGCCTACCTCGACGCGCTGGCGTGGCACCGACGCGCCCACGGCCAGGTGGCCACCTCCATCGGCTGGGGCGCCTGGGCCCAGGGCGGGATGGCTGAGAAGGAGGCCGTCGCCGATCTGCGGCGCCGGCACGGCGTCCCGGTGATGTCCCCCGTGCGGGCGGTCCTGGCGCTGCGCCAGGCGCTCGACGGCGACGACACCTTCCTGGTCGTCGCGGACATCGACTGGGACCGGTTCTACCTCGCGTACACCGCCGCCCGGCCCAGCCCGCTGCTGCACGATCTGGAAGAGGTGCGCCGCATCCGGGAGTCGGCCACCGGCGGTGCCGCCTCCGACCGGAGGGGGCCGTCGCTCGAGGAGCGGCTGGCCGGCCTCGGCCGGACCGAGCAGGAGCGGGTGCTGCGCGACCTGGTGCGTACCCACGCCGCGGCCGTCCTCGGCCACGACGGGCCCGAGTCGGTACCCACCGGCCGCCCGTTCTGGGAGCTCGGCCTGGACTCGGTCACCGCCGTCGAGATGCGCAACCGGCTGGGCGGCGCCGTCCAGCGCAAGCTCCCCGCCGGGCTCATCTTCGACTACCCGACCGTCACCGGCCTGGTCGGCTACCTGCGGGACGAGCTGTGCCGGGACGAGACCGAAGTCAGCCCGGTGATGTCCGACCTGGACCGGCTGGACATCGCGCTGGCCACCATGCCCGACGACGACCCGGCCCGGAACGAGGTGGCCGAGCGGCTGGAGAAGCTGCTGCGCCGGGTGAGCCCGGCCTCGGTCGTGACGCGGGCACCCGCGACGGACTGGGGCCTGGACTCGGCCTCCCAGGACGAGGTGTTCGCGCTCATCGACGAAGAACTGGGAGAGCCGTGACCCGGCTCCCGGCACACGCCTTCCCGACCGCTAGGGATCACAAGGATGGACCAGTCACCCATGGCGAATGAAGAAAAGCTCTTCGAGTACCTCAAGCGTGTCACCGCGGAGCTGAAGGAGACGCGGGCACGGTTGCGGGACGCGGAGGCGGCGGTCGGTGAGCCGGTGGCGATCGTCGGCATGAGCTGCCGCTACCCCGGCGGGGTGACCTCGCCCGAGGAGCTGTGGCGCCTGGTGGCCGACGGCACGGACGCCATCTCCGAGGTGCCGGCGGACCGCGGCTGGGACCTGGCGGGGCTGTTCGACGTGGCCGGGGAACGGCCCGGGACCTCGTATGTGAACCGGGGCGGTTTCCTGTACGACGCCGCCGACTTCGACGCGGGTTTCTTCGGCATCTCGCCGCGTGAGGCGCTGGGCATGGACCCGCAGCAGCGGCTGCTGCTGGAGACGTCCTGGGAGCTGTTCGAGCGGGCCGGCATCGACCCGGCGTCGCTCGGCGGCAGCCGCACCGGCGTGTTCATGGGGTCCAGCTTCCACGGCTACGGCGGCGAGCTGACCGACGCCCCCGAGGAGGTCCAGGGCTATCTGCTCACCGGCCGCGCGGACAGCGTGATCTCCGGCCGGATCGCCTACACCCTGGGTCTTGAGGGGCCGGCGATCACGGTGGACACCGCCTGCTCGTCGTCGCTGGTGGCGCTGCACCTGGCGGTGAACGCGCTCCAGCGGGGCGACTGCTCGATGGCCGTGGCCGGCGGGGTGATGGTGATG
The DNA here is from genome assembly GCF_040302705.1 of Streptomyces sp. NPDC097640. Taxonomy (NCBI): domain Bacteria; kingdom Bacillati; phylum Actinomycetota; class Actinomycetes; order Kitasatosporales; family Streptomycetaceae; genus Streptomyces; species Streptomyces sp. NPDC097640. The sequence continues at coordinate 390,682 of NZ_JBEOSB010000002.1, forward strand.
GCCACCCCCGAGGTGTTCGTCGAGTTCAGCCGCCAGCAGGGCCTGTCGCGCGACGGCCGGTGCCGGGCCTTCGCGGGCGGCGCCGACGGCACCGGCCTCTCCGAGGGCGTCGGCGTCCTGCTGGTGGAGCGGCTGTCGGACGCGGTGCGCAACGGCCACCAGGTGCTGGCCGTGGTGCGCGGCTCGGCGGTCAACCAGGACGGCGCGTCCAACGGGCTCACCGCGCCCAACGGGCCCTCGCAGCAGCGGGTCATCCGGCAGGCCCTGGCCGACGCCGAACTGTCCCCGGTGCAGGTCGACGTCGTGGAGGCGCACGGCACGGGCACCACGCTCGGCGATCCGATCGAGGCGGACGCGCTGCTGGCGACGTACGGTCAGGACCGGCCCGCCGACCGCCCGCTGCTGCTCGGCTCGCTCAAGTCGAACCTCGGCCACACCCAGGCCGCGGCGGGCGTGGGCGGAATCATCAAGATGGTGATGGCGATGCGGCACGGCACCGTGCCCGCGACGCTGCACATCGACGAGCCGACCCCGCATGTGGACTGGGAGTCCGGCGCGGTGCGGCTGGTGACCGAGAACACCGACTGGCCCTCGACCGGGCAGCCGCGGCGTGCCGCCGTGTCCTCGTTCGGGGTGAGCGGCACCAACGCGCATGTGATCATCGAGCAGCCGCCGGCCGTCACGGCACCCGAGGCCGAGGAGGTCTCCGACGCGCCCGCCCCCTTCGCCCCCGCGGCGGCGGACGGCGCGCTGCCGTGGGCGGTGTCGGGCCGTTCCGCCGAGGGACTGCGCGCACAGGCCGCCCGGTTGCGCACCTTCGCCGCCGACTCCGCCGAGGCGGACCGGCACCTGGGGTGGTCGCTGGCGTCGTCGCGCGCCGCGCTGGAGCACCGCGCGGTGGTGGTCGCCGGGGACCGGGACGCCTTCCTGACCGGTCTCGACGCCCTCGCCGCCGGGGAGCCCGCCACCCACGTGGTGAGCGGTGCCGTCGGGGCACAGGCCCCCGACGGCGTGGTGTTCGTCTTCCCGGGCCAGGGCTCGCAGTGGGTGGGCATGGCCACCGAACTGCTGGAGTCCTCGCCCGCGTTCGCCGAGTCGGTCCAGCGGTGTGCCGAGGCCCTCGCGCCGCACATCGACTGGGATCTGCTCGAGGTGCTGCGGGGCGGCGGCTCGCTGGAGCGGGTGGACGTGGTGCAGCCCGTGCTGTGGGCGGTCATGGTGTCGCTGGCCGCGCTGTGGCGTTCGATGGGCGTGGTGCCGTCGGCGGTCGTCGGACACTCCCAGGGCGAGATCGCGGCGGCGTGCGCGGCCGGGGTCCTCTCATTGGAGGACGGGGCCCGGCTGGTGGCGCTGCGCAGCCGGGTGATCGCCGAGGACCTGGCCGGCCAGGGCGGGATGGTGTCCGTCGCCGCCTCCGCCGAGCGGGTGACGGAGCTGCTGGCCGACCGCGACGGGGTGTGGATCGCGGCCGTGAACGGCCCCGCGGCCACGGTGCTCGGCGGCAGCCCGGACGTACTGGCCGAGGTGATGGCGGCGGCCGAGGCCGAGGGGCTGCGGGCGCGGTCGATCGCGGTGGACTACGCCTCGCACACACCGCATGTCGAACAGGTCCGCGACGCCCTGCTGGAGCTGGCCGCCCCGATCACCCCGCGGGCCGGGGACATTCCCATGTACTCCACCGTCACGGCCGCGCTCGCCGACGGCGCGACGCTGGACGCGGAGTACTGGTACCGCAATCTGCGCGGACAGGTCCGCTTCCACGAGACCGTACGGACCCTCATCAGCGACGACAGCACGGTGTTCCTCGAGGTCAGCCCCCATCCGGTGCTGGCGGGAGCGATCGAGGAGGCCGGGCATGCCGCGGACACCGATGTGACGGCGGTGGCGACGCTGCGGCGCGGCGAGGGCGGTCCGGGGCGCGTGCTGACCTCCCTGGCAGAGCTGTGGGTGCGTGGCGTCGGGCCCGACTGGCGGGCCGTGTTCGGCGGCGACACCGAGCGGGTGGACCTGCCCACGTACGCGTTCGAGCACCGCCGCTACTGGCTGTCGGGCACCGGTTCCGGAGTGGGCGACCTGGCGGGCGCCGGCCTCTCGCCGCTCGGGCATCCGCTGCTGGCGGCCGGGATCGGCGTGGCCGAGGGCGGCGGGGCCCTGTTCACCGGCCGGCTGTCCACCGGCTCGCACCCCTGGCTCGCCGACCACACGGTGGCGGGCCGGGCCCTGGTGCCGGGCGCGGCCGTGCTGGAGCTGGTGCTGCGCGCCGGGGAGTACGCCGGCTGCGACCGGCTGGAGGAACTGGTCCTGCGGGCCCCGCTCCTCATACCGAACAACAACACCGCGGTCGAGGTGCAGGTCGGCGTCGACCCGGCCGACGAGCAGGGGCGGCGCGCGGTACGGCTGCACTCCCGGCCGCACCGCCCCGGGCCGGACGAGGACGGCGCGGAGTGGGTCTGCCACGCGACGGGCACGGTGACCGCCGGTGGCGCCGAGCAGCCCGCGGCGGCCCTGGAGACGGTGTGGCCGCCCGAGGGCGCGGCGCCGGTGCCGACCGAGGGGGTCTACGAGCGCCTCGCGGAGGCGGGCTACGCCTACGGGCCGGTGTTCCAGGGGCTGCGCGCGGTGTGGCGGCGCGGCGAGGAGGTGTTCGCCGAGGTCGCGCTGGACGAGCCCGCGGCGGGCGAGGCCGGGCGGTTCGGGGTGCATCCGGCCCTGGTGGACGCGGCGTTGCAGAGCAGCCTCGTGGTGCTGCTGGAGGACGGCGGGGAGCGCAAGCTGCCGTTCTCCTTCTCCGGCGCCCGGATCCACGCCACGGGCGCCACCTCGGCGCGGGTCCGGGTGGCCCCGGCCGGCCCCGACGCGGTCTCGGTGCTGATGACCGACCACGCCGGGCTCCCGGTCCTCACCGTCGACGCGCTCACCTCCCGACCGCTCACCGCGGCCGCGGTGGCGGGCCCGGCGGCGGACTCGATGTACGAGGTGGTCTGGACGCCGCTGCCGGTGGCCTCCGACGCGGCGGCGGAGCCGGTCGCGGTCCTGGGCGAGGATGCCGTACCGGGCCTTGACGCCCCGTCGTACCCCGATGTCGCCTCGGTGGCCGCGGCGGCGCGCGGTGACGAGTCGCTGCCCGTGACGGTGCTGCTGCCCTGCCCCGCCGCAGCCCCGGGCGCGGATGCCCCGGCCGCGAGCCGGGAGCTCCTGGCCCAGGTGCTCGGCGTGGTACGGGAGTGGCTCGGCCACCCCGAACTGGAGGACACCCGGCTGGTCCTGGTGACCCGCGGGGGCATCGCGGCGGAGCCGGGCGAGCGGGTCGATGTCGCCCAGGCCGCCGTGCGGGGCCTGGTGCGCTCGGCGAGCTCCGAGCACCCCGGCCGGATTCTCCAGGTGGACATCGACGGTGCCGCGGAGTCGGCGGCGGCGCTGGCCGCCGTGGTGGCGGCCGCGGCCTCGGCCGGCGAGTCGGAGGCCGTGCTGCGCTCGGGCGTGGCCTCGGTGCCACGGCTCGGCCGGGTCTCCCCGACGGACGCGGGAGCCCTGGCGGTGCCCGACGGCGCGGAGGCGTGGAGCCTGGACCTGGACACCGGCGGCGCCCTGGACGGGCTGCGCCTGGTGCTGTGCCCGGAGGCCGAGGCGCCGCTGGGCGCGGGCCGGGTACGGGTGGCGGTGCGCGCGACCGGCGTCAACTTCCGGGACGTCCTGGTCGCGCTGGGCGTCGTTCCGCTGTCCGGCGCGGTGTTCGGGTGCGAGGGCGCCGGTGTCGTGGTCGAGGTCGGCCCGGAGGTGACCGGTCTCGCGGTGGGGGACCGGGTGATGGGTCTGCTGGCGGACGCGTACGCCGGTCCGCTGGCGGTGGCCGACGCCCGCATGGTCGTCCGTATGCCGGGCGATTGGTCGTTCGCCGAGGCGGCCTCGGTGCCCGCCGTGTTTTTGACCGCCTACTACGCGCTGGTGGACCTGGCCGGGGTGCGGGCGGGCGAGTCGTTGCTGGTGCACGCCGCCGCGGGCGGGGTGGGTATGGCGGCCGTCCAGTTGGCCCGCCACCTCGGTGTCGAGGTGTACGCGACGGCGAGCGAGCCGAAGTGGCCGGTGGTGCGCGGCATGGGTGTTCCGGGCGAGCGGCTGGCGTCCTCGCGCACCCTGGAGTTCGCCGACCGGTTCCGCGCCGTGGACGTGGTGCTGAACTCGCTGGCCCGGGAGTTCGTGGACGCTTCGCTCGGCCTGCTGGGGCCGGGGGGCCGGTTCCTCGAGATGGGCAAGACCGACATCCGTGACGCCGACGAGGTCGGCGCCGCGCGGCCCGGCGTGTCGTACCGGGCGTTCGACTTGGGGGAGGCCGGCCCCGACCGCGTCCAGGAGATGCTGGCGCACCTGGTGGAGCTGTTCGAGCAGGGGGTGCTCTCGCCGCTGCCGGTGACCGCGTGGGACACCAGGCAGGCGCCGGACGCCTTCCGCTACGTCAGCCAGGCTCGTCACACCGGCAAGGTGGTGCTGACCACCCCGCCGTCCGGTCCGCTCGACGGGACCGTGCTGATCACGGGGGGTACGGGGGTCATCGGGTCGGCCGTGGCCCGTCATCTGGCCGCTGAACATCGCGTCACCGACCTGGTGTTGACCAGTCGTCGTGGGCTGGAGGCGCCGGGTGCGGCGGAGCTTGTCGCGGAGCTGGCCGAGTTGGGGGCTGCGGCGCGGGTGGTGGCGTGTGATGTGGCGGATCGTGGGGCGTTGGCGGGGCTGTTGGGTGGGTTGCCCGGGTTGTGTGGTGTGGTGCATGCGGCGGGTGCGCTGGATGACGGGGTGGTGTCGGCGCTGACGCCGGAGCGCCTTGACACCGTGTTGCGGCCGAAGGTGGACGCGGCGTGGCATCTGCATGAGCTGACCCGGGACCGTGATCTGTCGCTGTTCGTGCTGTTCTCGTCCGCCGCGGGTGTGTTCGGCGCGCCCGGGCAGGGCAACTACGCGGCGGCCAACGCGTTCCTGGACGCGCTGGCGCAGGCCCGCCGCCGGGCGGGGCTGCCGGGGCAGTCGCTGGCCTGGGGCCTGTGGGCCGACCGCAGCGCGATGACGGGGCAGCTGGACCAGGTCGACCTGGACCGGATGGGCCGCACGGGTGTTCAGGCGCTCGCCACCGACGAGGGGCTCGCGCTGTTCGACGCGGCGGCCCGGATGCCGCGCCCGCAGGTGGTGCCGATCCGGCTCGATCTCTCCGCGCTGCGCAAGCAGGAGGCCGTGGCTCCGCTGTTCCGCGGTCTGGTGCGCGCCTCGGCGAAGCGCGTGGCCGCGAACGCCGCTGCCGGACAGGGCGGTCTGCGCGAGCGTCTGGCCCTGTTGCCGGTGGCCGAGCGGGATCGGGTGTTGACGGAGTTGGTGCGGGCGCAGGCGGCGGTGGTGTTGGGGCATGGTGGTGCCGAGGCGGTGGGTGCGGATCGGGCGTTCAAGGATGTGGGGTTCGACTCGCTGACGGCGGTGGAGTTGCGGAACCGGCTGGGTGCGGCGACGGGGTTGCGGCTTCCGGTGACGGCGGTGTTCGACTACCCGACGCCGGTGGCGTTGGCGGCGGAGCTGGCTGTACGGCTGGGGGCGGATGGCGAGGGCGTGTCCGTGCCCGCGGTTCCGGTTGCTGCGGCGGTGGCTGTGGTGGCGGATGAGCCGATCGCGATCGTGGGCATGAGCTGCCGGTTCCCCGGCGGGGTGGGCTCGCCTGAGGACCTGTGGCAGCTGGTGGCCGAGGAGCGCGACGCCATGTCGCCGTTCCCCACGGACCGCGGCTGGGACCTCGACGCGCTGTTCGACCCGGACCCCGACCGGCCGGGCACCTCGCACACCCGCGTGGGCGGGTTCCTGCACGACATGGCCGACTTCGACCCCGAGTTCTTCGGCATCTCGCCCCGTGAGGCGCTGGCCATGGACCCGCAGCAGCGGCTGCTGCTGGAGACCACCTGGGAGACGTTCGAGCGCGCGGGCATCGACCCGGGCAGCCTGCACGGCTCCCCGACCGGTGTCTTCCTCGGCGGCTCGGTCTCCGGCTACGGGGTGAATCTGTTCACCGCCTCCGACGGCCTGGACGGACACCTGCTGACCGGCAACGCGAGCAGCGTGGCGTCCGGCCGGGTGGCCTACACCTTCGGCCTGGAGGGCCCGGCGATCACGGTGGACACCGCCTGCTCGTCGTCGCTCGTGGCCCTGCACCTGGCCGTCCAGGCGCTGCGGCAGGGCGAGTGCACCCTGGCCGTCGCCGGTGGCGTCACGGTCATGCCCAGCCCGGCGCTGATGGTGTCGTTCAGCAGGCAGCGCGGGCTGGCGCCGGACGGCCGTTGCAAGGCGTTCGCGGCGGACGCGGACGGCACCGGATTCGCCGAGGGCGTCGGTGTCCTGCTGGTCGAGCGGCTGTCGGACGCGGTGCGCAACGGCCATGACGTCCTGGCGGTCGTGCGGGGTTCGGCGGTGAACCAGGACGGTGCGTCGAACGGGCTGACGGCGCCGAACGGCCCGTCGCAGCAGCGAGTGATCCGTCAGGCGCTGGCCAACTCCGGGGTGTCCGCCGCCGAGGTGGACATGGTGGAGGCGCACGGCACCGGCACGGCCCTGGGCGACCCCATCGAGGCGCAGGCGCTGCTGGCCACCTACGGCCAGGACCGGCCGGAGGACCGGCCGCTGCTCCTCGGCTCGGTCAAGTCCAACCTCGGACACACCCAGGCCGCGGCGGGCGTCGCCGGGGTCATCAAGGCCGTCATGGCCATCCGTCATGGCGTGGTGCCGCGTACGTTGCACGTGGATGAGCCGACCCCGCATGTGGACTGGTCGGCGGGTGCGGTGGAGCTGGTGACCGAGGGCCGTTCATGGCCCCAGGACGAGCGGCCGCGCCGTGCGGCGGTGTCCTCGTTCGGCATCAGCGGCACCAACGCCCATGTCGTACTGGAGCAGGCGCCCATGGCCGACGCGCCGCCCGCGCCGGAGCGGCAGGCGGCGCCCGAGGCAGGCGCGGCCGTCCCGTGGGTGGTGTCGGGCCGTACGGCGGCCGGGCTGCGCGGCCAGGCCGCCCAGCTGCGCGCGTTCGTGGCCGACCGAGCCCCTGAGACGGCGGACGTGGCCTGGTCGCTGGCGAGTTCGCGGGCCGCACTGGAGCATCGCGCCGTGGTGGTCGCGGCGGACCGCGAGGAGTTTCTGGCGGGGCTGGACGCGGTGGCCGCGGGGGAGTCCGCGGGCGGAGTGGTCAGCGGTGCCGTTCAGGACGGCCGGCGGGTGGCGTTCCTGTTCTCGGGTCAGGGTTCACAGCGGTCGGGGATGGGGCGTGGTCTGTCGGCGCTGCCGGTGTTCGCCGAGGCGCTGGAGGAGGTGTGCCGGGCGTTCGACGGGCTGTTGGGTGTGCCGTTGGGCCGGGTGTTGTCCGCCGAGGCCGGTTCGGCGGAGGCGGAGCTGGTGGATCGGACGGATTACACGCAGGCGGGGTTGTTCGCGTTCGAGGTGGCGCTGTTCCGGGCGCTTGAGGCGTGCGGGGTGAGCGCTGATTTCCTGATCGGGCATTCGGTGGGGGAGTTGGCGGCGGCTCATGTGTCGGGTGTGTGGTCGTTGGGGGATGCGGCGCGGGTGGTGGCGGCGCGTGGCCGGTTGATGGCGGGGCTGCCTTCGGGTGGCGCGATGGCCGCGGTGGAGGCCACGGAGGCTGAGGTCGTCGGGTGGATCGGCGGGGACGCGGAGCGGTTGGCGGTGGCCGCCGTGAACGGTCCTCGGTCGGTGGTGGTGTCCGGCGCCGAGGACGCGGTGGAGCGGGTGGTCGGTCTTGCGCGTGAGGAGGGTCGGCGGACGCGCCGGTTGCGGGTGGAGCGGGCGTTCCACTCGCCGTTGGTGGAGCCGATGCTGGCGGAGTTCGCCGAGGTGCTGGGCGGTGTCGCGTGGGGTGAGCCGCGTATTCCGATCGTCTCCAATGTGACGGGTGAGGTGGTCGCGGCCGAGGAGATCGGCAGTGTGGAGTACTGGCTGTGCCATGCCCGGCAGGCGGTGCGGTTCGCCGACGGTCTGAAGTGGCTGGGCGAGCAGGGTGTCACGGACTTCGTCGAGATCGGCCCCGACACCACGCTGAGCAGTCTGGCCGCCGACCAGGCTGCGGCAGACATGGCCGTCGCGGTGCCGACCACCCGGCCGGACCACGACGAGATCACGACGTTCACCCAGGCCCTGGCCCGGCTGCACACCCGGGGCACGGCCGTCGACTGGCCCACGCTGACCCCGGGCGCGCGGCTCGACCTGCCCACCTACGCGTTCCAGCGGCAGCGCTACTGGCCCGAGCGGACCGCCCCGGTGGGCGTGGACGCCGCCGTCGGCTCCGTCGGGCTCGAGGCCACCGACCATCCGCTGCTCGGCGCGCGCGTCGGCCTGGCCGACGGCGACGGCGTACTGCTCACGGGCAGGCTCTCGCTGGCCGAACAGCCCTGGCTGGCCGACCACGCGGTGCTGGACACCGTTCTGTTCCCCGGTGCCGCCTTCGTCGACATGGCGCTGCGCGCGGGCGACGAAGTGGGCTGCGACGTGGTCGAGGAACTGACCCTGCACGCGCCCCTGATCCTGTCCGAGGACGCCACCGTGCGGGTCCAGCTGACCGTGGGCGGCGCCGACGACAGCGGCCGCCGGACCCTCGCGGTGTACGCGCGGCGCCAGGACACCGAGGAGTGGACCACCCACGCCACGGGTGTGCTCTCCGAAGGCGCGCCTACGGGCCCGGCCGAGCCCGGCGTATGGCCGCCCGAGGGCGCCGCCCCCGTCGCGCTGGACGGCGTCTACGACCGGCTGAGCGACGGCGGGCTCGGCTACGGACCTGCGTTCCAGGGGCTCACCGCGGCCTGGCGGCGCGGCGTCGAGGTGTTCGCCGAGGTCCGCCTGCCCGAGGCGGCGGCCGCCGAGGCCGACCGCTACTGCCTGCACCCGGCGGTGCTCGACGCGGCGCTGCACGGCATCTCCCTGCTGACCGCGGCGGACGGCACCGACGCCCCGAGCGGTCTGCCCTTCTCCTGGCAGGGCGTGCGGCTGTACGCCACCGGGGCCACGGCGCTGCGCGTCCGTCTCTCCCCGACCAGCGCCGCCGGGATCGCGGTGACGGTGGCCGACGGCGAGGGGCTGCCGGTGGCGTCGATCGACGCGCTCGCCCTGCGCCCGGTCACCGGCGACCAGCTCCAGGCCGCGCGCGCCCACGGCGATTCGCTCTTCCGGCCCGGCTGGGCCGAGGTGGCCCCGGTGGCCGGGGAGGACGGCGCGGCCGCCCTCCGGTGGGCCGCCCTCGGGGCCGACGCCGCCGCGCTGATCGGCGCGGCGGGGATCGACGCCGAGCGGTACGAGGACCTGGCCGCGCTGGACGCCGTCGACCGCGGCGACACCCCCGCCCCGGACGCGGTGCTCGCGGTGTGCCCGGACTTCCCCGGGGACACGCCGGACGCGACCAGGGCGGCCACCGGCTGGGCACTGGAGACCGTACGCGCCTGGCTCGGCGACGACCGGCCCGACGGGGCGCGGCTGGTGCTGGTCACCCGTCACGCGGCCTCCGTCGACGGACGGGCCCCCGACCTGCCGCAGGCCGCGGTGCGGGGTCTGGTGCGCTCCGCCCAGTCGGAGCACCCGGACCGCATCGTGCAGCTCGACCTCGACACCGAAGACCACCCCGACACCGAAGGCAACCCCGACGCGGCGGCGGCCGGGCTGATCCGCGCCGTACGGACCGCGTGGGCCGCGGACGAACCCGAACTGGCGCTCCGCGACGGCGTTCTGTACGCACCCCGGCTGACCCGGGCGGCGGCGCCCGGCGACGCTGCGGCGCCCGTCTGGGATCCGCGCGGCACCGTCCTGATCACCGGCGGCACCGGCACGCTGGGCGGCGCCGTGGCCCGCCACCTGGCCGCCGTCCACGGCGTGGCCCACCTGCTGCTGGTCGGCCGGCAGGGCGCCCGGGCCGCAGGCGCGGAGGAACTCGTGGCCGAACTGGCCGAGCTGGGCGCCGAGGCCACCGTGGTGGCCTGCGACGCCGCGGACCGCGACAGCCTGGCCGCCGCGCTGGCCGCCATCCCGGCCGGCCGGCCGCTGCGCGGCGTGGTCCACGCCGCCGGTGTGGTCGACGACGGAATCGTGTCCTCCCTGACCCCCGAGCGGCTCCACGCCGTGCTCCGCCCCAAGGCGGACGCGGCCTGGAACCTGCACGAGCTCACCGCCGGAATGGACCTGACGGCCTTTGTGCTGTTCTCGTCGGCGGCGGGTGTGACGGGGGCCGTCGGCCAGGCCAACTACGCCGCGGCCAACACGTTCCTGGACGCGCTGGCGAGCCACCGCCACGCCCGGGGCCTGGCCGCCCGGTCGCTGGCCTGGGGCCTGTGGGAGCAGCGCTCCACCATGTCCGGCGCCATGAGCGAGCGCGACCTGGCGCGGGTGTCCCGCGGCGGGATCTCGGCCCTGTCGGTCGAGGACGGGCTCGCGCTGTTCGACGCCGCCCTCGCCGCCGACGAGCCGGTGCTCGTGCCGATGGCGCTCGACCTCGCCGCCGTACGCGGCGGTGGCCCGGCCGTCCCCGCGGTCCTGCGGGCGCTGGTGCGCACCCCGGCCCGGCGCGCCGCGCGGTCCGGCGCGAACACGGGGCTGCGGGAGCGGCTGCACACGATGTCCGAGGCCGAGCGGGACAAGGCGCTGCTCGAGCTGGTGCTGCGGCACGTCGGCGCCGTCCTGGGCCACGCGCCGGGCAGCGCCGTCGCGGACGACCGGCCGTTCTCCGAGCTCGGCTTCGACTCGCTGACGGCCGTGGAGCTGCGCAACCAGCTCGCCACCGCGACGGGCGTGCGGCTTCCGGCCACCTTGGTGTTCGACTACCCGACCCCCGCGGCGCTGGCCGCCCACCTGCGGTCCCAGCTGGTGACCGGCGAGGCCGTCGCCGACGAGGCGCGCACGGTGGCCGCGGCCGACGAGCCGATAGCGATCATCGGGATGAGCTGCCGCTACCCGGGTGGGGTGCGGTCGCCGGAGGATCTGTGGCAGCTGGTCATGGACGGCCGGGACGCGATCTCCGGGTTCCCAGACGACCGCGGCTGGGACGTCGCGGAGCTGCACGGCCCCGACGGCCCGGTGGGCGCGGGTGGTTTCCTCTACGACGCCGCCGAGTTCGACCCCGCCTTCTTCGGCATCTCGCCCCGCGAGGCCGTGGCCATGGACCCGCAGCAGCGGCTGCTGCTGGAGACCTCCTGGGAGGCGTTCGAGGACGCGGGCATCGACCCGGGCGCCGTACGGGGCAGCCGGGTCGGGGTGTTCGCCGGGCTGATGCACCACGACTACGCCACCCGGCTGCGGACCGTCCCGGAAGATGTCGCGGGCTTCCTCGGCAACGGCAACACCGGCAGCATCGCCACCGGCCGCCTGGCCTACACCTTCGGCTTCGAGGGCCCCGCCGTCACGGTGGACACCGCCTGCTCGTCCTCGCTGGTCGCCCTGCACCTGGCGGCGCAGGCGCTGCGTCAGGGTGAGTGCTCGCTCGCCCTGGCCGGCGGCGTGGCCGTGATGTCGACCCCGGCCGCCTTCGTGGAGTTCAGCAGGCAGCAGGGGCTGGCGCCGGACGGCCGGTGCAAGTCCTTCGCGGCCGGCGCGGACGGTACCACCTGGTCGGAGGGCGTGGGCCTGCTGCTGGTCGAGCGGCTGTCGGACGCCCGGCGCAACGGACACCGGATCCTCGGTGTGGTGCGGGGCACGGCGGTGAACCAGGACGGTGCGTCGAACGGGCTGACGGCGCCGAACGGCCCGTCGCAGCAGCGGGTCATCCGTCAGGCGCTCGCCACTTCCGGGGTGTCCGCCGCCGAGGTGGACGTGGTCGAGGCGCACGGCACCGGCACCCCGCTCGGCGACCCCATCGAGGCACAGGCGGTGATCGCGACCTACGGGCAGGAGCGGGCGGACGACCACCCGGTGCTGCTCGGCTCGCTGAAGTCGAACCTCGGCCACACCCAGGCCGCGGCGGGTGTCGCCGGGGTCATCAAGATGGTGCTGGCGATGTGCCATGGGCTGGTGCCGCGTACGTTGCACGTGGATGAGCCGACCCCGCATGTGGACTGGTCGGCGGGCGCGGTGGAGCTGGTGACCGAGGGCCGGCCGTGGCCCCAGGACGAGCGGCCGCGCCGTGCGGCGGTGTCCTCGTTCGGCATCAGCGGCACCAATGCGCACGTGATCATCGAGCAGGCGCCCGACGACCGGAACGAGGGTCGGAACGACGGCGGGGCGCCCATCGACGCGGCTCCGGTTTCCGGCCCCGTGCCATGGGTGGTGTCGGGCCGCTCGGCGGCCGGACTGCGCGGTCAGGCCGCGCGGCTGCGCGAGTTCGCCATCGCGAGCGAGGCGGACTCCGCGCGGATCGGCTGGTCGCTGGGGGCCTCGCGCGCGGCGCTGGAACACCGCGCCGTGGTGATCGCCGGGAACCGTGAGGACCATCTGCGCGGCCTGGCCGCGGTGGTGTCGGGGGAGACCACGGAGCACGTGGTGTCGGGAGTGGCGACATCCGGCCGCTCGACCGCGTTCCTGTTCTCGGGTCAGGGTTCACAGCGGCCGGGTATGGGGCGTGGTCTGTCGGCGCTGCCGGTGTTCGCCGAGGCGCTGGAAGAGGTCTGCCGGGCGTTCGACGGGCTGCTCGGCCTGCCGCTGGACCAGGTTCTCTCCGCCGAGGCCGGTTCGGCGGAGGCGGAGCTGGTGGATCGGACGGATTACACGCAGGCGGGGCTGTTCGCGTTCGAGGTGGCGCTGTTCCGGACGCTCCAGCGTTGTGGGGTGAGCGCGGACTTCCTGATCGGGCATTCGGTGGGGGAGTTGGCGGCGGCTCATGTGTCGGGTGTGTGGTCGTTGGGGGATGCGGCGCGGGTGGTGGCGGCGCGGGGCCGGTTGATGGCGGGGCTGCCTTCGGGTGGTGCGATGGCGGCGGTGGAGGCCACGGAGGCTGAGGTCGTCGGGTGGATCGGCGGGGACGCGGAGCGGTTGGCGGTGGCCGCGGTGAACGGCCCGCGGTCGGTCGTGGTGTCCGGTGCCGAGGATGCGGTGGAGCGGGTGGTGGGGTTGGCCCGGGAGGAGGGTCGACGGACGCGGCGGTTGCGGGTGGAGCGGGCGTTCCACTCGCCGTTGGTGGAGCCGATGCTGGCGGAGTTCGCCGAGGTGCTGAGCGGTGTCGCCTGGGGTGAGCCGCGTATTCCGATCGTCTCCAACGTGACGGGAGAGGCGGTCACGGCCGAGGAGATCGGCAGTGTGGACTACTGGTTGCGCCATGCTCGGCAGGCGGTGCGGTTCGCCGACGGGCTGAAGTGGCTGGGCGAGCAGGGTGTCACCGATTTCGTCGAGATCGGCCCCGACACCACGCTGACCGCGCTCGCCGCCGACCACCTCGCCTCGATCACCACGGAGATCCCCTCCCTCGCGGTGCCGACCACCCGGCCGGACCACGACGAGATCACCACGTTCACCCAGGCCCTGGCCCGGCTGCACACCCGGGGCACGGCCGTCGACTGGCCCACGCTGACCCCGGCCGCGCGGCTCGACCTGCCCACCTACGCCTTCCAGCGCGAGCGCTACTGGCTGGACGCGCCCGCGCCCACCGCCGACGGCGGCCCCGCCACGGCGGCCGACCAGGCGTTCTGGTCCGCCGTGGAGAGCGGGGACGCGGATGCGCTGGCGCGCACGCTGGGCGTGGACGGAGAGGAGAAGGGACACTCTCCGCTGCGGGAGATGCTGCCCGTGCTGTCGGACTGGCGCCGCCGCTCCCAGGAGCGCTCGGCGCTCCAGGACCTGCGTTACGGGGTGACCTGGCGGCCGATCGCCGAACCGGCCGCCGCGCTCACCGGCACCTGGCTGGTCGTCACCGCGGGCGGAGCGGCCGCCGACGAGTGCCTCGACGCCCTGACCCGCCAGGGGGTCGATGTCGTACGCGCCGACCTCACCGGCCACGCGCCCGAGGCCATCGCCGAGCGGCTGCGCGCCGCCCGGCCCGACGCGCCCGTGCGGGGCGTCCTGTCCCTGCTAGCGCTCTCCGGCACCGCGGACCCGTCGTGGACCCTGGGCTCGGGCTTCGCCCTCGTGCGGGCGCTGGGCGAGCTCGAGATCGCGGCGCCCCTGTGGTGGGTGACGCGTGGCGCGGTGGCGGTCGCGGGCGACCAGGACGTCGACCCCGACCAGGCCCAGCTCTGGGGCCTCGGCCGGGTGGCCGCCCTCGAACACCCCGACCGCTGGGGCGGGCTGGTCGATCTGCCCGCCGAGGCGGATCCGCGCGCCGCCGCCCGGCTGTGCGCCGTCCTGGCGGGCGCCACGGGCGAGGACCAGGTGGCCGTGCGGTCCGGCGGGCTGCTGGTCCGGCGGCTGACGAGGGCGCCGCTGACCGCCCCGGACGCCGGACCCCGCTGGACACCGCGCGGAGCCGTGCTGATCACCGGAGGCACCGGGGCGCTGGGCGCCCATGTGGCCCGTCGGCTGGCCCGCGCCGGGGCCGAACACCTGGTGCTCACCAGCCGCCGGGGCCCGGCCGCGCCCGAGGCCGCGGCGCTGGAGGCCGAACTCACCGAGCTGGGCGCCCGGGTGACGGTGGCCGCCTGCGATGTCGCCGACCGGGAGGCGCTGGCCGCCCTCCTCAGCGAACTCACCGCCGACGGCGTCAAGGTCGGCGCGGTGATGCACACCGCGGGCATCGCGTCGCCCACCGGCATCGCGGACACCGGCCCGGCGGAGCTGGCGGCCGTCTGCGGCGGCAAGGTCGACGGCGCCCGCAACCTCGACGAGCTGTTCGCCGACACCGACCTGGACGCCTTCGTGCTGTTCGGGTCGACCGCCGGGGTCTGGGGCGGCGCCGGCCAGGGCGCGTACGGCGCGGCCAACGCGTATCTGGACGCCCTGGCCCAGCGGCGCCGGGCCCGTGGCCGCACCGCCACCTCGATCGCCTGGGGACCCTGGGGCGGGGGCGGCATGGCCGCGCGGGACGACGCCGAGGCGCATCTGCGGCGGCGCGGCGTCCGCCCGCTCGCACCACAGGCGGCGCTCGATGTGCTCCAGCAGGCCATCGACCACGACGAGCCGCTGCTGACCGTGGCGGATGTCGACTGGGAGCGGTTCGCGGTGTCGTTCACCGCGGCGCGGCCGAGCACCCTGCTCGACGAGATCCCCGAGGCCCGGCGGGCCCAGGCCCCCGCCGAGCCCGCGCCGGACACCGCGGCGCGGCTGGACCAGCGGCTCGCCGGACTCTCCGGCCCCGAGCGGCAGCAGGCGCTGGTCGAGCTGATCCGCACCCAGGCGGCCCAGGTGCTCGGACACGCCACCATCGACGGGATCGAGCCGGGCAAACCCTTCCGGGACCTCGGCTTCGACTCCCTGGCGGCGGTCGAGTTCCGCAACCGGCTGAGCGAGGCCACCGGGCTGACCCTGCCCGCCACCTCGATCTTCGACTATCCGACGCCCCGTGAACTCGCCGGACATCTGCGGGCCGCCCTGGGCGAGGACGAGGTCACCGAGGCCTCGGTGCTCGCGGAGATCGACCGGCTGGAGAGCAGCCTCGCGACGGTCGCGGCGGGCACGGGCTCCCACCCGGACATCGTGGCCCGGCTGGAGGCGCTGCTGGCGCGCTGGGGCGGTGACGCGGACGAGGCGGCCACGGAGACCACCACGGCCGAACACATCCGCTCCGCGACGCGGGACGAGGTCTTCGACTTCATCGACAACGAACTCGGCATCTGAGCGTGAGCGGCGAGCAGGAAAAGGGGCGCAGGACACGGATGGGATCCACGATGGGTGACGACGACAAGACTCTCGACTACCTCAAGCGGGTGACCGCCGACCTGCACAAGGTCCGCGGGCGGCTGCGCGAGGTCGAGCAAGCCGAGCGGGAGCCGATCGCCATCGTCGGGATGAGCTGCCGGTTCCCCGGCGGCGTCGGCTCCCCGGAGGACCTGTGGCGGCTGCTGGCGGACGGCACCGACGCCATCGCGGAGTTTCCCGCCGACCGCGGCTGGGACCTGGGCGGGCTGTTCGGCGCCGACCAGGGCCAGGGCGGCACCTCGGCCACCCGGGCGGGCGGATTCCTCTACGGGGCCGCCGAGTTCGACGCCGAGTTCTTCGGGATCTCGCCCCGTGAGGCGCTGGCGATGGACCCGCAGCAGCGGTTGCTGCTGGAGACGTCCTGGGAGGTGCTCGAGCGGGCCCATATCGACCCGGGGTCGCTGCGCGGCAGCCGGACCGGTGTCTTCGTCGGCACCAACGGCCAGGACTACGCCACCCTGTTGCTCGGCGGGTCCCAGCAGGACGTGGCGGGCCACGTGGGCATCGGCAACGCGGCCAGCGTCGCCTCCGGCCGGATCTCCTACACTCTCGGCCTGGAGGGCCCGGCCCTCACCGTGGACACGGCCTGCTCGTCGTCGCTGGTGGCGCTGCACCTGGCCGCGCACTCGCTGCGCACCGGGGAGTGCACGATGGCGCTGGTCGGCGGGGTGACGGTGATGTCGACACCCAGTATGTTCACCGAGTTCAGCAAGCAGCAGGGCCTGGCGCCCGACGGCCGGGTCAAGGCCTTCGCCGCCGGGGCGGACGGCACCGCGTGGGGCGAGGGCGTCGGCGTCCTGCTGGTGGAGCGGCTGTCCGACGCGCGCCGCAACGGCCACCAGGTGCTGGCCGTGATGCGCGGCAGCGCCGTCAACCAGGACGGCGCGTCCAACGGGCTGACCGCCCCCAACGGCCCGTCCCAGCAGCGGGTGATCCGCCAGGCGCTGGCCGGCGCCCGGCTGTCCGCGTCCGAGGTGGACGTGGTCGAGGCCCATGGCACGGGCACCTCGCTGGGCGACCCGATCGAGGCGCAGGCGCTGCTGGCCACCTACGGCCAGGACCGGCCGCAGGGGCGGCCGCTGCTGCTGGGCTCGGTGAAGTCCAACATCGGCCACACCGCGGCCGCCGCGGGCGTGGCGAGCATCATCAAGACCGTGATGGCGCTGCGCCACGGCGTCGTACCGCCCACCCTGCACGTGGACGAGCCCACCCCGCACGTCGACTGGAGCGCGGGCGCGGTGCGGCTGGTGACCGCGGCCACCGAGTGGCCCGACACCGGGCAGCCCCGCCGGGCCGGGGTCTCCTCGTTCGGCGTCAGCGGCACGAACGCGCACCTCATCCTGGAGCAGGCACCCGCGGACGACGAGCCGGCCCCGGAGACCGGCCGGAGCACCCCGCTCGCCGAGGCGGGCGCGGCGCTGCCGTGGGTGGTGTCCGGGCACACCCCGGACGCGCTGCGCGCCCAGGCGGCGCGGCTGCGCACATCCGCCGCCACCGCCGACCCGGTCGGCGTCGGCCGGTCCCTGGCGCTGACCCGGGCCGGCCTGCGGCACCGTGCCGTCGTGCTGGCTGGGGACCGGGACGGGCTCCTCGGAGGGCTGGACGCGGTCGTCGCCGACGAGCCGTCCGCACACGTGGTGACCGGCTCGGCCGCGGCCGACGCCTCCGGCGTGGTGTTCGTCTTCCCCGGCCAGGGCTCCCAGTGGGCCGGCATGGCCACCGAACTGCTCGACGCCGCCCCGGTGTTCGCCGACTCGATGGACAAGTGCGCCCAGGCGCTGGCGCCGCACCTCGACTGGGACCCGATCCAGGTGCTGCGGAACGGGGAGCCGCTGGAGCGGGACGACGTGGTCCAGCCCGTGCTGTGGGCGGTGATGGTGTCGCTGGCCGCGCTGTGGCGCTCCCTCGGCGTGGTCCCGTCCGCGGTGGTCGGCCACTCCCAGGGCGAGATCGCCGCCGCCTGTGCCGCCGGCGCGCTGTCGCTGGAGGACGGGGCGCGGCTGGTGGCGCTGCGCAGCCGGGTGTTCGCGGAGCATCTGTCCGGCAAGGGCGCGATGCTGTCCGTCGCGGCGTCGCCCGAGCGGGCAGGCGAGCTGATCGAGGGCCGGGACGGGGTGTGGATCGCGGCCGTCAACGGGCCGGAGTCCACCGTCGTCGCGGGCGACCTCGACGCGCTGGCCGAGGTGCGCGCCGCGGCGGAGGCCGCCGGGCTGCGGCCGCGCAAGGTCGGCATCGAGTACGCGTCGCACACGCCGCACACCGAGCGGGTGCGCGATCAACTGCTGGAGCTGGCCGCGCCCGTGACCCCCCGGGCCGGCGATGTGGCCATGTATTCGACCGTCACCGCCGCGCCGGTGCGGGGCGAGACGCTGGACGCCGAGTACTGGTACCGCAATCTGCGCGAGCCGATCCGCTTCCAGGACACCCTCGACGCCCTGCTCGCCGAGGGCAACACCGTCTTCGTGGAGGTCAGCCCGCACCCGGTGCTGCTGCCGCCGGTGCAGGACACCGCGCAGGCGAGCGGCCGGGAGGCGGTCGTCACCGGGACCCTGCGGCGCGACGACGGCGGGGTCCGGCGGATGCTGACCTCGCTGGCGCAGCTGTGGGTGCACGGCGTGGACGTCGACTGGCGCGCGGTGTTCGGCGACGGCACACCGGTGGACCTGCCGACGTACGCCTTCGAGCGGCGGCGCTACTGGCTGGCCGGGCCGGGCCACGCGGTGGGCGATGTGTCCGGGGCCGGTCTCTCGCTCGTGGGACATCCCCTGCTGGCCGCCGGTGTGGAGGTGGCCGAGGACGACCGGTTCGTGTTCACCGGCCGGCTGTCCCGGGACACCCACCCGTGGCTGGCCGACCACACGGTGCTCGGCCGGGTGCTGGTGCCGGGCACCGCGCTGGTGGAACTCGCCCTGCGCGCCGGGCAGTACGTCGGCTGCGAGCAGGTGGCGGAACTGGTGCTCCAGAGCCCCTTGGTGCTGCCCGCCGAGGGGGCCGTGGACGTCCAGGTGACCGTGGGCGGGCTCGACGAGCACGCACAGCGCCCGGTGCGCGTCTTCTCCCGCGCCACCGCCGGGGACGACGGCGTTCCGGCCGAGTGGACCGGCCACGCCACCGGCACCCTGACGGCCGATCCGGCCGGGGTCCCGGAGGCCGGGGCGGGCGCGTGGCCGCCGGACGGGGCCCAGCCGGTGAGCACCGACGGGCTGTACGAGCGCCTGCGGGAGTGGGGATACGCGTACGGCCCGGTGTTCCAGGGGCTGCGCGCCCTGTGGCGGCGCGGCGACGAGCTGTTCGCGGAGGTCGCGCTGGGCGAGCCCGGCGCGGAGGAGGCCGGACGGTTCGGGCTGCACCCGGCGCTGGCGGATGCGGCCCTGCACAGCCAGGTGGCCTCGGCCCTCGACGGCGCCACCGAGGTGGAGCCCCGGCTGCCGTTCTCCTTCGGCGGGGTCCGCCTCCACGCCACCGGCGCCACCACCGCACGCGTCCGGCTGGCGCCGAACGGCGCCGACTCGGTGTCGGTGACCATGACCGACACCGCCGGGCTGCCCGTTCTGACCGTCGACGCCCTCGCCATGCGGCCCGTGTCGGCCGCCGGCCTGGACGCCGGGCCCCGGCTGGACGCGCTGTACCAGCTGGACTGGACCGCCCTGCCCGTGGCCGTGGCCGACGAGCCGCGTCTGGCCCTGCTCGGCGGCGGCGACGGCCCGGCGATCGAGGGCGCAGAGTCCTTCGCCGACCTGGCCGCCCTGCGGGACGCCGTGCGGTCCGGCGACCCGGTGCCGGACGTGGTCGTCCTGCCCGTGCCGGACACCGGCCCGCTCGAGGTCCCCGACGCGGCCCGGTCCGCCGCGGGCACGGTGCTCGCCGCCGTCCAGGACTGGCTCACCACCGAGGAGACCATGTCGGCCTGCCTGATGGTGGTGACCCGCGGCGCGGTGTCCGCCGCGCCGGGCGACACGGTCGACGTCGCCCAGGCCGCCGTACGGGGCCTGGTGCGCTCGGCGTGT
The DNA here is from genome assembly GCF_040302705.1 of Streptomyces sp. NPDC097640. Lineage (NCBI taxonomy): Bacteria > Bacillati > Actinomycetota > Actinomycetes > Kitasatosporales > Streptomycetaceae > Streptomyces > Streptomyces sp. NPDC097640. The sequence goes on from NZ_JBEOSB010000002.1 coordinate 410,478, forward strand.
TCGGAGAACCCCGGCCGGATCGCGCAGCTGGACCTGGACGGCGACCCCCGGTCGGCCACCGCGCTGGCCGGCGTGGTGGCCGCGCAGATGGCCGCGGGCGAGCCCGAGGCCGCGGTGCGCTCGGGGGAGGCGCTGGTGCCGCGGCTGGGCCGGGTCGCGCGGCAGTCCGCGCTGACCGTGCCCGAGGGCGGGGCGTGGAGCCTCGACGTGGACGGCAGCGGCTCCCTGGAGGGTCTGGGCCTGATGCCCTGCCCGCAGTCCGAGGCGCCGCTCGCCGAGGGACAGGTGCGCCTCGCGGTGCGCGCCACCGGGGTGAACTTCCGGGATGTGCTGCTCGCCCTGGGCGTCGTCAAGATGGCCGAGTCCTTCATGGACGTGGCCTTCGGCTGCGAGGGCGCTGGCGTGGTGGTCGAGGTCGGCCCCGGCGTCACCCGCTTCGCCGTCGGCGACCGGGTGATGGGCCTGCTGTCGGGCTCGTACGCCGGACCGCTGTCGGTGACCGACAGCCGGACGCTGGCGCCCATGCCGCGCGGCTGGTCGTTCGCTCAGGCGGCAGCCGTGCCCACGGTGTTCATGACCGCCTACTACGGGCTCCAGGACCTGGCCCGGATCCGCGAGGGCGAGTCGCTGCTGGTGCACGCGGCGGCCGGCGGCGTGGGCATGGCGGCCGTACAGCTGGCCCGCCACTGGGGCATCGAGGTGTACGCGACGGCCAGCGAGCCCAAGTGGCCGGTGGTCCGGGGGACCGGGGTGCCGTCCGAGCGGCTGGCCTCCTCCCGCACCCTGGAGTTCGGCGAGCGGTTCCGCACCGCGACCCAGGGCCGCGGCGTGGACGTCGTACTGAACTGCCTGGCCCGGGAGTTCACCGACGCCTCGCTCGACCTGCTGGCGCCGGGCGGCCGGTTCATCGAGATGGGCAAGACCGACATCCGGGAGGCGGACGCCGTCACCGCCGCGTGGCCAAACGCCGTGCTCTACCGCTCCTTCGACCTCGGCGACGCCGGCCCGGACCGGATCAACGAGATGCTGACGCACCTGGTGGAGCTGTTCGACCAGGGCGCGCTCTCGCCGCTGCCGGTGACCGCCTGGGAGACCCGGCAGGCCCCGGAGGCCTTCCGCTACTTCAGCCAGGCCCGCCACATCGGCAAGGTCGCGCTCACCACGCCGCCCGGCCCCCTCGACGGCACCGTGCTGATCACCGGAGGCACGGGCGTCATCGGCTCCTCGGTGGCCCGCCACCTCGCCACCGCCCACGGCGTGCGGGACCTGGTGCTCACCAGCCGCCGGGGAGCGGACGCGCCCGGCGCGGCCGACCTGGTGGCCGAGCTCGCCGGACTCGGCGCCACCGCGCGGGTGGTGGCCTGCGACGCCGCCGACCGCGAGGCGCTGGCCGGGCTGCTGGCCGGGCTCCCCGAGCTGCGCGGGGTGGTGCACGCCGCGGGTGTCATCGACGACGGCGTGGTGTCGGCGCTGACCCCGGAGCGCCTCGACACCGTGATGCGGCCCAAGGTGGACGCGGCGTGGCATCTGCACGAGCTGACCCGCGACCGCGACCTGTCGCTGTTCGTGCTGTTCTCCTCCGCCGCGGGTGTGTTCGGCGCGCCCGGGCAGGGCAACTACGCGGCGGCCAACGCGTTCCTGGACGCGCTCGCGCAGGCCCGCCGCCGGGCCGGGCTCCCGGGGCAGTCGCTGGCCTGGGGCCTGTGGGCCGACCGCAGCGAGCTGACCGGGGACCTGGACCAGACTGACCTGGACCGGATGGGCCGCACCGGTGTGCAGCCGCTGTCCACCGAGACGGGGCTCGCCCTGCTCGACGCCGTCGTGGGGTTCAACCAGACCCACACCGTGCCGGTGCGCCTGGACGTCTCCCGGTTCACCGGGGCCGTCCCGCCGCTGCTGCGCGCACTGGTGCGCGGCACCGCCAAGCGGGCCGTGGCCGACACCCCGGCGGCGTCCGCGGCCGGCGGCGGGCTGACCGAGCGCCTGGCGGGCCTGGCGCCCCTGGAGAGCGAGCAACTGCTCACCGACGTGGTGCGCACCCAGGCCGCGGTGGTGCTGGGCCACGACGACCCGGGCGCCGTGGGCGCGGAGCGGCCGTTCAAGACGATGGGCTTCGACTCGCTGACCACCGTGGAGCTGCGCAACCGCCTCAACTCCGCCACCGGGCTGAGGCTGCCGGTCACGGTGGTGTTCGACCACCCGACGCCCGCCGCGCTGGCCGCCCATCTGCGGCAGCAACTGGTGCCCGAGATCGACCCCGTGGAGCTGGCCACCACCGAGATCGACCGGCTGGAGGCCATCCTCGCCGAGGTCACGGGCGATGACCCCGGCCGGGCCGACCTCACCACCCGGCTGCGCGCCCTGGTGACCAAGTGGACCGACGGCGAGACCCGGGAGGAAGGCCTCGACCTCGACTCGGCCACGGACGCGGAGCTGTTCGACCTCATGGACAACAGGCCGTGGACCTGAACCGGCAGGCGGGCCGCCCCGCCCCCACACGACGTGACCCGTTGATCGCCACAGATCGTTGAAGAAGGCCTGGATGTCGAACGAGCAGAAGCTCCGCGAATACCTCAAGCAGGCGATCACAGACGCCCGCGACGCCCACACCCGGCTGCGCGCGGTGGAGGACGCCGCCCGCGAACCCATCGCCATCGTCGGGATGAGCTGCCGGTTTCCGGGCGGCGTGAGCTCGCCCGAGGAGCTGTGGGAGCTGGTCGCGGGCGGGCGCGTGGGCATCGCGGACTTCCCGGCGGACCGCGGCTGGGACCTGGGCGCCCTGTACGACCCCGAGGGCGCCCGCCCGCGCAGCTCCTACATTCACAAGGGCGGGTTCATCGACGGCGCCGCCGATTTCGACGCCGACTTCTTCGAGATCTCGCCCCGCGAGGCGCTGGCGATGGACCCGCAGCAGCGGGTGCTGCTCGAGACGTCCTGGGAGGCGTTCGAGCGGGCCGGCATCGACCCCGGCGACCTGAGCGGCGAGAAGGCGGGTGTCTTCATCGGCGGTGTGCTGTCCGGATACGGGGCCGGCGGCGCGGGCGGCCAACAGGACAGCGAGGGCTATCTGCTGACCGGCAGCGCCTCGAGCATCCTCTCCGGGCGCATCTCCTACACCTACGGCTTCGAAGGACCCGCGGTCACCGTCGACACCGCGTGTTCCTCGTCGCTGTCCGCCCTCCATCTGGCGATGCGCTCACTGCGCGCCGGCGAGAGCTCGCTCGCCCTCGCCGGCGGGGTCATGGTGATGGCCACCCCGGACGCGTTCACCGAGTTCAGCAAGCAGCGCGGGCTCGCCAAGGACGGCCACTGCAAGGCGTTCGCGGCGGCCGCGGACGGCACCGCCTGGGGCGAGGGCGTCGGGCTGCTGGTGCTCCAGCGGCTGTCCGACGCCCGGCGCGAGGGCCGCCGGATCCTGGCCGTCGTCCGGGGCTCGGCGCTCAACCAGGACGGCGCGTCCAACGGGCTGACCGCCCCCAGCGGCCCCGCCCAGCAGCGGGTGATCCGTCAGGCGCTGGCCGGCGCCGGAGTGTCCGCGTCCGAGATCGACGTGGTGGAGGCGCACGGCACCGGCACCACTCTGGGCGACCCCATCGAGGCCCAGGCCCTGCTCGCCACCTACGGCCAGGACCGGCCCGAGGAGCGGCCGCTGCTGCTCGGTTCGGTCAAGTCCAACATCGGCCACACCCAGGCCGCGGCGGGCGTGGCGGGGGTCATCAAGATGGTGATGGCGCTGCACCACGGCGTCGTACCGCCGACCCTGCACGTGGACGAGCCCACCCCGCACGTCGAGTGGAGCGCGGGCGCCGTCGAGCTGGCCACCGAGCGCGTCCCCTGGCCCGAGACCGGCAGGCCCCGGCGGGCCGCGGTGTCCTCGTTCGGGATCAGTGGCACCAACGCTCACGTCATCCTGGAGCAGGCGCCGGAACTGGCCGAGGCCGACGGGACCGCCGAGGCCCCCCGACCGCTGATCAGCGGCGGCCCGCTGCCCTGGACGCTGTCCGCCAAGAGCGCCCCCGCGCTGCGCGGCCAGGCCGCCGCGCTCCGCGCCCACCTCGGCGGTGGCGGCGCGGACACCCTGCCGGACCCGGCCCTCGCCGCCGCGCTGGCCGGCACCCGGGCCGCCTTCGACCACCGCGCCGTCGTCCTCGCCGCCGACCGTGGCGCGTGTCTGTCCGAACTGGACGCGCTGGCCGGGGGCGCCGAGGAACTGGCGGACACGGTGCGCGGGCTGGCCCGGCCCGGGGCCAGGACGGCGCTGGTCTTCCCCGGCCAGGGGTCGCAGTGGGTCGGCATGGCCACCGGGCTGCTGGAGTCGTCCCCGGTGTTCGCCGAGTCCTTCCGGGCCTGCGCCGAGGCGCTCGCCCCCCATGTGGACTGGGATCTGCACCAGGTGGTGCGGGACGAGGCGGCGCTCACCCGCGTCGATGTGGTGCAGCCCGCGCTGTGGGCGGTGATGGTGTCCCTGGCCGCTCTGTGGCGCTCGCTCGGCGTGGTCCCCGCCGCCGTGGTCGGCCACTCCCAGGGGGAGATCGCCGCCGCGTGCGCCGCCGGTGTGCTGTCCCTGGCCGACGGGGCCCGGCTGAGTGCCCTGCGCAGCCGGGTCATCGCCGAGGACCTGGCCGGCCAGGGCGGGATGGTCTCGGTGGCCGCGTCCGTGGAGCGGACCACCGAACTCATCGCGGGGCGCGACGGCGTGTGGGTGGCCGTGGTCAACGGCTCGGCCGCCACCGTGATCGCCGGCGCCCCGGAGGCGCTCGCCGAGGTGGTCGCCGGCGCCGAGAGCGAGGGGGTGCGGACCCGCACCATCCCCGTGGACTACGCCTCCCACACCCCGCACGTCGAGCGGTTGCGCGAGCGGCTGCTGGAGCTGGCCGCCCCGATCACCCCGCGCGCCGGGACCGTCCCGATGTACTCCTCGGTGACCACCGAACCAACCAAAGACACAGACTGCGACGCGCGGTACTGGTACCGCAACCTGCGGCAGCCGGTGCGGTTCGCCGAGACGGTGACCGCGCTGCTGGACGCGGGCGTGGACACCTTCGTCGAGGTCAGCCCGCACCCCGTGCTGACCGCCGCGATCGAGGACCTGGCCGCGGCCGGGGGCCGGCGCGATGTGGTGGTCGCCGGATCGCTCCGCCGCGACCAGGACGAGCGCGCCGCGCTGACCCGGTCGGCGGCCACGCTGTGGACCCGGGGGGTCGATGTCGACTGGCCGGCGCTCGTCCCGCCCGCCACGGCGCCGGTCGACCTGCCCACGTACGCGTTCCAGCGGCAGCGGTTCTGGTCGGCGGCCCCCGTGTTCTCCGGCGACGCCACAGGCCTGGGCCTCGACCCGGCCGACCACCCCCTGCTGACCGCCGCCACCCGCCCCGCCGACGCCGACTCGGCCGTCCTCACCGGCCGGCTGTCCCCGGCCACCCAGCCGTGGCTGGCCGACCACGCGGTGCTCGGCCAGGTGCTGCTGCCCGGCACCGCCTTCGTGGAGCTGGCCCTGGCGGCGGGCCGGGAGTTCGGCTGCGAACACCTCGCCGAGCTGACCCTCCAGACTCCGCTGACCCTGGACGGCACCCGAGGCGTCACCCTCCAGGTCCAGATCGCCGGGGCCGACGAGTCCGGCGCGCGGACCGTGACCGTCCACTCCCGCCCCGACGCCACCGAAGGCGATGACCCGGCGGAGTGGACCCGGCACGCCACGGCCACCCTCACCCCCGACCCCGCACCGGCCCCCGCCGAGCCCGGCCCCCTGGCCGGAGCCTGGCCGCCGCCGGGAGCCTCGGCCGTCGAGGTGGGGGACTTCTACGACACGCTCTTCGAGCGCGGTTACGAGTACGGCCCGGCCTTCCAGGGGCTGCGGGCGGTGTGGCGGCGCGGCGACGAGGTGTTCGCCGAGGTGGCGCTCGCCGACGACACGGAGGTGGCGGGCTTCGTCGTCCACCCCGCGCTGCTGGACGCGGCGTTGCACGCGACCGGACTCGGCGGACTCTTCGGGGACGAGGGCGCGGTGCGCCTGCCGTTCGCCTGGTCCGGCGTCCGGGCCTGGGCGACCGAGGCCCGGACGGCGCGCGTGTGGCTGAGGGCCGCGGGCGAGGGCGCCGTACGGCTGAGGGCCGTCGACGCGACCGGCGCCCCCGTCGCGGCCGTGGACGAACTGGTGCTGCGGCCCATGTCGGATGCGCAAGGGAGCGCGGCCCCGGCCCGGTCGCTGTATGTGCCCCGCTGGGACCGGTGGCAGCCGCAGGCCCCCGCCGCGGCCGCGCGCGTGGCCGAGTGGGCCGACGGGATGTCCGTCGAGGACGTCCTGGCCGAGGGCCCGGACGTGGTGCTGCTCGACTGCGCCGCCGTGGGCGTGCCCGCCGCCGACGTCCCCGGCGCGGTGCGGGCCCTGAACCGTACGGTGCTGGAGCGGATCCACGCGTGGCTGGCGCACGAGGGCGCCACGGCCGCGCGGCTGGCCGTGCTGACCCGCGACGCGGTGCCGGCCGAGGCCGACGACCGCGTGGACCCGGTGCACGCCTCGGTGCACGGGCTGGTGCGGTCCGCGCAGTCCGAACACCCGGACCGGTTCCTGCTGATCGACGGCGACGGCGACGGCGACGGTAACGGCGGCCGGATTCCGCCGGAGGCGCTGGGCGCGCTGGTGGCGGCGGGCGAGCCGGAGGCCGCCGTCCGCGCGGACCGGCTGTTCGTCCCCCTGCTGACCCGGCCCGGCCCGGCGGCCGCCGAGGCCACACCCCCGTGGTCCGGCGAGGGCGCCGTGCTGATCACCGGCGGCAGCGGAGTCGTCGGCTCGGCGGTGGCCCGGCACCTGGTGGCCGCACACGGCATCACCGAACTGGTCCTCGTCAGCCGCCGCGGAGCCGATGCCCCCGGCGCGGCGCGGCTCGCCGCCGAACTGACCGAGGCGGGCGCCCAGGTGCGGCTGGCGGCCTGCGACGTGGCCGACCGCGCCGCCCTCGCGGCCCTGCTGGACGGCATCCCGAAGCTGCGGGGCATTGTCCACGCGGCCGGCGCCCTGGACGACGGCGTGGTCACCGACCTGACGCCCCAGCGGCTCGACACCGTGCTGCGGCCGAAGGCCGACGCCGCCTGGCACCTGCACGAACTCACCCGCGACGTCGCCACCTTCGTGCTGTTCTCCTCGGCCGCCGGCACGTTCGGCACCCCCGGACAGGCCAACTACGCCGCGGCCAACGCCTTCCTGGACGCGCTCGTGGTCCGCCGCCGGGCCGAGGGCCTGCCCGCCCACTCCCTGGCCTGGGGCCTGTGGGAGGAGACCAGCGAGCTGACGGCCGGTCTCGACGAGGTGGACCGGCGCCGGCTGAGCCGCGCCGGGCTGCGCCCCCTCACCACCGGGGAAGGGCTCGCCCTCCTGGACCACGCCCTCGCCCTCGGCCACGCCCACACCCTGCCCGTCCGGCTGGACCTGCCGCGCGGCCAGGACGGCGGACGGGAGGTGCCGCGGCTGCTGCGCGCCCTGGTGCGCACCCCCGCCCGCCGCGCGTCCGGCCCCGCCCCGGCGGGCGGCTGGCGGGAGCGGTACGACGCGACACCGGACGACGAGCGCGAGGCCCTGCTGGTGGCCCTGGTCCGCACGCAGGCCGCCACCGTGCTCGGCCACAGCACCGCCGACGCGATCGCCACGGACCGTGGCTTCAAGGACCTCGGCTTCGACTCGCTGACCGCCGTGGAGCTGCGCAACCGCCTGGACGAGACCACCGGTGTCCGGCTGCCCGCCACCTTGGTGTTCGACTACCCCAACGCGGCCGCGCTGGGCGGCTATCTGCACTCGCTGCTGGCCGGCCGGACCCCCGGGCACGACGAGGCGGTGCGCGTGGTCGCGTCGGAGGAGCCCATCGCCATCGTCGGGATGAGCTGCCGGTTCCCCGGCGGGGTGGACTCCCCGGAGGACCTGTGGGACCTGCTGGTCCAGGGCGGCGAGGGGCTGGGCGGATTCCCCGCCGACCGCGGCTGGGACCTGGAGGCGCTGTACGACCCGACCGGCGAACGCCCCGGCAGCTCCATGGTGGACCGGGGCGGCTTCCTCGACGGCGTAGCAGACTTCGACGCCGCGTTCTTCGGCGTGGCGCCCCGCGAGGCGGTGGCCATGGACCCGCAGCACCGGGTGCTGCTCGAGCTGGCGTGGGAGGCGATCGAGCGGGCCGGTCTCGACCCGACGGGCCTGCGGGGCAGCCGTACGGGCGTGTTCTCGGGCCTGATGTACCACGACTACGCGGCGCGGCTGCGGTCCGTGCCCGAGGACGTCGCCGGATTCCTGACCGGTGGGAACGCGGGCAGTGTGGCGACGGGCCGGGTGGCCTACACCTTCGGCTTCGAGGGCCCGGCCGTCACGGTGGACACCGCCTGCTCCTCGTCGCTGGTGGCGCTCGACATGGCGGTCAGCGCGCTCCAGCGCGGCGAGTGCGACCTCGCCCTCGCGGGCGGGGTGACCGTGCTGGCCACCCCCGTGGTGTTCGCCGAGTTCACCCGGCAGCGCGGACTGGCCCGGGACGGCCGCTCCAAGGCGTTCTCGACCGACGCCGACGGCATGGGGGTCGCCGAGGGCGCCGGCCTGGTGCTGGTGGAGCGGCTCTCGGACGCGCGGCGCAACGGACACCGCGTCCTGGCCGTCGTCCGGGGCTCCGCGGTCAACCAGGACGGCGCGTCCAACGGACTCACCGCGCCCAACGGCCCCTCGCAGCAGCGGGTCATCCGCCAGGCGCTCGCCAAGGCCGAGGTCACCGCGGCCGAGGTGGACGTGGTGGAGGCCCACGGCACCGGCACCTCGCTCGGCGACCCGATCGAGGCCCAGGCGCTGCTGGCCACCTACGGGCAGGACCGGCCGCAGGGCCGTCCGGTGCTGCTGGGCTCCGTGAAGTCCAACATCGGGCACACCCAGGCGGCCGCCGGGATCGCCGGGGTCATGAAGATGGTGCTGGCGATGCGCCACGGCACCGTGCCCGCCACCCTGCATGTGGCCGAGCCGAGCCGGCACGTCGACTGGACGGCGGGCGACGTCCAGCTCGCCACCGAGCACATCCCCTGGCCCGAGACGGGCGGGCCGCGCCGCGCCGCGGTGTCCTCGTTCGGCATCAGCGGCACCAACGCCCACGTCGTCCTCGAACAGGCACCCGAGGCCGAGCCGGCCGCCGAGCCCGCGCCCGCCACCGTCGACACGCCGGCCGGCGCGGTGCTGCCCTGGACGCTCTCGGCCAAGTCGGCCGCGGCCCTCCACGGCCAGGCCGGGCGGCTGCGCGACGCCGCCGCCGAGGGCATCGGCCTCGCGGCGGCCGCGACCGCCCTGGCCGGCACCCGCGCGGTGCTCGACCACCGCGCGGTGGTCCTCGCCGCCGACCACCCCGGGTTCACCGGCGCCCTGGACACCCTGGCCGGCGGGGACCCGGACGAGGAGCGGGTGGTGACCGGCACGGTACGCCCCGGCGCCACCGTGGCGTTCGTCTTCCCCGGACAGGGCGCCCAGTGGACCGGCATGGCGCTCGGGCTGCTCGACTCCTCGCCCGTGTTCGCCCAGTGGCTGGAGCGCTGCGGCGAGGCGCTGTCCGCCCACGCCGACTGGAATCTGATCGATGTGCTGCGCGGCGCGGACGGCGCCCCGTCGCTGGAGCGGGTCGATGTGGTGCAACCCGCGCTGTGGGCCGTGATGGTGTCGCTGGCGCAGCTGTGGCGCGCCGTCGGCGTGACCCCCTCGGTGGTCGTCGGCCACTCGCAGGGCGAGATCGCCGCGGCCTGTGTGGCGGGCGCGCTGTCGCTGTCCGAGGCGGCCCGGATCGTGGTCACCCGCAGCGCCGTCATCGCCGGTCAGCTGGCGGGCCGCGGCGGGATGGCGTCGCTGGCGGTGTCCGCCGACCGGGCGCGTGAACTCGTCGAGCGCTACGCGGGCGATGTCGGCGCCGTCTCGGTGGCCGCCGTCAACGGTCCCGCCGCGGTCGTCGTCGCGGGCGACGAGGAGCCGCTGCGGCGGGTGCTCGACGGCTGCGCGGCGGACGGCGTCCGTGTCCGCCGGATTCCGGTGGACTACCCCTCCCACGCCCCGCAGGTCGAGCTGGTCCGGGACCGGCTGCTGGCGGAGCTGAGCGACATCACCGCGGGCCCCGCCGACATCCGATGGCACTCCACCGTGACCGGAGAGCCCATGGACGGCCCGGCGGCCGACGCCGAGTACTGGTTCCGCAACCTGCGCGAGCCCGTGCGGTTCGCCGACGTGGTGGCCACCCTGGTCGAGCATGGCGTGGACACCTTCGTCGAGGTCAGCCCGCACACCGTGGTCACCGCGGCCATCGAGGACATCGCCCTCGGTGCCGAGGGCCGCGAGGTGGTCGTGGCCGGCACGCTGCGGCGCGAGACGGACGAGCGCGCCGAACTGCTGCGCTCCGCGGCCACGCTGTGGACGCGCGGCGTCCCGGTGGACTGGCCCGCGCTGCTCCCGGCCGCCGATGCCCCCGTGGACCTGCCGACGTACGCCTTCCAGCGCGAGCGGTTCTGGCTGGAGGCGCCGCAGGAGTCCGGCGACGCGAGCGGCGTCGGGCAGCGGCCCACCGGCCACCCCGTGCTGACCGCCGCGGTCACCCCGGCGGGCACCGACACGGTCCTGTTCACCGGGCGGCTCTCGGTCGCCGGACAGCCCTGGCTGGCCGAGCACACGGTCCAGGACACCGTCGTGGTGCCGGGCGGTGTGCTGCTCGACTGGGCACTCCACGCCGCACACCACCTCGGCGGGAGCGGTGTCGCACGCCTCGAACAGGACACGCCGCTGGTCCTGGAGGCCACGGGCGCCGTACGGGTCCAGCTGATGGCCGGAGCGCCGGACGACGCGGGCCGCCGCGAGCTGACCGTCCACGCGCAGCCGGAAGAGCGGGGCGGGGAGCAGGGGCACGACCGGTGGACCCGCCACGCCGCCGGAGCGCTGGAGCCGGCCGACCACGCCGCGGACACCGGGTTCGCCGAACTGGCCGGCGTATGGCCGCCGTCGAAGGCCACGCCGCTGGACGTGACCGACCGCTACGACGAGCTGTTCCGGCGCGGCCACGGCTACGGCCCGGCCTACCAGGGGCTGCGCGCCGCCTGGCGGCGCGGCGACGAGGTGTTCGCCGAGGTGGCCCTCCCCGACGAGGCGGCGGGCGGCGCCGGAGCGCGGGCCGTGCTCCTCGACGCCGTCTGCCACGCCTGGCTGCCGGGCGACGCCGACCCGGCCGGGGCCGCCGAACCGCTGCTGCCCGCCGTCTGGTCCGGGGTGCGGCTGTGGGCGGACGGCGCCCGGTCGGTGCGGGTGGCGCTCTCGCCCGCGGGCGAGGACGCCGCACACATCCGCGCCGTCGACGACCTCGGCGCGCCCGTCCTGAGCATGGACCGGGTGACGCTGCGCCCGGTGGCGGCCGAGCGGCTGCGCCCGGCCGGGGCGGCCGCCGCGCGGTCGCTGTACGCGGTGAACTGGCAGCCGTGGGACCCGGCGCGGGCCACCGGGCCCACGGTGTCCGCGGACGAGGTGCGCCCGAGGCTCTGGGCGGGCGGCGCGTCCATCGAGGAGATCGCGACCGCCGTCGCGGAGGGCGCGAACCCGGTGCTCTGGGACTGCTCGGACCTCCCGGCGGGCGACGGCGAGGTGCCCGGCCGGGTCCACGATCTGCTGACCGCCGTACTGGAGCGGGTGCACGAGTGGCTGGCCAACGAAAAGCTCGCCGACACCCGGCTGGTCGTGGTGACCCGCGGCGGGGTCGAGGTGTCCGACGCGGACACCGTGGACCTGGTACAGGCCGCGGTGCACGGGCTGATGCGCTCGGCACAGACCGAACACCCCGACCGGTTCTGGCTGGTCGACAGCGACACCGGCGCCGAGGACATTCCCCACGAGGTGCTGGCGGCCGCGACGGCCGGGCAGGAGCCGGAGATCGCGATCCGTCGCGGCGCGGTGTTCGTGCCCCGGCTGGCCCTGGCGGACGCGGACACCGAGGCCCGGAACACCGGCACCCGGCCGCCCCGGGAGGGCACGGTGCTGATCACCGGCGGTACCGGGCTCATCGGCGCGGCGGTGGCCCGCCACCTGGTCTCCGTCCACGGCGTCACCGACCTGATGCTGGTGGGCCGGCGTGGCATGGACGCCCCCGGCGCGGCCGAACTCGCCGGCGAACTGACGGAGTCGGGCGCCCGGGTGCGCATCGCGGCCTGCGATGTCGCGGACCGCGCCGCCGCCGCGCGACTGCTCGCGGACATCCCCGCGCTGCGCGGCGTCGTCCACGCGGCCGGTGTCCTGGACGACGGCGTGGTGACGGCGCTGACCCCGGAACGGCTGGCCACGGTCCTGAGGCCGAAGGTCGACGCGGCCTGGCATCTGCACGAGCTGACCGGAGACGACCTCGAGATGTTCGTGGTGTTCTCCTCCGCCGCCGGTGTGCTGGGCGCGCCGGGGCAGGCCAACTACGCGGCGGCCAACGTCTTCCTGGACGCCCTGGCACTCCGGCGCCGGGCCGCGGGCCTGCCCGCGGCCTCGATGTCCTGGGGCCTGTGGGGCGAGGCAAGCGGGCTGACCGGCGCGCTCGACGAGACCGACCTGAGGCGCATGAGCGGCAGCGGCCTGTCCCCGATGACCACCGAGGAAGGGCTCGCGCTCTTCGACCACGCCCTCGCCTCCGGCCGCGCGCACACCGCGCCGATCCGGTTCGACCCCGCGCGCCTGCGCACCGAAGAGGCCCTGGTGCCGGCGCTGATGCGCGGGCTGGTGCGCACCCCGCTGCGCCGCGCCACCACCCTGGACGCCCAGGCGCTGCGCCGGCGGCTGGCCGAACTCGACCCCGGCGAGCGGCTGGAGACCCTGCTGAACCTGGTCCGTGAGCATGTCGCCGCGGTGCTGCGGTACGCGGAACCGACCGGGATCGCCCCCGCCCAGTCCTTCACCACCCTGGGGTTCGACTCGCTCACCGCCGTGGAACTGCGCAACCGGCTCGCCCGGGTGGCCGGCACCCGGCTGCCCACCACGCTGGTCTTCGACTACCCCACCCCCGAGCTGCTCAGCGGCCATCTGCTCGGGCTGCTGCTGCCCGAGACGGATACCGGCGAGTGGGGCACCGAGACCTTCGAGCGCCTCGAGGCGATGCTCGCCGAGGAGCGGGACGAGACCGAGGTCAGGAAGGTGACGGCCCGGCTGGAGACGCTTCTCGCCCGCTGGCGGGAGCGCTCCGGCCCCCGGGACGCCACCGTGGAGCCCGACACCGGCGTGGACGAGCTCGGCGCGGCGAGCGAGGACGACCTGCTGCGCTACATCGACGACGAACTCGGGCTGAGCTGATGCGCGCGATCGAGCGGGCGCGCGCCACGCCCACGCACGAGTGCCGTTCTATGAGGGGTTTGGAACATGGCTGAGAAAGAGCAGGTCGTCGAGTACCTGAAGCGGGTGACGGCCGATCTCAAGCGGACCCGGCAGCGGGTCCGGGATCTGGAGGAGGCCAACCGGGAGCCGATCGCCATCGTCGGGATGAGCTGCCGGTTCCCCGGGCACTCGAACACGCCCGAGGAGTTCTGGGAGTTCGTGCGGGACGGCGGCGACGCGATGGGCGGCTACCCGGACGACCGGGGCTGGCGGCCCGGCGGCGGGGACGGCGACCCCGGCGGGCCGCCCGGCCGGGGCGGGTTCATCGACGCGGCCACCGACTTCGACGCGGGCTTCTTCGGCATCTCCCCGCGCGAGGCGCTGGAGATGGACCCCCAGCAGCGGGTGCTGCTCGAAGCGTCCTGGGAGGCGCTCGAGCGCGCGGGCATCGACCCGGCCACCCTTCAGGGCAGCCGGACCGGCGTGTTCATCGGAGTCAACGGCGCGGACTACCCGGGCCTGCTGAACCATGCCGGCCACGAGTCGCTCGGCTATCTGCTCACCGGCACCGCCTCCAGCGTCGTCTCCGGCCGCATCGCGTTCACCTACGGCTTCGAGGGCCCCGCCGTCACGGTGGACACGGCCTGCTCGGCGTCGCTGGTGGCCCTGCACCTGGCGGCCCAGGCCCTGCGCTCGGGCGACTGCCCGCTCGCGCTGGTGGGCGGGGTGACCGTGATGTCCACGCCCGGGGTCTTCGCGGAGTTCGGCAAGCAGCGCGGGCTGGCGGCGGACGGGCGGTGCAAGGCGTTCGCCGCGTCGGCGGACGGTACGGCGTGGGGTGAGGGCGTCGGTGTGCTGCTGGTGGAGCGGCTGAGCGACGCGCGGCGGCTGGGGCACCGGGTGTTGGCGGTGGTGCGGGGGTCGGCGGTCAACCAGGACGGCGCGTCGAATGGTCTGACGGCGCCGAATGGTCCGTCGCAGCAGCGGGTGATCCGGGATGCGTTGGCGGGTGCGGGTGTGGTGGCGTCGGATGTGGATGTGGTGGAGGCGCACGGCACCGGCACCTCGCTGGGGGATCCGATCGAGGCTCAGGCGTTGTTGGCGACGTATGGGCGGGGGCGGTCGGGTGGTGGCTCGGTGTTGTTGGGGTCGGTGAAGTCGAATATCGGTCATACGCAGGCGGCGGCGGGTGTGGCCGGTGTGATCAAGATGGTGATGGCGATGCGGCATGGGGTGGTGCCGCCGACGTTGCATGTGGACGAGCCGACGCCCCACGTCGACTGGTCGTCCGGCGCGGTGGAGCTGGCCACCGAGCGCGTCGCCTGGCCCGAGACCGGCAGGCCGCGGCGGGCGGCGGTGTCCTCGTTCGGGATCAGCGGCACCAACGCCCACGTGATCCTGGAACAGGCTCCCCCGGACACCAACACGGACACCGCCACTGACGCTGACACCGACGCCCCGGCGGACACGCGAGCGGACCACGGGGTGCTGCCGTGGGTGCTCTCGGCCAAGTCGGAGGCCGCGCTGCGCGGGCAGGCCACCCGGCTGCGTGACTTCGCGAACGCCGCCGAGCCGGACGTCGCCGGGGCGGCCGTCGCGCTCGCGACCGCCCGTACGGCCTTCGAGCACCGGGCCGTCGTCCTCGCCGAGGACGCCGCCGGATTCGCGGAGGCGCTGGACACCGTCTCCGGGAAGGCCGCCACCGGCCGTCACCATGTGCGCGGCGCCGTGCGCCCCGGCGCCAGGGCCGCCTTCGTCTTCACGGGGCAGGGCGCGCAGTGGGCGGGCATGGGACGGGAGTGGTACGACGCCGTCCCGCCCTTCGCCGAGGCGTTCGACGCCGTGTGCGCGGTGGCCGATCCGCAGCTCGACATGGCCCTCGCGGACATCGTCTTCGCCGCGCCGTCCTCCCCGCGGGCGGACCTGGTCCACCGGACCGAGTACACCCAGATCGCCATGTTCGCGATCGAGGTCGCGCTGTTCCGCACCCTGCGGGCCTGGGGGGTGACCCCCGACGCCGTGCTCGGACACTCGATCGGCGAGATCGCGGCGGCCCATGTGGCCGGGGTGCTCTCGCTGTCCGACGCGGCGACCCTGGCCGTGGCCCGCGGCCGGCTCATGCAGCGGCTCCCCGACGGCGGCGCCATGCTCGCCATCGACGCCGAAGAGGCCGAGGTCGCGCGGTGGCTGGCGGACGAGCCCGCGGACCGGGTGGCGATCGCCGCGGTCAACGGCCCGTCGGCCGTCGTGGTCTCCGGCGCCGAGGACGCGGTGCGGCGCGTCGCCGACACCGCCGAGGCGGCCGGGCGGCGCACCCGCGGGCTGCGGGTCAGCCATGCGTTCCACTCGCCGCTGATGGAGCCGATGCTCCAGGAGTTCCGTTCCGTTCTCACCCGGCTGACCTGGTCGCCGCCGACGCTCCGAATGGTGTCCACCGTCACGGGGGCCCAGGTCGCGGCCGACGAGGTCATGTCGCCCGAGTACTGGATCCGCAACGCGCGCGACTCGGTCCGGTTCCAGGACGCCGTACGGGCCCTGGAGGGACAGGTCGACGTCTTCCTCGAGATCGGCCCGCACACCGCGCTGACCAGGCCGATCGAGGACAGCCTGCGGGACGGGGCGGCGGCCGTGACCGCGGTCGCCCACCGCGAGCGGCCGCAGCTGGCCGGCCTGCTGCGGGCCGTCGGCACGCTGTGGACCCACGGCGTCGAGGTGGACTGGCGCGCGGTGCTGCCCTCCGCGCCCGGCCGCGCGGACCTGCCCACCTACGCCTTCGACCGGCGCCGCTTCTGGCCCCGGATGTCCTCGCGCGGGGCGGCGGCCGATGTCGCGTCGGCCGGGCTGACCGGCGTCGACCACCCGTTGCTCGGGGCGGTGGTCAGCGTGGCGGACGGCGACACCGCCGTGCTCACCGGCCGGCTGTCCCTGGCCACCCACCCCTGGCTGGCCGACCACGCCGTGCTGGGCGCGGTGCTGCTGCCCGGCACGGCCTTCGTCGAACTGGCCCTGCGCGCCGGGCAGGACCTGGGGTGCGGCCAGGTGCGGGACCTGACCCTGGAGACCCCGCTGGTGCTCGACGCCGCAGGCGCGGCGCAGGTCCAGGTCGTGGTGGGCCGGGCCGACGCCGACGGACTGCGCTCGGTGTCCGTCCACTCGCGCCCCGAACCGGCCGACGACGGCGCGACGCAGGGGCAGCCGGAGTGGACCTGCCACGCCCAGGCCGTGCTCGCTCCCCTGCACGAGAGCCCCAACACCACCGACTTCGGGGCGCTGACCGGCCGGTCCTGGCCGCCCCGCGACGCCACCCCCGTCGACACCGAGGACTTCTACCCGGCGCTGGCCCGCCAGGGCTATGCGTACGGCCCCACCTTCCAGGGGCTGCGCGCGGCCTGGCGGCGCGGCGAGGACTTCTTCGCCGAGGTGGTCCTGCCCGACGACGCCACCGAGGAGGCCGAGGGGTTCGGAGTCCACCCCGCGCTGCTGGACGCCGCGCTGCACGGCATCGGGCTCGGCGTGTTCGCCGATGACACGGACGGCGACGGGAGCACATCGCGGCTGCCCTTCGCCTGGTCCGGCGTGCGGCTGTGGGCGGGCGGCGCCCGGACGGTCCGGGTGTGGCTGCGGACCGTGGGCGCGGCCGCGGTACGGGTCCGGATCGCCGACGCCACCGGCGCCCCCGTCCTGGGGATCGACGAGCTGGTGCTGCGCCCGGTCACCCCCGCCCAGGTGCGTTCGGCGCGCTCGGCGGTGGCCGGATCCCTGTTCGCCCACCGCTGGGAGCCCTGGGAGCCGGAGGCGGTGGCCACCGGCGGGCGCCCGCCGCTGTGGTGGGCCGAGGGAACGCCCGTCGGAGAACTCGCGGCCGCGGTGGCCGACGGGGCCGACACCGTACTGCTGGACGGCACGAGCCCGGCCGCCGGCCCCGGCGCCGTCCCGGAGCGGGTGCGGGGCTCGGTGGCGCGCGTCCTGGAGCGGGTACGGGAGTGGCTGGCCCACGACGGACTCGGCGGCGCCCGACTGGTGGTGACGGTGCGCCGCGGGGTCGAGGTGAACGCGGGGGACGGCATCGACCTCGCCGCGGCGGCCGTCCACGGCCTGGTGCGCTCGGCCCGCTCGGAACACCCGGACCGCTTCGCGCTCCTGGACATCGACACCGACACCGACGCCGACTTGCCCGTGGACCTGGTCCGCGCGGCGATCGCCGCCGGCGAGACCGAGATCGCCGTCCGCGGCGCCCGGTTGTTCGTGCCCCGCCTGGCCCGTACGGCCCTCCCCGCCACCGACGCGCCGCTGCCCTGGTCCGGCGGCCGGGGCACCGTGCTGATCACGGGAGGCACCGGGGTCATCGGCGCGGCCGTCGCCCGGCACCTGGTCACCGCACACCAGGTCACCGACCTGGTGCTGGCCGGCAGGAGCGGCCAGGCCGCCCCTGGCGCCGCCGAGCTGGCGGACCGGCTGCGCGGCCTCGGCGCCACGGTACGGCTGGCGGCCTGTGACGTCGCGGACCGGGACGCCGTCGCCGAACTGCTCGCCTCCCTCCCCGAACTGCGCGGGGTGGTGCACGCGGCCGGTGTCCTCGACGACGGCATGGTCGCCGCGCAGACCCCGGAACGGCTCGCGGCGGTCTTCCGGCCGAAGGTGGACGCCGCGTGGCATCTGCACGAGCTGACCGGGGATCGGGACCTGGACTTCTTCGTGCTGTTCTCCTCCGCCGCCGGGATCTTCGGCTCCCCGGGGCAGGCCAACTACGCCGCGGCCAACACCTTCCTCGACGCCCTGGCCCGGCACCGGCACGCCGCGGGCCTGCCCGCGCAGTCGCTGGGCTGGGGGCTGTGGGCCGAACTGTCCACGATGACCGGGGCCTTGAGCGACACCGACGTCAAGCGGCTGAACCGCGGCGGCCTGCGGGCGCTCTCCGAAGAGGAGGGGGTGGCGCTCTTCGACGCCGCCGCCCGGCTGCCCGAGCCGGTGCTCGTCCCGGTCCACCTGGACCTGCGCGGGCGCGGCGACGCGCCGCCGCTGCTGCGCGCGCTGTTCACGGCCCCCCGGCGGCGGGCCGTCGCCGCGCACTCGGCCGCGGACTCGGGCTGGCGCGACCGGCTGCGGGGCCTGTCGGCGGGGGAGCGGTCGACGCTGCTGGTCGACCTGGTGCGGGAGCATGTCGCCACCGTGCTGGGACACGCCGCGCCCGACGACATCGAGCCCGGGCAGTCCTTCGCCACCCTGGGCTTCGACTCGCTCACCGCGGTCGAGCTGCGCAACCGGCTGGCGGAGGACACCGGGGTGCGGCTGCCCACGACGCTGGTGTTCGACTACCCGAGCCCCGAGGCGCTCGCCGCGTTCCTCGGCTCGGCGCTGGTCGGCACGGCCGACGAGGGCGACCGGCCGCGGGCCACGCTCGCCGTGGCCGACGACCCGATCGCGATCGTCGGTATGAGCTGCCGCTATCCGGGTGAGGTGCGCTCCCCCGAGGACCTGTGGGACATGGTCCTGCACGGCCGTGAGGGCATCGGCGGCTTCCCCGACGACCGCGGCTGGGACCTGGACGCGCTGTACGACCCGGAGGGCGCGGGCGCGAACACGACGTATGTGCGGGAGAGTGGCTTCCTCTACGACGCCGCCGACTTCGACGCCGCCTTCTTCGGCGTGGCGCCGCACGAGGCGGTGGCCATGGACCCGCAGCACCGGCTGCTGCTGGAGCTGTCGTGGGAGGCCGTCGAGCGGGCCGGTATCGATCCGGTCCGGCTGCGGGGCAGCCGGACCGGTGTGTTCACCGGTCTGATGCACCACGACTATGTGGCGCGGCTCCAGGAGGTACCCGAGGAGATCGCGGGCTATCTGAGCAACGGGACCGCGGGCAGCGTGGCATCGGGCCGGATCGCGTACACCTTCGGCTTCGAGGGTCCGGCCGTCACGCTGGACACGGCCTGCTCGTCCTCGCTGGTGGCGCTGGACATGGCGGTCAGCGCGCTGCGGCGCGGAGCGTGCGACCTCGCCCTGGCGGGCGGTGTCGCGGTCGTCTCGACCCCCGCCGCGTTCACCGAGTTCGGCAAGCAGCGCGGGTTGGCGGCGGACGGGCGGTGCAAGGCGTTCGCGGCGTCGGCCGACGGCACGGCGTGGGGCGAGGGCATCGGCGTCCTGCTGGTGGAGCGGCTGAGCGACGCGCGCCGCAACGGACATCGCGTCCTCGCCCTCGTCCGGGGCTCCGCGGTCAACCAGGACGGCGCGTCCAACGGCATGACGGCGCCGAATGGTCCGTCGCAGCAGCGGGTGATCCGGGATGCGTTGGCGGGTGCGGGTGTGGTGGCGTCGGATGTGGATGTGGTGGAGGCGCATGGCACCGGGACGCCGCTGGGGGATCCGATCGAGGCTCAGGCGTTGTTGGCGACGTATGGGCGGGGGCGGTCGGGTGGTGGGTCGGTGTTGTTGGGGTCGGTGAAGTCGAATATCGGTCATACGCAGGCGGCGGCGGGTGTGGCCGGTGTGATCAAGATGGTGATGGCGATGCGGCATGGGGTGGTGCCGCCGACGTTGCATGTGGATGAGCCGACGCCGCACGTCGACTGGTCGTCCGGCGCGGTGGAGCTGGTGACGGAGGCGCTGGCCTGGCCCGAGACGGATCAGCCGCGGCGGGCGGCGGTGTCCTCGTTCGGGATCAGCGGCACCAACGCCCATGTGATCCTGGAACAGGCGCCCGACGACGCCGCGACGGAAACCACCGCCGAACCCGCCGCCGAACCCACCGAAGACACCGCCGAGCGGCACTCGGTGGTCGTCGAGCCCTCCCCGGCGGCGCCCCCGCCGTGGGTGCTGTCGGCCAGGTCGGCCGCCGCCCTGTGCGGCCAGGCCGAGCGGCTGCGGGAGTTCGCCACCGCTCCGGCGAGCGCCGGGGTGCAGGCCGAAGAGGTGGCCGCCGCCCTGGTGGAGTCGCGGACCGTCTTCGGCCACCGCGCGGTCGTACTCGCCGCCGACGGCGCCGGGTTCGCCGCGGGTCTGGACACCCTCGCGGGCCAGGGCACCGAGGAGGCGGACGTGGTACGCGGCGTGGCCCGCAACCGCACCAAGGCCGCCTTCGTGTTCCCGGGCGAGGCGTCGGCGTGGGCGGGCGTGGCGGCCGGACTGCTCGACTCCTCCCCGGTGTTCGCCAAGGCGATGGGGGAGTGCGCCGAGGCGCTGGCCCCGCACACCGGCTGGGATCTGCTCGAGGAGCTCCGGGGCGAGCCGGGCGGGCCGATGCGCCATGACGTCGCCGTTCCCGCGCTGTGGGCCGTGACGGTCTCGCTGGCCGAGCTGTGGCGCTCGGTCGGTGTCACGCCCGCCGCGGTGGTCGGCCAGGCGCACGGCGAGATCGCCGCCGCCTGCGTGGCCGGTGTGATGTCCCTGGCCGACGGGGCCGCGCTGGCGGCGTGGCAGGGCCGGGCGCCGGCGGCCGAGCCGTCGGAGGCGGCCCCGCCGGTCATCGTACGGAGCGGGCGCGTGCCGCTGTACTCGTCCGCCACGGGGCGGCCGTTCGACCCGGAGAGCGCGGACGCGGACCACTGGCACCGACGCCCCGGCGCGTCCGGCGGGTCCGGCGCGTCCGGCGGGTCCGACGGGTTCTCCGACGCGGTCGGGCTGCTGCTGCGGGACGGGGTGGACACCTTCGTCGAGCTGAGCCCCCATCCGGTGGCGACGGACACCGTGGCCGGCCTGGCGGCCGCCGCCGGACACGACGCGGTCGTCGTCGGGTCCCTGAGGCGCGAACACGACGACCGCGCCGCGCTGACCCGGTCGGCGGCGACGCTGTGGGTCCACGGCGACGGGGTGGACTGGTCCACCCTGGTGCCGCGCGCGACGCGCCCGGTCGACCTGCCGACCTACGCCTTCCAGCGGCAGCGGTTCTGGCTCGAGGCGCCCGCGCGCGCCGGGGACGCGAGTGGAGTCGGCCTGGACGCGGCGGACCACCCTCTGCTGGCCGGCGCGGTCATCCCCGCCGAGGGCGACACGGTCCTGTTCACCGGCAGGCTCTCGCAGGCGGCCCAGCCGTGGCTCGCCGATCACGCGGTGTCGGGCACGGCCCTGCTGCCCGCCGGTGTGCTCGTCGACTGGGCGCTGTACGCCGGACACCGGCTGGACTGCCCCGAGCTGCGTGAACTCACCCAGGAGGCGCCACTGATCCTCGGCCACGACACCGCCGCGCACATTCAGGTGCAGGTGGGCCCGGCCGGCGAGGACGGCCACCGCGCACTGACCGTCCACTCCCGCCCGGAGTCCCCCGGCGAGGGCGGGGCCGCGGACTGGACGTGCCACGCCCGCGCGGTCCTGGCCCCCCGGCCCGAGGGTCCGGAGACCATGGAAGCCGAGGGCGGGCCGGAGGGCTTCGAGGAGCTCGCGGGCGCCTGGCCGCCGCCCGGCGCGGTGGCGGCCGACGTGGCCGGCCTCTACGACGCACTGGCCGGGCAGGGCTTCACCTACGGCCCCGCGTTCCAGAGCCTGCGCGCCGTGTGGCGGCGCGGCGCGGAAGCGTTCGCCGAGGTGGCCATGGCGGAGGGGACCCCCGTCGGCGGCTTCCGCCTCCATCCGGTGCTGCTCGACGCCGCCCTGCACACCACGGGCCTGGGCGGGTTCCTCGCCCTCGGCGACGCGCAGGTCACGATGGCGCGAGCGTGGTCCGGGGTGCGGCTGCACACCGCGACCGCCGCCGCCGTCGTCCGGATCCGGCTCTCCGGCGCGGGTGAGGGCGCGGTCGACGTCCGCCTCGCCGACGCCGAGGGCCGTCCGGTCGCCGGAGTCGACCGTCTGACGCTGCGCGCCGTGCCCACGGCCGAGTTCCAGCCAGCCCCGGGGTCGGCCGCCACGCGGCCCGCCCGGACGGGACGGCCGCCGCGGAAGCCGGGGGAGCAGCGGGAGAACACCCTGGCCCAGGTGCGGGAGGCCGCGCCGGACAAGCGCCGCCGACTGCTGGAGGACGTGATCCGCGGCGAGCTGGCCGAAGTCCTGCGCCACGGCGTGGGCGCGGACATCGACCCTGCCGTGGAGTTCCTCGACCTCGGGGTGGACTCGCTGGCGGGCATCACCCTGCGCGACCGGCTCGGCGCGCTGCTCGAGCTGGAACTCCCGGCCACCACGATGTTCGAGTACTCCACCACGGCCCGGCTCGCCGGCCACCTGGCGGAACTCGTCACCGCCGGCGCCGCGCCCGGCCACCGGGCCGCGGACCGCGCGCCCTCGCCCTCCTCTCCGTTCGACAGCATCGAAGCGCTCTACCGCGAGTCGTACGCGCTCGGGCAGACGGGCACGGCGGGCATGGACCTCATCCAGGCCGCCGCGCGGCTCAGGCCGTCCTTCACCGTCGAGACCGCGGCGGACCACGTCCCGCGGGCCGTCCGGCTCGCCCGGGGCGACGGCGGCCGGGCGGCGGTGGTCTGTGTGCCCGCCATCACCGCCACCGCGGGTCCGGTGCAGTACGCGAGGCTCTCACAGCTCCTTCAGGGAGAGCGGGATGTGCTGTCCCTGGTCAACCCCGGTTTCGCCGAGGGTGAGTTGCTGCCCGACTCGTTCGAGACCTTCCTGGAGTTGCAGCTGGCCGCGCTGCGTTCGTCCGTCGCGGACGGCTCGTATGTGCTCCTCGGACACTCGGCGGGCGGGCTGATCGCCTACGCTCTGGCGATGCGGGCCGAGCGGGCCGGGCTCGCGCCCGCCGCGGTCGTCCTCATCGACACCTTCCAGGCCGACAGCACGTTCTCGGCCGAGACGCTGGGCGCGATGAACGACGGCCTGTTCGCCCGCGAACACATCCTCGGCCCCGACGCGCTCAGCGGTGTGCGGCTGACCGCCATGGGCCGCTACCACACGCTGATGGACGAGTGCGAAGTGGCGCCCATCGAGCGCCCGACGCTCTTCCTCGGTGCCGAATCCCCGCTGCCCCACCAGGACAGCGGATTCGACGGCGACGACTGGCGGCCGTCCTGGCCGTTCCCGCACACGGCCACCACCACGCCCGGCGACCACTTCACGGTCATGGAGGACAACATCGCCCTCACCACCGAGGCGATCGAGCGCTGGCTCACCGAACAGGGACTGTGACCCGGGCGCGCCACCGTCCCCTTACCCAAGCACGAGCCGCGGCCAAGGACGACCGCGGTCCGGAAAGGAAAAGACAGAAATGATCATTCTGGGATACAACGGCTTCTCGCAGATAGCGGAGCTGTTCGGCCGGCTGTACGGCTACACCGCCGACAGCGTCGACCGCCACAGCTTCCTCGGCCATGACGCCGCTGCCGCCCTCTTCGTCGACGGCGAGCTGGTGGCCGCCGTCGAGGAGGAGCGGATGAACCGGCAGAAGAAGACCACCGCCTTCCCCGCGAACGCCATGCGGTGGTGTCTGGAGCAGGCCGGTATCTCCTACGAGGACGTGGACTACTACGCCTTCGGCTGGAACTTCACCGCGGAGTTCGCCGACGCCGCCATCACGGGCCTCGCGAGCGCCCCGATCCCGCCCGAGTACAAGTTCCAGGCGATCGGCTCCTTCGGTGAGCTGTGGAACGGGGCGCTGGGCAGGACCGCGCTGATCGAGGACTTCACCCGGCACACCGGCTACGCCCTGCCGGACGAGAAGCTGATCACCGTCCCGCACCACCGGGCCCACCTGGCCTGCGGCCGCACCTTCTCCGGCCTCGGCGACGCCGCCTTCCTCATCAACGACGGTCAGGCCGAGGCGGACAGCGCCATCATGGGCGAGGTGCGCGACGGCAAGGTCGAGGTCTTCGAGCGGTTCACCATCGACGCGAAGAACTCGCTCGCGCAGCTGTTCGCCAACATCACCCGCTACCTGGGCTTCACCCCGAACAACGACGAGTACAAGGTCATGGGCCTGGCCGGGTTCGGAAAGGCACCGGACGAGCAGGACAACCCCCTG
The DNA here is from genome assembly GCF_040302705.1 of Streptomyces sp. NPDC097640. Lineage (NCBI taxonomy): Bacteria > Bacillati > Actinomycetota > Actinomycetes > Kitasatosporales > Streptomycetaceae > Streptomyces > Streptomyces sp. NPDC097640. Next base: position 434,696 of record NZ_JBEOSB010000002.1, read on the forward strand.
CTGACGAAGGTCGTCACCCTCGAGGAGGGCGGCCGGTACTCGCTGGCCCTGGCGAACGACCCGCGTGGCCCGCGCGCCTATGACCCCCTGTTCGACGAGCTGTTCGACGGCAACGACGACAACCGTCAGGAGTTCGACTTCCGGGTCCGCGTCGCCTGCGCTGCCCAGCAGGTGATCGAGGCGGTGACCGCGCACCAGCTGCGCGCCCTGGCCGAGGCGACCGAGCTGCGCGATCTGATCTTCGAGGGCGGCCTCGCCCTGAACTGCGTCAACAACACCAAGCTGCTGGAGGAGCTGCCCTTCACCCGGGTCGAGGTCAGCTTCGGGGCGAGCGACCCCGGCGTCTCCATCGGCGCCGCCGCGCATGTCGCACGGGAGAAGTCGGTCGCCCTGGCGCCGACCGAGTCGCCGTACCTCGGTCCGGAGTTCGGCGAGGAGGAGATCCGCGCCACGCTCGAGGAGTACACCTCCTCGGTCACCTGGGAGCAGCTGCCCAGCGACGAGGTGGTGGGGAAGACCGCCGAGCTGCTGACCGGGAAGACCGTCATCGGCTGGTTCCAGGGCCGCACCGAGTACGGGCCGCGGGCGCTGGGCAACCGCAGCATCCTGGCCAACCCGTCCTACGCCGACATGAAGGACGTCATCAACAACCGCGTCAAGCACCGCGAACCCTTCCGCCCGTTCGCGCCGATCGTGCTGGAGGAGAACGCTGCGCGGGTATTCGAGATGGGCAGGAAGGAGCGCTCCCCGTATATGACCTTCGTCTTCCCGGTGCGCCCCGAGTACACCGAGAAGATCGCGGCGGCCACCCATGTCGACGCCACCTCGCGCATCCAGACCGTCACCGACGACAGCAATCCGCGACTCGCCGCGCTGCTGCGCGAGTTCACCTCCCGCACCGAGGTGCCGTGCCTGGTGAACACCTCCTTCAACGTGGCGGGCGAGCCCATCGTCTGCTCCCCGAAGGACGCGGTCGAGTGCTTCCTGGGCACCGACATCGACCACCTGGTCATCGGCGACTTCCTGGTCTCCAAGCGATGAGGGACCCAAGAGCGGCGGTCGACACCTGGGGGACCGCACATGGCTGACCGACAGACCCCGGCCGCCACGGCGGCCGGGGGTGTCCAGTGGCGGGCCCGGGTGGCCTCACTCCTGGAGATCGCCGGCGCGGTGGCCACCGTCGGCTCGATGATCCTCGTCGTCGAGATCTGCCGGGAGCTGCTCACCGCCGGCCCCGACACGGGCCGCATCGACGGGCTCGTCCTCACCACCGTCGCCACCGCGGTGCTCGCACTCGCCCTCCAGATCGCCGGGCGGACGCTGAGCCGCCAGGCGGCCCAGCTCACCCAGGAGGCGTTCCACGCCGGGGTGGCAGCCAGGCTGCGCGCCCGCCCCGCCGCCCGGTCGCTCCACGCGGCGTGGCGGGCCCAGAGCACCACCCTGGGCGGCGACATCGCCTCGGCCGGGGTAATGGTCGGCCGCGCGGGCTCGGAACTCGTCTCCGCGGTGCTGGTGTTCGTCCTCTCGATCGGCTACCTGTTCTGGGTCGACTGGCTGATGGCACTGGTGACGCTGGCGCCGATCCTCCTCGGGTTCGTCACCTTCGGCGTGATCTCCGCACGCTTCTTCAAGGAGATGAAGGACGAGTACGTGGCGTCCATCGGCGCCGTCGACGCGGTGCGCCCCACCATCGGCCTGGACGCCCGGATCAACCGCGCCGGCGCGCGGGCGCGCACCGCGGCGGTGGCGCGCACCTCGGCCCGCCGGCTGACCGAGGCCACCGACGGGTTCAGCGACTTCTTCCAGGTCCGCATCGGCGCCCTGCTGGGAGGCAGGGCCATCGCCGAGATCGCCTTCTCGCCGCTGACCGTCCTGGTGTTCGTGCTGTGCGGGGGCGCGCTCATGGTCCGGGCCGACTCGCTGGCCCCGGGCGACCTCGTGCCGTTCCTGGTCGTGGGCGCCGGGCTGGCGGCCCCGCTGCTGGCCAGCACCTACTACATGGAGGAGGTCGGCGAGGGCAAGAAGGCCACGGCGCGGCTGACCGCGTTCGCCGCGGGCGCCCCGGCGCCCGCCGAGGGCGAGAAGGCCGCGCCCGCCGAAGGCGACCAACCGGCGACCGACCCCGCCGAACAGAACGCGCCCGCCGACGACTTCGGGCTCGAACTGCCCGAGCGCGGAGTGCTGACCGTCATCGAGCCCTCGCCCGAAGGCGCCGACCGGGTGGCCGACTGGCTCAAGGCCGACACGCCCCCCGAGCGGTTCGCCGCGGTGGAGGCCGAGCCGGCCGTCGTGCTCGGGCCCGTCGGCGCGTACATCACCGCCGACCGGCCCGGCGGGACCGAGCGGGACGCCGAGCGGGCGGCGCGCACCGCCGGGGTCCACGACACCGTCACGGCGTTCCCCCGCGGATACGAGTCGGTCGTGGGCACCGAAGTGTCCCTGTCCTATCCGGAGCTTCAGCGGCTCGCCCTGGCCAGGGTGGTCGCGGCGGAGGAACACGGGGTCGTACTGCTCGACCAGCGGGCGTTCGGCGGCGACACCGGCGTGCTGCGGGCCGCGGTGGACGAACTGCGGGAGCGGGCGGCCGTGGTCGTCCTCAGCCCCGGTCCCTCGACCGTCACCGACGGGCGGCTCGCGGTCATGGAGGCCGGGCGGGTCGTCGAGTCCGGCACACACGAGGAGTTGCTCCGCGAGGGCGGCCGGTACGCGGCCATCCTCGGCGGACACCCGGACACCCCGCAGGCCGTCCCGGCCGCTTCCCGAACCGCTACGTCCCAGGAGGGCAGCCGATGAGGGCCGTTCTCGCCCGCTACCTCCAGGCGTCCGGCACCAAGGCGTTGGTGTCGCTGCTGATGTTCCTGGTCCTCGGCGCGATCACACAGGGCATCGCCTTCACCCTGGTGGTCCCGATCACCGACGACCTCCTCACGCCGGACACTCCGGTGCCGTGGTCGTGGATCGCCGTCCTGGTGGCGATCACGGTGGTGCACTCCGTACTGCACTACCGGAGCGTTCCGATGGGCAACCGCATCGGCGCCGACCTGGTCACCACCCTGCACCGGGCCGTGGCCGACCGCGCGTCGGCCCTGCCCACCAGGTCCCTCGGCCCGGTGCACGCCGACCGGCTCGCCTCGCTGGACGGCAGCGCGGTCGTGGTCCTGATGGGCCTGCCCGCGCATGTGCTGCGCCCGCTGGTGGCCGCCGTCGTCACCCCGCTGACCGTGATCGTGATCAGCCTGTTCGTCGAGCCGCTGCTGGCGGCCACGCTGGCGGGCGGTCTGCTGGTCGTGGTGGCGGCGTCCTTCGCCGCGGCCCGGCTGCTCACCCGGGACGAGGAGCCGGACGGGCCCGAGTGGCTGCGCCGGGCGTACGAGAGCCCCTCCGGGGCCTTCCCGCACGGTGGCCGGCCGGGCGTGCTGCTGCCCGCCGTGGGCCAGGTGCTGCTGTGGCGGGTCGTCGAACTCGCTGTGTGCGGTGCCGTGGCGGTGTGCGCGGTGCTGTCCACCGGGGACGACGTATCGGCCGCCCAGGGCGTCGCGCTCATCGTGCTCTCGGCGCTCACCTTCCGGCCGGTCATGGAGGCCGCCCTGCTGACCAGCACGGTCGTCAACTCGCGCGCGACGCTGAGCACGGTCGGCCGGCTGATCGGCGCCGATGACCCGGAGCCGCCCACCGACACGTGGCCCGCGGCGTGTGACGTCGAGTTCGAGGACGTCGGTGTCGCGGTCGGCGGGGCGACGGTGCTGGCCGGGGTCTCCTTCCGGCTTGCGGCGGGCACCACCGCGGCGCTCACGGGCACACCGGACGGGGTGCGCCTGACACTGGCGGATCTGCTGACGGGCGACCTCCGGCCCACGTCGGGGCGGGTGCTGATCGGCGGGGTGGACGTCGCCACCGTCGCCGCGTCCGAGGCCGAACGGCGGGTGTGCCGGGTCTCGCCGGTGGAGGGCGCGGGCTCAGCGGGTTCCGACGCCTCCGACGGGGTGGCGGGTTCCTCGCCCTCCCTGGCCGACCGCTGGCGGCTGGCTCTGGAAGGGGCGATCGCGGCCGACCCCGCCCTGGTGGTCGTGGACGCGACCGCCGGCGCGGAGGCGTTCGCCACCGCCCCGGACCTGGCCGAGCTGCTGTCCACGCTCGTGCGGGACCGCACCTGCCTGGTGATCCCGGGCGCCGGGCTCCCTCTGCCGCACTGCGACGAGGAGTTGGTGGTCGAGGGCGCTCGCGTGGCCGTCCGGGCGACCGAGGTGAGCTGAGGCGTGAGCTGAGGCGGGCGGCGGCAGGCCAGGGCCGCCGCAACGGAGAACGCCGGGCCGGAGCCGTTTCCACGGCATCCGGCCCGGCGTCCCGGACTACAGGGAGGTTCAGCCCTTGATCGGCTCCCACCAGTCGCGACGCTCGGTGTACCACTGCACGGTGGCGGCCATGCCCTCGTCCCATGAGGTCGCGGGCCGGTAGCCCAGCTGGTCGGTGATCTTCGCGCAGTCCATGGCGTAGCGGCGGTCGTGCCCCTTGCGGTCGGCGACGTGCTCCACCATCGACCGGTCCATGCCGAGCCTTCCCAGCAGTCCGTCGGTGACCTCGCGGTTGGTCAATTCCGTGCCGCCGCCGACGTTGTAGATCTCGCCCGGCTTTCCACCCTCGGCCACCAGCGCTATGCCCCGGCAGTGGTCGTCCACATGCAGCCAGTCCCGAACATTCTCGCCGTCACCGTAAAGCGGCACTTTTCTGCCGTCGAGCAGATTGGTGACGAAGAGGGGTATGAGCTTCTCGGGATATTGGTGCGGGCCGTAGGTGTTGGAGCCCCGGGTGACGCAGACCGGCAATCCATGCGTGCGGTGCACGGCCAGGGCCAGAAGGTCCGACGACGCCTTGGAAGCGGAATACGGAGAATTGGGCCGGAGCGGCTCCTCCTCCGTCCAGGGAGCATCCCCGTTCTCCAGCGACCCGTATACCTCGTCGGTGGACACGTGCACGAATTTCCGCACGCCGTTCTCGGTCGCCGCATTGAGCAGGGTGTGGGTTCCCACGACATTGGTCCGCACGAATTCATCGGCCCCCGCGATGGACCGGTCGACATGCGACTCGGCCGCGAAATGCACCACGAGGTCCGTTCCCCGCAGCAATTCGCCGACCAGTCGGCCGTCGCAGATGTCGCCCTCGACGAATCGCAGTCGGGGACTGTCCGCGACGCTTGCGAGATTCGCCTTGTTTCCCGCGTAGGTGAGCTTGTCGAGTACCACTATGTCGGCCTCCGCAAAGGCCTCGTAGTGACCCTGCACCGCCTGCCGGACAAAGTGCGAGCCGATGAAACCCGCACCTCCGGTTACCACTATGCGCACTGGCTGCCCTTCAGTCCTTGCCGGCGATTTCCATCAGATACCTGCCGTAGTCCGTCCGCGCTAACTGCCGGCCCAGTTCATAGCATGCGGCGGCGTCGATGAATCCCTTGCGAAAGGCGATCTCCTCGAGACAGGCGATGCGTACGCCCTGGCGTTGTTCGAGCACCTGCACATACTGCGACGCCTGGAGCAGCGAGTCGTAGGTGCCGGTGTCCAGCCAGGCGAAGCCGCGCCCCAGGTTGATCAGCCTGGCCCTGCCCCGCTCCAGGTAGACGCGGTTGACGTCGGTGATCTCCAGCTCGCCCCGGGCGGACGGGCGGACGTTCTTCGCGATGTCCACCACGTCGTTGTCGTACAGATAGAGGCCGGTGAGCGCCAGATTCGACCTGGGCCGGGCCGGCTTCTCCTCCAGGGAAATCAGATTCCCCTGCCCGTCCACCTCGCCGATCCCATAGCGCTCCGGATCGCCGACCGGATAGCCGAAGAGCACACAGCCCTCCACATCGGCCATCTCCTTCTCCAGCAGCCGGCCGAATCCCGGGCCGTGGAAGACATTGTCACCCAGGACCAGGGCCACCGAGTCGTCGCCGATATAGTCGGCGCCGATGAGGAATGCCTCGGCGATTCCGTTGGCACAGGGCTGCTCGGCGTACTCGATGTTCAGGCCGAGCCGGCCGCCGTCTCCCAGCAGATCCCGGAACATGCTGATATGGGAGGGCGTGGAAATAATCAGGATGTCCCGTATGCCGCCGATCATGAGCACGGAAAGCGGATAGTAGATCATCGGCTTGTTGTAAACGGGAAGCATCTGCTTCGAGACCGCGTGAGTCAGCGGATGCAGGCGCGTGCCGCTGCCTCCGGCCAGGATTATGCCCTTCATATGACCAACTCTCCATAACTGGCAAGGATTAGCGCGGACATCTCCAGTTGGGTGGCCCGTGACATATCTAATTCGCTTGCGAGAGCAGGGGGTGTCGGCCTGAGGCGAGGCACTATCAACGGGCGCTCTGCGGACGGGAAATCCGACCAGGGTGACGTCGAGACCTGGCGCTACGGGACTGATGCTTTGGTTCGGGGTCGACCGTACGGCTGTCTGATCAGTTCTGTCAAATGTGACGGTGGATTCGTCCAGGGTAAAGTCTGGTTATCTTGCGGCTGTTGTGCCGCCCTTACCCGTTTCCGCCTCTCGATAACTCCCCGAGTCGGGTCGGCGAGGCCGTCCGAAAACATGCGTGGCCACCGCGCGCCCCCGCCATGTACTCCGCCGGGAGTACGCCCGGCCACCGCCACGGGGCGACGCCGTCGCGGCCCGAGCCGGTCTAGCGTTGCCGTATGCGTGAATTCCTCCGGGGACGGGACCCCAGGTCCGGGCGGGCGGCCGCGCGGACCTGGGGTCCGCCGTGGTGGGGCGCGGGCCCCGAGGCGCGTCCCGCCGCCCGCCTGCCGTGGCGCTCCTCGCTGGCCGTGGCGCTCATCCAGCTGCTCGGGACGCAGTTCGCCGCGCACACCCAGCCCGAGCGGGTCGGCCTCGGCATCCTCGGCCGGGCCCTGCTGCTGGCCGGGCCCGCGCTGCTGGTGCTGCGCCACCGCCACCCGCGGCTCGCCGTCCTCGGCACCGCGGCCGTCACCGCGCTCTACCTCGGCGCCGGATACCCCTACGGACCCGTCTTCCTCAGCGTGGTCGTCGCCTGCGTCGCCGCCGTGGCCGCCGGGCGGCGGGTGGCGGCCTGGAGCGCGCTGGGGGCGCTGTGGGCCGCCCATCTGCTCATCGCCCACTGGCTCTGCCGCTGGCTGCCGCCCCCGGGCGACGGCCCCGCCCCCTGGGGGCAGGAGGCGGTCGTGGCGGCCTGGGCGGTGGCGGTCGTCGCCGGGGCCGAACTCGTGCGCGTACGGCGGGAGCAGTGGGCCCGCGAGCGGGCCGAGCGGGCGGCGGCGGAGCGGCGCCGGGCCGACGGGGAGCGGCTGCGCATCGCCCGCGAGCTGCACGACGTCCTCGCCCACAGCATCTCGGTCATCAATGTCCAGGCGGGCGTCGGCCTCGCCCTCCTCGACCAGGACCCCGAGCAGGCCCGCACCGCCCTGACCACCATCAAGGCGGCCAGCAAGGAGGCGCTGGGCGAGGTCCGCCAGGTCCTGGACACGCTCAGGGCCCCCGGGGACGCGCCCCGCTCGCCCGCCCCCGGCCTCGACCGGCTGGACGAGCTGACCGAACAGGCCCGTGGAGTGGGCCTCGCGGTGAGCGTCGAGGTGGACGGCGTACGGGCCGCCCTGCCGCCCGGCGCCGACCTCGCCGCCTTCCGTATCGTCCAGGAGGCCCTGACCAACGTCGTCCGCCACTCCGGCTCCCGCACCGCCCGCGTCCTGCTGCGCTACGGCCCGGCCGAGCTGGAGCTGCGGATCGACGACGACGGCCCGGCCACCACCGACGGCATGGCCAGTGACGTGACCGGAGGCGGCAACGGCCTGGTCGGCATGCGCGAGCGCGCCGCCGCGCTCGGCGGCACGGTGGTGGCCGGGCCGCGCCCGGACGGCGGCTTCCGGGTCCGGGCCCGGCTCCCGCTGACCGCCGCTACGGTGTCCCCGACACCGCGGCGGGAGACCTCTACGGGAGAAGCGACGATGGAGGCCCCTTGAGCCCGTTGAGCCCCTTGATCCGAGTAGCGCTCGCCGACGACCAGGTGCTGGTCCGCGCCGGGTTCCGCGCCCTGCTGGACGCCCAGCCGGACATCGAGGTGGTCGGCGAGGCAGCCGACGGCGAGCGGGCCGTGGCCCAGGTCCGCGAACTGCGCCCGGACGTCGTCCTGATGGACATCCGCATGCCGGTGCTCGACGGCCTCGCCGCCACCCGCCGGATCACCGGGGACGCCGCCCTCGGCGAGGTGAAGGTGGTCATGCTGACCACCTTCGAGCTGGACGAGTACGTCTTCGAGGCGATCCGCGCGGGCGCCTCCGGCTTCCTGGTCAAGGACACCGAGCCCGAGGAGCTGCTGCGCGCCGTGCGGGCGGTCGTGGCGGGCGACGCGCTGCTCTCGCCCGGCGTCACACGCCGGCTCATCGCCGAGTTCGCGGCCCGGTCCAAGGAGCCCGCGCCCGCCGCCGCGCTCGTGGAGCTGACCGAGCGCGAGCGGGAGGTCATGGCGCTCGTGGGCATCGGGCTGTCCAACGAGGAGATCGCCCGGCGGCTGGTCGTCAGCCCGCTCACCGCCAAGACCCACGTCAGCCGCACGATGATCAAACTGGGCGCGCGGGACCGCGCCCAACTCGTCGTTCTCGCCTACGAGTCGGGCCTGGTCCGCCCGGGCTGGCTCGGCTGATTCTCCGGGACTGGAACAGAGTTTGGGGCACGGGGTCAGAACAGCCCCTCGGGCTCCGCCGCCTCCCGCGCAGGCGCGGCCACCTCCGCCGTGGTGGCGGCGTCCGCGGGGGCCGCGGCCAGCGGCCAGCCCGCCAGCTGCCGGGTGTCGAGCAGCAGGGCGCGGCCGGCCGCGTCGGTCAGATGGACGTCCGGCCCGGCCACGGCGTCCACCCGGCCCGCCACCGTACGGCCGGGGGCGAGCCGGACGACGCCGTGCAGCGGGCGCACCCGGTCCAGGTGGAAGACGGCGTCATGGTGGACGGGCGCACACGGACAGAGGGCGAGGAACTCCGGGAGGCCGTTCAGCGCCCGGGCCCGGGCATGGAGCGCGGCCAGCTGGGCCGCGCGCTCCCCTTGGGGCGGCGGATTCTCGCGCGCGGCGCGCTTGGCGGCGTACGGAAAGCGGTCCGGGACGCCGAGCGCGGCGCCCAGCACGGCCTCCGCCCGGCGGGCGGCCATCAGGGGACCGCGTCCGAGCAGGGTGTAGGAGAGCGCGGCCTGTTCGAGCAGCCGCGCGCCCTCGCGCTCGGACGCGGTGATCCCCACCTTGATCAGATCCGGGCCGAACCAGGCGAGATAGACGTCGTACGGGCGCGGGTCGTCGGTGCGGGTGTCGGCGGCGACGGAGTACGAGCGGTCCAGCCGGGCGCAGTCCGGGCACTGGGCGGAGACGGCGGTCGCGGACACCTCGGCGCCCACCGGGCACGGCGTGTGCCGGGCGCCCCGGCGCACCCCGACGCAGACGCGGGCAGCCGCAGTCGCGGGCATCGCCACCGACTGCGGCCCGGCGGCCGCGTGCGCTTCGCTCACCACGGTGAAGGCCAGCGGGCGGCCGGGCGACAGCGGGGAGACGCGGTCGCCGTGGACGGGGTGGTGCCAGGCCAGCGCGGGGCCCGAGCGGTCCCAGCGCAGCCCCGCGCACTGCCACTGGCTCATCCGGTCCCCTTCCCGCACCCGAGGGGCGTCAGCCGCGCCGCTTGCGCGGCAGCCACCACAGGACCTGGAGGACCCGGGCTGCGAACCCGGCCGTGGCCGCGGTGGCGGCGGTCGTCAGCCAGGCCTTCTCAGCCGCCCCGCCCAGGTCGGAGAAGAGTGCCGGGCTCGCACAGACGAAGAACAGCAGGGCCGCCAGCAGGGCGCCGCTGACGACCGCGAACATGATCTCCACGGTGGCGGCGTCGCGCTCGGCCTGGGTACGGGGTCCGGTCATGGGGGGATGCCTCTCCTGCCATCGGCCTATGACCTCCAGCCTATGGCCTCGCCGACCGCCAATACGCCTGCGGCGCATGTGCGGTGGCGGCGCGCCGAAGAGCGCGCGGGGGCGGACGCCGGTGGCCCCGTTGTCCGCCCCGGCTGTCTCAGATGGCCGAGCGCTCCCGCCACAGCTCGGCCAGCGAAGCGTCGCCCGTGGTCCGCAGCTCGGTGATCGGCAGGCGGTTCCACAGCGCCAGATAGAGCTCCTCGGCCGATCCGGACAGCTCGCAGTCGGCGTCTCCGGCGTCTCCGGCCTCGATGCGCGGGACGCCGTCGGACAGCCGCACCGTCCAGACGGCCTCGGCGTCCGTGGCCCGCAGCCGCAGGGTGCGCGGCGCCTCCGTACGCACCCGGCTCCGCTCGAGGGCGTGGAATCCGGTCAGCAGCTCGTCGAGGCCGTCGGCCGCGAAGGCCGGGGTGAAGGGGGAGAGGCCCTTGCCGAGCGCCGACTCCGCGTCGACCCGGTGGACCGCCGTCTCGTGCGCCTGCCGCCGCGCCCAGAACGCGAGCGGTGTGCGGGAGGTGGGCAGGAAGGTGAAGTACCGCCCCTCGGGGTCGGCCTCGGTGAGCGCCTTGACCAGCGCGCCGTGGCCCTCGCGGAACCAGGGCGTCAGATCCGCGTCCCCGGGCTCCTGGCCGGGCTGGGGCCGCGCCGGTTCGGTCAACCCCTCGGTGAGGGTGCGGGTCACCCAGCGGTGCACCATTCCGGTGTGCGCGAGCAGGTCCCGTACGCGCCACTCGGGGCACGTCGGCACCTGGGCCTCCGGCCCGGCCTGCTCCGCGGCGTCGGCCATCAGCCGGCCATCCCGGTCCAGAGCGTCGATCAACTCGGCAGTGTCCATGGCGGAATTCTGCCACTCGTGACCGACATCCCGGACCCGGTCGGGGGAGAGGGGCTCAGACCGGCTCGTCGGCCGGCCGCCCGGCCCGGCGCGTGCCATACGCGACGGCCGCCGCCACCGCCGCCAGCAGGGCGACGGTGGTCAGGGCGATCGGCAGGGAGAGCCCGTCGGCCAGGAAGCCGATGGCCGGCGGGCCGAGCAGCATCCCGCCGTAGCCGAAGGTGGAGGCCGCGGCGACCCCGCTCGGCCCGGTCAGGGCGCCCGCCCGCGCGATCGCGACCGGGAAGAGGTTGGCCAGGCCGAGACCGGTGACGGCGAAGCCGAGGAGGGCGAGCCAGACGGTGGGGGCGAGCGAGCCGAGCAGCATGCCGGCCGCGGCCGTGGTGCCGCCCGCGACCAGCGTGCGGGTCTGGCCGAGCCGTTCCAGGAGCGTGGTGCCGCTCAGCCTGCCGACGGCCATCATCAGGGCGAAGACGGAGTAGCCCGCCGCGGCGACCCCCGCGGAGGCGTCCAGGTCCTGGTCCAGATGGAGCGCGGCCCAGTCGGCCATCGCCCCCTCGCCGTACGCCGTGCACAGCGCGATCAGCCCGAACACGGCGACGAGCCGGCGCGCCGCGCTCCGGGAGCCGGCCGCCGCGGTCCGCCCGTCCGGTGCCGCGTGCGCCGCCGGTGCCGTGCTCTCCTCGGGCGGCGCGGGTACGGGGACCGGCAGGCGGACCAGCGCCCGGCCCGCGACCGCGGCGAGCAGCAGCCCGATCGCGGCGAGCAGCGAGAGATGGGCGGTGGGGCTCAGCCGCCCCGCGATCAGCCCGCCCAGGGCGGCCCCGGCCATGCCGCCCAGGCTGAACGCGGCGTGGAAGCCGGGCATGACGGGGCGGCGCAGCGCGGCGATGAGATCGACGGCCGCGCTGTTCATGGCGACGTTGAGCCCGCCGAACCCGGCCCCGAAGACCAGTAGGACCAGCCCGAGGGCGAGCGCGGAGCCGGTCAGCGGCGGCAGCGCGACGCTGAGGGAGAGCAGGACGGCCGCGGCCACCGTCGTGGGGTGGCTGCCGAAGCGGCGGCAGAGCCGGCCGGTGACCATCATGGTGGCGACCGCGCCCGCCGACACGCCGAGCAGAGCGAGCCCGAGATCGCCTTCCGAGGCACCGGTACGGTCCTTGATCGCGGGGATCCGGACCACCCAACCGGCGAACACGAATCCGTCGAGGGCGAAGAACGCGGTGATGACGGTGCGCAGTTGGGAGAGAGAACCGTCGGCGGGTACGGAGCGCCGCCGCCCCGAAATGACCATCCATGTTTTGTTTCGTGTCGGCACAAAGTGAGAATAGGGGCGTGACCCAGACACGGACAAGGCTCGAGCGGGGGCGAAGCGCTCTCGGCCCGGCGCTGGAGCTCGTACATACCGGCCGGGCGCCCACGCGAGCGGTGCTCACGGCCGAACTCGGCGTGACCCGCGCTACCGCGGGGGCCGTCGCGGCAGAACTCGAAGCGCTCGGCCTGATCCAGGTCGACTCGCGCCCGCCCGGGGCCGCCGGGGCGCAGGGCCGCCCCTCGCACCGCCTCTCGGTCGCCCCCGGTGGCCCGGTGGCCCTGGCCGCCCAGGTGCACGCCGACGGCTTCCGCGCGGCGCTGGTCGGGCTCGGCGGCCGGATCGTCGCCACCGACCCCGGCTGCATGACCGTGCCCGCCGATCCGGCGCATGTCATCGACGCCGTCGTCGAGGCCGGGGCCCGGCTGCTGCGGGCGAGCGGCCGCCGCTGCGTGGGCGCCGGGCTCGCGGTGCCCTCGGCGGTCGCCGAACCGGAGGGCACCGCCCTCAACCCGCTGCACATCGCCTGGCCCGCGGGCGCGCCCGTCGGCGAGCTGTTCACCCGGAGCCTCGCGGCGGCGGGCGTCCACGGCCCGTCGGGGGCGCCCCTCACCGGCCTCCCCGGCAACGACGTCAACCTCGCGGCACTGGCCGAGCACCGCCACGGCGCGGGCCGCGGTGCCCAGCACCTGCTCTGCGTGGCCACCGGCCACCGAGGGGTGGGCGGGGCGCTGGTCCTCGACGGGCGGCTGCACACCGGCAGCGCGGGCCTGGCCCTCGAGGTCGGCCATCTCACCGTCAACCCCGAGGGGCCGCCCTGTCACTGCGGCAGCCGCGGCTGTCTGGACATCGAGGCCGACCCGCTGGCCTTCCTCCTCGCGGCCGGGCGCGAACCGGGACCCGAGGTGTCCCTGCTCCAGCAGGCGCGCGACCTGCTGCGCGAGGAGTACGCCGAGCCGTCCGTGCGGGCCGCCGCCGACCTGCTCATCGACCGGCTCGGCCTCGGCCTCGCCGGGCTCGTCAACATCCTCAACCCCGACCGCATCATCCTCGGCGGGCTGCACCGCGAGCTCCTGGAGGCCGACCCGGAGCGGCTGCGGGCGGTCGTGGCCGAGCGCAGCCTGTGGGGACGCAGCGGGGGCGTGCCCGTCCTGCCGTGCACCCTGGACCACAACAGCCTGGTCGGCGCGGCGGAGTTGGCCTGGCAGGCGGTGCTCGACGACCCGCTCGAGGTGCTCGGCGCGGCCTGACCCGCCCGGGGCGGTCCTTGGCCGGTCGTCCGGCCTCCGCCCCCTGGTCGACCAGGGGGCGTCCGGCGGATCTTGACGCCCGCGGCGGCCACGCTGCGGAGCAGCAAATCGACACAGCCCCCACCCCGCCCCTTCCCGCAGTGTCGATATGCGGCTCCGCCGCGTGGCAGGGGCTTTGCCCCTGGACCTCTGGGGTCTGGGGCGGAGCCCCCCACGCGGCGGAGCCGCACATCGGCAGGGGTCGGGAAGGGGCGGGGTGGGGAACAGCATCGATGTGCGGCTCGGCCGCGTGGCCGCCGGACACGGCCCAGACGCTGCCGCAGTGCGGCCTCGCGCCCGCGAGCGGTACGACCCGCCGCCCCGGGCCCGGCCTCAGCCCGCCCGCCAGGCAGCGGCCAGGGCGCGGGCCGGGTTGGTGGTGAGCATGTGGCTCACCACCTCGGCCTCCAGGGCGAGTTCGAGCCGCGGGCGCAGCCGGCGGAGCAGATACGGCATGCCGGGGCCGCCGTTCACCGACCGGGCCGCGGCCGTCGTCGTGTCACCGCCCAGCAGCAGCTGATCGGCGCACCCGGCGTCCACGAGCGCGGCCAGCACCTCGGGCAGCCGCCAGTCCGTGGCGTGGTTGGCGCGGGACGGCCCGTCGAAGGCGAGGAACGCCCCGGCCCGGGCCGCCTGCCGGTGCACGACCGGGTCCGGCGAGCGATTCAGATGGCCGAGGATCACGCTCCGCGGTGCCACCTCGTGCTCGCCGCACAGCAGCTCCAGTACGTCCAGGGCGCCCGTGCCCAGCTCCAGGTGGACGGCGATGGGCGCGCCGGTGCGGTGATGGGCGTCGGAGGCCGCGGCCATGGTGCTGCGGGCGTGGGCGTCGAGGCCGTGGAAGCCGCCGGCGACCTTGATCAGCCCGGCGCGCGGGCCGGTGCCGCCGATGCCGCGCGTCAGCTCGTCGACGAAGAGCTCGGCGAGCCCGTCGAGCACCGCCTCGACAGTGCCCGGTGCGTAGTGCTGTGCCTGGTGCAGGCCCGTCGCGGCCACCAGATGGACGCCGGTGGCCCGGGAGAGCCCGGCCAGCTCGTCCGCCGCCCGTCCCAGGCCGTAGGGCGTCCACTGCACCACCGCGCTTCCGCCGAGCCGGCGGAAGGCCCGCAGCTCGGCGTCTGCCGCGGCCACGTCGGCCAGCTCCTGCCCGGGCAGGAGCCGGCTCTGGAGGAACAGGTGGTCGTGCGCGTCACAGATGCCCAGGGCCTCACCGGGGACATCGCCGAGCACGGTCCGTACGGCGGCTTGCTCCGTCCGCTCGGCCGCGCTCACCACTGGCGTCCGCGCGGCAGCCGCGCCAGGTCCGGCGTGGACAGATGGAGCACCTGGTAGCGGTCACCGGGGGCGTCGGGCGGGGCGGCGTCCTCCCAGAGGGTGAAGTGCAGCAGCTCCCAGCCGCGCGGGTCGATCACGAGGGCCGTCGAGTGCACGCCGTCCGCGCGGGCCGTCCGCCGGACCTCCTCCAGCGCGCCCTCGACCGCGCCCGCGGGACCGCCACCTGACGGGTCGGCGCCCGCCGGGACGGCCGTGGCGTGACGGGTGGCGGTGCGCGGTACCGCGGCCTGCGCCGGGCCGGGCTCGAAGGCGAGGCCCTGCCAGGTCTCGACCGAGGGGCGGCCGAAGTCCCGGACGATGCCCTGGAATCCGGGGCCCCACAGGAAGCGGTTCATGGCTCCGGGGTCGGCCCACAGGTAGAACGGCGCGTACTGGTTGACCGGGGAGCCGTCGACCCCGCGCTCGCGGATGCCGTAGGCCTTCAGCCCGAGCCCCGGGAAGTCGTCCAGCAGTGGGCCCTTCGACTCCACCCGATGCCGGATGATCTTCATGTCGTAGTCGGCGGGCAGGGTGATCCGGTACTGCATGGCGTGCACGGGGAACTCCTGTCGTATCGGCGGGGGAGCGCGCGTGGCACCCCGAGAGGCGTAAAGGCCCAAGAGGCCCCAAGATCCCCTACGAGACCGACCGCCGGGGCCGCGGCGCGCGGGCGGCGAGCAGGTCCAGCAGGCCCTGGACGGCGCTGTCGAAAGGTGCCGGCGAACCCGCGGCGCGGGCCAGCACATAGCCGCCCTGGACGGTCGCGACGACCGAGGCGGCGATCCGCTCCGGGTCGAGCCCCGCGTCGAACTCCCCGCGCTCCACCCCCTCGGAGACGACCCCGGCCAGCCGCGCGCGCAGCCAGCCGAGCGTCTCCTCCACCGGCTCGCGCAGCGCGGCGTCGCCGATGACGTCCGGATCCATCGTCAGCCGACCGATCGGGCAGCCGCGCAACACCTCCCGCTCCCGCAGCAGATACGCCCGGACGCGGTCATACGCGGTGCCGGGGCCGGAGAGGCACGCCTCGGCGGAGGCGCGCAGCTGCTCCGCGCTGCGGCGGATGGCGGCGAGCGCGAGGTCGGGCTTGCCGCTGAAGTGGTGGTACATGCTGCCCTGGCCCGCGCCCGCGCGCTGCTGGATGGCCTTGGGGCTGGTGCCCACGTAGCCGCGCTCCCACAGCAGGTCCTGAGTGCTCTCGATCAACCGGTCCGCAGTGCTCATGAACCCACTGTACATACTAGTAAGTACAGACGGGGGCGGCTCCACCCGGCTCCATCGGCCGCCACCGGGCGGTGCCCCCGGCCCGGCCGGGGGCGCGCGGCTCAGTGGGGCACTGCGGAACGGGCGGCGGGGGCCCGCTCCCGGACCCCGGCCGGCGGTGCGGGGCGGGAGAGATCGGTGCGGTCGGGCGGGGCGGTGCGGGCCGCGCCATGCGCCGCGAAGGGGGACTTGGCGGGGGCGGCGGGCTGCGGCACGGCCAGGGAGAACCAGACGACCTTCCCGCCGCCGTCGTCCCGGGCGTGCATGCCCCAGCTCTGGCTGACCGCCGCGACCAGGGCGAGCCCCCGGCCATGGGTGGCCATCAGGTCGCACTCGGGGACATGGGGCAGCCGCGGATCGTGGTCGCGGACCGAGACCGTCAATCGGTCCAGCATGAGAACGATCTCCACCGTGCACTGCTTGTCCGGCTGGGCGTGCCGGTGGACGTTGGCGAGCAGCTCGGTGACGGCGAGCGCGGCGGGATCGATGAGCGGATCCAGATGCCAGTAGCGCAATTGCGCGGACACGATTCTGCGGACCTGCCCGATCCGCGACGGCAGGGCCTGAAGCTCCACCGTGCAATGTCTGCTTGGACGACTGATCACGGCTGCGACTCCCTGAAGAAGTTGGGGCTAGCCTGATTCAGATGCGGGCGTCGAACGCGCGCAGCGGCCACCGTCGCCAGTGGTGGCTGCCGGGCGCGACCGGGAGAGGCCGGTTCTCAGCGTCACCGCCCGTTGACCCTCAGTGATACTGGTGTGCGTCCAGGGTCGACCCCCGCGCCCATGTGCGCAACTCAGGGGGTACGTCCCGGCGATGGCCGGGGGCGTCAGCCCTTGGGGGTGTGGCCTCGCGCGCTGCGGATCACGTCGAGGAAGCGGCTGGCGGCGCCGGGCGCGGCGGCCTTGGCCGCGGCGTCCCGCTCGCCCAGGGTGAGGCGATAGCGGGTGCCGTTGACCGTCGCGAGGGCCTGGTCGCCGTCCGCGAACCACGGCTTGCTCGCCTGGACCGACTGCACGGGGGCGCTGTCGATCTCCCGGCCGTAGCTGGTCAGCAAGTGCAGCCTGCCGTCCTTGATCAGGACCTGTCCGGCATGCGTGACCGAGCGCAGAAACCGCTCGATCCGCACCCCGCGGGCGTTGAACTCCGTATCGGCCATGGTGACCGCCTCCCCGGTGACTCTCGCCGGCATGTGCGCCGCTCTCCCAGCCATCTTTCACATTCTCCCTGCTGCGCAGTGTGCCCGGGACCGGCCCGGGATGCCAGGGCGCACGGGTGCCCACTTATGATCCGAAAAGGCCCGAGTGCGCTACTGGGGCCTCAGGAGAGGCAAGGAGCGGCGCGTGGAGAGCACAGCGCGAGCGGGCGGCCGGACCGTCAACACCGACACCAACACCGACACCGACATCCGTCAAAACGTCGACACCCTTGAAACCGTCGACCCTTTCGAGACCGCCGATGCGGCCGTGACCGTCGATACCGCCGATGTCGACCGCAGCGACCAAGGCTACCGGGACTGGCTCAAGGAGGCCGTCCGCAAGGTTCACGCCGACGCCAACCGCTCCGCGGACACCCACCTGCTGCGCTTCCCGCTGCCGGAGCGGTGGGGGATCGACCTGTACCTCAAGGACGAGTCCACCCACCCCACCGGCAGCCTCAAGCACCGGCTCGCCCGCTCGCTGTTCCTCTACGGGCTGTGCAACGGCTGGATCCGCCCGGACAGGCCCGTCATCGAGGCGTCCAGCGGCTCCACCGCCGTCTCCGAGGCGTACTTCGCGCGGCTGATCGGCGTGCCCTTCATCGCGGTGATGCCGCGCACGACCAGCCCGGAGAAGTGCCGCCTGATCGAATTCCACGGCGGCCGGTGCCATTTCGTGGACGACCCGCGGACGATGTACGAGGAGGCCGTCGCGCTCGCCGCCAAGTCCGGCGGCCACTACATGGACCAGTTCACCTACGCCGAACGGGCCACCGACTGGCGCGGCAACAACAACATCGCCGAGTCCATCTACCAGCAGCTGCGCCTGGAGCGCTATCCCGAGCCGGCCTGGGTGGTGGCCACCGCGGGCACCGGCGGCACCTCCGCGACCATCGCCCGCTACATCCACTACATGCAGTACGACACCCGGGTGTGCGTCGCCGATCCGGAGAACTCCTGCTTCTTCGACGGCTGGGTCCACGAGGACGCGGCGGCCTCCAGCGAGCACGGCTCGCGCATCGAGGGCATCGGCCGGCCCCGGATGGAACCCAGCTTCGTGCCCGGCGCGATCGACCGGATGATGAAGGTCCCGGACGCGGCGAGCGTCGCGGCCGTACGCGCCCTGGAGCGGGCCATCGGGCGCAAGGCGGGCGGCTCCACGGGCACCGGGCTGTGGAGCGCGCTGAAGATCGTCGCGGAGATGGTCGCCGGGGGGCGCACGGGGAGCGTGGTCACGCTTCTGTGCGACCCCGGCGACCGTTATCTCGACAAGTACTACTCGGACGCCTGGCTCGGGGAGCAGGGGCTGGACATCGCGCCCTACGCCGAGACGATCGACGCCTTCCTCACGACAGGCCGCCGGCCGCGATAGCCGCTTCGAACGACCGACCCCTCAGGAGGGCGCCGCGGTGGCCAGCTGGCGGTCCAGCGCGCGCACCGCGTCGCGGAAGGCGCGCCGCAGGCCCGGGCGCAGCAGCCGCAGGGCGCCCCGCAGCGGCGCCACCCCGTCCACCGCGAAGGTGTACCGCACCAGGGAGCCGGTGCCGTAGGGGGAGGGCAGCAGCCGCCACTCCTCCAGCAGGGCGCGCAGCCCCGGGATGTTGGTCCGGTCCACGCGGTAGGCATAGCGCTCCGCGGGGTCCGCCGCCATGATCGTCTCGGTGAAGCGGGTGCCGCCCTTCAGCCGGATCTCGCGGCCCCTGCCGTCGTCGGTGGAGTGGGCCGCGGCGACCTGGCGGTACCACCGAGGCCACCCCTCGACGTCGGCCAGCGCCGTGAACACCGCCTCGGGCGGGGCGGCGGCCTCGGCGACGAAGACCAGCCGCAGCGGGGCCGTGCGGACATAGCCGAGACCCACGGGACGCAGACGATGTCTCATGCCGCCCACGGTAACTGGCGTCCCGTCAGATGTCTGCGGCGCCCGTCGGCTCGACGGCCCCTCCGCCCGCACCCCGAGACACGCGCCCCTTTTCCCGCTCAGTCTCGGGGCGCTTCTACGCGCGGGCTTCCCTCGTCGCTGCTCGCTCCACAGCGCCCCGAGACACGCTCACATGGCGGGCTCGCCCGCCACCACCAGCTCCCCGGGCAGATGCTCCAGTATCTCCGCCCGGGCCTTCTCGGGCAGCCCCGGGTCCGTCACCAGCGCGTCCACCTCGTCCAGCGACGCGAAGGAACTCAGGCCCACCGTGCCCCACTTGGTGTGGTCCGCGACCACCACCACCCGCCGCGCCGACCGGACGAAGTGCCGGTTGGTCTCCGCCTCGGCCAGGTTCGGGGTGGACAGACCGGCCTCCACCGATATCCCGTGCACCCCCAGGAACAGCACGTCGAAGTGGAGCGAGCGGACCGCGGCGTCCGCGACCGGACCCACCAGCGTGTCCGAGGGGGTGCGGACCCCGCCCGTGAGTACCACCGTCGCCGCCCCCGGACGCGGCCCCGCCCCGCCGCCCGCGGCCGACCGCTGGGCGTTGTAGAAGACGTCCGCCACCCGCACCGAGTTCGTCACCACGGTCAGGTCGGGGACGTCCAGCAGCTGCTGCGCCAGCGCGAAGGCCGTGGTCCCGCCGGCCAGCGCGATCGCCGTGCCGGGCGCCGCCATCGCCGCCGCGGCCTTCGCGATGTCTTCCTTGGCGCTCAGTTCGAGACCCGACTTGGCCTCGAACCCCGGCTCGTAGGTGCTCGCCTCGGCGACCGGCACCGCGCCGCCGTGCACCTTCTCCACCATGCCCAGCCGGGCCAGGGCGTCCAGATCGCGACGGACCGTCATGTCCGACACGTTCAGCTTGCGGGTCAGCTCGTTGACCCGTACCCCGCCGCGCCGTCTCACCTCGTCGAGGATCAGGGCACGCCGCTGCTCCGCGAGGAGATTCTGGTTGTCGCTCACGCGGCCCGTCCCTTCGCGTTCCCATCGGCCTTCATCGGTCTTCATCCGTCCGCGGCTCATCTTCGCATGCCGCGGGGCCACACGATCTCTCCCGAACCCCGGGATCACGATTTCGCCACGCCCGGCGCTGCGGCGTCGGGCCCGCGCCCCGGGGGCACGATCCTGGACGGGACGACCACACCGGGATCGGGGGGACGCGGTGGCAGCGGCGACGCATACGAGTACCGACGCGGCGGCGGAGAACGACGACCGGCCGCCGCCCGACCTGGAGCTGCTGGTCCACGGTGTCGGCGGGGCCACCCCGCAGGAGATGCTCACCGATCCGCGGACCGTGCTGGTCACCGGCGACGAGACCGCGGGGATCTACCGGCGCATCGAGGACGTCGAGGCCGAGAGCCGCCCCCAGGACTACCGCGAGTCACCGGTCCGCGAGGCCTACTGCTGGTCCAACCTCACCTCCGGCAACGGCGCCCGCGCGCTGTGGCTGCTCCTGCTGCCCTTCATGGTCGCCAACCTCGCCCACTGGATGCGGCCCGCCGCCGACCGGCGCGAGCGCACCGTGCGCAGCTACGGCCTCCTGGTGCGGCTGATCGCGCTGAGCCTCACCGTCCTGCTGATCGCCGGGGCCTGCGAGGTGGCGCTCGACCTGGTGGCGTGGCAGTGCGCCGGCTCGCAGCCCTGCGCGGACGACAGGTCCTGGCTGGGCTTCATGTCGCCGCGGGACCACGGCTGGTGGAGCCAGCCCGGCCGCCGCCTCGCCCTGGCCTCGCTCGTGCCCACCGCGCTCGGCGGGCTGCTGTGGTACCTGTCCAACCGCACCTGGAGCGCGTACGAGTCACAGCCCCCGCTGCGCCGGCCGGTGGACGAGTCGGACCCCGCGTCCGGCAACCGCGCCGCGCTGTGCCTGCCCGGCTTCTGGTACGGCCGCCGGATAGTGGCCCGGCTGCGCGCCGCGCACACCGCGGCGAGCTTTCTGACCATCGCCGCGGGCCTCACCGCGGCCACCGCCTCCTACGACCGCGAGCCGGGCGGCAGCGCCCTCCTCGACGCCCTCGGGTGGCTGCTGCTGGCCCTGCTCACCGCGGGCGGGCTGCTCGTGGTGTACGTGGTGTGCCGCCGGGGCCGCAGCGAGGCCAGGCTCGACGACGAGCTGGACCGGATCACCACCACCGCCCTGCCCGGCGCCGCGCTCGGCGTGCTCGCCCTGGCCATGCTGTACGCCGGCTGGTCCCGGCCCGGCTGGACCTCCCAGGGGCGGCTGCCAGGCGACGCCGCCTTCGGCGTCCTCGCGCTCGCCCAGGGCACCCTCGTCGTCGCCCTGGCCCTGTGCGCCCTGGCGCTGTACCGGGCGGCGCCCGCCGGACGCACCCCGCTGCGCGGCCTCGCCGGGCCGGCCGTGGCGATGCTGGCCTGCGGTCTCGGTGCGGTGCTCTGCGGCGGCGTCGCCCAGCGCGTGGCCGACTGGCTGGACGGCGACGCCACGCCCGGCATGGCCGGGGGCCCCATCGCCGGCCCTCCGGCCCTGCTGTCCTGGCAGGCGGCGGTCATCCCCGCCGTGCTGTTCGTGGTGCTGATGGTGGCCCTGTTATTCGCCGTGCGGGTGTGGCGGGTGCGGCGGCGGCTCGTCCGCACCGTGCCCGACGGCTATCCCGGGGAGCAGCCCGACGAGGTGCGCACCCGCAAGATCGCGGGGACGATCGCCCGCGCGGGGCTGACCGACTCCGCCCCGGCCATCATCGGCCCCGTCGCCCTGTTCACCCTGCTCCTCGGCGCGGCCGCGGTCACCGGGGCCTGGGTCACCCACCAGGTGCCCGGACGGGCCGCCGAGGGCGGCCCCGCGGTCGTCGAGGCCACCGCCCGGACCGCGCAGGCCCTCGGCTCCTGGCTGATGGGCCTGGCCTTCCTGCTGCTCGTCACCTGGGCCCGCCGCGCCTACCGCAGCCCCTCCGCCCGCCGCACCATCGGCATCCTGTGGGACGTCGGCACCTTCTGGCCGCGCGCCGCCCACCCCTTCGCGCCCCCCTGCTACGCGGAGCGGGCCGTCCCCGACCTGACCTGGCGGATGGAGACCTGGACCCGGCGCCACGGCGGCCGGCTGGTGATCTCCGGCCACTCCCAGGGCAGCGTGCTGGCCGCCGCCGCGGTCTGGCAGGTCGACCGGCGCACCCGCGGCCGGGTCGCGCTGCTGACCTACGGCTCACCGCTGGAGCGGCTCTACGGGCGCTGGTTCCCCGCCTACTTCGGCATGGCCGAGCTGTGTTCCCTGCACGACGAGGTCCGCTGCTGGCGCAATCTGTGGCGGTACACCGACCCCATTGGCGGCCCCATCCGGCTGCCCGACGGCACCGGTCCTGAGGTGGACCACGAGGGGCTCAAGGACCCGCTCGCCTACGGCCGCACCGCCGATCACCCGCTGCCCGCCCCGATCCTCGGCCACTCCGACTACCAGGCCGACCCGGCCTTCGACCAGGAGCGGGCCGGGCTGCTGGCCCGCCTCCCGGGCCAGTCCCCGCCGCGTCACAAGAGCTCCGGCAGATCCTCCGGGTAGAGCAGCGTCAGGTCGTCCGTGCTCGGATCGGTCAGCTGTGCCACCCGGCCCGCGTGCCGCTCCACCATGGCCTCGAAGGTCTGCCGTGCGGTGCGGCCGTTGCCGAACGCCGGGCCCTTGGGGATCGCCGTGAAGTACTTCAACAGCGCCTCGGCCGCGCCCTCGCCGATCCGGTACTCGTGCTCCTCCGCCTGCTGCTCCACGATCCGCAGCAGCTCCTCCGGGGCGTAGTCGCCGAAGGTGATGGTGCGCGAGAAGCGGGACGCCACGCCCGGGTTGACGGTCAGGAAGCGCTGCATCTCCGCGGTGTAGCCGGCCACGATGACCACCACCGCCTCCCGGTGGTCCTCCATCAGCTTGACCAGCGTGTCTATCGCCTCGCGGCCGAAGTCCCGGCCCGAGTCCTCCGGTGACAGCGCGTACGCCTCGTCGATGAACAGCACACCGCCGCGCGCCCGGTCGAAGGCCTCCTGGGTACGGATCGCCGTCGAGCCGATGTGCTCGCCCACCAGGTCCACCCGGGAGACCTCCACCAGATGGCCGCGCTCCAGCACCCCGAGCGAGGCCAGGATCTCCCCGTACAGCCGGGCCACCGTGGTCTTGCCGGTGCCGGGGGAGCCGGTGAAGACCAGATGGCGGCGCGCCGACGCGGCCTTGAGGCCGGCCTGCTGCCGGCGCCGGCCCACCTCGATCATGTCCGTGAGGGCGCGCACCTCGCGCTTGACGCTCTCCAGGCCCACCAGCGTGTCCAGTTCGCCCAGCACGGCCTCGGACTCGCGCACCTCCACCGGGGCGGCGGGCGCGGCCGTGGCGGCGGGGGCGACGCCGTCGGAGGTGCGCTGCGCCGGGATGGTGCCCAGCAGCCCGCCCGTCGACGTGGCCGTCTCCACCGCGGGCTTCCCGGCCGCCGCCGCGACCGACCGCGCGGCGGGCGTGGCCGCGCTCTCGTCGCTCGTGCAGTCCTCCACGATCGGACCGGCCTCGGAGAACTCGTAACCGCCGCGCGCGCACCGCTCCGTACGGCACCTGGTCAGGGTGGACCGGCAGCCGTCGATGATGTGGAAGCCGTAGCCCCCGCTGCCGGACACCCGGCAGTTGTGGAAGGTGCCCCGGCCCTCGGCGGACACATAGAAACCGGCCTCGGTGGGGGAGGTGACCGTGGTGCGCTCGACCGTGGGGTCGGCGCCCTTGGTGACGATCACACCCGTCGCCGTCCCGTCGATGGTGCAGCCCGCCAGCGTGCCGCCGCTGCCGTGGTCACGGAACCAGGCGCCGGTGGCCGCCTCCCGGATCCGGCAGTCGTCCAGCTGCGCGGTCGCCCCGTCGCTCACCGACACCGCGGTGTTGCGCACCTGCGAGAGATCGCTGTCGACGACGTCCACCCGCGAGCCCCGGTCCAGCACGAACAGCGCGTCGGGCACATCGTGCACCCGGCACGAGTCGAGGACGGCCGTCGCGCCGTCGCTCACCCACACCGCGGGGTAGTCGCCCGTACTCTCGTGCAGCTCACACTGGTTGGCGTCCACGCGGGTGCCCGGGTCCCACACCGACAGGCCGTTGCGCCCGAACCGGCGCACCTTGGAGCGGGTGAGCGTGAGCACCGAACGGGACCGCAGGTCGATCGCGTTCTCCGGGATGTCGTGGATGTCGCAGTCCGCGAGCGTGAGCACCGCGTCCGTGTCGAGGTTGACCCCGTCGGCGGTCGTGCGGTGCACCCGGCAGTCGGTCAGATGTCCCGTGGCGCGCGCCGAGACCTGCACGCCGGCGCCCCTGATCTCGTACACCTCACAGCCGACCGCCTCCAGCGCGCTGCCCTCGCCGGTCAGCGACAGCCCCGCGCCCGAGGCGTGGTGGACGCGGCAGCGCTCGAGCCGCGGATGCCCGCCGCCGCGCACATCGACGCCCGACTGGCCCGCCGCCACCACCTCGCAGTCCTCGAACACCCCGCCCGCCCCGTCCAGCACGCTGAACCCCACGCCCGCCGGATTGTCCACGGTGCAGCGCCGCACGGTGGGCCGGGCGCCGCCGCGCACCTCGATGCCCACCGCCGAGCGCGTCGCCACCCGCACATCCGCGAGCTCCGGGGTGCCGTCCTCGACGAGCAGCGCGGGTGAGGCCGAGTCCTGGCCCTCGATGTGCAGATCCTGGATCACCGCGGACGCGCGTATGGTCAGGGCGACGCCGTCGGCCGGGGCGATCCGTACCGAGCCGCGCCCCGAGCCCTCGGGGCCGCGCAGGGTGACGGCCCGGTCCACCACCAGATTCTCGCGATAGGTGCCGGGCGAGATGGAGAGCACATCACCGTCCCCCGCGGCCTCCAGGGCCGCCGAGAGGGAGCCGTACTCACCTGTGCGGCGCCGCCACCGCGACGTTCCGCTGTGCGTCACCTGGACGACCGAGCCCTGTGCCATGGTGCTGTTGTGCCCCCACCTCGTGCGTATGCCGGCTGCGTGCGACTGTGCCGCTGTGCTGTGAAAGCCCCACCGTAGCGTGCGCGGAGGGCGGTGCGTTGACGCGGCCGTGGCCGGAACGCTCGGCTCCGGTCCGCCGGTTCAGCGCGGTGCCACGCAGTGGCACACGGCCGTCAGCTTCCGGCCCCCGCCCGCCCCCAGTCCTGCCCGGCCCGCTCCCAGGCGATGTCCCACTCGGCGTACCGACGGCGCATCAGCCGCCATACGACCAGCCGCCGGGTGCCCTCGAACAGCCCCGCCACCGCCGCCCCCGCGGCCGTCCCGGCCAGCACGGCATGGGTGGCTGCGGTCGCCTCGTCCAGCGGGCGGCCCGCCGGCCGGCCCTGGCCGTCCGTCCAGAGCCGGAACTGTTCGCCGGGGTCGGCGCCCGGGTGGGTGCCCAGCGCCCCGGAGTGCTTGCTGCCGTCCGGCCCGGTCCAGCGGGCGAACACCCGGCGGTGCGCGTCACGCGACGAGGCGGTCTCCGGATCGGAGTCGACACGAGGGTGCGGCAGGACCTTCACCACGGTCGCCGTGACCAACTGCCGCTGCTCCCGCTGCTCCCGCACCGTCTCGCGCAGCGCCCCGTGCGTGAGCGAGCCCGTCACCCAGCCGACCGTGGGGGCCACGAGGACGATGAGCACCACGGCAAGCAGCGCCGCCCAGGCCTCGGCGAGGTCCGTCCCGCGGCGCAGCGGGTTGCGCCGCCAGCGCCACAGTCCACGGATCGTCCGCATGCTCACGCACCCCCTTCCCCATTCGTGGATACCGCATGACGGGCCGGAAATACGTGGATTCGTCGAAGAGAGAGCAATATCACGAGGTCGGGCCCTCCGTCGCGTAAGCTCAGCAGGTTGCCAGGGGTACCCGCCACACCAGCCGCGTACCTCCCGCCTCGGGCGCCTCGATGTCCAGCGTGCCGTCGTGGAGCCCGGCCCTGGAGCGCATGTTGACCAGGCCGCCGCTGGGCGCGCTGCCGCCCATGCCCACGCCGTCGTCGGCGACCACCAGGGTGAGTCCCACCCCGACGCTCAGCCGTACGTCCACCCGCCGCGCCCGCGCGTGCCGGGCGGTGTTGCTGAGCGCCTCGGCGAGCACCGCCAGCACCTGGTCGGCCACCTCGTCCGGCACATCGGTGTCGACCGGGCCCTCCACCACCAGCGCCGGGGTGAAGCCGAGCACATCGGACGCCGACCGGATGGCCTTGGCCAGGCGCCGCCGCAGACCGCCGGCCTCCGCGTCGCCGTCCCCGACCACCCGAAGCGCGAAGATCGTGGAACGGATGATCTTGATGGTCTCGTCCAGGTCGTCCACCGCCCGCCCCACCCGCTCCACCGCCTCGGGGTGCTCGATCAGCCGCCCCGCGCTCTGGAGCGTCAGCCCCGTCGCGAACAGCCGCTGGATCGCCAGGTCGTGCAGATCGCGGGCGATCCGGTCACGGTCGTGACGCAGCGCCAGCCGCTCGGACTCGGCCCGGTGCCGGGCCAGTTCCAGGGCCAGCGCCGCCTGCGCCGCGAAGCCGGAGAGCAGTTCCACCTCATGGTGGTCGAACGGCGGCCGCCCGGCGAGCCGGCACAGCCGCAGCGCCCCCGAACTCCGCTCGCCCGCGACCAGCGGAACGGCCACCAGCGGGCCGAACTCCCCCTCCCGGGCCGGGATCGGCCAGGCCCGGGGGTCGCCCCGTACGTCGCCGCTGGCCGCCGGCCGCCCCGTGCGCGCGGCCAGCCCGGCCAGCGACCCCTCCGACGGCACCACCTGCCCGCCGAGCCGCTCCGCGTCATGGCCCTCGGCCACCTCCACCAGCAGGCTGCCGGTCCCCTCGACCGGCAGCAGCACCGCCGCCGAGTCGGCCAGGGACACCTGGAGGGCGAGGCGGGCGATCAGGCTCAGCGCCTCGCCCGAGGGGGTCCCGGCCAGCAGCGTCCGGGTGATCACACCCGACGCCTCCAGCCACTGCTCGCGGCGCCTGCTCTCCTGGTACAGCCGCGCGTTGTCGATGGCCACGCCCGCCGCCACCGACAAGGTGGTCAGCACCGCCTCGTCCTCGGGGTCGAAGTCGGCGCCGCCGCGCTTCTCGGTCAGATACAGGATCCCGAAGACCTCGTCGCGGACCCGGATCGGCACCCCCAGGAACGAGTGCATGGGCGGGTGGTGCTCCGGGAAGCCCCGGCTGGACGGATGGGCCGCCAGATCGGTCAGCCGCAGCGGCTGCGGACGGCGGATCAACTCGCCGAGCAGACCGTGGCCGCCGGGCAGCGGTCCTATCCGCCGCGCCAGCTCCTCGGATATCCCCACCGGCAGAAACTCCGACAGCCGGTGCTGGTCGACCACGCCCAGCGCGCCGTACTCCGCGTCGGCCAGCACCACCGCGGCCTCCACGATCCGCCGCAGCACCTGCTCCAGATCCAGCTCGCGGCCGACGTTGAGCACCGCCTCGAGGAGGTTGTGCGTACGGCCCTGCGTGGCCCGCGCCGCGTCGAGCCGCGCCTGAAGCTCGTCGATGAGCTGGTCCAGACGCAGTTGGGGCAGTGCCGGATGGCGCCCCTGATCCCCAGTGCCCGACACCTGGCCTCCGTCGTGCCCGTCAGCCGCTTCAGGGCAGCCTAGCGCCTGCCGTCAAAGGGGGCGCCAGGGTCGCCGGGGCCGGTCAGGTCTGCGGGACCACCGCCACCGGGCAGTGCGCGTGGTGCAGCACCGCGTGGTTGACCAGGCCCAACTGCATGCCGAAGTGGCCATGGCGCCGCCGCGCCCCCACCACCAGCAGGTCGGAGTGCGCCGACGCGTCCAGCAGCGCCTTGCGCGGCGAGGCCTCGACCACGCGGTGCGCCACCGGCACGGGCGGCAGCGCCGCCGCCGAGAAGCCGCCCAGCGCCTCGTCGAGCAGCTCACCGGCGCGCCGCGCCCGCTCCTCGGGGTTCCCGGGCTCCCCGGCCGCCTCGGCGGCCGCGTAGCGCCAGGCGTGCACCGCCTCCAGCTCACAGCCGCGCAGCCGCGCCTCGCGGAGCGCGAAGGCGTTCGCCGCCGCACCCGAGGCGTACTCGGGCCCGCCGGGGCGCTCGCGCTCGGCGATGCCCACCGTCACCCGGTTCAGCCGACCCTGCACATTCTGCGGGCGGCCGCGGACCACCACCACCGGGCAGTGCGCGCGCGCCGCGATCCCCAGCCCCACCGAGCCCAGCAGCAGCGACGCGAACTCCCCGCGCCCCCGCGAACCCACGACCACCGCGTCCGCGCTCTGCGCGGCGCGCAGCAGGGCCGTCACCGCGTCGTCGGCCGCCACATCCGTCATCACCTTGAGCGCCGAGGAGCGCCGCCCCGCCCGCTCGGCGGCCATGGCCAGCACGGTCTCGCTGCGGATCCGCTCCGCCGGGCGGTCCGGCGAGCTGGAGGGGATGTACCCCTCGTAGCGCTCCCACAGGGACGCGTGCACGATGCGCAGCGGCACTTGGCGCCGCGCGGCCATGTCGGCCGCCCAGTCCAGCGCGTCGAAGGCGGCGTCCGAACCGTCCACCCCCACCACGACGGGAAGCTCCACCGCGCCCACCGCCTCTCATGTCAGCACATGGATACGTTCCTTCCCATTGTCCCGCCGGAAGCCGCTCGGGCGAGGCGGGACAGGCCGGCGTGCGTGGCGGGAGGTGGCGGGGTGCCGGGGGGAGAGACAGCGGGGGAGCGCTCAGCGCAGCCGCATCGCGAGCGTCACCACGGCCCCGACGGCGCCCGCGCTGACCGCGAGCCGGTCGGTGACCAGGCGGGTCAGCCACAGCCCGCGCCCGCTGGTCGCCCCGTCCAGGCCCGGCAGGATCCGGGGGATGACGTCCTCGGAGAAGCCGGGGCCCGAGTCGCTGATCCGGCACTCCAGCTCGTCACCGACCCGCCGCAGCAGCAGGCTTCCCTCCCCGCCGGCGTGCTCCACCGCGTTGGTGGCGATCGCGTCCACGGCCAGGACGAAGTCGCCCCGGCGCGCCTCGGCCAGCCCGGCCCAGGCGGCGCACTCCTCGATCTGCACGCGCAGCAGCGGCAACTCGCGTGCGGTGAAACGGCGCTGGAGCAGACGTTCCATGGCTCGATCGGCGGACCACAGGCGGGTTTGCGCCGGCACCGGTGCCTCCCGTTGACGAGTGCGAGTGACAGCTGCGAGTGACAGCAGGGTCGATGAAGCAGCCGAGGGTACGGGCCTTGGGCCGTCCGCGCACGCCGAGACCGAGATTGACGGTTCGGGCATCGAACACTTACCGGAAGTGGGCGATCGGTGCCCGTAATCTGCTCACCCGCATTCTGCTTCGGGTCAGCCGGGCCAGCTCCATTCCGCCACCTCCGGCATGTCCTCGCCGTGCCGCCGGATCCAGGCGTGGTGCCGGTGGCGCATGTCCTCCATGGACTGGCGCAGCCCCGCGGCACGGACGGCGAGCCCCGGCACCCGGTCCAACACGTCCATGACCAGCCGGAAGCGGTCGAGGTCATTGCGCACGACCATGTCGAACGGCGTGGTCGTGGTGCCCATCTCCCGGTAGCCGCGCACATGGATCCGCGGATGGACGGCCCGCCGGTAGGTGAGCCGGTGGATCAGCCACGGATAGCCGTGATACGCGAAGATCACCGGCCGGTCGCGGGTGAACACCGCGTCGAACTCGCGGTCCGTCAGACCGTGCGGATGCTCCTGACGCGGCAGCAGCTTGGCCATGTCGACGATGTTGACGACCCGGACCGCCAGCTCCGGCAGGCGGGTGCGCAGCACGGACGCCGCCGCCAGTGCCTCCTGGGTGGGCACGTCCCCCGCGCAGGCGAGCACCACCTCCGGCTCGCCGTCCGGCCGCTCCGTCCCCGCCCACTCCCAGATGCCGAGGCCTCGCGCGCAGTGGTCGCGGGCCTGCTCCAGACCGAGCCAGTCGTAGCAGGGCTGCTTGCCCGCCACGACCACATTGACGGCGTCCCGGGTGCGCAGCACATGGTCGGCGACGCACAGCAGGGTGTTGGCGTCGGGCGGGAGGTAGACGCGCACCGTCTGCGGGTCCTTGTTGAGGATGTGGTCGACGAACCCGGGGTTCTGGTGCGAGAAGCCGTTGTGGTCCTGCCGCCACACATGTGAGGTCAGCAGGTAGTTCAGGGCGGCGATCGGCGCCCGCCAGGGGACGGTGCGGGCGGTCTGGACCCACTTGACGTGCTGGGACGCCATACTGGCGACGATGTCGGCGAACGCCTCGTACGAGGAGAACAGGCCGTGCCGCCCGGTCAGCAGATAGCCCTCGAGCCAGCCCTGGCACAGATGCTCGGACAGCACCTCCATGACCCGGCCGTGCGGCCCCAGATGCTCGTCCGTCTCCACCGTCTCGGCCTGCCAGGCCTTGTCCGTCACCTCGTACACGTCCTGGAGCCGGTT
The DNA here is from genome assembly GCF_040302705.1 of Streptomyces sp. NPDC097640. Taxonomy (NCBI): domain Bacteria; kingdom Bacillati; phylum Actinomycetota; class Actinomycetes; order Kitasatosporales; family Streptomycetaceae; genus Streptomyces; species Streptomyces sp. NPDC097640. The sequence goes on from NZ_JBEOSB010000002.1 coordinate 465,121, forward strand.
GGACGCCGTCTCGTCCGGCCCGACCAGGCGGAAGTCGCGGCGCTCGGCCGTGTCGGCCATCACCTGGCGCAGCATCCCGCCGAGCACGCGCGTCGGCTCGTGCAGCCGGGTGCCCGGCTTGTCCACGGCGACGGCGAAGCCGGCCAGGTCGGGCAGCGGCAGCTCGCGCAGCAGCCGACCGCCGTTGGCGTGCGGATTGGCGCCGAGCCTGCGGTCGCCCGCCGGCACACAGGCCAGCACCTCGGGGCGCGGGCGGCCGTCGGGGCCGAAGAGCTCGTCCGGGCGGTACGAGCGCAGCCACCGCTCCAGCTGTCGCAGCCGCCCGGGATCCTCCCTGACCCTCGCCAGCGGCACCTGATGGGCCCGCCAGGTGCCCTCCACGGGCACCCCGGCCACCTCGGCCGGGCCGGTCCAGCCCTTGGGCGTGCGCAGCACGAGCAACGGCCAGTGCGGCCGCCGCCGCGCCCCGCCGCCCTCCCGCGCGGCCTGCTGGAAGGCCGCGATCCGGTCCAGCGCGACGTCCAGCGCCGCCGCCATGGCGTGGTGCGTCCGCTCCGGGTCCTCGCCGGCGGCGGCGGTGACGTACAGCGGCTCGTGGCCGTAGCCGCGCAGCAGCTCGTCCAGCTCGCCCTCGGGCAGCCTGGCCAGGACGGCCGGATTGGCGATCTTGTAGCCGTTGAGGTGCAGCACCGGCAGCACGGCGCCGTCGTACACCGGATCCAGGAACTTGTCGGCGTGCCAGGACGTGGCCAGCGCCCCCGTCTCGGCCTCCCCGTCGCCGACCACGCAGACCACCACCAGACCGGGGTTGTCCAGCGCCGCGCCATAGGCGTGCGCGAGGGAGTAGCCGAGCTCCCCGCCCTCGTGGAACGAGCCGGGCAGCTGTGGTGCGGCGTGGCTTGGCACCCCGCCGGGCGTGGAGAACTGGCGGAAGAGACGGGCCATCCCGGCCAGGTCCCGCCCCACGTCGGGATACAGCTCCCCGTACGTGCCCTCGAGCCAGGCCCCGGCGAACACGGCCGGCCCACCGTGGCCCGGGCCCCAGACGCACACCGCGTCCAGGTCGCGATCCGAGATCACCCGGTTCAGATGCGTGTAGACGAGGTTCAGACCGGGACAGGTGCCCCAGTGGCCCAGCAGCCGCGGCTTGATGTGCTCCGGGCGCAGCGGCTCGGCCAGCAGCGGATTGGCGGTCAGATAGATCTGGCCCGCCGCCAGGTAGTTCAGCGCGCGCCAGTGGGCGTCCAGGCTGTGCAGCTCGCGGTCGGTGAGCGTGGCTTGCGGTCCCATGCGTGCCTCCGCGTGGTACCCGGCCCGGGCCGTTCGCGCCGCACCGGACCTCAAGGACCCACCTACGACCATGCCACAAGCGGCGCCCGGCCGCCCTTCGGCCCGTCCGCGCGGTCCGCGCCGAGAGGCGACCGAGGGGCAGCCGAGGGGCGCCGAGCAGCGGGAGACGGCACAGTGAGGTCATGATGGGACTTCTCAGCCCGCTGAACCCGGAGCACCGCGACCGGCTGATGGCGCTCGCCCGCGAGGTGTCCTTCCCCTCGGGCGGCCGCATCTTCGAGGAGGGCCGCACGGCCGACCGCTTCTGGATCATCCGCACCGGAGCGGTCACCCTCGACCTGCACGTCCCCGGGCGGCGCGCCGCCGTGATCGAGACCCTCGGCCCCGGCGAGCTGATCGGCTGGTCCTGGCTCTTCCCGCCGGACACCTGGCATCTGGGCGCGGAGGCCCTCAGCCCGGTGCGGGCGTACGAATTCGACGCGGAGGCGGTGCGCCGGCTGTGTGACGAGGACACCGAGCTCGGCTACGCGCTCGCCCTCGCCTGCGCCCAGGTGATCGGGCGCCGGCTCCAGTCCGCCCGCACCCGGCTGCTGGACCTGTACGGACCGTACGCGGGCGGCATGTCGCCGTGAACGGACCGGGGACCCGCGCGCCGAGGCGCCCCCGCGACCTGCGAAGCTGACCACATGAACACCCGTCATCTCACCTCCGGTTCGGCCGCCGCACTGGCCGCCGCCCTCTTCCTGTCGGCATGCGGGACAGGGGCGGGCTCCTCCGGGGACGACACCTCGACGTCGGGTGGCGGCAACGAGGTGATCAGCAGCTACGCGCCGGGCGAGCGCGAGCAGGTGCACGGGATCTCCGGCAAGACGCTCGACGGCAAGCCCCTGGACCTCGCGGACTACAAGGGCCACGTCGTCGTGGTCAACCTCTGGGGCTCCAATTGCGGGCCGTGCCGGGGCGAGGCGCCCAATCTGGTGAAGGTGGCCAAGGAGACCGAGGCCGAGGGCGTACGGTTCGTCGGCATCAACACCCGGGACCCGAGCCGGGAGGCGGCCATCAGGTTCGAGGAGGAGTACGGCGTCCCGTACCCCAGCCTCTACGACCAGATGGGCAGGATCGTGCTCAAGCTTCCCAGGGGCAGCGTCAACCCGCAGGCGATCCCCTCGACCATCGTCCTCGACCCCGACGGACGGCTCGCCGCCCGCGCGCTGGCGCCGCTCAGCGAGCGGGATCTGCGCAGGGTGCTGCGGCCGCTGATCGCGGAGAACAAGCGGGCCTGAAGCGGCCCGCGGGCGGGCGCTCGCGGCGGGCCGCAGGGCCGAACGGCCCTTACCCCGCGCGGCGTCGGGGCATAAAGCTGGGCGGCGGATCACGCCCGGCGCGCCCCGCGCGCCACTGAGGGAACGGAAGGAGAAGCGGTGGCTTCGACAGCCGACCCCATGGGGCCCGCCGAGCGCATCGGGGTCTTCCTGCTCGACGACCACGAAGTGGTGCGCCGCGGGCTGCGCGACCTGCTCGACTCGGAGCCCGACCTGTGCGTGGTGGGGGAGGCGGCCAACGCGCGCGAGGCCATCGCCCGCGCCCCCGCCGTCCGGCCCCGGGTCGCGGTGCTCGACGTACGGCTCGGCTCCTCGGCCGACGGCGGCGACCACGAGGGGATCGAGGTCTGCCGCGAGCTGCGGGCCCGGCTGCCCGGACTGGCCTGTCTGATGCTCACCTCCTTCGACGACGACGAGGCGCTCTTCGACGCGATCATGGCGGGCGCGGCGGGCTATGTGCTCAAGCAGATCAACGGCTCCGACCTGGTGTCCGCCGTCCGCACCGTGGCGGGCGGCCGGTCCATGCTCGACCCGGGCGCGACCGCGCGGGTGATGGCCCGGCTGCGTGGGCCACAGCCCAGCGTGCCGGTCGAGCTGGAGCGGCTGTCGCCGCGCGAGCGGGAGATCCTGGAACTCATCGGCGAGGGGCTGACCAACCGCCAGATCGCCGAGCGGCTGTTCCTCGCCGAGAAGACGGTCAAGAACCGCATCTCGGCGATTCTGTCGAAGCTCGGCGTGGGACGGCGCATCCAGGCCGCGGTCATCGCCGAGCGCATCAGGGACCGCCGCGCCGCCGAATGACGTCGCGTGGGGCGCGAGGCCGACTCCCCTTCCGGCCCCGCGCCCCACGCCGCACGGGGCCGCGCCCGTCCGGGTGGCTTCTCACCGCAGTGGAGTGAGAGCCCGGCGCGGCCTCGTGGCGAAGGTGGTTCCCAGGCGCTGGTGATGAGCATCGGCGAGCGGTGTGCACACCAGGAAGGGGCCGAACGGCCCTGATGACCGGGCCGGACGGGGCCATCGCTACTCGAGGATCTCCACCGCGTCGCCCACCCGCAGCGTCCCGATGCCGGGGCCCTCCCCCAAGAGCGCGGCCCGGTCGGGGAGTTCGGGGAGCTCCGGGACCAGATTCTGGCCGAAGACGAGCTGATCACCGAAGCGCCGGTGGCGGGCCAGCGTACGCAGCGGCTCCTTGCCGCGCTCGGCGGTCTCCTGGTCGGTGGTGGTGATCACGCACCGGGCACAGGGCTTGGTGACCCGGAAGACGACCTCGCCGATCCGTATCCGCCGCCACGTGTCCTCGGCCCACGGCGCGGTGCCCTCGACGACCACGTTCGGCCGGAAGCGGTTCATCGGCAGCGGACCCTCGTCCGGGTGATCCCCCTGGGCGATGAGCGAGTTGAGCGCGTCCAGCGACGCGGTGGTGGTGAGCAGCAGGGGAAACTCGTCGGCCAGGCTCACGGTCTCGCCCCCGCGCGCGAACTCCGGCGTGAGCGGTCGGCGGCGCGACGGATCGTCCAGATGGACCAGGCGGACCGGGGTGCCCAGAAAGCCGCTCAGCCACTCATCGGCCGCCGCGCCCGCCGGGACCACGTCGACCGCCTCCTTGTGCAGCCACACGGTCGACACCGCCCCCGGGGCGTCCCCGGGCCCGGGCACGGCGACGGTCAGCGGCTCATGCCCGGCCGCGCCGAGCCGGATCCCGCCACCCGGCAGCGGTTCGGCCGAAACCAGTGCCATCCTCGCCTGCTGACGCTGAGTCACATACTTGCCGCCGGGCTCGACGACCATCCACCGCCGGTCTCCGGCGAGCCCCCACGGCTCGACGACCGCCTCATGAGGAGCCGTCCCCGCGACCGACTTGACGGGGTACACATGGACGGCGCTCAGCACTGGGTTGACCATGAGGACATCTTGCCAGCGAGGTCCGACAGCGCCGAGCCCGAGCCACGACACGGACCCGGCCGCCGTGCCCGGGCCCCGCCGCGTCGGGCGCTCAGCGGCTCAGTAGCCGGGCCCCGGCTGCTGCGGCCGCCCCGGGTACTGCTGGCGGCCGTAGGGGTCCTCGTACGGCGAGGGCGCGGGAGCCGCCGGCCGGGGCGCCGCGGGGCGCGGCATGGCCGGGCGCATCGCCTCGTAGCCCGAGGGCGCCGCCGGACGCTGCTGCTGCGGTGGCTGCTGCTGCCCTCCCGGGTAGCCGCGCGGACCCGCCGCCTGCGGCGGGATGTACGGCGAGGGCGCCTGCTGGAGCCCGGCGGGCTGCGGCTGACCGCCACCCCCCTGGTACCCCTGCGAGGGGTTGTACTGGGTGGGCGCGGCCGGCAGTGCCGGCAGCGCGGAGGGGAGCGCCGGGAGGTGGCTGCCGGTGTCGTACGGCGGGGCCACCCGGATGGGCGCGATCTGCGGTGTCCCCCGCTCGGCGACGAGGCTGTCGTAGATCGGGGTGTCCGGGAAGGACGACGAGGAGTAGTAGCCGCTGCCGTAGCTACCGCGGGGGGAGGTCATAGCCCATAAGTTAAGCCCACGATGTGCCGATTGGGGAGTCCGGTAAGAAGGTTGTTTTACCCGCTGGGAGCGGCTGGGGTTCCCCAACCCGAGCGAACCAGGGAAAAACGGTCGCAGGGTACGTTGAGATCCTGTAAAGAGCGCGTTTTCGGCGGGTTACCGGCCGCGGTCCGCCGATCGGATGGACCTCGGGCCCGGTGGCCCGGCCGGGCGCCCTGATGAACGAATGAAGAAAGGCAGGGGGACAGCATGGCGATGCGCAAAGGCAGCAATGTTCCGGTTCCGGCGTCGGCGGTGCGGGTCGAACTGGGCTGGCGCACCGGCCCGGGGGTGCCGGATGTCGACGCCTCGGCGCTGCTGCTGGCATCCGGAAAGGTCCGCTCCGACGCGGACTTCGTCTTCTACAACCAGCCGGCACACTCCTCGGGCGCCGTGCGCCACGAGGGCAAGCGGACCACCGGTGACACCGTGACCGACACGCTCGCGGTGGACCTCGACCGGGTCGAGCCCGCCATTGAGACCGTGGTGCTCGCCGCGTCCTCGGACGGCGGAAACTTCGGCCGGGTCCCGGGCCTGTTCATCCGGGTGGTGAACGCCTCGGGTGGCGCGGAGATCGCGCGTTTCGACAGCGAGGACGCCACCGTCGAGACCGCCTTCGTGTTCGGCGAGCTCTACCGCCGGCAGGGCGCGTGGAAGTTCCGGGCCGTCGGCCAGGGTTACAGCAGCGGACTCGAGGGCCTGGCCACGGACTTCGGCATCAGCGTCGACGAGCCACAGCAGACCCCCGCCGCCCCGGCCGCGGCCCCCGCGCCCGTACCGCAGTCCGCGCCACTTCCGCCCATGCCGCCCGCGCCGCCCGTCGGGGCCGCCGTGCCGCTTCCGCCGCCGACGGCGCCCGCCTACCCGGCCGCCGCGCCCCCGGTCCCCGCCGCCCCGGTGAGCCTGTCCAAGATCACCCTCACCAAGGAGGCCCCCTCCGTCTCGCTCACCAAGCAGGGGGGCACCTCCGGTGCCATGCGGGTGAACCTCAACTGGCAGGTGCGCAAACAGTTCAAGGGCTGGGGCCAGAAACTCGGCAAGGCCATCGCCATGCACGGGGACCTCGACCTCGACCTGGGCGCGCTGTTCGAGCTCGCCGACGGCAGCAAGGGCGTGGTGCAGTCGCTCGGAAACTCCTTCGGCTCGCTGCACCAGCCACCGTTCATCCACCTCGACGGCGACGACCGCACCGGCGCCCAGGCGTCCGGCGAGAACCTCACCATCAACCTCGACCACAAGAACGCGTTCCGCCGCATCCTCGTCTTCGTCACGATCTACGAGGGCGCCCGCAGCTTCGCCAACCTCAATGCCACGGTCACCCTCCAGCCGCAGCACGGCGCGCCCATCGACTTCTCGCTCGACGAGTGCACCGTCCCCTCCCCGGTCTGCGCCCTCGCGCTGATCACCAACAACGGGGGCGACCTCGTGGTCCAGCGCGAGGCCCGCTACCTGGTGCCCGAACGTGGCGTCAGCCCCCAGCGCACCCTCGACTACGCCTACGGCTGGGGCATGAACTGGACACCCGGCCGCAAGTGAGCGAGTGAGACGTGCCGTCAGGGCGCGGCGCCGGGGCGGGCGTAGGTCCGCCCCTTCCACGCCGCGCCGCGCCCCTGATAGTGCCGCACCGCCGAATCCAGGGTCATCAGCAGATACAGCAGCGCCGTCACCGGCAGCAGCGGGGCCAGCCACAGCGTCTGCCGGTAGTAGCGCAGCATGGGGACGTATGTCGCCGCCATCAGCGCCCACGCGGCGGCCCCCGCCGCCCACAGCGCCGGCCGGTCCGCCACCAGCCCCGCGCACAGCGCCACCGGAGGCACCAGGTACACCAGCGCGAGCCCGGCCACCGTGGCCACCAGCAGCGGCGGGCTGTGCCGCAGCTGTGCGTACGCGCTGCGCGCGACCATCCGCCACAGCTCGGCGAGCCGCGGATAGGGCCGCACACTGTCCACCCGGTCCGCGAGCCCCAGCCAGATCCTCCCGCCACCGCGCTTCACCGCCCGGGCCAGCGCCACGTCGTCGATGACCGCGTGCCGGACCACATCCGGGACCCTGGCCCGCTCGGCCGCCTCCCGCCGCAGCAGCACACACCCGCCCGCGGCCGCCGCCGTCCGCGCCCCCGCCCGGTTGACCCACCGGAACGGATACAGCTGCGCGAAGAAGTACACGAACGCCGGGACGATCAGCCGCTCCCAGACCGTCACCACCCTCAGCCGCGCCATCTGCGACACCAGGTCGAGCCCGGAGCCACGGGCCGCCCGCACCAACTCGCGGAGGGAGTCCGGCTCATGCGCGATGTCCGCGTCGGTCAGCAGCAGATACTCGGTGTCCGGGCGGGCCCCGGCGAGCGTCATGCCGTGGCGCACCGCCCACAGCTTGCCCGTCCAGCCCGGCGGCGGCTCACCGGGCGAGTCCACGGTCAGCGGCAGCCCGCCGTGCTCATCGGCGAGTTCACGGGCCAGCTTGCCCGTGTCGTCCGTACTGCCGTCGTCGACGAGGAAGATCTCCACCGGCCCCGGATAGTCCTGCGCCAGCAACGACGGCAGGCTCACGGGGAGGACGGCGGCCTCGTCCCGGGCGGGGACGACGACGGCCACCGCCGGCCAGCACTCCTCGTCGTCGAGGTTCGCCCCCGGTTCGCCACCGGGGTCCGCCGGTTGGCCGCCGCTGGGCAGCCGGATGTCCGTACGCCAGAAGAAGCCCTGGCCGAGCAGCAGCCAGACCCAGGCGACAAGTGACCCGACGGCGATCCACGTCAGCGCGTTCACCGTGGCAGTCTGCCCGACCGGGTGCCCGGCCGCCGGGCGCTCCGGAGCGATCCATTAAGGTGACCGGGTGAAGATCGCGCTCATGGATTCCGGAATCGGCCTGCTCCCGGCAGCGGCCGCGGTGCATCGGCTCCGGCCGGACGCCGATCTCGTCGTCTCCTCGGACCCCGACGGCATGCCCTGGGGACCCCGTACCCCCGAGGACGTCACCCAGCGCGCGCTGGCCTGCGTCCGCGCCGCGGCCGCGCACCGCCCCGACGCGGTGATCATCGCCTGCAACACCGCCTCCGTGCACGCCCTGCCCGCGCTGCGGGCCGAGCTGGAGCCCACGCTGCCGGTCATCGGGACCGTACCCGCGATCAAGCCCGCGGCGGCGGGCGGCGGACCCGTCGCGATCTGGGCCACCCCCGCCACCACGGGCAGCCCCTACCAGCGTGGGCTCATCCGTGACTTCGCGGACGGGGTCTCCGTGACGGAGGTGGCCTGCCCGGGGCTCGCCGAGGCCGTACAGCACGCCGACTCCGCGGCGATCGACGCGGCGGTGGCCGACGCCGCGGCCCGCACCCCGCGCGACATCCGGGCCCTCGTCCTGGGCTGCACGCACTACGAGCTGGTCGCCGACCGTATCCGGGCCGCCGTCCAGCCGGCCGACGCACCGCCGATCGCCCTGCACGGGTCCGCCGAGGCCGTCGCCGCCCAGGCCCTGCGCCGGATCGGCGCCGCTGCCGCGCCCGCGGCGGGGGAGGCCCCGTCGGCCCTCTCCCGGGGACGGCTCACCGTCATCCTCAGCGGCCGCGAGGCCGCCCTGCCGGACGTCGCCCTCGCCTACACCGAGGGCCGTCTGCTGGCGCCCGAACCGCTGGCCCGGGGCTGACCCGGCCCGACCGCTCCGCGGCTGCCCTCCCCGGCGTCCTTTCGGCCATCCTCTGCCGGGGTAGCGGAACGTGAGTACCCTGCCAGCTATGGGGCACCACGGCGAGGGCGACGAGCGCGACGAGCGGGCGGCGACCGGGCAGCCGCCCGAGGTCTGGACGGGACGTGCGCACAACCGCGCCCAATGGGTGCTGGCCGCCGGGGGCGCCGCCTGTGTGGCGCTCGGCATCGACCTGGCCGTCGACTCTCCCTGGACCTCGGGTCTCGCCCCCCTCCTGATGTCCGTGATCGGCTGCCTCGCGGTCGGGCTGCTGATGCTCTTCGGCACCCTGGCCTTCGTCCATGTGGCCGTGCGGGTCGACGAGGAGGCTCTGGAGGTGCGCTGCGGCCACATCGGGCTGCCGCGCCGCCGCATTCCGCTCAACGACGTGGTCCACGCGGACTTCGCCCCCCGGGTCACCCCGTGCCAGTGGGGCGGCTGGGGCTACCGCTGGCGCCCCGAGAAGGGCACCGCCGTGGTCGTGCGCCGCGGTGAGGGCCTGGTGCTGCGGCTCGGCGACGGCCGGATCTTCACCGTCACCGTGGACGACGCCGAGGCCGCGGTGCGCGTGATCCGCCACCGTCTGCGCGGCATCGCGGCCGGGGCCTCGCGGGCCTAGGCCCCGTCCGGCGGATCTTGACGCCTGCGGCGGGCCCACGCGTCGGAGCCCCGCGCGTCGGAGCCGCACATCGACCGCCGCTCGGACACTGCCCCACCCCGCCCCTTCCCTCAACTGGGGCGCTGCCCCAGGCCCCAGGGGCCAGGGGCGAAGCCCTTGCGACGCGGCGGAGCCTCGCGCGGCGGAGCCGCACATGGGCAGCGGCTCGACACTGCGGGAAGGGGCGGGGTGGGGGAAGAAACGCCTGTCGCCCAAGGGGACGCCCCGCCGCGTGCGGGACGCCCACCCGCGCGCTCAGCGCGTCGCCGGGAGCGGGTCCAGGGGTGGGGGTGCGCCCGCGAAAGGGTCCGGGTCCGCGTCCGGGAGCCGCGCCGTGGCCAGCCCCGCGATCAGGCCGGCCCCGGCGGTCACCTCCGGGAAGCTGAGCGCGTTGCCGAGCACCGACTCGACGGCCAGGGCCGTCAGCGCGGCGGCCGCGGTGAGGACGGCCGGCGTCCGGCGGGGCGAGCGCCACAGCGCGTACAGCAGCCAGCCGAAGGCCGCGCCCAGCAGGGCCGCCCCCGGCAGCCCCTGCCCGGCGGCCTGCTGTAGCGGGGCCGAGGACGGGGTGTCGTCCGAGGCGGTGGCCGAGCGCTGGACGGTGGGGCTCAGCTCGCCGAACCGGTCGGGCCCCGCTCCGCGCAGCGGGCCGTGTCCGGCGATCCGTACGGCGTCCTGCCACAGCCGTACGCGGTGCTCGCCCAGCCGGTCGCGCAACGGCGCCGAGAGCCTGTCCGGGAGGGCGTCCTCGGCGATGGCCCAGCAGCCGCCGACGGCCACCGCCGCGACCAGGGCCAGCCCGGCCAGCCCCGGCAGCCGGCGCCTGGCCCGGGCGGCGGCGAGCGAGCACAGCAGCACCAGCGCCCCGGCCGCACAGCCGGCCGGCGACCCGGCCACCAGGGCCGTGGCCGCGATCGCCACGGCCAGCAGGCGCAGGGCCAGCCGGAGCACGGCCGACCGGGCGGCCCAGGCGGCGCCGCAGGCCGCCCCGACGGCGAGCGTGAACAGCGCCGCGTGGGCCGCCCCGTCGTGGCCGCCCGCCCCGTCCGGGACGGTGCAGGCCAGGCCCAGGCCCGCGAGCGCCGCGGCCGTGGCCGAGGCCACCGGCAGCAGCGAGCCGGCGATCCGCCCGCACGCGTACCCGGCGGCCACGGCCAGCACGGCCAGCAGCACGCCTTCGGGACGGGCGGTGCGGCCCGCGGCGCACACCAGGGCCCAGACGGCGCAGCACCCGAGGACCGCGGCGCCCACGATGTCGGGCGCGCTGCTGTGTTTCCGTACGACAGGCCGTGCCGCTGAAGACGCCATCCCGTTCGACCCCCCGAGTCGTGACGGGCACCGCGTGCCGGACCGGCCGTGCGGCGGCGGGCCCGGGAGGACCCGCCGGAGGCGGCCAAAGGCCGCATGCGGGCCAGGACGGATACCGTAGCGACTGTGGCCGGATATGTGTATATGGTGCGCAGAAACGATGCGGCAGATGTGTGGCAGGTGTGCGGAAGGCATCCGGCTGTGACGGAAACGGCATCCGGTGCCGCTCACCCGGACCGATAGCCTCAGCGCATGCCTACTCCCGACTTCATCCTCGAGCTGCGGGCGACCGCGGGCCACCAACTGCTGTTCCTGCCGGGTGCCAGCGCCGTCGTCCTCGACGACGAGGACAGAGTGCTGCTCGGGCGCCGAGCGGACAACGGCCGCTGGGCGCTCCCCTCCGGCATCCCCGAACCCGGCGAGCAGCCCGCGATGGCGGTGGTGCGCGAGGTGTACGAGGAGACGGCGGTGCGCTGCGTCCCCGAGCGCATCGTGCTCGTCCACACCGCGGAGCCGGTGACCTATCCCAATAACGACGTATGCCAGTTCGTCGACATCTGTTTCCGCTGCCGCGCGGTGGGCGGCGAGGCGCGGGTGAACGACGAGGAGTCCCTGGAAGTGGGCTGGTTCCCGCTCGACTCGCTGCCGGAGCTGGACGAGTACGCGCTGACCCGGATCAAGCGGGCTCTCGAGGACGGCCCGACGTGGTTCGATCCCACTGTCCCGGAGTGAAGTATGTGCCGGGCGCACATCGGTCGGGCCCCGGCCGCCGCCTAGCCTGCCCCTCATGAGCGAGTCCACCACACCGGGCCCCGCCGCCGGGGCCGACCCCGGCCTCGGCGGCCGTACCGCACTCGTCACCGGGGCCGCCGGCGGCATCGGCCGGGCCTGCACCCTCCGGCTGGCCGCCGCCGGGGCCACGGTCCTGGCGGTGGACCAGGACGAGAAGGGGCTCGCGGGGCTCGCCGCGCTGGCGGCCCGGACCGACGGGCGGGGGTCCGGGCCGCCCGGGAGGGTGGAGACGCGCGCGCTCGACCTGACCGACCTCGACGCCGCCGAGCGGGCCGCCGAGGGCGTCGACATCCTGGTCAACAACGCCGGGCTGCAACTCGTCCGGCCCATCGAGGACTTCCCGCCCGAGGTCTTCTCCCGGGTGCTCACCGTGATGCTGGAGGCCCCCTTCCGGCTGGTACGGGGGGCGCTGCCGCACATGTACGCCCAGGGCTGGGGCCGGATCGTCAACATCTCCTCCGTCCACGGCCTGCGCGCCTCGGCCTACAAATCCGCGTACGTCGCGGCCAAACACGGGCTGGAAGGGCTCTCCAAGGTCGCGGCCCTGGAGGGCGCCCCCCACGGGGTCACCTCCAACTGCGTCAACCCCGGCTATGTGCGCACCCCGCTGGTCGAGCGGCAGATCGCCGACCAGGCAGCCGCCCACGGCATCTCCCCGGAGCGGGTCGTCTCCGAGGTCATGCTGGCCGACTCCGCGGTCAAGCGGCTCATCGAGCCGGAGGAGGTCGCCGAGGCCGTCGCCTATCTCTGCGGCCCGCACGCCTCCTTCGTCACCGGCGCCTCGCTCGCCATGGACGGCGGATGGACCGCTCACTGAGCGACCGGCCCTCGGACCGGCTGCCCGGCCGCCCGGCGGCCTCCCGACCGGCACGGCCCACGGCGGATCGGGCGCCGGATCGGGAGCCGGGGTTCGGCCCGGCCACTGGCGAGTTCGAGCCCGGCGGGAGTATCCCTGTGACCATGTCCCATGATCAACCGGAGACCCCGTACCTGGAACTGCTCGCGCGCGGCGCGCCCGCCGAGGCCTACGAGCGGCCGGTGCTGCGCGCCCGCGCCGAGGGGGCGCCGGCCGCCCGGCTGGCGGCCCTGGAGCGCGCCAAGCTGCTGGCCCTGCGCGTCCGCGGCGAGCTGGAGGGGCGCAGACGGCGCGAGGCCGAGCTGTCCGCGCTCTTCGAGACCGCGCACGACCTGGCGGGGCTGCGCGACCTGGACGCGGTGCTCCAGGCCATCGTGCAGCGCGCCCGCTCCCTGCTCGGCACCGAGATCGCGTATCTCACGCTCAACGACCCCCAGGCCGGCGACACCTATATGAGGGTCACCGACGGTTCGGTCTCGGCCCGCTTCCAGCAGCTGCGGCTGGGCATGGGGGAGGGGCTCGGCGGGCTGGTCGCCCAGAGCGCCCGCCCGTATGTGACCGAGAGCTACTTCGACGACGAGCGGTTCCAGCACACCCGGACCATCGACGCGGGCGTCCACGACGAGGGTCTCGTGGCCATCCTCGGCGTGCCGCTGATGCTGGGCAGCGGGGTCATCGGCGTGCTGTTCGCCGCGGACCGCCGCGCCCGTGTCTTCGAGCGCGAACAGATAGCCCTGTTGGGCTCCTTCGCCGCCCACGCGGCCGTCGCGATCGACACGGCCAACCTGCTGGCCGAGACGCGCTCGGCACTCGCCGAGCTGGAGGCCGCCAACGAGATCATCGGGGATCGCAGCGAGGTCATCGAGCGCGCCTCTGAGGTCCACGACCGGCTGACCGAACTGGTGCTGCGCGGCGGCGGGGTGCACGACGTGGCGGCCGCCGTGGCCGAGGTGCTGAGCGGAACGGTGGAGTTCGCCGAGGCCCACAGGGCCCCGGCCACGGCCGTGGACCGCTCCCGGGCCGACGGCCACGCGGTACGGCACGGCGAGGACTGGATCGCCGCGGTCTCCGCGAGCGGCGAGCTGTTCGGCGCGCTCGTGCTGCGCGGCCACCCCCGCCTGGACCCCATGGACCAGCGCACCCTCGAACGGGCCGCCATGGTGACCTCGCTGCTCCAGCTGGCCCGGCGCACGGCCGACGAGGCGGAACAGCGCGTACGGGGCGAGCTGCTGGACGACCTCCTCGACGCCCCCGACCGCGAGCCGCGGCTGCTGCGCGAGCGCGCCGCCCGGCTGCGCGCGGACCTGGACGCGCCCCATGTCGTCCTCGCCGCCGGAATCGACGCGCCGGACGAGGCGGCCGGGCGGCAGCGCCTGTGGTCCGCGGCCTCCCATCTGGCGGCCACCCGGCACGGCCTGGCCGCCGCCCGCGACGGCGGCACCGTCCTGCTGCTGCCCATGGCCGAGGGCGAGGGCGGCGCCGATGCCCTGGCCCGCCGCACCGCCCGGGAGCTCGGCACCGCCGTGCACGCGGCGGTCACCGTCGGCGCCTCCGCGCCGGTGGCCGCGCCCGCCGCCGGCCCCGGCGAGGTGGCCTCGGCGTACGCGGAGGCGCAGCGCTGTCTGGAGGCGTTGCGGGTGCTGGGGCGCGGCGGCGAGGGCGCCGCGGCCGAGGACTTCGGCTTCCTCGGCCTGCTGCTGGCCGGCGCCGGCGACGGTGCGGGGGACGCCGCCCGCGTGGCGGGGTTCGTCGCGCGCACCATCGGCGCGGTGGTCGACTACGACACACGGCGCGGTACGGATCTGGTGCGCACCCTCGACGCGTACTTCGCGAGCGGCATGAGCCCGGCCCGCACCAAGGACGAACTGCACGTCCACGTCAACACGGTGGCGCAGCGGCTGGAGCGGGTGGGACGGCTGCTCGGCCCCGACTGGCAGTCGCCGTCCCGCGCCCTGGAGGTGCAGCTCGCGCTGCGGCTGCACCGCCTGGCCACGGCCGTCGCCCGCTGAACACCGGGGCCCGCCTCGAAGCGTGCCGAAGCGTGCTGAGGGAGGCGGTGGGAGGGGCAAGGGCGGCGGAGCCCCTCCCACCGGCCCTCAGGCCGAGCCCGACCGCGACGCCGTGCTCGGCTCGCTCGCGTCCCGCACCGCCCCGGTCGGCGCCGGAGCCGACGTGGGCTCGATCCCGGCCAGGTCGCGGTCCCGGGTCTCCTTGGCGACGCCGACCGCCACCAGGGTGAGCAGCGCCGCCGCGATGACGTACAGCGAGATCGGCGTGGAGCTGTCGTAGTCGGCCAGCAGCGCCGTGGCGATCAGCGGCGCGGGCGCGCCGGCCGCGACCGACGCGAACTGGGCGCCGATCGAGGCGCCCGAGTAGCGCATCCGGGTCGCGAACATCTCGGAGAAGAAGGCGGCCTGAGGGGCGTACATCGCGCCGTGGAAGACCAGCCCGACCGTGACCGCGAGCAGCAGCGACCCGAAGTCCCCGGTGTCGATGAGGGCGAAGAACGGGAACGCCCACGCGCCCACCCCGGCGGCCCCCAGCAGATACACCGGGCGGCGTCCGATACGGTCGGACAGCGCGCCCCAGGCGGGGATCACCGCGAAGTGCACCGCGGAGGCGATCAGCACGGCGTTGAGCGCGGTCTGCTTGTCGAGGCCCGCGTGGTCGGAGGTCGCGTAGACCAGGACGAAGGCCGTGATGACGTAGTAGCTGATGTTCTCCGCCATCCGGGCGCCCATCGCGACCAGCACATCCCGCCAGTGGTGGCGCAGGACGGCCACCAGCGGCAGCTTCTCGGCCAGGTCGCCCGTCCGGTCCGCCTCGGCCTTGCGGGTCTCGGCCCGCGCCAGGGCTTCCTTGAAGACGGGCGATTCATCGACAGAGAGACGAATCCACAGGCCGACCAGCACCAGCAAGCCCGAGAGCAGGAACGGCACCCGCCAGCCCCAGGACTCGAAGGCGTCGTCGGACAGCAGGGCGGTCAGCGCCGAGAGCACACCGGTGGCCAGCAGCTGTCCGGCCGGTGCGCCGGTCTGCGGCCACGACGCCCAGAAGCCGCGCCGCCGCGCGTCCCCGTGCTCGGACACCAGCAGCACCGCCCCGCCCCACTCGCCGCCGAGCGCGAAGCCCTGGACCAGGCGCAGCGTGGTCAGCAGCACGGGCGCCAGGGAGCCGACCGTGGCGTGGGTCGGCAGGAGGCCGATCGCACAGGTCGCGCCACCCATCAGCAGCAGGCTCAGGACCAGCAGCTTCTTCCGGCCGAGCCGGTCGCCGTAGTGCCCGAAGACCAGGGCGCCGATGGGGCGGGCGGCGAAGCCCACCGCGTAGGTCAGGAAGGACAGCAGCGTGCCGACCAGCGGATCGGAGTCGGGGAAGAAGAGCTTGTTGAAGACGAGCGCGGCGGCGGAGCCGTACAGGAAGAAGTCGTACCACTCGATGGTGGTGCCGATGAGGCTCGCGGCGACGATGCGGGGGAGCTTCGTGGGTGCTGCGGGCGTCGGGGGAGCGGATCCTGCGGAGGCCATGTGCACCACTTCCAGGTGTTCGGTGGGGACGTGTTCGTGTCCGCACAAGGTAGGAACACACAGGTGAGGGGCACATGTGGCGGGACACCATACTTCGGCGGCGCAGTGTGCGTGCCGCCTCCGGTCCCCGCGCGTACGGGCGGGCCGCCGGGCCGTTCCGGGGGTCACCCGCCGACCCGCTGTACGCGGTATGACCTCGGCTCACAGGGAGTCGGCGGGCACCTCGTCGAAGTCGAGTATGTGATCTCCGTACAGATCCTGGAGCCAGGCGGTCTGGTAGATGGTGTCGAGATAGCGCTCGCCGAGGTCCGGGGCGATGGCCACCGCGGTGAGGCCGGGCGTTCGATGCCGGTCCAGCCAGTCCATCGCGCCGCTGACCACCGTCCCGGTGGAGCCGCCGAACAGGAACCCGCGTCTGGCCAGACGGTGGCAGGCGCGGATGGTGTCCGCCTCCTCGACCCGGATCACCTCGTCGACGTAGGACTCGTCGAGCAGCGGCGGGCGGATGCTCATGCCCAGGCCGGGAATCATCCGGCGGCCCGGCTTGCCACCGAAGGTCACCGACCCGGCGCTGTCCACCGCGACGATCCGCACCGGCCGGTGCCACTCCCGGAAGTAGCGCGCGCAGCCCATCAGGGTTCCGGTGGTACCCGCGCCGATGAACAGCACGTCCAGACGGGGGAACTGACGGGCGATCTCCGGGCCCGTCCTGCGGTAGTGCGCCCGCCAGTTGCCCGGGTTGGTGTACTGGCTGAGCCACACGTACCGGTCGTCGGAGTCGCACAGCGCGCGTACGTAGTCGATCCGGGCGCCGAGGAAGCCGCGGGTGGGGTCCAGATCGGAGATGATGTGCACCTGGCTGCCCAGCGCCTCCATCAGCAGTCTGGCCGACAGGTTGCAGCGGGAGTCCGTCACACACAGAAACCGGTAGCCCTTGCTGGCGGCGATCATGCTGAGCGCCACGCCCAGGTTTCCGGACGAGGACTCGACCAGGATCGAATCCGGCGTCAGGACACCGCGCCGCTCGGCGGTCTCCACCATTTCGATCGCGGCCTTCAGCTTGATCGAGCCGGCGAAGTTGAAGCCCTCGCACTTCAGATAGAGGGAGCGCCCGAAGATCGACCGGAGGTCGACATAGAGCCGGCTCTCGTTGAAGGCATGGGGTGTGGAGATGACGGGCACGCTGGCCTCCTGATGCCAGAGCTGGGAGAGGGGACTCTCAGCCGTACCGGCGCAGGTCGTGGAAGAAGTCGTCGATGAGGTGCAGGTGTCCGGCCCGGGCCACTTCGTCGTAGACGTGCTTGCCGACGGCGAGGTCGAGGACGCCGAGCCCGAAGGGCGAGAAGATCACTGGCCGGTCGGCCGGCGGGGTCACCCGTCCGGTCATGACGTCGTCGAGGGTGCCGTCCAGGAAGTCGCGGTTGCCGGTGAGCTGTTCGGCCAGGTGGGGGGAGGTGTCGGCCTTCAGACAGTGCTCGACGTCGTCGACGACGTTGGCCGAGGCGAGCAGGATCTCGGGGGCGAGGTCACGCAGGGACACATGCAGGACGAGCGGGTTGTGGCCGAACCAGCCCGGGTCGGTGAGGTGCGGCCGGCCGGCGATGGTGGCGAAGACCACCAGGTCGCTGGAGCGCACCAGTTCCTCGGCGCTGTCGTGGACGGTGATCTGTCCTGATGCGTCGGCCCGGCGCAGACAGCCACGGAAGCCCTCGGCGCTGTCGGCGGACACGTCGTGCACGCCGATGGCGTCGAACGTCCAGCCGGTGCCGGTCAGGAAGGTGTGGATGTAGCGGGCGATCAGGCCCGTGCCGAAGAAACCGATACGGGTGGGGCGGGGCCTGGTGCGGCTGAGCCAGTCGGCCGCCAGCGCGGCGGACGCCGCCGTTCTGGTGGCGCTGATGATCGAGCTCTCCAGACAGGCGAAGGGGTAGCCGGTGTCGGGGTCGTTGAGGATGAGGACCGCCGAGGCCCGCGGCAGGTCGGATGCCACGTTGTCCGGGAAACTGGAGATCCATTTCAGCCCGTCCACATGGACCGGCCCGCCGACGGAGGCCGGCAGCGCGATGATCCGGGCCGTGGGGCGGTCGGGGAAGCGCAGGAAGTACGACGGGGGGTTGACCGAGTCCCCGGCGCCGTGCAGCCGGTAGGTGGCCTCGACCAGCTCCACGATCTGTTTCTCGCGCCCTTCGAGCGCCTGCTGTACCTGCCCGCCGGAGATCACCGCGAAGGACGGCGCCGGGACCTGACGGGAGGTGGCGGGCCGGGTGGCGGGGGACGGCGAAGGGTTCATGACCGGCTCACCTTCCCTGCGGGGCAGTGGTCGGCCAGGCGCCGGGGCTCGGCCATGGCGACCAGCACCCGGCGCTCTCCGGTGAACGGCTCTCTGCTGTGCGCCGTGCGGATGTTGTCGACCAGCATCAGATCGCCGTCCTGCCAGGGCTCGCGTCCGGTGTGGTCCTCGTAGGTGGAGTTGAGCAGCTGGATGACGTCCTCGCCGATCGGGGAGCCGTCGGCAAAGCGGGTGTTGAACGGCAGTCCGTCCGCCCCGTAGACATCCACCAGGTACTCGCGCACCTCGGGGGCCAGTGTCCACTCGTTGAGAAAGGCGATCTGGTTGAACCAGCAGCGCCGGCCGTTGAGCGGGTGCCGTACCACGGCGGCGCGGAGCTGCCGGGTGAGCAGGGAACCGTCGGGCCGCCAGTCGAAGTCGATGGCGTGAGCCCGGCAGTAGCGCTCGATCGCGGCACGGTCGTCGGTGCCGAACGACTCCTCCACCGACGCCCCGATCTCGTCGTTATAGCTGCGGGTGAGCAGCCAGCCCTCCCGCTCGAACCGCTCGCTCAGCGCGGCGGGCAGCGCCTGGAGCACACCTTCGGCGTCGGCCACCGCGGTCGCCCCGCCCTCGGCGGGCGCCTCGAGACACGCGAACAGCATCAGGCCGGGGCACTCCGCCGCATAGCTCAGCTCATGGTGCATACACATCGGCTGGTTGGCCGGCCAGGCGGTGGAGGAGTACAGCCCCGGGCCGTGGCTCTCCCGGGGAGCGAAGGCCTCCCTCTCCGCCATCAGACCATCGGCCAGTCCCGCGAAGACGGCACCGACCTGATCCACCTCCCGCAGCCCCAGGCCGCGGACGAGAAGCACACCGTGCTCGGCGACCTGCTCGCGCAGCGCGGCGCGGTGCTCGGCCGCCCAACTCGGCGCGTCATCCGGGGACTCGACATGCAGGATGGGGGGTCTGCCCGGGTGCGGGGTCACCGCGGACAGCGGTTGCAGGGATGTGGACGACATCTCGGTTTCCTTTCAATCGCCACTCGGAAGCTCGGGGAGGAGCCTCAGGAGGGGGCCAGAGAATCCGCGGAGGCCGGCGATTCGGCGGCGGCCAGGACGGCCTGTGCCGTCGCGGCCGGGCGGGTGCGCGGGAAGTAGTGGCCGCCGTCGGCGAGTTCGTGCAGGTCCACCCGCTCGGCCAGGAGCTGCCAGTCGCGGTACCGGTCGCGATACCCCGCCGTGCTCGGGTCGTCGGCGGCGACGACCACGGTGACCGGCGCGGACAGCTTCGCCTCCGGCGGGGTTTCCAGGGCGTCGGCGAAGTAGCGGTGCGCGGCCAGGCAGTCGTGACGGTAGGCGGCGCCGACGTGCTCGGCGTGTCGCGCGTTCAACTCGCCGAGCTCGGTGTACCCGCCGTGCGCGCTCAGTTTCGCCGCGATCTCGGCGTCGGTGCGCCCCGTCAGCTCGGTGATGGCGGCGCTCCGACCGGCGGCGGTGCCGAGCAGCTGCGCGCCGAGGAACACGCGGGGGACGTCCACCCCGCGCTCCCGCAGCCTCCTCGCCGTCTCCACGGCGGGCGCGGCGCCAGAGGAGTGGCCCCACAGCATGACCCTGCGCAGGCCATGCCCGGTGAGTTCGGCGATGACCCGGTCCACCACCCGCGCCATCGGCGCGAACGGCTCGCCCTGGGCGGTCGTCAGGTCGTGCCCTGGCAGGTCGACGGCGTAGACCGCGGGCCCGCCGCCCGCCAGGGCATCGGCCATCGGCCGGAAGTTCACCGCGTTGCCGCCCGCGTGGGGGAAGCACACCAGGGCGCACTCCGGCGCGCCGTCCGAGGGTGACAGTGCCCGGCCCGACAGCGGCTGGAGCAGCCCTGGGCGCCGCTGGGCCGTGCCGTCGAGGAGCGCGGCGAGGTCGGCGAGTACCGGGTGGCGCGTGATGTCCTTGAGGGAGACCGCCCGGTTCAGGGCGATGGTGAGTTTCACGGCCGACAGCGAGGTGCCGCCGGAGTCGAAGAAGTGGTCCTGCCGGCCGATCTGGTGACGGGGAACGCCCAGCACCTCGGCCCAGGCGGCCGCCAGCTTGCGCTCGGTCGGGGTGCCCGGGGCGCCGTGCACCCCGGAGGCGGCCTCGCCGTCCCCGGCCGGTGCGAGCCGTTCGGCCGACGGGGTCTGTTCGGCCAGCGCGGTCAGGGCCTTCCGGTCGATCTTGCCATTGGCCGTCAGCGGCAGGCCGTGCTGCCAGTGAAAGGCCGAGGGGACCATATAGGCGGGCAGCGCGGCGCCCAGCGCCTCGCGCAGCACGTCCGTCTCCTGGCGCCGGCCGCTGTAGAAGGCGATCAGGTGCGTGCTGTGGCCGGGCCGCTCGGCGACGACCACCGCGCCGTCCCGCACCCCGGGCACCCGCAGCAGAGTGTTCTCGATCTCGCCGATCTCGATACGGAAACCACGGATCTTGACCTGGCTGTCCCGGCGGCCGAGGAACTCCAGCTTGCCGCCGGGCTGCCAGCGCCCCCAGTCACCCCCCAGGTACAGCCGCTCACCCGGCCGGTACGGATCGTCCCGATAGGCCTCGCGGGTCCGCTGGGGGTCGTTGACGTACCCCCGCCCCACGCACACCCCGGAGAACGCGATCAGCCCCGGGGCGCCCATCGGCACCAGCGACAGACGCTCGTCGACGACATAGACCCGCACGTTGTTGACCGCACGGCCCAGCAGCACCCGCTCCGGCACCCCGTCCATGACCTCGTGGTTGGTGTCGTCCGAGGTCTCGGTCAGGCCATAGGCGTTGACCAGCTTGATCCTCGGCTGGACGGCGAACCAGCGCTGGACCAGCTCCCGCTTCAACGCCTCACCGGTCACCGACACACACCTCAGGTCGGGCAGATCGCGGGGGTAGCGCTCCAGGTACGACACCACCACCTCCAGATAGGAGGGCACGAGCTGCACCACGGTCGCCCGGCCGCGGACCAGCGTGTCGACGAACCGCTCCGCGTCGACGATCACCTCCTGGCCGATCAGCAGTGTCCGCCCGCCCACGACCAGCGCGGCCAGCAACTGCCACAGCGAGATGTCGAAACACTGCGGGGCCGTCTGCGCCACCACCCGCCCCTGGCCGATCCCCAGGTCATCGATCTTGGCGTAGAGATGGTTGAGCATGCCCGCGTGCTCACACATCGCCCCCTTCGGCTCGCCCGTGGAGCCGGAGGTGAAGTAGATGTAGGCCAGTTGATCGGCCGAGACCTTCACCCCGAGGTCGGTGTCCGCGTGCTGCTCCGCATACGCCTCCTCGACCAGCACCTTCGTCACTTCCGGCTGTGTGGTCAGGGCCTGGTCGAGGGCGTCGGCGCTGCCGGATTCGGTCAGCACCACCCGGCACTCGGCGCGCGACAGCATCGCCGCGATCCGGCCGGCGGGGAAGTGCGGCTCGACCGGCAGATACACGCCCCCGGCCTTGAACACCGCCAACACCGCGGCCAGCCAGTCGAGGCCGCGTTCGGTGACGACCGCCACCACCTCTTCCCGGCGAAGACCCCGCGCCAGCAGCGCCCGCGCCAGCCGGTTCGCGCGCGCGTTCAGCTCCCCGTACGTCCACCGGCGGTCGCCGTGCACCGCCGCCACCGCCTCCGGATGCGCCCGCGCCCGCCGCTCGAACAGCTCGTGCACACGCCCGCGCGGCAGCATCCGGCGCGGCCCGGCCAGCCCCTCGAGCTGGTGGCGCGCCTCCTCGGTCGACAGCAGACTCTGCCGCGCGTGCTCGGCGTCCACATCCGCCGCCATCAAACGCAGCGCGGCCAGGTGGTAGCCGCCGATCCGGGCCGCGTACCCGGCATCCATCGCCTCGGTGCGATACCGCAGCCGCGCCGTCAGCCCCCCGTGGTGATCACACCAGCCCACGCTCAGCACCACGCCGTCGCCCAGCCCGCCCCCGGTGCCCGCCGGGTCGAACACGACCTCGTACGAACGCCCGGCCGCCTCCGGCTCCCGGTGCGCCGGCAACTCCGCGGCGACGCGATGCGCGCTCGACACCAGCGCGCGCCACGACTCGGGCGCGACGGTCAGCCGGCAGGGCACGGGAGTGTCCGTAGCGCCGGTGGCATACCCCGTCGCCACCTCCGGCTCACCCGACAGGGCGGACACCACCTTGGCGTGCGCGGCCAGCAGCACCGCGCTGAGCGGCACCCTCAGCTCGTCCGCCAGTCCACGGACCGCCTTCACCACGTCGCCCGGCACCGCCGCCTCGCACTCGGCCACCCCCGCCACCGGCTCCCGTGCCCACCGCGGGATGACGGGGAATCCGCCAGCGGTCGGCACGGCACACTCCAGGTCCGCTTCCACGCGTGCTCCCATCGAATGGCCCCTTCCTCAACTCGCCGTCGATCCGGCGTGGTTCGCCGAAGCCGTTGCCGTTGCCGCCGCCGGGCCGTCGCGGCCGGGCAGGGCAGGGGTGTCCGGCAGCTCCGTGGCCGGGTTTCCTCCCCATTGCGCGTTCGGGGGGACCTCCTCGCCCTTCATGAGGAAGGAGTCGGGCGCCATCACGGCACCGTCGCCCATCGTCACGCCGTAGTGCACATGGGTGCCGACACCGAGGGTGCAGCGGTCGCCGAGCGTGGTGCGGTCCGATTTGAAGGTGCCGTCCTCCTGCGAGTGGCACTGGATCTTGCTTCCGGCGTTGAGGGTGCAGTCGTCCCCGACGGTGGTGAGCGTCCGCTCGGTCATATAGCAGCCGTCGTCGAACACCCTGCTGCCGATGCGCACCCCCAGCAGCCGCCAGATCACGTTCTTGAAGGGGGTTCCGTTGAAAACGTCCAAGTATTCGTCCGGCACCTTCCAGAGCCGCTCGTGCCACCAGAAGTACGGGTCGTAGATGGAGCACAGCCGGGGGCGCAGTGCGCGGAACGACGCGACACAGCGCTCCACCAGGATGAAATAGAGGGCGGTGAATCCGAGCGTGAGAGCCAGATACGCGGCGATCACGGCATGCCCGAGCAGACCGTACAGACCGATCGAGGCGAGACCGAGCGTCGTGAGCACAAAGGCGTGCAGCCACCGCACGAGCAGGAAGAAAACCATGGAGCGGAGGTTGTAGCGGTTTTTCGCGGCGAGGCTGCGGCGCAGCTCGTCCCCGGCCCTGAGGTGGTCGAACCGGGAGTCGCGCTCCACCGACCGGGGAATCTCGAAACAGGGCGAGCCGAGCAGCCCCACTCCCTCGCGGATCTCACCGTCGAGGGGAATCATCACCTTCGTCGCGAGCAGGCAGTTGTCGCCGGTTCTGGCCCCGGCGGGATAGGCGATGTTGTTGCCGAGGAAGTTCTGGGTCCCGATCGAGGCCCGGGACACCCGGAAGGACGTGCTCGAGAAGTCCGCATTGACGATGGAAAGGCCGTCGGCCACCATCGTGCCCCTGCCCACGGTCACCAGATACGGGTTCTCGTGCCGCACCTCCGTGCCGAAGTTGGACCCCGTCTGCTCGACCCGGGACAAGTCGTATCCGAGGCCGCGGAGATAGTGGACGATGTAGGAGCTGTCGCCGAAGAGCCAGGTGAAGAACTTCAGATTCGTCATGCCTGCTATCGCCCGGTGCACCGCGTAGTGGAAGCCGTAGAGCGGATACACCTCGTCGGGCTTGACGGCCAGGCTCAGCAGGCGCGGAACGGTGCACACCACGGCGAGGCCCACGACGACGAAGCCGAAGAACAGCACGGCGGACACCAGCAGCGCGTCGGTGAGGAGAGCCGACGAGGTGAGTCCGGCCGTGCCCGCATCGGATCGCTCGCCGAGCGCCGGAACCTCGCGGAACAGCATGTACGTACCGCCGACGGTCAGCGGCAGGTACAGGAGGAACAGCTGGAGCAGGGTGGCGAGGCCGAAGCGGAACCGGCGCGATGTGTCGCACCGGGCGGGCCCGACCCGCACATAGTCGATCTCCGTCGGCTGTGCCGGCGACCCGTGCCGGCGCTCGCCGTCCGGGACCACCTGGCCGCGGTACAGCGCGGACGCGTGGCCGAGCTGCGCTCCGTCGCCCATCGAGGTGTCGATGTCGAGCACGGTCTTCTCGCCGATGAACACGTTCCGGCCGAGGGTGATCCGGCCGGTCTGGATGCGCCCGGCGTGGGCCCGGTAGCAGAGGAGGAACGAGTCCTTGCGGATCACCGTGCCGGCCCCGATCGTGAGCAGATCGGTGCAGACGGGGATGGAGTGGGAGAGGATCGTGACTCCCTTGCCGATCCGCGCACCGAGCGCCCGCAGATACAGCACATACAGCGGATTGCCGTTGAAGAAGCGCACCGGATTGGCGTGGAGCAGCGCCTTGACGATCCAGAAGCGCACATACGTCAGGCTCCACACCGGGAACTCGCGGGGCTTCCAGCGGCCGATGAGGATCCATTTGGCCGCGATCGGGAAGGCGCACACGACGACAAAGCCGATGCCGCCGAACAGGACCGACCGCAGATAGATGTCGGCCAGATCCGTTCCGGTGGCGACCCATTCGTAGCCCCGGGCGGCGACGAGCCCGGTCACGAACGAATATGCGAGAAAAACCAGGAGCTGAAGTGTTCCGCACAGGACGTAATCCCGTGTGCGCGACGATGCCTTCCGCGTCGGCGACGCCACCCGCGTCGGTTCCTGCGCGGGGGGCGGTGAATCGACGGCGGGGGGAGCGGTGTCCGCGAGCGCCGCCGCCAGGCTCTGGATCGTGGGGTGCCGGTAGATGTCCTTCATCGACACGGACGGCAGATCCGGCCGCTTTCTGACCCGCGCGCAGAACTGGGCCATGACCAGGGAGTTCGCGCCGAGATCGGTGAAGAAGTGACTGGTGGCCGAGACGCCTTCTGCCGGTACCACCTCGGCCAGTACCTCGGCGAGTCTCCTCTCGATGTCGGTCGCCGCCGGGGCGGTGCCGCCGCGCCCGGCCATCGCGGGTTCGTCCGGCTCGGAAATCAAGACTTCGGCGGACTTGTCAACCATTCGAGCTCCTTGAGGAAAGTTCGGTGACCACCGGTCACTGGTTACCGCTCGGACTCGATCGCGATGACACGACAGTAATGTTCGACGAGCCGGTGTTCCTCGATTTCCTGCACCGTCCGGGTGAGCGGGAGGTCACCCACGGCGAGAAAGACTTGGAGCCCTTGGCCTCCGGGGCCGCCCGCTACCCCTCGGCTCGGTGGAGCCCGCGCAGCGTGGCCGTGAAGCTCCGTCCGTAGGCATGGCGGGTGCTGACGCGGATTCGGGTGCCACCTCGTACGCGGTCGACGCGCACGCCCTCGTCCGCCGTGACGGTCCGTAGGGCGCGGCCCCGGATGACGACCGAGACCGTGTCGCGCTCGGTGGTCGGGTCGGCCACCGCCACCGACACGGTGCCGCTGCGCCCCTCACGGAGGATCACCGACGCCGGGCCGTCGATCGACAGCGGTCCGGCCCGGTGGGCGCCGGGGGTGAAGGCATTGGCGGCGACCAGGCCGAGCCCCCTGTGCCGCACCGCCTGCACACGGGCGGTGTTGACCAGGACGGACACCGGCCCGCGGGCGTACGACATCAGCTGCCGCTCGGACGCGTTCGGGACGAGGGCGTAGGCCATCGCGGCGGGCGGCGCGCCGGCCGGCTGCTCGAAGGACACGGAGAAGACCTGTTTGGTCACCATGGTGTCGGGGTTCGACAGGCGGACGGCGCGGCGGCTGCGGGTGACCACATCGAGCGCCACGGTGGGTCGCTGCCCCTCCAGGAACACATATCCGACGGCGGTGCCCTGGCCCGCGTCGGCGTAGCGCAGCCAGGCCAGCGGGGCGGTACCGGTGCCGGACCAGGGGGAGCCGTCGCGCAACCGCCCCGACGGCAGGGCGACGCCGCTGACGCCGCTGACGCGAGTGTCGACGGTTGTCGTCATGGCGCGTCCGGCCGGGTCGCCCACCCCCGCGGCGAGGACGACGATCTCGTCGTCGAGCATGAACCACGACTTGGTGGCGCGGGCGTTGCGGTAGGCGATGAAGTCGTCCGGGAGGGTTCCGGCCTGCTGGGCGGCGTACGCGACATCGTCGGCCTGGACGAGCCCGGCCGCGCCGTACGCGCCGAGGCAGGCGCCGCCGGAGAGCCCGCCCGCGCCGCGCGGGAAGTAGACATAGGTGTTCTGCGACTCGGAGGAGGAGGTGAATCCGCGCTCCGGGTTGTCGTACCACAGCCCGCCGTAGAGTTCGGGGACGGTGCGGCGGGTCTCCACGGGCGCGGTGACGCCGGCCAGCCGGTAGGGCGAAACGGTGGTGAAGTAGTCGACGCCGTAGGCCTGGGTCTGGTCCTGGCCGGAGAGATAGAGGTAGTGGGCGCCGTCGCCCTGGAACCACGGCATGAGGTTCTCGCCGTTCATGTACTCGTACTTGCTGATCCGCGGCGAGCTCCTGGCCAGCGCGAACGCATAGCCGGGGCGCCGGTGGACGGTCTTGTCCATCGCATTGAACGCGACGTTCCGCTCGGCCGGGTTGAGGTCCTGCGCCGCGATCCCCGGGTCGGCGAGGATGTCGGCGTAGCGGGCGACGCTGACCGGGGAGACGAAGCGCGCCGGGTCGAGAGCGGCCCTGGAGGTCTGCCGGACATACTTGACGTAGCCCTTGAGGGCGGTGGCCTCGGGCTCGGCCGCGTAGGCGGAGAGGTCGACGACGGCCTCGACGACCTCCGCGACATCGGTGTAGCCCGTGGTGGTCCGGGACACCCCGCGGCCCTTGACGATCTCCATCATCCAGCCCTCGAAGACGAGCGGTGCGAAGCCGCGCACCACCCAGTCGCGCACGGTGCCGACGAGGTCCTCGCCATCGGCGTAGCCGGTGCCCTCGAGGATCTTGATCGTCTGGACGACTCGGGTGAGCAGGCCCTTGCCGTAGGAGCCGGTGTAGGCGACGGAGGCGTGCTGGATGAACGATCCGTCGGCGTAGAAGCCGTCGGTGACGTCGTGCCTGAGCTGGTACGGGTCGATGGTGGCCAGGACCGTCAGCTGGTCGGCGACGGCCTTGTCGATACGGGCGTCGTCGCCGAGCACGGCGCCCTGGAGGATCCGGTTCGTGGTGATGTCGGCGAGGTTGGCACCGGTGTGGAAGCGGGAGTCGAGGTCGACGTCGCCGCCCTTGCCGTTGCGGAGGTAGGCGTCCATCGAGGCGACGCAGGTGGCGGTCAGATCGGGGCGGTACGCGGCGAGCTCGTCCCTGAGCAGGACGAGGGTCCGGGTCAGCTGGGAGGAGATGCCGATCTCCCAGTTGAACCAGTTGCCGTAGTAGCCCTTCGACTGGTCACCGTAGTAGTCGTCGTGGAGCCGGGCCAGGCCGTCGATGACCCGCCGCTGGACCGCGGTGTCGTCACCCGGGCCCGGGGCCGCTCCGCCGGGGACGCGGGTGGCGAGGGCGATCTCGTACAGGTACTGGAAGGACGTCGTCAGATTGGTGTCGCTGGTCCCGAGGGGCAGGCCGCGGAACAGTTCGCCCGGACCCGCGTCGTCCAGGGCGGTCAGCCGGGCGCGGGCGGTCGAGCCGATGGCCGCGAGCTTGGCGGCGACCTCGGGCCGGGCGTTGGAGTCGGCGGTGCCGGCGAGGACGGCGGTGGCGTTGTCCAGCACCCCGGCGTGGTCCGCGGCCCGGGCGTACCGGGGCCGCGCCACCGCCGAGGGCGCCACCGCCGACAGGGTCGCGGCCGGGACCAGCGACAGCAGAGCACGACGCGAGATCTGCACAGGGACGCTCCAGGGGTCGGCCGGAAAGCGCTCGGCGCATTCAACCAACCGGGACCGCCCCTGTCACTACGCCGGACAAGGCCCGCAGGGACGGCCTCAGACCTTGCGGTAGTCGTACGCCTCCTCCGCCGCCCGCGCGACCGCGTCCACGTTCGCCCCGGCCGAGGCGGTGACGACCGCCGCCACCGCGCCCTCCACCAGCGGCGCGTCCACCAGCCGGGAGTCGTTGGGCAGTTCGTCGCCCTCGGCCAGCAGCGCCTTCACGGTCAACACCGCGCTGCCCAGGTCGACGAGGATCGCCACCCCCGCGCCCTGGTCGACCGCGTGCGCGGCCTCGGTGACCAGCTCCGGGCTGGTGCCGAGGCCGCCGTCGGGGTTGCCGCCCGCGGCGATGACCGGGGCGGTGCCGCCGCCCCCGGCCAGCCCGATGGCCAGCTCGGCGACGGACTGGGCCACCGCGGCGCTGTGCGACACCAGCACCACGCCGACCAGCTTCTCCGCACCCGCGCCGCTCATGCCCCTCCCTCCCGCTCAGTCTCGGCGCGCTTCAACGCGCGGGCTTCCTTCGTCGCTGCTCGGCTCCTCAGTCCAGCCCGCGCAGCGCGCCAAGACACGCACCCCTCCGCCCGCTCAGTCTTGGCGCGCTTCAACGCGCGGGCTTCCTTCGTCACTGCTCGCTCCTTCGTCACTGCTCGCTCCTTCGTCACTGCTCGCTCCTTCGTCGCTGCGCGGCTCCTCAGTCCAGCCCGCGCAGCGCCCCAAGACACGCTCATCGGGCCACCTCCTCGAAGGCCGCGAACAGCAGTGCCGAGGACGTGGCGCCGGGGTCCTGATGGCCGATGCTGCGCTCACCCAGATAGCTGGCCCGGCCCTTGCGCGCGAGCATCGGCACGGTCGCCAGGGCGCCCTTGTCCGCGGCCTCGCTCGCCGCTTCGAAGGATCCGCCGTCCGTGGCCAGCGCCTCCACCGCGGGGACGAGCGCGTCCAGCATCGTCTTGTCGCCGGGCGCGGAGCCGCCGAGCTGGGCCACCGCCTCCACGCCGGTCCGCAGCGCGCCGGCCAGCTCCTGAAGGGTGACCCGCTCCGCGTCGCCGAGCGCCTTGCCCGCCCGCCGCAGCAGCGTCCCGTACAGCGGGCCCGAGGCGCCGCCCACCTTGGAGATCAGCTGACGTCCGGCCAGGATGAGCGCCGCGCCCGGAGAGTCCGGTGGCTCCTTCTCCAGCGCGGCGGTCACGGCCGTGAAGCCGCGCTGCATGTTGCTGCCGTGGTCGGCGTCGCCGATGGCCGAATCCAGGTCGGTCAGTCTGGCGGCCTCGCGGCTTATGGCGGCGGCGGCCGCGGTGAGCCAGCGGTGGACGAAGTCGGTGTCGAGCACCGGTTCGCCGGCGGTTTCCCTGTCGGACACGGAGTTGGGCACAGACGCCTCCTCAGTCGATGGGCCCGCCAGCGTACGGATCGATGGCGGGGCCGGTCCCGGTCAGCAGCCCCAGCGCAGCCCGGCGGTCCGTACCGGTGCGTCCCACAGCCGCAGCAGTTCCTCGTCGACCTGGCACAGGGTCACCGAAGCGCCCGCCATGTCGAGCGAGGTGACGTAGTTGCCGACGAGCGTACGTGCCACCGCCACCTGGCGCTCGCCGAGCACCCGGTGCACCTCGGCGGCGAAGCCGTACAGCTCCAGCAGCGGTGTCGCCCCCATGCCGTTGACGAGGACGAGGACCGGGTTGTCGGGCCGCAGGTCCTCCAGCACCGCGTCCACCGAGAAGTCGGCGATCTCGCGCGAGGTCATCATGGCCCGCCGCTCGCGCCCGGGCTCGCCGTGGATGCCCACGCCCAACTCCAGCTCCCCGGCAGGGAGGTCGAAGGTCGGGCTGCCCTTGGCGGGGGTGGTGCAGGCGCTGAGGGCGACGCCGAAGCTCCGCGACGACTCGTTGACCTGCCGGGCGAGCGCGGCCACCCGGTCCAGCGGGGCGCCCTCCTCGGCCGCCGCGCCGGCGATCTTCTCGACGAACAGCGTGGCCCCGGTGCCGCGCCGCCCGGCGGTGTAGAGGCTGTCGGTCACCGCCACGTCATCGTTGACCAGGACCTTGGCGATCTGGACGCCCTCGTCCTCGGCGAGCTCGGCCGCCATGTCGAAGTTGAGCACGTCGCCGGTGTAGTTCTTGACGATGAACAGGACGCCGTTACCGCTGTCCACGGCGGCCGCCGCCCGCACCATCTGATCGGGCACGGGGGAGGTGAAGACCTCGCCGGGGCAGGCCGCGTCCAGCATCCCGGGCCCGACGAACCCCCCGTGCAGCGGCTCGTGCCCCGATCCGCCGCCGGAGACCAGCCCCACCTTGCGCTCGACGGGGGCGTCCCGCCGGACGATCACCCGGTTCTCGATGTCCACCGTCAACTCGGGGTGAGCGGCCGCCAGTCCGCGCAGGGCATCGGTGACCACGGTCTCGGCGACGTTGATCAGCATCTTCATATGCGTGTCCATTCTCCGCCGGGGTGGAGCTGTCTGCGGGATGAAAATCCTACGGATCTCAGGCGCGCATGGCACCCCCGTGTGTGCTGAGCTGAATGGATCAATGCGGAGAAAAAGGTACAAAATCATCATATGGTTCGCGCATGGAGAACACTGCCGCACCGGCGGCCGCCACCCCGCGCCCGCGCCCGCAGCCCTTCGAGCCGGCGCGCCGTCGGCGCCCCGCGCCCTGGCTCGCGCTGGTGGCCGCCGGTTACGCCCTCGTCCAGCTCCTCGTGGTCGTCCCGCACATCGGGCACGCGCTGGGCTGGGACGAGTCCGTGTACGTCTCCCAGGTCGACCCGCGCAACCCGGCCGCGTACTTCAGCGCCCCGCGCTCCCGCGGCATCAGCATGCTGGTCGCCCCGGTCGTCGCGGTGACGTCCTCCATTCCGGTGTTGCGAGTACTCCTCGCGGTGCTGTCCGCCGTCGCCCTGTACGCCGCCTTCCGGGTGTGGCGCCGGTTGCTCGGCCCGGGCGCGGTCGCCCTGGCCGCACTCCTGTTCGCCGGGCTGTGGATCACCCAGATCAGCGGACCGGCGGTGATGCCGAACCTGTGGGTGGCGCTCGGCGCCGTGGCCGCGGTCGGCTGGTTTCTGCGCCTCCCCGCCGAGCGGAACGCGCGCTGGTGGCTGGCCGCCGTCATCGCGGGCGTCACCCTCGTACGTACCCCCGACGGAGGCTGGCTGGCCCTGCCGCTGCTGGGCGCGGCCGTGGCCGTCAGGACCTGGCGGCCGGCGCTGCCCGCGCTGCTCGGCGGGCTCGCGCTGGGCGCCATGCAATGGGTGGGCGAGGCGTACGCCCGCTTCGGCGGCATCATGGACCGGCTGAAGGTCTCCAGCGATGTCGAGGGCGGCATGGGGCTCCACTTCAACGTGGGGGCCGCGCTGCGCAGCCTCAACGGGCCGCAGCTGTGCCGCCCGTGCGAGGTCCCGCTGCGCCACCCGGAGCTGACCGCGTGGTGGCTGGCGCTGCCGCTGCTGACCGCCGCCGCGATCGTCATGGCCGTACGGGACCGCCGCGACCGCCGGGAGCGTGTTTCCCGCCCGGGCGCCCCGCACTTCGGCCATCCGCTCGCGCTGAGCATCCTGCCGATCGTCTGCGCCGCCACGCTCGCCCTTCCCTATCTGCTGCTGATCGGCTACTTCGCCCCGCGCTTCCTGGTGCCCTCCTACGCCCTGCTCGCGCTCCCCATCGCCGAGCTGGCGCTGCGCACCGTCAAGGCCGCGCGCTCCCCGCAGCCGGTGGCGGTCGCGGTGGGCGTGGTCATCACCCTCCAACTGGCTTCCCAGTACGTGGTGCTCGGCCGCTCGGCGGCGCAGTCCGAGAAGGTCAACGGCAGCTACCGTACGGCCGCGGCCGCGCTGCACCGGCTGGGGCTGCGGCCGCCGTGCCTGGTCGCCGGCGACCGCGCGCTGCCCATCGCGTACCACGCGGGCTGCGCCTCCGCCCAGACCAGCGGGAACAACCGGTCCATCGCCCCGGCGGCGCTGGTGCTGCGGTCCGCCCGGGAACCCACCGCCCTGCTCACCCACCGCTCCCGGCCGCGCCCCCCGGCCTACGCCCAGACCTGGGTGGCCTACCCGCTGCCGGGGACGGGCTGGATCGCCCATCTGCCCCCGGACCAGGCGCGTGAGCTGCGATCACGGCAGAAGGCGTCCGGCAATCCCGGGAGCATGGGCCCCATGATGAGTGCGACGACGACCAGTTGGGGCGGGTTCGAGGCGGCGGAGCCCGAGTTCTCCGCCGTGGTGCGGGAGCGTTTCCAGCGCTACCGCCACCATGTCCTGGCCACCGTGCGCCAGGACGGCGGCCCGCGGGTGACCGGCCTGGAGGCGGACTTCGGCTTCGGTGAGATGTGGCTCGGCATGATGCCGGACTCGCGCAAGGCCCTGGACCTGCGGCGCGACGCGCGCTTCGCGATCCACGCCAACCCGGGGCCGGACACCGGGATGGACGGCGGCGATGTGCGGGTCAGCGGGCGCGCCGTGGAGGTGAGCGACCCGGAGATGCTCGCCCGCTTCGCCGCGGAGGTCCACCCGCCGGAGCCCTTCCACCTCTTCCGGGTGGAGGTGACCGAGGTGGTGCGCACCGCCGTGGAGGGCTCCGATCCGGTGCTCCAGACCTGGCGCCCCGGCGAGCCCGTACGGACCACCCGGCGCGGCGCGGACGACAGCGCGCCGCAAGGGGAGGGCGGGAGTTGAGGCCCGGACTCCTGACGGCCTGTTCACGGGAGAAGTGAGAAATATCAAGCTGGGTATGTGAAGTAGGCTAAGTTGTAACACGACAAGGTGTTTCCTTCTCATCAACTCTGTTGGTATCCCTTGGGGCTGTCACCAGCACGTCCCCAGGGGTCCCTCGGGGCGCAGTTCGGAAGGATCAACTCCCCCTTGTCTGCCATCGACGACGCCGGCCGCCGTCTGCGCGCCAGGCGCAGACGGCGCGACTATCTGCTCTTCGCCGCGTTCGCCGCCCCGAACTTCCTGTTCCTGCTTCTCTTCGCCTACTGGCCGGTGGTCTACAACGCCTATCTCAGCCTGACCGACTGGGACATGATCTCCCCGGCCAAGGACTTCGTCGGCCTCGGCAACTACACCGACCTGCTGACCGACCCCGACTTCCGCGCCACCTTGTGGATCACCGTCCTCTTCGTCGTCGGCATCGTGGCCGGAGGCATCGTCCTGGGGCTGGCCACCGCGCTGCTCCTCAACCAGAAGCTGCGCGGCCGGAACGTGGTGCGGACGCTGACCTTTGCCCCGTATGTGCTCTCCGGGGCCGCCGTCGGCACCCTGTGGCTGTTCGTGTTCGACCCCAACTACGGGCTGATACGCCCGCTGATGGACCCGCTCGGGCTCACAGCCCCGGCGATGATGACCGACTCGAAGTGGGCGCTGACCGGCCTGATCCTGGTCTACCTCTGGAAGAACACCGGATTCGTCGCCGTGGTCTATCTCGCCGGGCTCCAGGGCCTGCCCAGGGAGGTGTACGAGGCGGCCGCCCTGGACGGCGCCGGGCCGTGGACGCGGCTGCGCCGGATCACCCTCCCGCTGCTCTCACCCGTCACCTTCTTCCTCCTGGTGACCTGCACCATCAGCACCTTCCAGGCGTTCGACGTGCTGGCCATGATGACCAGCGGCGGACCGGGCACCTCCACCTCCACCCTCAGCTGGTTCATCTACGACCAGGGATTCCGCGCCTTCGACGCGGGGCGCGCTGCCGCCGGCGCGATGATCATGTTCGCGGTGCTGCTGCTGATCACCGCCGGGCAGGCCCGCTACCTCGAGCGAAAGGTGCACTACCAGTGACCGCCCTCGACCCGGCGGCGCCCTCCCGCCGCCCCGGCGGCCGGGCCCGGCGCCTGGGCCTGTACGCGCTCCTCGTCCTGGTCGCCTTCATCGCGGCCGGCCCGCTGTACTGGCTGGCCTCCTCGGCGCTGAAGACCAACCCCCAGATCTACGCCTATCCGCCCCACTGGGTCCCCACCGACCTGCGCTGGAGCAACTTCTCCGACGCCTGGAACGCCGCCCCCTTCGACCGGTTCTTCCTCAACTCCCTCGTGGTCTCGGTCGTCGGCACCGCCATCGAGCTGTGCTCCGCGCTGCTGTGCGCGTACGCCTTCGTCTTCCTGCCCTTCCCCGGCAAGAAGTGGCTGTTCCTCTTTCTGCTGGGCGCCATGATGGTCCCCGGCCATGTCACCCTGCTGCCGAACTTCCTGACCGTCGCCCAGCTGGGCTGGGTCAACACCTGGGCGGGCCTGATCGCCCCGGGCCTCGGGTCGGTCTTCGGCACCTTCCTGCTGCGCCAGCACATGCTGACGCTCCCCAAGGAGGTCATGGACGCGGCCCGGATCGACGGGGCGGGCCATCTGCGCACGCTCTTCCGCGTCGTGCTGCCCATGTCACGGCCCATGGTGATCACCGTCGCGATCGTGGTCATGGTGACCAAGTGGAACGACTTCATCTGGCCGCTGATCGTGACCAGCAGCGCCGATATGCGCACCCTCCCCGTCGGCCTCCTCTTCCTGCGGGACCAGGAGACGTACGCCAACTGGGGCGCCATCCTGGCCGGCACGGTGATGGTGATCCTGCCGGTGCTCGTCGTCTTCTTCATCGCCCAGCGCTACATCATCGCCGGGCTGACCCAGGGAGCCGGGAAGTGAGCCAGAGCCTCCCCAGCCGCCGGCGCTTCCTCACCCTCGCGGCCGGGGCGCCCACGGCCGCCGCGCTGCTGAGCGCCTGCGGCACCACCACAGGGCCGGTGGACCAGCCGGGCGGATCGGTCCCCGACCGCTACTCCGGGCGCACCCGCGTCGTCCTGTGGTCCACCTTCGCGGACGTGCCCGGCCGCGCCCTCCAGGAGCTCGCCGACAAGTTCAACCGCGACCAGCGCGACATCTATGTGGAGGTCCAGTTCCAGGGCACGTACGACGAGTGCGCCCAGAAGGCGGTCGTCGGGCTGCTCGCCGGCCAGGCGCCCGACCTGTGCGTGCTGTCCGATGTGAAGTGGTACCGCTTCTACTTCGGGGACGCGCTCGAGCCCTGGGACGACTACATCGACCCCGGCGAGCTGCGCGCCACCTACAACGCCAGGCTACTGGGGGAGGGGCGCGTCAAAGGCCACCACTGGTGGCTGCCGCTGGCCCGCTCCACCCCGCTCTTCTATTACAACCGCACCCTCTTCAAGAAGGCCGGGGTGCCCGACCGGGCGCCCGAGACCTGGGAGGAGATGTACGGCTGGGCCAAGGAGATCACCCAACTGAAGACCCAGGGCAAGCGGGTCGCCCTGGAGGCGTACCAGAAGATCGACGGGGACTGGCAGTTCCAGTGCACCGCCTGGCAGTGGGGCGGCGCCTACTCCAACGGCCTGAACGTGGCCATCGACCACGAGGCCACCGTCGCGGCGGGGGAGTGGCAGCGCAAGCTGGTCCACCGGGACCGCATCGCCTATATGTCCACCGACCCGGCGGGCGACATGGGCAACCAGCTGATCGCCACCCTGATCACCTCCACCGGTGGGCTGCGGAAGATCTCCGAGATGGCCAAGGCGGGCGGCTGGGAGCTGGGCACCGGATTCCTGCCCCGTCACAAGGAGTTCGGGGTGACCACGGGCGGCGGCGGGCTCGGTATGTTCAAGCGGGTACCCAAGGAGCGCAAACAGGCGGCGGCGGAGTTCGTACGCTTCCTGGCGCGGCCGGAGAACGCGGCCCAGTGGACCGTCCAGACCGGCTATATGCCGGTGGTCCCGGCCGCCACCAAGTCCCCCGTGCTGGCCAAGCTGCTCACGGAGGACCCCAACTTCTCCACCGCGGTGAAGCAACTGCCGCACACCCGCAAGGGCGACCAGGTGCGGATGATGGTGCCCAACGCCAATGTCCAGATCTACACCGGCCTACAGAAGATCTGGACCGGTAACACCCCGGCGCACCAGGCGTTCTCCGATGTCGCCACGCGGCTGCGCAAGGGAGTGGACCGGCACCGTGAGTCCATCGAGGAGCACCTGTGACACCGTCCCGAACCGCCGCACCACGCCCCTTGGTCTACGGACACCGGGGCGCCAGGGCCGATGAGCCGGAGAACACCCTGCGCTCCTTCCGCCACGCGCACCGGGTCGGCGCCGAGGGCGTCGAACTCGATGTGCGGGTCTCCCGTGACGGCCACCTCGTGGTGATCCACGACGCCACAGTGGACCGCACCACCGACGGCACCGGCGAGGTCGCCGCGCTCTCCCTGGCCG
Source organism: Streptomyces sp. NPDC097640 (assembly GCF_040302705.1). NCBI lineage: Bacteria > Bacillati > Actinomycetota > Actinomycetes > Kitasatosporales > Streptomycetaceae > Streptomyces > Streptomyces sp. NPDC097640. Next base: position 501,314 of record NZ_JBEOSB010000002.1, read on the forward strand.
AGCTGCGGGAGCTCGACGCCGGAGGGGGCGAGCGGATCCCCACGCTCGGCGAGGCCCTGGACGCCTTCCCCGGCTTGGTGCAGGTGGAGATCAAGGCCCCCGAGGCGGTGGCCGCGCTGGCCGAGTCCGACCGGCGCGACCCCCTGCCCCCGCGCGTGGTGCTGACCTCCTTCCACGCCGAGATGCTCGACCACGCCGCGCGGCTGCTGCCCCGGGTGGAACGGGGGCTGATCACCGCCCACCCCACGGAGGAACTGCCCGCGCGCGCCGCGGAGGTGAAGGCCACCTGGGTCTGCCCGGAGCTGCGGCCCGAGCTGACGGCCGGCCTGGTCGAGCGCTGCCACGCCCAGGGCCTGCGGGTCGACGCCTGGCCGGCTGCCGACCCGGAGCGGCTGGCGCGCTGCGTGGCCCTGGGCGCCGACGCGGTCACCACGGACCATCCCGCGCTGATCGACGATTGGCTACGGGCGGTCTGACCGCCCACAGCCAATCGGCCCGTTCGGCCGGGATGCCCGTGGGCCCGGACGCCGCCTCGGCGGATGCGGCGTCCGGGCCCATGGCCCTTCCGTATTGTTGGAACACGTTCTACCGTGCCCCTCGATTCCAGCGCCGTCGCGGCGGACGCGAGACTCCAGGAGGGGCCGTGCACCTCGACTACACCCCCGAGCAGCGGCAACTGCGCACCGAACTGCGCGCGTACTTCACCGAGCTGGTCCCGGACAACGCCTACGCCCGCTACGCCGACCCCGCCGGACAGAAGCGGTTCTACCGCGAGACCATCCGCCGCCTCGGCGCGGACGGCTGGCTGGGCGTGGGCTGGCCGCGGGAGTACGGCGGGCGCGGCCTGGGCCCCGTGGAGCAGTTCATCTTCTTCGACGAGGCCGCCCAGGCGGGCGTACCGCTGCCCCTCATGGCGCTGAACACCGTCGGGCCCACCCTGATGCGCCACGGCACCGGTGAGCAGAAAGAGTACTTCCTGCCGAAGGTCCTCTCCGGTGAGATCGACTTCGCCATCGGCTACAGCGAGCCCGACGCGGGCACCGACCTCGCCTCGCTCAAGACCCGTGCGGTGCGCGAGGGCGATCCCCACACCGGCCACTACACGGTCAACGGCCAGAAGACCTGGACCACCAACGGCGACACCGCCGACTGGGTCTGGCTCGCGGTGCGCACCGACCCCGACGCCAAGCCCCACAAGGGCATCAGCATCCTGCTCGTGCCGACCAGCGACCCCGGCTACTCCTGCACCGTCATCAACACCCTCGCCTCCCACGACACCACGGCCAGCTACTACGAGAACATCCGGGTGCCGGCCACCCGCCGGGTCGGCGCGGAGAACGAGGGCTGGCGGCTGATCACCACCCAGCTCAACTACGAGCGCGTCACCCTCGCCGCCCACGGCACGATGGCCATCCGCGCCCTGCGCGGCGTCCAGCAGTGGGCCGCCGACACCAAGCTCGCGGACGGCCGCCGCGTCATCGACCTGGGCTGGGTGCGCGGGCGGCTGGCCCGCACCCACGCCAGGCTGGACGCCATGAAGCTGCTCAACTGGCAGATGGTGGACGCCCTCCAGCGCGAGGCGCTCACCCCCCAGGACGCCTCCGCGGTCAAGGTCTACGGCTCCGAGGCGCGCCGCGACGCCTACGCCTGGCTGATGGAGATCGTCGGCGCGGCGGGCCCGCTCAAGGAGGGCTCGACGGGCGCGGTGCTGCACGGCGAGCTGGAGCGCGGCTACCGCAGCAGCGTGGTGTTCACCTTCGGCGGCGGCAACAACGAGGTGCAGCGGGAGATCATCTCCTGGATCGGCCTGGGGATGCCGAGGGTGCGCCGTTAGTTTTCAGCATGCGATGGATCTCGGCCCGTGCTCTTCGCCACCGGCTCGGTCTCGGCGGCAGAACCTCGCTGACGAATCGAGGTCAACCCGTCCTGGTGTCCCAGCGGAAGAGGCGAGGAGCCGCGTAGGCCGCAGCAGCTATCCAGACCGCCGAGACTACGACATCGAGCAACGCAATCCACATGGGGAGATCACCCCAACTGCTGGAGATGAGTTCGATGGCTCCGCCGCCCGGTACCATGCGCCGCAACCACTCCCAGCCGTCCTCGACAGTCACAGAGTCCCATATCGCGAGACCCACGAGCAGTGTGAACACCGGCACCGTCGTGATCTGGGCGTATTCCGGCGAACTGGTGACACCAGAAGTTGCGACAGCAAGTGCGATGAGCAGCGCTTCCACCAGAATGGTCCCTGCAATAAGCGCAAGAGAACGCGTGGGCGTTGCCATCGAAATCGAGAGCCACACCAGAACGACCGCAATCTGAACGAGATTCACCACCACCACCGGCAGCGCGATCCCGACGAGGATCGCCACTTTCGTCAATCGGGTACCGCGAAGGCGCTTAAGGTAATGCGATTCCCGCCGACTGGCGAGCGTAGTGGTAGCAGTCACATAGTTCCCGAGACCGGCAATAACCGCCACCTGGAGACCCGCGAGGGCTCCGGCGCGCGCGATCGAGTCCGGAATCCGCAGGAGTGCAACGGCGAAGAGCAGTGGCACGAAGATCGATGATGCGATGACGACCTTGTTCCTGACAAAGACGATCGACTCGAACTTCGCAATGGAAGCGGTACCGCGCAGCACATTCTTTGTCATCAAACGTCGCCTTTGAGAGACTCGAAGACTTGCCGAAGGCTGGGTTGCTCGGCCGTGAGGTCATCCAGACGACAACCCTCACGCTCGGCCCAGCGAAGGAGAGTCAGGAGAGTCGCTTGAAGATCCTGAGTGCGGATCTCCGTCCGGAAGCCCGTCCAGGTCACGTCGTCGAACGGAAAAATGGCATCATGGATTCTCGTTCGGAAGGAGATCGTCGCAGGGAGACCGGCATTGATCTCAGACAGGGCGCCTTCCAGCACCAATTCGCCTTGATGTATCAGACCGATCCTGTCGGCATGCTGCTCAGCTTCTTCGAGGTAATGGGTTGTGATGAGGAAGCTTGTCCCATGTGCCCTCATGCCGGCGACACTGGCCCACAAGTCGCTTCGCGCCTCCGGATCCATGCCCGCCGTCGGCTCGTCCAGGAACACGAGATCCGGGTTTCCATAGATCGCCGAGGCGAAGTCCAGCCGTCGCCGCTCCCCACCGGACAGCTGCGACACCTTGACATTCTCCTTCTCAAGCAGCCCGACGACGGACAGGGTGCGCCGGACGCTGTCCGACCGTCCGGAGGCGGAGCCGAAGAATGCGACGGTCTCGCCGGCCGTTAATTCGCCGACCAGGGCTGATTCCTGAAGCATGAACCCGATTCGGTGCCGAATCGTGTTATCCGGTTCGACGCCGAACGTCATCACGCGACCGGAATTCGACTTTCGGAATCCTTGAATCGTCTCGAGGAGCGTAGTCTTGCCGGCTCCATTTGTGCCCAGGAGGGCATAGATCTCGCCGTTCTTCACTTGAAGGCTCACATCGCGGACTGCCAAGAATGGGCCGTAACTGCATCGAACATCTTCAATTTCGATGGCAAAACCATTCACTTCTCCGATCCGCCCCCCTTGCCCTGCCCGTCAAGCCGATCATTTCCCGCTCTGCGGGTCTTCGTCCGATGTCTTACGAGTGTTTTCGCCGGTCAAGCGGATCACGATGCGTCCTTTGTCGGGATCGAAATCCTCGGCGCTACCCTGTTGAGCGCCGGCCTCGTTACGCAACCTCTCCTGCTGTACAAAGCTCTCGCTAGGGCGGAATACCTTCACGAGCTCTGCTGCCATCGCCTCACCTCCTCCTGGCGCGGCACGTCGTCTTCTCCAGTAGATCCAGCCTCGTGACTCGGCGAGGAGTAGCAGTCTGTCAAGGACGACCAGACCGATGATGCATGCCACTACGATAATGACGGCTTTCCACATATCAGTCCCTCCACAAGAGTCGAGAACAGCATTTCCGCGGCCGGCGCGCCGAGGATATTTAATTGACTACTCTTCAAGCCAACCCCACGGGTCGGTGGCTATCTCGTGAATTAAGTCTCGATACAGTGCTATCTCAGTAGCACTGCCAACAAAGCTGGAGTAATCGACGATGTGCCCGACGATCCGCGTCATCATGGCGTCGGCGACCTGTCCATGAGGTTGCAGCCCGGCTCCTGCAAGATAAGCTCGGGCCAGATCGCGAAAATGTACGTACGGCAGACCGGCTGCCAACGCTACATGATAGTGTTCACACAAGTCGCCAAGGAGAATTCCGGGATCATACGATGCCGGCCCAGGCGCGAGGTCGATTCCAGAGAGAACGTCGCAGATTTCCAGGGCATCAGGTTCGACAATGATGTGCCCGGACGTGAAGGCGCCGTGGACCGTGGTTTCGGCAGCGTCGGATTCGAAGAGCGAAGCCAGATTCTCCGCGATATTTTGCAGCCTGCCGAACAGATGCTTTCCGATAAGCCTCTTGAGAATATCGCGGTCGCAGCTTGAAGCGCCGACGTTCCACTCACCGGCAAACCAGCGAACAAGGCGGTACAGCGCGTCGGGCATGGCCGGCCCGCTGATTGACCGCAACGAATGTGGGCCGACGGTTCGGGGGGTTGCCGCGCCGAGAGCACTGAAAAATTTCCGGAGTTGCGCAGGGTCTGGCGCCGAATCAGACCCATCTTCTCCCGCAGGATGGATGAGCGATGCGAGGGTGGTACGTCCGCGTACCTTCCACCGAACGTCTTGCGTGCCGATGTGCATCGGGGCGACGAAGTGAATCTGTGGGGTGCTGGAGGCCGCGCACCACTGCGCTGCTCCGTCACTCAGCGCAAACGCGATCGGGCTCCCAGCAGGAGCCACCCTTTCCCAGGTATGCGTCCCGTCGGCGTCAGGTCTGATCACCGTCTTGAAGGCTGCGGTACCGAAAGCGCGCTCAAGCTGCATGGTCGGAATCCGTTGCTTCCCCTGTCGCGAGTGATTCCGCCAAGGCCGCGGCAGCATTCTCGAAGTCCACAGGAGCACCCACGAAGGTCTCACCTGACTGCGCACTCTCGCCCTGCACCGGGGGGAGGACTGTGACGTTCGGTCGCAGCATCACCCGGCGAAGGTTCTCGCGGGTGACCGGGCTCTGCCACAATCCAGGAGGGAAACCCGGGCATAGAACGATGGGTGCCGTGGTGGCCTGAAGCGAAAGCATGACGGGACCGCTACCCAGCCCCCCAGCCAGCTTCCCCAGGTAGTCGAACGTCATGGGATGAACGATGACACCGTCAGGCCAGGTCGCAAGATCGACATGATGTGCCGGGGTGAGGCTGTCATCCCAACTGTCGATCACCACGGAACTGCGGCCGAAAGCCGACAGCGCCGTCGGCGTGGTGAACCGCAGCGCCATCGGCGTAACGCCGATGACGATGTCGATCTCGGGGTTGACTGTGAGCATCCACTTCGCCCTAACCGGAGCGAGAGTTGCTTGGATACCGCCGGTAATGACGTACAGGATCTTGCGGGCGGCAAGCATCACGCCACCGCCTTGACGACATTGAACCCGGCGTTGCGCAGCAGCTGGCCCGCCTCGACGGCGTCGAACCGCCCCAGGAGAACACCACGGAAAGCCTCCGCCTCAAACTCGCCAAGCGTCGTCTCGAAGGCTTTCTCGGAAAGTTCCTGCAAGATATCCGGAATTGTCGAAATCTGACGCGGATCGCGTCCGATCGCAATGTTGGACGTGATGAACACCCCGCGGCCCCGGGCATTGGCCCAGGCGTCGGCGTAGATTCCAGTAAGCTGTTCGACGCCGTCGCGCCAGTGATCTCGCCAACTGCCAAGTTCAAAGTACTCTACGACCAATTTTATAGTCTCCGAGATCGCAGACGCCTGTCCGCCTTCGGCGTCGACGTTTATACAGAGCGGCGTGCAGGTACTCAGCACTTCGATTCCTGTCGACGGCGAGTAGGCGGCCCCGCACCAGTCGCGGAGGCGGGTCTGCAACGGAGCGAAATGAGCACCGCCGAGGGCCAGCGCGGTTGCCAGAAGCACGTAGGTGTCCGTCTGTGTACCTCGATCGAAGGGTAGGACCAGGCGGAAGCACAAGTTCGCCGAGGCGCGCTCGGATATCAGCCGGAGTCCTGGGCGCGGGACGACCTCCTCCCCGGGTGGCGCGGTACGCGTGTGTGTGCTGCACGACCACGCGGAGCCCATGACGAAGGCGCGAGCGCGTGCCTCGACTTCCTCCAGCGGTATCGGGCCGATGACAACGAGGGATTTGGGCGCTTCACGCACCAAATCTTCCACGAGGCGCGCGATTCGCGTATATGTAATCGAGCTCAGCGCATCGTCATCCGGAAGCGCGAACATGGCGGGCGATTTCGTGAAAACAGTGTCCCAGCGCAACACGTCTGCGCGAATGCTTGAGGTGCTCTTGGCCTCATTTGTTCTTTCTCGCGCGACTGTGACGGCATTCGCTATCGCCTCCACAGTCGGGTCAATTGTGAGCATCTCCTGAAGCACGTCCCAAGCGAGACCGTGCTCGTCCGACGGTGCGATAGCCTCCAAGAACACCCAATCTTTGTGGCGCCGGGTAAAGACTTTGATGCCCCGGTTGAAAGCTTCGCTCGATGGGATCGTTTCGGCCCAGAGAGCGAGCAGTACCTCTGCGGCTCCGACATCTTCCAGCGACTGGACGGGTAGTTTCACTGCCGCAGTCACGTAGGTCAACGGTTCGTCCGCTATCTGCGAATACCACGCGCTGGTGCCACCTGGCAGTACGATCTGTGTCGTCCTATCGCGCAGAGCCCGGAGTCCATCCATCTGAATACCTTTCTTCGCAGAGGAGGCGGCGTATGAGATTTGGTCATCCGACTCCGGTGAGGGCCCGGAGACCGTCCGGGACCGAGGGCATCTGTGATGCGAGCTTGTAGCACTCCGCAAACGACTCTGGGGAAAGCATCACCAGAAACGCTTCGTCGTTGAACGGCTCGCGTGCCAGAACGGCGTGCCGGGCATGCAGAAGGGCACGTTGGGATGCGTCCGCGAGATTCAGATGGACCTCGGTCCGTGCCAGTGCCGTCGCCCGGTCGTATATGTTCTGATCGGCTGTCCGGATCCTGTTTCGTAGCTCTCCCCACAGACGTTCGGGGTCTCCGGCCTCCCCTGCCCGAGATTGTGCGGTGATGGCGCAGACCCACGGTGGTGTGGCCCGCAAGGGATGGAAGAAGCCGGCCTGTGTCCTCACGGATCTGTAGCCATGCGAGGCGGCCAGGTCTCGGCTTGCCACTGAAATTTGATGAACAACACCGCACAGCGCGATGTGTAGACCGAGTTCCTTTGAGGACATCGAGCCAGAACGCACCCATCCGAGTGCATGACCAAGCGGTACTTCAGCCCGGTCGTACAGTGGATCGCTCAGGGCGAGGTCTGTGCGGTCGAGACGTCGAAGTGCCGGTTCAGAGTCCCCGCGAGGTTCGACGGCGCAGTCACCGAGTCGCGCCAGAATTCCGCTGTTGTCAAGAGCCTTGTGGACCGTCGCCGTCTCGCCGGTCACGATGCTCACCGCGCATCGTTGCGGCACGTATGTCGCTTCAAGGAACTGTTTGACCGCGTGGTGGTCGTAGGAGGGAATAGCCTGGGCGGTGCCGTACCCGTCGTGCCCCCGACTCCAGTCGTCGAACAGCGCTGCGGGGAGGAAGCGCCAGATGTCTCCGCGGTTCCCTCTCGCGGTGAGCATCCGGAGCTCTTCCATGACGACCAAGCGCTGACGCTCGACGACGGAGGCCGTGATGCGGTTGCCCGCACCAAACGGAGCCAGGATTTCGACGGCATCGCCAACCACCGCCGCGGGGCACTGCACTGAGAATTCCACGGTGTCGGTCAGTGTGTGCGCCGTCCACCGTGTGAGGCCCCCACGTGGCAGCCGTCTTCTTGCGTGATCCTCGGGAACGGACTGGAGAAAAGCGTGCTCCGCGAGGTGCGCCAGGCCCGGCATGCCCACCGGATCGCACCGCATGCCGGCCCGGTAGACAACCGCGACGCTCGTTGGCGCACCGCGCATCTCGCGTACTTCCACGGTCAGTCCCGATGTCAGTCTCTCAAACATCATGGGTGACTGCGCCTTCCGACCTTCAACTGAGCGATGGCGACGGCGTATTCTCGATCTCGAGAACCAGGGGCGAGGTGCTGTTACGCCATGGTGCTGCAGGGTCCACGAGACCGTTCCGGAACGACTCTTCTACGGCCGTCCGCGCATCGATGTTGTCCCGAGCCGCACGGATGACACCGTCGGCGATCAGACGGCTGCGGTGCTGGCCAAAGCTCAATCCGGAGTACGTCGGCCGGGTGTCGGCCGGTTCGAAGGCGAGGCCGATCCCCGCAGAGCGTCGCGAGGCGAGCATCGACCCACCAGGATCGGCGAGCTTGTTCTCCTCAAGGAACTCAAGAATCCGCCCCGACTCATGCCATGCCGGTCGATTCAGGTAGATGACGATGGCGTCGTTGCGCGGGAAAGACTGTGGGATCGAGAGGACTTTTGCGCGCCACGGAACTTCCAGGGACGGAAGGATGCCACCGAGCGATTCCCACACCTTGAGGGCACGGTCGGAAGACTCACATCGGACGTATATGCGGAGGATCGGGCCGAATGCCTTGTAGGCGCGCTTGGGGCTGTCGGCCATGAAGAATCCGGGCGAGCGCTTCGGCCATTGCGTTGGCAGAACGAGGATCACCTCGTTCCCGGTCCGGGACTCAAGGTGCTCGGAGTCTGCCGGGACGGTGAGATGAACACCGCCGACGTCGACTAACAGCGCCCCTGCATCAGAGTGCAGCAGCTCGGCACGAATGCGCATCCGCCCCACCGGAACTGCCGCGGCGAGTCTGCGCTCCAGCGCCTCGTCATGCCATGTGGACGGGCGCGTCATCCGTTCACTCTGAAGCCCGGCGTGAGCATTGCTGTAGATCATTTGGGCCAGGGTCGTCGTGAGCTTGGCAGGACCAGACTCTGTGATCTCACGTCCGCGATAGGACGCCGCGCAAAGTGACTCGGATACTTCGATCTCGTCGATGATCTCGGCGACTGTTGCCGCGACAGCCACGGTCACTGTATTCCTCCCAGCCCAATAGTGTCGGCGTGGACGTCGGGTTCCATAAGTAGCATTCGACCGATGCCTGCCGCGGCAAGAACTGAAGGAGACAAGCTGGTTGCCGTTTCAGCGGAGGCGAGCATCCTGTCGAACATGTGCCATCCCCCGAAGGCGGTCGCTCTGGCGGCGAGTTCGGCGTCGTCTGCTGCAGACCCGCGGTGCTGGCGATATGCGGCCCAAATTTTCCGAATCACAGCAGCCGCCCGTTCGAGATCTGCGCCTCCTGCGCTCTGGATGTCCGCATCCGAGACCTCCGCGCCGATCGGCCTCTGATCTCTGAGACGGTCGGGAATAGACACGATCACGCTGTGCAGCACACTGCCCACAAGGGCACCGAGGTCACGTGCTGGGTCGCCCTGTCGGAACTCCTCGAAGTCGATCAGTACTACCCGGTCGTTAGACGTCATGAACTGGTCGAGCCGGATATCGCCGTGCACTGGAGTGAAATACCGCCGTGCGGCTTCTTCCCGGGCGAGCAACGAAGAAACGCTGTCGGCGACCGTGTGATCGGCGTGCAGAATCCGGAATGCCTCGAGCTGCCCAGCGCTGAGTCGTTGATAGGCGGCGACAGGCACGGCTCTCAGAGCGGATGGCGCCGGCCCGTGGAAGCGAGAGGTATCGAGACCGTCGAACGGACGGGTCCCATGGACCGCTGCCAGCGCACGTCCGCAGTCCACGAGATCGCTACGCACCTGATCAAGGTCGCCGCGTAATTCCTCGACCTGCTCAGCGCCGTCGGGTACGGCGAAGATGAGAGTTCGTGTTTCGGCATGCTGATACAGGAGCCGCGGCGTCGGGACGTGCGCGTCGAGAACGGCGGCGGCAGTGACACTCCGTTTGAATCGCCCCGCGGCGTCGTGGCCGACGAACTGCTTGGCGAAGATGCGCTCGCCGGACAAGGTCTCACCGGACCAGTTGACGTTGCGACCGAGGAAACTCCGCAGACCGGCAACGTTGAGATCGCCCAGCCCGAGTTCCTGAACCACCCGGATCAGCTCGGCGGGTTCGTCTACCTGCACTGTATTGGCCAGCAGGTGGCCGACCATCGCTTGTTCCCCCTCCACGACGCGACAGGTGCGTGGATCACGCGGACACGCACGTGCTCCACGCACCTGTCTCCAGTAGGACTTCGTTACATTCGTGACCGTCGGGCGTCGTTGATCTGCCGCGGTTCGCGGGGTGAGGCTGCGACCTGCGGAGAAGGCTTCGGCCCGGCTATCGACCAGCTGACCCAGGCGTTGAATCGCCGCAGGTCAGCAGCGTCTAATACGGTCCTGCCAGATACAAGGCGATCAGCAGACAGCGCCGATCGTCAGGATGATGATCGTGCCCACCGCGCACGGGGCGGAGGTCGTCGCAGGGGCCTCGTCGAACGTTGCGGCGCCGAACTCGGCGGCTGACGTGTACGCCGAGTATCCGGAGATGAGGTTGTTCATGGCTCCACCTTCCTAAAGGAGTCTTGCGTCCACCCGACCAGTGCGCAGGTCGGACATGCCCGGATCGGGATGTGTTGGAATACTAATAGAGGTAGATCGCATAAAACAACCTTACTCGGGCAGAGAAAAGCGGAATTTGTAGTTCGAGGCTGTTTGTGTCGGTCAAGTGTGGCCATTTTGCCCTGGTCAGAGGCGGGCGTCTGGGGCTTAAAGCATCTTCAAAATCCTTCTCAACGTGACCCTGGCCGCCGGGTCGGCGGCTTGTGGCTCCATCGAGATCGACTACGCGGAGATCGCCGCCCTCCAGCCGGAACTGAATCCTCGCCATATCCGACTTCACCTTGGACAAGGACTACAAGCGGAATTGCGGGGGATCATCTACGGCCTGTCCATCGGCAACACACCGGCCGAGATCTTCAGCATCGCCTTTGAGGACGACTTCGCGGCCAAGCTGATGAACGAACTCGGCCTGAGCTTGCCTCCCCTCGGGCAGGGAGGTCAATTCGAGGTCAGTGAGTCGGTGACGAACATGTCCGAAGCGAAGAAGGGAGATTACGTGGTGACCGACGCTCGACGGGCAGTCAGCTCAGAAGCCCATCCCTGCTGGGCATCCCCTGGGCCGGACAACCTGGAGCCCGGTCTGATCAAGTTCGACTCCGGTCGGCGAGCCCAGCGCCCTGGCCGCCAGGCCCGCCTCCAGATTGCCAGCCGAGGGGGCCGCGGTGGCCTGGGCGAGCCAGAGGCTGCCGACTCTGCCGTGGAGACGGCCCGGCGTGTAGTGCTGGAGCAGCGTTCGGCGAAGGATCTCCGAGACGGTGTCACCGAGGCCCGCCAGAGCCAGGAACGCGAGCGCCGACCACAGGTTCGGGCTGAAGCCGAAGCAGGCGATCGCCACGCCCGCAACGCGACCGCGCCGATCAGCGCCGGTCCGGTGTGGTGCACCGGGGGCCCAGCTCGGGGAAGAGCGCGTAGGGCATCGCGAAGACCACGGCGCAGACACCGGATCAGCAGCGGCCCGACCACGACCTGGTTGCCGCGTACAAAGCGCAGCCTCTCCCCCATCGCGGTCAGCGGACGCTGCCCTTCTGTGTGGTGACTGCGGTGGCCGGAGGCCTGTATCTGGCCCTGCTGCTCCGACGGCAGCGCCGAGCGGGTCGGATCTGAACGGTGGGCCACCCACGCCCCGGGCGGGGCCCGGGCCGGCCGCGGGAGGTGGTGGCATTGAAGCAAGGCCGGATCGCCGGTGACTTGGGGCTGTACGGGCCGGACTCGGTCACCTGGCAGACACGCGGCGACCCCATGATGTGATCGCGGGCGTCCGCGCTCCATTTTTAGGCGCTGCATCCGCTCGTGGTGCGCGGCATCCACCGCAGGCCCACCGTCATCGACCCGGGCACCGGCGCCCGGCACCCCGTGGCGAGTCCGCCCGCCTGGCGGGTCTCGACCCCGCGGGTGTCCCCGCCGACACGGCGGCACTAGCCGCGTATTTGGAGAAGGTGCGCCCGGAGCTCGCCCACACCCCCGAGGCCGGGGAAGTCGACGCCTTTCTGCGCAGACCTCCCGTTCACCCCCCGCTGGTGCCGGCGCGCGCGGTGCCGTGGGGGCGCGTCGCGGCGCTCGCCTGCGCGAGTCTGCCCCCGTACGCCCATGAGCTGTACGGCCGCCCGGCGCCCACGCCCGCCGTCCGCGGGCCGCTGGGTGCTGCGCCGCATTCCGCCCACCCTCCGGTGGTAGCTGCCGCCCCAGCACATCCTGCCCGCCGTCGAGCGTCGGTCTACAAGTTGCGCCAAAACGCCGCCATACTGGACAACGGGGATGCGCCGAAGGCTCGCTGACGGGCCGTCGGCTTTCACGGGGGCGGCGGGGGCGGCACTCCCGCCGGAGTCAGGGGGACCATGGCGGAAACCAGACTGATCCAGGGCCGGTACAGATTGCTCGATCTCATCGGGCGCGGGGGCATGGGCGAGGTGTGGCGGGCGCTCGACGAGTCGCTCGGGCGGCGCGTCGCCGTCAAGTGCCTCAAGCCGATGGGGCAGCAGCGGGACCCGTCCTTCATGGACGTGCTACGTGAGCGGTTCCGCCGCGAGGCGCGGGTCGCGGCGTCGCTACAGCACCACGGGGTGACCGTGGTGCACGACTTCGGAGAGCACGAGGGCGTCCTGTTTCTGGTGATGGAGCTGCTGGAGGGGCGCAACCTCAGCCAGCTGCTGGAGGACAACGAGCGGCGACCGCTGCCCGTCCCCGATGTCCTGGACATGGCCGGCCAGCTCGCCGTCGCCCTCGCGTACACCCACGACCAGGGGATCGTCCATCGCGATCTGAAGCCCGCCAACATCATGCGGCTGGCCGACGGCTCGGTGAAGATCTGCGACTTCGGCATCGCCCGGCTCGGCCATGACATCGACTTCACGGCCCGGCTGACCGGGACGGGCATCGCCATGGGCACCCCGCACTACATGTCGCCCGAGCAGATCGCGGACGGGTCCGTCGACCACCGCAGTGATCTGTACTCCCTGGGCTGTGTGCTGTACGAACTGGCCACTGGCGCGCCGCCGTTCCATCTCGACGACGCCTGGGCGGTGCTCGTCGGCCACCGCGACAACCCGCCCGATCCGCCGCGCCGGCACCGGCCCGAGATCCCTGAGCTCTTTGAGCGGGCGATCCTCGACCTGCTCGCCAAGGACCCCGAGGACCGCCCGCGCGACGCCTCCGACCTGGCCAAGCGGATCGCCCTGGCCCGCGCGACCTGGGGTGCCGGGCAGCCTCTCGTCCCGGAGTGGACTCTGCCGGGCCCCGGCGCGGGGCTCCCCGCGGGGCTTCCCGTGGGGAGCCCCGCGCGGCGGCCGCCGCAGCTGCCCGACTGGGCCCGGCACATGACCGCTGGCACCGCGGCGGACCCGGCCGGCCGGGCCGGGGCGCGGCCGGGCCCCCCGGGCGAGGCCGCCGCGCTCACCGGGGCGTGGACCGGCGGGGGAGTGGGGGCGGCCGGGCTCACCGGGGCGTGGGCCGGAGGCCCGGCGCCGCCGCTCGTCGCGCCGCCGCTCGTCGCGCCGCTGCTCGCCGCGCCGCGCGCGCCCGCCGGCGAGCCCCCGCCGCCGAGCCTGCTCGCCGCGCTCGCCGTCCGGCACACCGTCGGGATGAGCCTGGCCTTACAGGGCCGCTGGGAGGAGGCGGGCCGGACGCACCGGGAGGTCGCCGCCGAGCGGGAGCGCGTGCTCGGCCCCGACCACCCAGACACCCTGATCAGCCGTTACGAGGCGGCCTTCGCCCTCGGGCGGCTGGGCCGCCACGGCGACGCGCTGGGCGAGTACGGGCGGGTGGCGGCGGGCCGCGAGCGGGTGCTCGGGCCCGAGCACCCGGACACGCTGGCCGCCCGGCAGGAGACCGCGTTCGCGCTGAGCCGCCTCGGCCGTCACTTCGAGGCCCACCAGGTCTACGCCGCCGTGCTCGCGACCCGCGAGCGGACGATGGGCGCCGAGCACCCCGACACGCTGCGCTGCCGCCACAATCTGGCCTTCAACCTGGGCCGTCTGGGGCGGCTCGAGGACTGCCACCGGGTGGCCCGCGAGGTGGCCGCCGCCCGCGCCCGGGTGCTGGGCCCCGACCACCCCGACACCCTGGTCACCCGCTACGAGGTCGCGTACGCCCTCGGCCGGCTGGGCCGCTGGAGCGAGGCGCTGCACATCTACCGGGAGGTGGCCGACGCCCGCGGCAGGACCCTCGGCCGCGAGCACCCGGACGCCCTCGCGGCCCGCTACGAGGTCGGTATCAGCCTGGGCCGGCTCGGCCGCAGCGCGGAGGCCCTGGCGCTCTACCGCGCCCTGGTCGACGACCGCACCCGCGCCCAGGGCCCCACCGACCCCGAGACCCTGCGCGCCCGGCACGGCCTCGGGGTCAATCTGGGCCGCCTCGGCCACTGGGAGGAGGCCCTGGCCGAGGCCCGCGACGTCTCCACCCTCCGCGAGCGGACGCTGGGCCCGGACCACCCCGACACCCTGGTCAGCTGCCGGGAGGTGGCGGTGGCCCTCGGCTGGCTCGGCAACTGGACCGACGCCCTGGAGCTCTACCGCCGGGTCGCCCGGGCCCGCGAGGACGTCCTGGGCGCGGACCACCCCGACGCCCTCGCCAGCCTGGGCGACGAGGCCCAGTGCCTGGAGCAGTTGGGGCGGCGCGAGGAGGCCGTCGAGCTGTACCGGCGGATGGCCTCGGTGCGGCGCCGTCAGGGGTGAGACCGCCCTGCCGCGTCCTGGCCCCGGCGATCACCGCGTGCTAGTCAGGAGGTATGCCTCACAGCGACGCGTACGACGCCGTCATCGTCGGCGGCGGCCACAACGGGCTGGTCGCCGCCGCCTACCTCGCCCGCGCCGGCCGCAGGGTGCTGCTCATGGAGCGGCTCGACCACACCGGCGGAGCCGCCGTCTCCACCCGCCCCTTCGCCGGGGTCGACGCTCGGCTCTCCCGCTACTCGTACCTGGTGAGCCTGCTCCCGCGGCGGATCGTGGACGACCTGGGCCTGCGCTTCTCCGTCGCCGAGCGGACCGTGTCCTCGTACACCCCCACCGTCCGGGACGGGCGGCCCACCGGGCTGCTGGTGGGCGGCGACGAGGCCCGCACCCGCGCCTCGTTCGCCCGGCTGACCGGCTCGGACCGGGAGTACGAGTCCTGGCAGCGCTTTTACGCAATGACCCGGCACGTGGCCGAGCGGGTGTTCCCGACGCTCACCGAACCGCTGCCCACGCGCGCGGCGCTGCGCGCGCGGGTGGGCGACGAGACGGCCTGGCGGGCGCTGTTCGAGCGGCTGCTCGGCGAGGCGGTCGAGGAGGCGTTCGAGGACGACCTGGTCCGTGGCGTGGTCCTCACGGACGGCCTGATCGGCACCTTCACGCATGCCCACGACCCGTCGCTGCGTCAGAACCGCTGCTTCCTCTACCACGTGATCGGCGGCGGCACCGGCGACTGGAACGTCCCGGTCGGCGGGATGGGCGCGCTGACCGACGCGCTGGCGGACGCGGCGCTCGCGGCGGGCGCCCGGATCGCCACCGGATGCGAGGTGACGGCCATCGCCACCGACGGAAGGGACGCGGAGGTGATGTTCCGCGACGCGGAGGGCGAGGGCCTGGTGGGCGCCCGGCATGTGCTGGTCGGCGCCGCCCCGCAGGAGCTGGCCAGGCTGCTGGGCGACGAGTCGCCCGCCCCGCCCGCCGAGGGCGCGCAGCT
Organism: Streptomyces sp. NPDC097640; assembly: GCF_040302705.1. Classification (NCBI taxonomy): domain Bacteria; kingdom Bacillati; phylum Actinomycetota; class Actinomycetes; order Kitasatosporales; family Streptomycetaceae; genus Streptomyces; species Streptomyces sp. NPDC097640. Next base: position 517,051 of record NZ_JBEOSB010000002.1, read on the forward strand.
CAAGGTGAATATGCTGCTGCGGCGGCTGCCCGCGCTGCGCGACCCCGGCGTCGACCCGCGCGAGGCGTTCGCCGGGACGTTCCACATCGCCGAGGGCTATGGCGACCTGGAGGCCGCCTACCGCCAGGCCGCGGCGGGCGCCCTGCCCATGCGGCCCCCCTCGGAGATCTACTGCCACTCGCTGACCGACCCGTCGATCCTGGCCCCCGAGCTGGCCCGGCAGGGCTACCAGACCCTGACCCTGTTCGGGCTGCACGCCCCCGCGCGGCTCTTCGCCGCCGACCACGACGTGGCGCTCGCGGCGCTGCTGGAGGCCACCCTCGAACTGCTCGACGCCGAGATCGCCGAGCCGATCGCCGACTGTCTGGCGTACGACGCCGAGGGGATGCCCTGCATCGAGGCGAAGAGCCCGCTGGACCTGGAGCGCGAGCTGCGGCTGCCCGGGGGCAACATCTTCCACCGCGAGCTGGCGTTCCCGTACGCCCAGGAGGGCACCGGCCGCTGGGGCGTGGAGACGCGCCACGCCAATGTGCTGCTGTGCGGCGCGGGCGCGGTGCGCGGCGGCGGGGTCAGCGGGATCCCGGGGCACAACGCGGCCATGGCGGTCCTCGGCAGGTAGCCGGGCCCGAAAAGAATCCGACGCAGCCAAAGAATCTGACGTAGCGTCAGAAAAACTCTTCCTTCGTCCGGCCAGCTGCGGCATCCTGCCGCCCATGGAGACGGAGTTGAGCAAAAGGCTGGGAGTCGAGCACGCCATCTTCGGCTTCACGCCGTTCCCGGCCGTGGCCGCCGCGATCACCCGGGCCGGCGGGTTCGGCGTGCTCGGCGCGGTCCGCTACGGCGCGGCGGACGAGCTGGCGCGCGACCTCGACTGGATGCAGGAGCACACCGACGGCAAGCCGTACGGCGTGGACGTCGTCATGCCCGCGAAGAAGGTCGAGGGGGTGACCGAGGCGGACATCGAGGCGATGATCCCCGAAGGACACCGCCGGTTCGTCCGGGAGACCCTCGCCAAACACGGCGTGCCCGAACTCTCCGAGGGCGAGGCCTCCGGCTGGCGGATCACCGGCTGGCTGGAGCACGTCGCTCGCAGCCAGCTGGACGTCGCCTTCGAATACCCCGTGAAGCTGCTGGCCAACGCCCTCGGCTCACCGCCCGCCGACGTCGTCGAGCGCGCCCACGGCAAGGGCATCCTCGTCGCCGCGCTCGCGGGCAGCGCGCGCCACGCCCGGCACCACAAGGACGCGGGTCTCGACATCGTGGTCGCCCAGGGCTACGAAGCGGGCGGCCACACCGGCGAGATCGCCTCCATGGTCCTCACCCCCGAGGTGGTGCGGGCCGTGGACCCGCTGCCCGTGCTCGCGGCCGGCGGCATCGGCAGCGGCGAACAGATCGCCGCCGGGCTCGCCCTCGGCGCGCAGGGCGTCTGGCTCGGCTCCATCTGGCTCACCACCGACGAGGCCGCCCTCACCTCGCCCGCGCTCACCCGCAAGCTGCTGGCGGCCGGGTCCGGCGACACCGTCCGCTCCCGCGCACTCACCGGCAAGCCCGCCCGGCAGCTGCGCACCGAGTGGACCGACGCCTGGGAGGACGCCGAGGGCCCGGACCCGCTGCCGATGCCGCTCCAGGGGCTGCTCGTGGCCGAGGCCGTCTCCCGCATCCAGAAGTACGAGGTGGAGCCGCTGCTCGGCACGCCGGTCGGGCAGATCGTCGGCCGGATGAACACCAAGCGCCCCGTGCAGGCCGTCTTCGACGATCTGACCCGCGGCTTCGAGCGCGCCATCGACCGCGTCAACCGCATCGCCGGACGGGCCTGAGCCCGCCGTGACCCCTGTCGTCCCTGCCTGACACGCCGCCAGAAGGAGGACCGGACCCTCATGTCCCGTACACCCAACGGCTTCTGGGCCCAGGCCGCGCTCGAACCCGACCGCGCCGTACTCGTCGCCCCGGACGGCGAGGAGTGGACCGCCGCCCGGCTGCACGCCGCCTGCAACCGGCTCGTCGGCGGGCTGCGCGCCGCGGGGCTGCGGCGGGGCGACGCCTTCGCGGTGGTGCTGCCCAACGGCGTCGAGTTCTTCACGGCCGCGCTCGCCGCCACTCAGGCCGGGTTCTACCTGGTGCCCGTCAACCACCACCTGGTCGGCCCCGAGATCGCCTGGATCGTCTCGGACTCCGGCGCGAAGGTGCTCATCGCCCACGAGCGCTTCGGCGAACAGGCCACCCTCGCCGCCGACGAGGCCGGGCTGCCCGCCGACCAGCGCTACGCGGTCGGCGCCGTCGCCGGCTTCCGCCCGTACACCGAGCTGCTGGAAGGAGAGGCCGAGGAGCCGCCCGCCGACCGCGAGCTGGGCTGGGTGATGAACTACACCTCCGGTACGACGGGCCGCCCGCGCGGCATCCGGCGCGCGCTGACCGGCGTCCCGCCCGAGGAGGCCAACCTCGGCGGCTTCCTGCGCATCTTCGGCATCAAACCCCGCGACGAGGAGCCCGACAACGTCCATCTGGTGTGCTCACCGCTCTACCACACCGCGGTGCTCCAGTTCGCCTCCTCCTCCCTGCACATCGGCCACCGGCTGGTCCTCATGGACAGGTGGACGCCCGAGGAGATGCTGCGCCTCATCGACACCCAGCGCTGCACCCACACCCACATGGTCCCCACCCAGTTCCACCGGCTGCTGGCGCTGCCCGAGGAGGTCAGGCGGCGCTACGACGTGTCCTCGATGCGCCACGCCATCCACGGGGCCGCGCCCTGCCCCGACCACATCAAGCGGGCGATGATCGACTGGTGGGGCGCCTGCGTCGAGGAGTACTACGCGGCCAGCGAGGGCGGCGGCGCCTTCGCCACCGCCGAGGACTGGCTCAAGAAGCCGGGGACGGTCGGCAAGCCCTGGCCCATCAGCGAACTGGCGATCTTCGACGACGAGGGCAACCGGCTCCCCGCCGGTGAACTCGGCACCGTCTACATGCGGATGAGCACCGGCGGTTTCGCGTACCACAAGGACGAGGCCAAGACGCGCAAGAACCGCATCGGCGACTTCTTCACCGTCGGCGACCTCGGCCTGCTCGACGAGGACGGCTATCTCTACCTTCGCGACCGCAAGATCGACCTGATCATCTCGGGCGGCGTCAACATCTACCCGGCCGAGATCGAGGCCGAGCTGCTCACCCACCCCGCCGTCGCGGACGCCGCCGCCTTCGGCATCCCGCACGAGGACTGGGGCGAGGAGGTCAAGGCGGTCGTGGAGCCCGCCCCCGGCCAGGAGCCGGGGCCCGCGCTGGAGCGGGCGCTGCTCGCCCACTGCGAGGCGCGGCTGGCGGGATACAAGCGCCCCAAGTCGGTGGACTTCGTGGCCGAGATGCCACGGGACCCCAACGGCAAGCTCTACAAGCGGCGGCTGCGCGAGCCGTACTGGAAGGGACGTGAGCGAGCGATGTGACGCGGGTAGTCTCGGCCGTATGCACACACTTGACACGGTCGAGGTGGCCGGGATCGAACTGGTTTACCGGGTCTGGGGGGAGCGTGCGGCTCCCCCCGTCCTGCTGCTGGCCGGCCTCGGCGGGGACGGCGCCGACTGGCTGGGAATCGCTCCCGAACTCGCGCGCACCCGGAGCGTCTACGCCCTCGATCTGCGCGGCCACGGGGCCAGCGACTGGCCCGGGGACTACGCCCTGGAGCGGGTGAGCGACGACGTCGCCGGCTTTCTCGGAGCCCTCGGCCTGACCCGGGCCTCGGTCGTCGGACACTCCTACGGCGGCGTGGTCGGCTACCTCCTCGCCCAGCGCCACCCCGCCCTCGTCGAGCGGCTGGTGATCGAGGACGCCCCGCCGCTGTGGCCCCAGGACCCGCCGCTTGAGGTGCCCGAGCGCCCGGTGGGGCGGCAGGCCTTCGACTGGGCGGTCAAGACCCAGTTCACCGAGCAGCGCAACGCGCCCGACCCGCGATGGATCGAGGGGCTCTCGGGGATCACCGCCCCGACCCTGCTGATCGGCGGCGGCCCGGACAGCCACATCCCGCAGGAGCTGCTGGCCGACATGGCCGACCGGATACCCGACTGCCGCCTGGTCACCATCGACGCGGGACACCTCGTCCACGAGACGCGCCCCGGGGAGTTCCTGGCCGAGGTGCGCCCCTTCCTGGAGGCGGGGGAGTGACGCCGAACGCGACCCTGCGCCACGCGCTGACCGCCGCCGCGGCCCTCGGGCTGCTGGTCACGGCGGCGCCCGGCGCGACCGCGGCTCCGGCCGTCTCCGCCGCCGCTCCGGCCTCGGTTTCCGCGCCGGCGCTTCCGTACGGGCAACTGCTGCCGATCGCCGACCTGTCCGCCCAGCGGCTGCTGACCGCCGATCAGGTGGCCCAGGCGAAGTGGGGAACGGACAGCCCCATCGACGACCCGGAGCGGGAGCGGCAGGTGCTGGAGGCGGTGGCCGAACAGGCCCGCGCGCTGGGCGCGGACCCGGAGGCCACGGTGCGGATCTTCCGCGACCAGATCGAGGCCAACAAGCTCGTCCAGCGCGGCCTGTACCGCCGTTGGGAGGCCGACCCAGCCCAGGCGCCCACCGAGCGCCCCGACCTCTCGAAGGTCCGCCTGGAGATCAACCGCATCAACGGCGAGCTGGTGCGGGCCATCGCGGACTCGGCGCGGGCCCAGGCCGAGCCGTCCTGCGCGGGGTGGCTGACCGTGGCCGCGGTGCGGGTACGCCACGACAGACAGCTGGACGCGCTGCACACGGTGGCGCTGGAGCGGGCGCTGCGGTCGGTGTGCGCGCCGAACGGAACCTGACCGCGGCGGCCTCCCACGCGGATCCGGGGGCCGCACCCCGACCGCCTCGCCGCCGTACGCCTCCGAGCCGCGCGCCTCGTTCCGGGCGCGGGGAATACGGGGTCGCGCCCGGCGGCCACCGCCGACGTGGTCAGGAGTCGGCCGGGGCGTTTGCCGCGATGTCCCTCGCCCAGCGGTAGTCCGCCTTGCCGCTGGGCGAGCGCTGGATGTGGTCGCTGAAGACGACCGTACGCGGGATCTTGTAGCCCGCGAGCCGGTCGCGGCAGTGCGCCCGTACGGCGTCGGCCGTGAGCCGGTCCGCCCCCTGGCGGGGCTGGACGACGGCCGCGACGCGGCTGCCCCAGCGCTCGTCCGGCACGCCCGCCACCAGCGCGTCGTACACATCCGGATGGGCCTTGAGCGCCTGCTCGACCTCCTCCGGATAGACCTTCTCGCCGCCGGTGTTGATGCACTGCGAGCCGCGCCCGAGCACCGTGATCACGCCGTCCTCGTCGACCGTGCCCATGTCGCCGAGCAGCACCCAGCGCGCGCCGTCCGCCTCGAAGAACGTCTCGGCGGTTTTCTTCGGGTCGTTGTAGTAGCCGAGCGGCACATGGCCGCGCTGGGCGATGCGGCCGGGTTCGCCGGGCGCCACCGGCCGGTGGGTGGCCGGATCGATCACCGAGGTACGGGCGTTGACCCGCAGCCGGAACCCCTTCTCGGGGCCGGCGTCCTCGGTGGCGGTGCCATTGAAACCGGACTCCGAGGAGCCGAAGTTGTTCAGCAGCATGGTGTGCGGCGCCAGCTCCGAGAACTGGTCCCGAACGGTGTCCGACAGGACCGCGCCGGAGCTGCTGACGCTGAACAGCGAGGAGCAGTCGGTGCCCTTGAGGGGGCCGGCCAGGGCGTCCACCAACGGGCGCAGCATCGCGTCGCCGACCAGCGAGACGCTGGTGACCTTCTCCTTCTCGATCGTGCGCAGTACGTCTTCGGGCACGAACTTACGGTGGATGACCACCTTCTGGCCGAAGTTGAAGCCGATGAAGGCCGTGAGCGTGGAGGTCCCGTGCATCAGCGGCGGGGTGGGGAAGAACACCAGTCCCTCGCCGCCCGCCGCCACCCGCTCGGCCAGCTCCTCGGGCCTGCCGACCGGCTCGCCGGTGGGCGAGCCGCCGCCGAGCCCGGAGAAGAACAGGTCCTCCTGCCGCCACATCACGCCCTTGGGCATGCCCGTGGTGCCGCCGGTGTAGATGATGAACCGGTCGTCGGCGAAGCGCGCCGGGAAGCCGCGCTCGGGCGAGCCCGAGGCCTCGGCCTCCTCGAAGGACACGGGCGCGGGGTCCGGGACGGGGCCCTCCCCGGCCGGGGCACTGGCCCGGCCGACCCGCACGAGATGGCGCACGGTGTCGGCGCGGGGGAGCGCGGCGGCCACCCGGTCGCCGAACTCGGCGTCGTACACCAGCGCCGCCAGGTCGGCGTCCCGGTAGAGATAGACCAACTCGTCTTCCACATAGCGGTAGTTGACGTTCACCGGCACGGCCCGGATCTTCAGACAGGCGAGTGAGGTCTGGAGGTATTCGACGCCGTTGTACAGATGCAGGCCGACGTGTTCGCCCGGCGCGATGCCGGCGGTGTCCCGCAGATGGTGGGCGAGCCGGTTGGCCGCCGCGTCCAGCTGGGCGTAGGTCAGCCGCCGCTCGGCCCCGGTGCCGGGGTGGTCGATGTACACCAGCGCCTCTCTGTCGGGCACCGTGTCGACGATCGACTCGAACAGGTCGGCAAGGTTGTACTCCACGGCTCCTCCTGACCTGACACCGGGCGGCATGGCGGTCATTGGAGCGCCGTCCGGAAGAGATGTGAAGGCACATGGCCAATAAATCTGACTGGGCATCAGATTTCTCTTGAAGTCGCCCCGCGGCTCCTGCAACCTGTTCTAGGTCGAGACGGGAGGACTGCCGTGACAAGCGGGACCGAACATCTGACGGTCGAGCGCGCCGGTGCGACGCTGGTGCTCACCCTGAACCGTCCGGAGGCCAAGAACGCGCTCTCGCTGCCGATGCTGGTCGGCCTCCACGACGGCTGGGCCCAGGCCGACGCGGACGACGACATCAGGTCGGTGGTGCTCACCGGGGCCGGCGGGTCCTTCTGTGCGGGCATGGACCTCAAAGCCCTCGCGGGCGGCGGCGGGATGGCCGGAGAGCACTACCGGGACCGGCTCAAGGCCGACCCCGACCTGCACTGGAAGGCCATGCTCCGGCACCACCGGCCGCGCAAGCCGGTGATCGCCGCCGTCGAGGGACACTGCGTGGCGGGCGGCACGGAGATCCTCCAGGGCACCGACATCCGCGTCGCGGGCCGCGGCGCCACCTTCGGCCTCTTCGAGGTCAGGCGCGGGCTGTTCCCCATCGGCGGCTCCACGGTCCGCCTCGCCCGCCAGGTGCCCCGCACCCACGCGCTGGAGATGCTGCTGACCGGCCGCCCGTACACCGCCGAGGAGGCCGAGCGGATCGGGCTGATCGGCCGGGTCGTGCCCGACGGCACCGCCCTTCGGACGGCCCTGGAGATCGCCGAGCTGATCAACGCCAATGGCCCCCTCGCCGTCGAGGCCGTCAAGGCGTCCGTCTACGAGACGGCGGAGCTGACCGAAGCCGAGGGCCTGAAGTCCGAACTCGAACGCGGCTGGCCCATCTTCGCCACCGCCGACGCGAAGGAGGGCTCCAAGGCCTTCGCGGAGAAGCGACCGCCGGTCTACCGACGGGCCTGAGCGCCCATGCCGCACGGCGAGTGAGCCGAAGGGGCGCGCCGCTGTCGAAAGGGAGAGCGCGCGGAGGCCCTGAGGAACGAAGGGCCGAGCACGGTCGACCGTCGACAGGGGCTGTAGCGCCCCGGAGGCGAACGAGCCTGGAAATAGAGGAGAGGCACACATGACACCGGCTCCCGTGCCCGAGGTGCTTTCCGCCCCTCTGGTCGTCGAGTTCCCCTTCACCCGCTCCCTCGGCCCCGTCCAGAGCGCGTTTCTGACCGGACTGCGCGAACGCGCCGTGCTCGGCGTACGGACCGCTGACGGCCGGGTGCTGGTACCCCCCGTCGAGTACGACCCCGTCACCGCCGAGGAGATCCGCGCCCTCGTCGAGGTCGCCGCCACCGGCACCGTCACCACCTGGGCCTGGAACCCCGAGCCGCGCCGCGGACAGCCCCTCACCACCCCCTTCGCCTGGGTGCTGGTGCGGCTCGACGGCGCCGACACCGCCCTCCTCCACGCCCTCGACGTACCCGGCCCCGAGGCCGTCCGCACCGGCCTGCGGGTGCGCGTCCGCTGGGCGCCTGAGCGCACCGGCGCCATCACCGACATCGCCTGCTTCGAGCCGTACGAGAGCGAGCCCGACCCGCGAACCACCCCGCACAGCGGCGAGTTCACCGACCCCGTCCAGGGGATCGTGGCGCCCGCCCGCCTGGACTACGTGTACTCGCCCGGCCGCGCCCAGTCCCGCTATATCGCCGCCCTCTCCGGCCGGCGGTCCGTGGGGGAGCGCTGCCCGGCCTGCCGCAAGGTGTATGTCCCGCCCCGCGGCGCCTGCCCCACCTGCGGCGTCGCCACCGACGAACAGGTCGAGGTCGGCCCGCGCGGCACCGTCACCACCTACTGCATCGTCAACATCAAGGCGAAGAACCTCGATATCGAGGTGCCGTACGTCTACGCGCACATCGCCCTGGACGGCGCCGACCTCGCCCTCCACGGCCGCATCGGCGGCATCCCCTACGACCAGGTCCGGATGGGGCTGCGCGTCGAGCCGGTGTGGACCGAGGGCGGGCGCTACCCCGACCACTACCGCCCCACCGGCGAGCCCGACGCGGACTACGACACCTACAAGGAGCTGCTGTGAACCCGAGGCCCGTCGCCATCGTGGCGTTCGCACAGACCCGCCACCGGCGCCGATCCGCCGAGCTGTCCGAGGTCGAGATGCTGATGCCGGTCCTGCACGAGGTGCTCGGCGCGGTCGGCCTGCGCACCGGCGAGATCGGCTTCACCTGCTCCGGCTCCTCCGACTATCTCGCCGGCCGCGCCTTCTCCTTCACCATGGCACTGGACGGCGTCGGCGCCTCGCCGCCCATCTCCGAGTCGCATGTGGAGATGGACGGCGCCTGGGCGCTGTACGAGGCGTGGGTCAAGCTGCTGGCCGGAGAGGCCGAGACGGCGCTCGTCTACTCCTACGGCAAGTCCTCGCCCGGAGAGCTGCGCGACGTCCTGACCCGCCAGCTCGACCCCTACTACCTCGCCCCGCTGTGGCCGGACCCGGTGTCCCTGGCCGCCCTCCAGGCCCAGGCGCTCATCGACGAGGGAGCCACCGACGAGCGAGCCCTCGCCGGGGTCGCCGCGCGCAGCCGCGCCGCCGCCGAACACAACCCGCACGCCCAACTGACCGGCTCCGCGGCCCCGGACGCGCTGCTGGCGGACCCCTACCTGGTGCGGCCGCTGCGCCGCCACGACTGCCCGCCCATCGGCGACGGCGCGGCCGCCGTCGTCCTCGCCGCCGGTGACACCGCGCGTCGGCTCTGCCCCCGCCCCGCGTGGATCCGCGGCATGGACCACCGCATCGAGGCGCACGCACTGGGCGTACGGGACCTCACCCGCTCTCCCTCGACCCGGCTCGCCGCGCGCAACGCCGGTCTGTTCGACGACGACGCCGCGCCCGTCGACACCGCGGAACTGCACGCGCCCTTCACCTCGCAGGAGGTGATCCTGCGCCGCGAGCTGGGGCTGGACGAGGGCGTACGCGTCAATCCGTCCGGCGGCGCGCTCGCCGCCAACCCCATGATGGCCGCCGGGCTGATCCGCCTCGGCGAGGCCGCGGCCCGCATCCACCGCGGCGAGTCCGACCGGGCCGTCGCACACGCCACCTCCGGGCCGTGTCTCCAGCAGAACCTGGTGGCGGTCCTGGAAGGAGAACGGGACGGGCAATCGGAAGGGGACCAGGCATGAGCGTGTCTTGGCGCGCTGCGCGGGCTGGACTGAGGAGCCGCGCAGCGACGGAGGAGCGAGCAGTGACGAGGGAAGCCCGTGCGTTGGAGCGCGCCAAGACTGAGCGGGAGGGAGGGGCATGAGCAAGGAGCCCATAGCCGTCGTCGGGGTCGGCCAGACCAAGCACACCGCCGCCCGCCGGGATGTGTCGATCGCCGGGCTGGTCCGCGAGGCGGCCGTGCGCGCCCTCGAGGACGCCCAGCTGACCTGGGCGGACATCGACGCCGTGGTCATCGGCAAGGCGCCCGACTTCTTCGAGGGCGTGATGATGCCCGAGCTCTATCTCGCCGACGCGCTCGGCGCGGTCGGCAAGCCGATGCTGCGGGTGCACACCGCGGGCTCGGTCGGCGGCTCCACCGCGCTGGTCGCCGCGAACTTGGTGGCCGCCCGCGTCCACCGCACCGTCCTCACCCTCGCCTTCGAGAAGCAGTCCGAGTCCAACGCCATGTGGGGGCTCTCCCTGCCCGTCCCCTTCCAACAGCCGCTGCTGGCCGGGGCGGGCGGCTTCTTCGCCCCCCACGTCCGGGCCTACATGCGGCGGACCGGCGCCCCGGCCGCCGTCGGGTCGCTCGTCGCGTACAAGGACCGCCGCAACGCCCTGCGCAACCCCTACGCCCATCTCCACGAGAAGGATCTGACCCTGGAGAAGGTGCAGTCCTCACCGATGCTGTGGGACCCCATCCGCTACTCGGAGACCTGCCCGTCCTCCGACGGCGCCTGCGCCATGGTGCTCACCGACCGGGCCGGCGCGGCGCGGGCGCCCGCCCCGCCCGCCTGGGTGCACGGCGGCGCCATGCGCAGCGAGCCGACGCTCTTCGCCGGCAAGGACTGCGTCTCGCCGCGGGCCGGGCAGGACTGCGCGGCCGACGTCTACCGGCAGGCCGGGATCACCGACCCGCGCCGGGAGATCGACGCGGTGGAGATGTATGTGCCGTTCAGCTGGTACGAGCCGATGTGGCTGGAGAACCTGGGGTTCGCCGCCGAGGGCGAGGGCTGGAAGCTCACCGAGTCGGGGGTGACGGAGATCGACGGAGACCTGCCGGTCAACCCGTCGGGCGGGGTGCTGTCCACCAACCCCATCGGCGCCTCCGGGATGATCCGCTTCGCCGAGGCCGCGCTCCAGGTGCGCGGGCAGGCGGGCGAGCACCAGGTGGAGGGGGCGCGCAAGGCGCTCGGCCACGCCTACGGCGGAGGGTCGCAGTTCTTCTCGATGTGGCTGGTGGGGGCCGAACCCCCGGCCGGCTGACCGTGGCCCGGACCGCCCCCGCCGTACGCCCGCGTGTGCGGTGCCGTCCTTCTTTCGCGGCCTGTGCGGCACCCGCCGCGATCGCTAGGGTGGAGCCGGGACGACGACCTGGGAGGAGCCAACCACGTGGCCGACACCACCACCGAACAGCCCTGGGCAGCCACTGCCGAGAAGCCCGACCTCGACCTCACCGCCGCGCAGTGGAGGTCGAGCAGTCAGGGAGTGGGCGATGTCGAGATCGCCTTCGTCGAGGGCTATATCGCCATGCGCCACGGCCGTCGGCCGCAGGATCCGGCCCTGATCTTCTCCCCGGCCGAGTGGCGCGCTTTCGTCATCGGCGCTCGCGCCGGCGAGTTCGACCTGACCTGACGCTCAGGGGGTGGGTTCCGGGCAGGCGTACCGCCCGCTCGGGCCCCACGTCCGCCGGATGTCGGTCGCGGTGACCGCCCCGCACAGCAGCGCGGTCTCTACGGTGCCCGAGGGCTTGCCGTGGAGGATGGCCACCAGCCTGTCCGCGGTCAGCCGCCCGCCGCCGTTCACCCCATGAGCGTCGATACGGCCCGTCGCGCCGCTGAAGCCGCCGCGGCCCAGGCCCTGGTAGAGCACGGCCTGGACCAGCGCCCGCTCGAGGCGGGGGTCCTGCTTGCCGGTGCCCACCCAGGCCTCGTCGACGGCTTGCGAGAGATAGCCCAGGGCGTCCCAGGCCAGCGGGGCGTGTCCGTCCAGCCGGATCGCCTCACTCGGGGCGCCGGGCTTGTCGCTGAACTTCGCGTCGTAGGCCTCGAGAAAGGCCTGTGCGCTCTGCCCGCTCACCCGCGAGGGTTCGCCGAGCGAGACGTAGTACAGGTTCAGGTGGGGGAAGGCCGTCCACGGACCGCGGTTCTGTAGGAGTGTGTTGGTGACGTCGTCGTCGCCGAGCACGCTGAGTCTTGGACAGCTGTCGGCCACCCGCCTGAACTCGGCCAGGAAGTTGCTGAACTGGCTGGCCCGGGCGGTCCACACCAGCGCCGTCGGCCGCTTGCCGCCGCCGACCGCCTCGCACACCCGCTCCGCCGCTTCCCCCACGGTGGCGACCGGCCGGCCGGCCAGGGCGCCGTGCTGGTCGCTCCCCCCGGATCCCAGGAGCAGCACCTCCAGAGGATCCTGCCGGTAGGCGGCGCGGAACGCCCGGGCCAGGCCGTTGCTGTAGGGGTCGGAGGGGTCGGCGACCACGACGGCCCGTTCGGCCGGCACGGTCTTGCCGTCCGGCAGGGCCACCAGCGAGGCATGCCGCAAGAAGGCCACCATGACCTGCGCGGTGCGGGAGTCGACCGGCGCCATCTGGTAGTAGTGCGGGCCATCGGCCAGCAGCGCGTCAGCCGTGCCCGAGGTCCCGACCATAGGAATGCCGGCCTCGTCAAGCTTGCGGATCGCGGTGTAGGTGGCGCGCCGACTCTGCCCGAACCCGACCACACCGACGATCGACGGATCGCGCCGTGCCAGTTGGACGACGGAGTCCGCGACGGCCGGGGCGTCCTCGTACAGATGCCCGACGTTGGCCACCAGCACCCGCAGCGGCACGCGGTCATCCGCCTTCAGCGCCAGGTTGTTGATGTGCTCCTGCGCGAGCGCGACGCCCAGCAACTCGGGCAGCGTGCCGCCGCGGGCCGGGTCTTCGGCCCCCTCGCCGCCGGAGAACGGACCGAGGTAGACCACGGTGCGGTAGCGGGGCTGACCGGGCTCCAGGTGCCGCATCGCGGCGTCGACCACGCTGTTCTGCTGATCGATCTGCTCCAACACCGCGGTGACCTGTCCCTCACTGTCCTTCGCGAACTGCGCCTTGCCCTCGCGGACTCCCACGCACTGGCCGTCCTGTCCCAGGAAGGTCTGACCCGCACAGCTGTCCCGGCCCCCGCCCACCGGCCCGTGGAGCAGCCCGGCCACGACCGCGAGCACGGCCAGCACGGCCACCGCCACCCCCACGAGCTCGGCGCGCGGGCCCCACCGGCGGGAGGGCACGAACAGGGTGGGTCGGCGGCCGAGCCAGTACGAGGCGCGCTCGTCGTCCTCCGGCCCCTCGCTCACCGGGACGACGATGCCGGTGGGCTGCCCCGCCCGCATGCCCTGCTGTTCGACCAGCGTCAACTCGGCGCCCGCGTGGGCGAGATCGGCTGGCTCGATGTCAGGGATCCGCGCGGCCAGCGACCGCGTCCCGGCCGCGATCGCGATGACCGACGTACAGCGCAGATCCTCGACCGCCGACCGCAACTCGCGCAGAAACCGCTGGACCCGGGAGTCGAGCTCCCCGGCCTCCTCGAACAGCAGCACGAACCGGGTGGTCCGGCGCATCCGCCAGGGGTTGAAGCGGCGCTTGCGCACCGCCCCGTCCAGATCGGCCAGCAACGCGTGCGTCAGCACCCGGTCGAGCCGCTCGGGATCACTGCCCTCCCCGCCGGGGACATGGTCGAGCGCCGAGCGGAAGAAGTCGGTCGGCGGCGTGCCGTGCTGCCGCCGCGCCCACTCCGCGTACCAGCGGCGGTGTCGGCCGCGGCCGAGCATGCGGCGCGAGGCGCGGACCCCGAACAGCCAGCGCGGCAGCTTCTGGAACAGCGGGCCGGCGACGAAGTTCCACAGCAGCTCCAGGAGGGTGCCGCCGCTGGCCTGGTCCCGGCCGCCCACCGCCCACAGTGCACTGGCCGTCCGCGACCAGCGGCGGTGCTCTTCGTAGCAGTGGTCGCGCAGTTCACGGTGGCGGTATTCGACCGGCCCGTCGATGGCGGGGGCCGTCACCACCGAGTGCAGCAGGCGGTAGCCCGGCAGCCTCAGCCGGCCGGTGTCCGCGGGCATGAACTCGGCAAGTTGCAGCGCGATCTGCTCGAAGAGCTCCAGCGGCGGCGGACCGGTCCCGGCGGGTTGCGCGGGCACATACGCATGCGCTGCCAGTACTTCGGTGCGCCCCCGTAGCCGCGCGCGCAGCCCTCGTACGATCCGCTGCCCGGCCCGCCCGGTCCCGGCCTCGTGCAGCAGGACCACCGGCACCCTGCTGCGGCGGCGCCGTGGCTGGGTGACCAGCTTGTCGAACGCCTCGACGAAGCGCTCGACCCCCGGATACGCCGGAATTCGGCCATGAGGATCCCCCGTTGTCATCCCTCTGTCCCCTGCCCCCGTGCCGCACCGGCCCGCCGTACGGGCCACTTGGAGCCATGGTTATCCCCCATATGGGTCCGGGTCATGCTGGTCTGGCTGGGCATGCGTCCGGACGGGACAGGGGCGAGGGCGGGGGCGAGCGGCGTCCGGTTTCTAGGTGAGCACGGCGCAGCCCCTTCTCCTGAGCGCCCGCAGTGGCCGCAGCTCCTCTCCTCGCTCCTCGAATCCGTTCCAGCGCAGATCGAGCTTTTCCAGGGACGGCAGCTCCGCGATCCAGTCCGGAATCCCGTGCAGTCGGTTGCTCCGCAGGTCGAGATGGCGCAGCAGCGGCAGTGCGCACAGTGGCTCGGGCACCGACTCCAGGGCGTTGTCCCGCAGTTCGAGGTGGCGCAGCTGGGTGAACGCGGAGAAGGTGGCGGGCAGGCAGCCGATGCGATTGCCGCGCAGCCACAGCTCCCGCAGCCGGCCGAGCCGCCCGATCGACTCGGGCAGCCCGGTCAGCTCGTTGTGCTGCGCGCGCAGCTCCACCAGGCCCGCCATGTCGCCGATCTCCGAAGGAAGTTCACCGATCCGGTTCTCGCCGACGTTGAGGTACTCCAGCCCGTCCAGCCGACCGAGCTCGGCCGGCAGCCGGGTCAGGCGGTTGTCGTGCAGATACAGATACCGGGTCAGGCCCCGTAGTTCGCCGAGCTCGCGGGGGACTTCGGTGAGCCGGTTGTGCCCCAGGTCGAGCGTGTGCAGCCGACGCAGCCGCCCGATGGCCGGGGAGAGGTGGGCCAGCCCGTTGTCGGCGAGGATCAGCACCCGCAGCCCGGTGCGCTCCCACACGTCCTCGGGCACCTCGCCGAGGCCCGCCTTCCAGAGGTTGAGTACATCCGTCATGAGGGCGGACTCTATGGGCCGCGCCGGTTTGGCCTAGGGCCAGGGGCGGAGTTCGGGGAGCGGCGCCGGGCCGCTGTCCAGCGGGCCGGCGGGGGTGCGTCCGGCCAGCCACGCCGTGAGATCGGCCAGCCGTCCCCGTACGGTCAGCGGTTCGCCGGAGCCGTACGTACGTCGCTCCGGTCCGTCGGCGGCCTCCAGGGTCAGCCGGGTGTCCAGCGGCGCGCGCGGGGCGAGGAAGTCCAGTGCGTGCGCGCAGAAGTCACGCGACCAGTCGCCGGGGCCCCGGCCGAGCAGTGTGTCCGCCGTGTGGAACTCCAACTCCCGCCACCAGCACAGCGCGACGCCCCGCACATCCGAGTCGCGGTAGCGGACCGGCCGCTCCCAGTCCTGTGGGCCCACGGCGGTCAGGGCCCCCTCCACCTCCGTGAGGGTCTCGGCCACGGCGTGTCGCAGCTCGTCCGCCGTGCGCTTCGCGCCCGCCTCGATCCCGGCGTCCCGGGCCGGGCGGCCCCCGTCGTACACCTCGACCAGTTCGCCTTGCATCGCGAACCTGACCTGCCGGGCGAGCGCCGATCCGACGCCGTCGATATGCGCCAGCACATGCGCGCGGCTCCAGCCGGGCAGCGCGCTCGGCTCCCGCGCCGCGGCCTCGGTCAGGCCGTCAAGCACGGTGCGCAGCCGCTGGTGTCCGTCGAGTACGGCGGCGACCACGCGCGCCGCGCCGTCGGCTGGTGTGGTCGCGCTCGTGTCCGGCTCGTTCATGGAGTCCCCTGGGCTAATGGTTGGATTGGGAGGTTACCATTAAGCCATGTCCGATGATCGACTCGCACTCGCACTCGCCGTCACCATCCGCCACGACGGGCACGGCGGGGTGGCCGACGACCTCGCCGCGCCCGAGGGGCTGACCGCCTGGGTGCGGGAGCTGGCCGAGCCGCTGCGGGACGCGCTGGACGCGCGGGCCTTCACCGCGGACGCGCAGGCGCTCGGTGCCGTACGCGACCTGCGCGCCGCCGTCCGCGCGCTGTTCGCCCGCGCGGTCCGGCCCGGACCGCCGAGCTCCGCCGACGCCCACCGGCTGCTGCCCGGGGACCTGGCCGTGGAGCGGCTGAACGCGGCGGCGGCCAGGGTGCCCGGCGCCCCTCGCCTGGAGTGGCCCGAGGACGGCGCCCCCGTGGTGCGCGCCGCGCGGCCGGCGGGCTTCACCGACACCGACCGGCTGGTGGCGGCGCTGGCCCGCGACGCCATCGGGTTTCTCGCCGGGCCCGACCGCGAGCGGCTGCGGGCCTGCCCCGCCCCGCGCTGTGTGCGCTATTTCGTCAAGGACCATCCGCGCCAGGAGTGGTGCAAGCCGTCCTGCGGCAACCGCGCCCGCGTCGCCCGCCACCACCGCCGCCACCGGGCGGAATCCTGAACCCGCCCGCAGGCGAAATCCGCCCGCAGGCGAAAGGATTCGGCCGTCAGGGCGCCGTTGTCGCATACGGGGCGAGGCCCGCCCAGGGCCGCTGCCGCCCGCTGCTCACCGCCGCGATGCCGCGCTCGTCGTACCGGGCGGTCTCGAACGACCAGGCGAGATTGCCCCGCATCACATGCCGCATGCCGTCCACATAGTGCGCGACATGCCGCAGGGTGTCCGCCCCGGCCCCCGCGAGCAGCGCGGGCAGCCGCGCGGCGGTGTCCTCGAACCACCGGTAGCGGGCGTCGGCGAGACGGGCGATATGGCGCACCGCCTCCTCCAGGGTGCCGCCCGCGAGCTCCCGCTGGACCAGCACGCTGTTGTGGACGTCCCCGGCGGCCAACTCCTTGGCCAGGGAGACGATGTCATTGGTGAAGACCACCACGTCGTCGGTGGCCTTCCGCAGCTGCGCGAGCGGGAAACCGCCGTGCACCGCCTCCGGCAGGGCGTATCCGCCGAAGCGTTCGTTGAGGTCCAGACACGGTTGCACACCGATCGAGTGGCGGCGCAGGGCGACCACCGCCTCCACCGAGCGCGGGCGGCTCCCGGTGCGGCCGAGCGCCTCGCGGTGGTAGGAGAGCAGATACTCCGTCCAGTGGTGGCGGAAGCGGTCCCGCCACACCCGTGGCATTCCGTGGTGGATGCGCCGCCACAGGTCGCGGAAGCTTTCGACGAGAGGGCCGCCGGGGGTGTGTTCCGCGGCCGTCCCGGCCGGGTCCTCCGGCTCCTCCGTCACCCGGAAGACGGCGTCCACCAGCCGTGACACCTCCTGGGGCCGGCACCCCAGCTCACCGTCGAACTGGTCGTCGAAGACGAAGTACCACCCGCACAGATCATTGCCCAGCGCCAGATCGGAACCCGTCTCCCCGGGGTAGAAGTGCGCCGCCAGCAGATCGAACCGCAGGGCGTCGTACTCCGCCACCGACTCGTCCCCCTGGAACACGCCGTACCGCGACAGCCACCGGATGGTGTGCCGCCGCGCGGCCTCGGCGTCGGGGCTGATCCGGTCGGAGGCCGGGAAGCCGAAGAGCGCCGCCGGCCCGGTGGTCGCTGGTGGTGAACCTGCCTTGTCCATGGTCCGTATCCGCCCTCTCAGGACACACGGGACCGCGCCGGCGCCTGGGACCGGCCCCCTCCGCGCCACGGTCCTCGCTGCACCCGGACATGGTGGCGCGATCCTTGTGCCCTTCGATAGGGCGCCTGGCGAATTGGCGTGTGCCAATGGCAATGCCGTCAGAAAATTCCCCGCATACGGCGCTACGCAGCGTCCCGATCGGGCTACGCTCAGCAGTACCTGCCGAAGGGGTACGAGCGTGGCGGAGATGATGAGACGACAGGGCCCGGGACGCCGGACACTGCTGGAACGGGAGTCGGAACTCGGCGCGGTGGACGCCGCGTTGACCGAGCTGTGCGGGGGTCCTGCGGCCGACCCGACCGGGCCGTTCACCGGCGGGGTGATCGCCTTCGCGGGGCCGGGCGGCGCCGGGAAGACCGCGCTCCTCGCCGAGGCCCGGCGGCGGGCCGCGGCGCGTGGCTGCACAGTGATCTCGGCGCGCGCCGGCGAGCAGGAGCAGGGCGTCGCCTTCCACGTCGTCCGCCAGCTCTTCCAGCCCGTGCTCGCGGCGACCGGCGAGGACACCCACCGCAGAATCCTCGGCGGCTGGTACGACATCGTGGCGCCCGCCGTGGGCCTGGTGGTCTCGGCCGACAGCGGCGCGCCCGACCCACACGGCGTGCGCGACGGCCTGGACTGGCTGGTGACCGGCTTCGCCGTCCAGCGGGCGCCGGTCGTGATGATCCTGGACGACGCCCACTGGGCCGACACCGAATCCCTCGACTGGCTCACCCGGTTCGCGCCGCGCGTCGTGGACCTGCCCATGCTGCTCGCGGTCGGCTACCGCCCGGAGGAGCTGTCCGCCGACGCCTCGGCGGTGCGCGGGCTCACCGAGCGCCAGGGCTCGCGGCCCCGGCTGCTGGCGCCGCTCACCCCGGGCGCGGTCGGCCGCATCGTGCGCGAGACGCTCGGCCCGGAGGCGGACGACGCGTTCTGCCGCGAGTGCTGGGCGGTCACCGGCGGCAACCCCTTCGAGGTCGTCGAGCTCACCGCCAAGGTCCGCGAGCGCGATCTGAAACCGCAGTCGGTGAACCTCGCCCACCTGCGCGAGCTGGTCTCCAGCGCCAAGGACAGCGGCCTCAACGACCGGCTGACCCGGCTCGGCACCTCCGCCGTCCGGCTCGCCTGGGCCGTAGCGGTCCTCGGCAGCGAGGCCACCCCGGCCCTGGCCGCGGATGTCGCGGGGCTGTCCAGCACCGAGACCGCAGACCTGGCCCTGCGGCTGGCCGACGCCCGGATCTTCGCCCAGCCGCGCCCGGCACCGGAGGAGCGGCCTCTCGAATTCCTCCACCCGCTGATCGCCACCGCCGTCTACCGCGCGATCCCCGGCGCGCTGCGCGTGGCCATGCACGGCAGCGCCGCCTCCACCGTCCTGACCGCGGGCCGCGGCTCCGGGGCCGCCGGCCGGCATCTGCTGGAGCTGCACCCCGAGGCCGACTCCTGGGTGGTGCGCCATCTGCGCGCGGCCGCCCGCGAATATCTGCGGGCCGGCGCGCCCGACGCCGCGCGCCGCTGTCTCGCCCGCGCGCTGCGCGAGCCGCCCTCCCTCCAGGAGCGGCCCGCCGTGCTGTACGAACTGGGCTGCGCCGCCCAGCTCAGCGAGCCCGTGGTCACGGTCAACCATCTGCGGGCCGCCCTGGAGGAGCCCGCCCTCGGCCCCGAGCTGCGCGACGCGGTCACCTTCCGGCTCGCGCAGGCGTACGGCCACAGCGGCCGCATGGAGGAGGCCGCGCAGGTCGTGGCCGCCGAGGCCGGGCGGGCCACCAGCGCCCGCACCCGGCTGCGGATGCAGACCGAACAGATCATGTGGAACATGTTCCGCTCCGACAGCCAGGACTCGCCCGCCCGCTCCCGCCGACTGGCCCGGCTCGCGGACCGCCTCTCCGGCCGCGGCACGGCCGAACGCTATCTGCTGGGGCTGCGCGCCTTCGACGCGATGACGCGCGGCGAACCGGTCGCCACCGCCCTGCGCTACGCCGACGAGGCCCTGGGCGACGGCCTCAGCTGGACCGACGAGGAGTGGGGCTTCGAGGTGCCCATTCTGGTCGCCCTGACCTTCCTCCACTGCGACCAGCCGGGGCGCGCCGAGGAGCTGTTCGCGGAGGGCGTCGCCGAATGCGAACGCAAAGGCTGGCGCGGCGCCCATCTGGCGTTCGGCCTCACCCTCCTCGGCCATGTCCGCTACCGCCGCGGGGCGCTCGCCGAGGCCGAGGAACTCGCCCGCGAGGGACTGCGCGTCGCCGACCTGGTCGGCCCGGAGACCCCCGCCCACTGGACGGCCGTCGGCACCCTCGTCGAAACCCTGCTCGCCCGCGGCCGGGTCGAGGAGGCCCATGAGTTCGCCGCCGAGCACACCTGCGGCGGAAACACGAACATCCCCCAGGCCCTGATGTGCCCGGACGCGCCGACCGTGCGCGGCGAACTGCTGCTGGCCCGCAATATGCACCGCGAGGCCCGGCAGCGGCTCGCCGAGATCGGCCACCGGATGGACCGGCGCGGCATGCGCAACCCCGCCTGGTGCCCCTGGCAGCTGTATCTGGCCCAGGCGCTGGCGCTCACCGAGCCACGGCAGGCCGCCGAGGTGGCGCAGGACGCGGTGCGCCGCGCCCACCAGTTCGGCGCCCACTCCATGATCGGCCGGGCGCTGCACACCGCCGGTCTGGTGGCCCAGGGGCCGGAGCGGCTCAGGCTGCTCGCCGACGCCGTCGACCACCTCGAACGCTCGCCGTCCGCCTACGACCTGGCCCTCGCCCTGGTCGACCACGGCACCCACCTGCGCCGGATCGGGCTGCCCCAGGAGGCCGGGGAGCGGCTCTACCGCGGGCTCGAAGGCGCGGTGCAGTGCGGGGCCGACGCCCTCGCGGTGCGCGCCCGCGACGAGCTGTCCGCCACCGGGCTGCGCCCGCTACAGCTGCGCGCCGACCACGGTTCCCCGCTCACCTCGCAGGAACAGGCCGCCGCCGAGCGGGCCGCCCTCGGCTGGGGCGACGACCGGATCGGCGTCGAGCTGGGTCTGGAGGAGCGCGAGGTGGCGCAGGTGCTGTCAGGCGTCTACCGCAAGGTGGGCGCCGACCGCACCGGGCTGGCCAAGGTGCTGGGCGCCCCGGCCGGCCTCGCCTTCGGCGGCCGTGTCCCGCGCCCGGTGTCCGGGCGCTGACCCGGGCCCGACCCGGACACCGCGCGCGCCGGCGCCGGACCGCCGCCCTGCCGCTCCCCGGGGCGGATTCCGGCGCCGGGCCACGTACCATGTCCGCATGTCGTTCCTCCGCCGCCGCAGCCCCGCCACGCCCACCGGTCCGGACTTCGATGTCCTGGCCATGGACCCGGGGGACTGGCCCGGCGATCTCGGAGCCGGTCTGCTCCCCGCTCCCGACGGCAGCTGCCAGGGTGTCTTCCTGCGCTACGACCTGTTCGGCGGGCGCGGCCCCGCGATGATCATCGGAAATCTGCCCGAGGGGTCTCCGGCCCGTGAGCTGGCCGAGGGGCAGGTGCCGTTCGAGGTGACGCAGCTGCTGGCGGCGCTCGGCAACGACGAGCCGGTTCATGTGGTGGACACCGAGGACACCCCGGTCATGCACGACGACAACCTCCTCATCGTGCGCCGCATCAAGCTCTCCGAGGGCCGGATCTCCTGCGCCCAGTTCGACCGCAGCGACGGTGTCCTGGTCACCATCGCCAGCTGGGACCGCCCCATCACCGACGACCTCTACCGGCTGCTCAAGCCGCTGCCCGCGGAGATGTTCCAGCAGGGCTGAGGCCCGGCACACGGTCCGTCGTACCGAGGGGGTGGCGATGCGGCTCCATCCGTACGACACGTCTTCGTCGACCGCGTCTGCGTTTTCGTCATCCGCGTCCGACGGGCTCTGGTACGACAGGCCGGCCGAGGAATGGGAGAGCCAGGCGCTGCCCATCGGGAACGGCACCCTCGGCGCGACGGTCTTCGGCGGGCTCGCCCGCGAGCGGATCCAGTTCAACGAGAAGACCCTGTGGACCGGCGGCCCCGGCGTGCCGGGCTACGACTTCGGGGACTGGCGCGAGCCCAGGCCCGGCGTGCTGGAGGCGGTCCAGCGGCGGATCGACGAGGACGGCCGCGCCGACCCCGCCGAGGTGGCGGCCCGGCTCGGCCAGGCCAGGACCGGCTACGGCGCCTACCAGACCTTCGGCGACCTGTGGCTGGAGTTCCCCGGCGCGCCCGGGACCGCCGACGGGTACCGCCGCGAACTCGACATCCGCAACGCCATGGCGACCGTGGTGTACACCGCCCAAGGGACGCGTCATCAGCGGGAGTTCTTCGCCTCGTACCCCGATCGGGTGATTGCCGGGCGGCTCAGCGCCGACCGCCCCGGCGCGGTCGGCTTCACCCTGCGCTACACCTCACCGCGCGCCGACCACCGGGTGGCGGCCGAGGGTGCCCGGCTGACCGTACGAGGCGCCCTGACCGAGGGCGGGCTGCGGTTCGAGGCCCAGGTGCGCGTGGTGGCCCCGGGCGGCACCGTCACCGCCGGGGACGACGGCACGCTCACCGTCGCGGGCGCCGACAGCGCCTGGTTCGTCCTCGCGGCCGGGACGGACTACGCCGACACCCACCCCGGCTACCGGGGCGCGGACCCCCACCGGGCGGTCACCGAGGCCGTGGACGCCGCCGCCCGCGAGCGCTACCCGTCGCTCGTGACGCGCCATGTCCGCGACCACCGGCGGCTGTTCGACCGGATGTCCCTCGACCTCGGCGGGCAGGCCCCGGCCGAGGAGCCCACCGACCGGCTGCTGGCCCGGTACACCGGTGGCGACAGCCCGGCCGACCGGGCGCTGGAGACGCTCTACGTCGCGTACGGCCGCTATCTCCTCATCGCCTCCTCCCGCCCCGGCTCCCCGCTCCCGGCGAACCTCCAGGGCCTGTGGAACCACACCACCGCCCCGCCGTGGTCCGGCGACTACCACACCAACATCAACCTCCAGATGAACTACTGGCCGGCCCACCCCCTGGCCCTCGCCGAGACCACCGAGCCCCTGCACCGCTTCATCACCGCCCTGCGCGCCCCCGGCCGCCGCTCGGCGCGGCGGATGTTCGGCGCGCGCGGCTGGGTGGTGCACAACGAGACCAATCCGTACGGCTTCACCGGCGTACACGACTGGCCCACCGCCTTCTGGTTCCCCGAGGCCGCCGCCTGGCTGGCCCACCACCTCCACGAGCACTACCGCTTCACCCTCGACACCGGATTCCTGCGCGAGGTGGCCTACCCGGCGATGCGGGAGGCCGCCGAGTTCTGGCTCGACACGCTGCGCACCGACCCCAGGGACGGCGCGCTCGTGGTGACCCCGAGCTACTCGCCCGAACACGGCGCCTTCACCGCGGGCGCCTCGATGTCCCAGCAGATCGTCCACGGCCTGTTCACCGCCACCCTGGAGGCGGCCCGCGAACTCGGCGACGACCCTCCCTTTCGTGATCACCTCCAGCGCGCCCTGGCCGCCCTCGACCCGGGGCTGCGCATCGGCTCCTGGGGGCAGTTGCGGGAGTGGAAGGACGACCTGGACGACCCGGCCGACGACCACCGCCACGCCTCCCATCTCTTCGCCCTCCACCCCGGGCGGCAGATCGAGCCGGACACCCCGTGGGCGGACGCCGCCAGGGTGTCCCTGGACGCGCGCGGCGACGGCGGCACCGGCTGGAGCAAGGCATGGAAGGTCAACTTCTGGGCCCGGCTGCGCGATGGCGACCGCGCCCACCGGCTGCTCGCCGAGCAGTTGATCCACTCCACGCTGCCCAACCTCTGGGACACCCACCCGCCGTTCCAGATCGACGGCAACTTCGGCGCCGCCGCAGGAGTCGCGGAGATGCTGCTCCAGAGCCACCACGGCGTGGTCGACGTGCTGCCCGCCCTGCCGGGCCGCTGGCCGGACGGGGCGGCGCGGGGCCTGCGGGCGCGCGGGGACGTGACCGTCGACCTCGTCTGGCGCGGTGGCCGGGCGCGGACCATCGCCCTCACCGCCGGCCGGGACGGGGCCATACGGGTGCGCAGCGGCCTCTTCGACGCCCCGTACGCCGCCCACGACACGCACGACACCACGGGCGCCGCCGCGGCCACAGGAGCCACAGAGGGCCGCGAGGCGGCCGTCCGGCACGAAGCCGGCACGGTCACCCTCGCGGCCCTCAGCGGCCACACCTACACCTTCACCACACGCGACTGAGCCGCGGGGCGGGCCGGACCGGGCCTAGTGGTCGGAGGGTTCGATCCGCACATCGGCGGCCCGCACGAACGCCACCCGGTGCCCGAACTGGATCTGGTAGTACGTGTCCTGGCCGCGCACCACCTTGTGGCCCGCCGGGTCGAAGGTGGTCGCCCACAGATACTCGCCCCGGGTCTTCAGCCCCAGCGCGTACCGCTGCCCCGCGAGCAGCTTGTACGGCAGCGGCGAGACCGCCTGCACCGGCACACCCTCCGGGTACGCCTCCTTCTCCGGGTAGGCGCGGCCGTACACCGGCACCTCCGCCGCACCCTCCTTCGGGGTGACGACCAGGCCCTTCCCGTTCACCGCGGTCGGCCGGCGCTTGGGGTTCTCGAACCACGCCTTCTGCCCGAGATACCAGATGGCCGTCCAGTCGCCCTGGCGCTCCGCGACCGCGAACTGCTGACCGGTGGACGCGCGGGCGCCGGTGTCGTTGACGCCGGTCGTGGAGTCCGCCCCGTCGGGGCGCAGCCCGATGTCCTTCACCAGCGGGGCGTCCGCGCCGGGCGCGGTGTGCAGCCGCACCGCACCCGAGCCGTGCGGGGCGCACGCCTGTCCGGCGCTCTCACAGTCGGTGTACACGGGCTGGTGGGTGTCGTAGTCGGGGCGGATGGTGACCAGCCCGCCACCCGGGCCCGCGGTGGCGCGGAAGGGCGCGCCGAGGAGGGTGAAGTAGTGCGCCCAGTCCCAGTACGGGCCGGGGTCGGTGTGCATGCCCTTGATGTTCGGGGTGGTGGTGCCGGGCACGTTGTCATGGCCCAGGATGTGCTGGCGGTCCAGCGGGATGTCGTACTTCCGCGCCAGATAGCGCACCAGCCGGGCCGAGGCGCGGTACATCGCCTCCGTGTACCAGGTGTCGGGGGCGGTGAGGAAGCCCTCGTGCTCCAGCCCGATCGACTTGGCGTTGATGTACCAGTTGCCCGCGTGCCAGCCGACGTCCTTGAGCGCCAGGTGCTGCGCGATGTGCCCGTCGGCCGAGCGCAGGGTGTACTGCCAGGACACATACGTGGGGTCCTGGATCAGCTTGAGACAGACGTCCCAGGTGCCCTCGGTGTCATGGATGACGATGTGGTCGATCGACTGGGACTCGGGGCGGTTGCCCAGGTCGTGATTGCCGTAGTCGTTGTCGCCGAACTGC
Organism: Streptomyces sp. NPDC097640; assembly: GCF_040302705.1. NCBI lineage: Bacteria > Bacillati > Actinomycetota > Actinomycetes > Kitasatosporales > Streptomycetaceae > Streptomyces > Streptomyces sp. NPDC097640. The sequence goes on from NZ_JBEOSB010000002.1 coordinate 542,015, forward strand.
TCGTACGGCGCCGGGATCCACTCGCACGAGACGTCCTTGGGCGCGTCGATGTTCGGATCCCGCTTGACGGACGGCAGACCCAGCGCCCGCAACTGCCGGGCGTCGGGGGACACCTCGGGCGCGGCCGGGAGCGAGACCGCCTCGCCCGAGTCCGTGGTGCGCGCCGCGCCGCCGCGGATCACCTCGAAGACGTCGTCGGCGAACACGGCGGCCGCCGTGGCGTTGTCGGAGCCCGAGTAGGCCGCCACCGCCGCGTACCACTCGCTCGCGTCCTCGCTCAGCGGCAGCCCCAGCCGCCTCTGCTCGGCGGCCAGCAGCGCCGCGCCACCGCGCACATTGGCCGCCTCCTCGCCGCGCAGCGCGGCGCCGGACAGCCCGGTCAGCGCGGCGGCCCGCTCCAGGGTGCGCAGCCGCGCGGGCAGCTGCCGCGCCTGGGGCACCTCGGTGGCGGGCACCTCGAGGGGGCGCGCCAGATCGCCGCGCGCGTCCTCCGTGCCGTGGCTGTGGTGCGGGGTGCGGGTCAGGGCGGTGGTCGCGTCGGTGAGGTGCATGGGGCCGTAGCCGCCGGTGACGCTGGGCGCGCCGGCGTGGCCGTCCCAGCGCGACTGGAGATACGACACGCCCAGCAGCACGCTCAGCGGGACGCCGTACTCCTCGGCGGCCGCGGCGAAGGCCTGCTGGAGGGCGTCGCTCCCGGATCGCGGCTCGTCGGCCAGGGCGGCCGGGGCCTGCGAGGCGAGAGGGAGCAGGAAGGCGGCCGACGCGGCGACACCCGCGGTCCGCAGGGTGGTCCTCCGGCTGGGGCCGGGTGCCGGTCTGTTCGGGTCGTGCGCGCTGTCCTGTGCGGATCCTCGCATTGCAGCCTCCTCCAAGGCGGGCCGAACGTGCGCCCGGTGTGCGCTGGGTCGTGCGTGCGGGGCCGAGCCCACCTAGAGGTATCCGCTGCCGGGCGATCCGTCAATCATGTTCGACCGCTCGGGTGTTCGCACGTCAACGCCCGTGCCAAGCGCCCCCAGCCACCGCTGGGAGGTGCCCCGCCCGGCACGGGCGCACGGGCCTGCGGCGCGTCACTGGTCCAGACCGGTGGCGCGCCCCGCGGCTCAACGGGTTCCGACCGCGGCCCGCACGGCGCGCCGCGCGAGGGAGCAGTCGTCGTGCAGGCGGCGCAGCAGCAGACGCTGCTCCTCACCGGCCCCGACCGCGCCCGGAACCACGGGGGCGGGGTCGTGCATGGTGCGCTGCACGGCCGTTTCGTACTGGCGGATCTCCCGCGTCAGCACGAGCATCAGATTCACCAGGAAGGCGTCCCGCGTGTCGGGGCCCGCCGCCTGCGCCAGCTGGCTGATCTGGCGCCGCGGCCCCGGGGCGTCCCCGAGCGCGGTCCACAGTGTGGCCAGGTCGTATCCGGGCAGGTACCAGCCCGCGTGGTCCCAGTCGATGAGCGCCGCGCCGGCGGGGGAGAGCAGGACGTTGTTCAGTAACGCGTCGCCGTGGCAGAACTGGCTCTGGCGCCCCACGGTGTGGGCCAACCCGCGCAGCAGCTTCCGTAGATCGCCCATGTCGCGGTCGGTGAGCAGCCCGAGCTCGTGGTAGCGCGCGAGCCGGGCCGCGTAGTCGATCGGCGCGTCGAACAGATCGGCGGGCGGGCGCCACAGATTGATCCGGCAGATGGCGCCGAGCGCGGCCCGCACATCGGCGCGCGGCGGCGGCTCGACGGGGTGGCGCTGGGAGGCCGCCACCCGCCCGGGCATCCGTTCGATGACCAGGGTGCAGTTGTCCGGGTCCGCCGCGATCAGCCGGGGCACCCGGACCGGCGGCCGGTGGCGTACGAACGCCCGGTACATCGCTATTTCCCGCCGGAACCGCTCGGCCCAGGACGGGGAGTGGTCCAGCAGGCACTTGGCGACCGCGGTGGTGCGGCCGGTGGTGCCGACCAGGAGCACGGACCGCCCGCTGCGCCGGAGCACCTGGACGGGGTTGAACTCCGGGCAGATGCGGTGGATCGACGCGATGGCCGTGCGCAGCTGTGCTCCTTGCGGGCCGGACATGTCGAGTCTCCCGCTCAGCGGGCCGGGGCCGGGGGCCCGCCTCGCTCGCCCGCCGGGGGCGGGGTCCAGGAACGGCCCGGCGCCGGGCGGCTGCCGACGGTACGGCCGGGGCAGGGCGGACACGGAGGACGATGCTGCGTACATGGACAATACAGATCCCTTCGCGTGCCGACGATTCGCGCGCCTCCCGGTCCCGGGGCGGGACCGCACCCTGGGGAATGCGGTCCGTTCGCCCGGTCGATCCGGCCGCTGGTCCGGCCGCTCGTTCGGCTTGTGGTCGGCTTTTGGTTCGACTGTCGGTTCGACTGTTTGGTCGGGTTGTCGGTCGGCTTGTCGGTTGGGCTGTCGGTTGGGCTGTTGGTTCGGCTGGATCATCTGGTTCGCTGATCGCGGCCGGGCCGGGTGGCGCGGTCCTACACCACACCCGCACGCGGGTGGCACACCATCTGGCGGACCCTGGCGAACCCTGGCGAATAGTCGCACGGGCCGTGACAGGGCGGTTACTGTCAAGTCAGCCGAGAACCTGGGGGCTTGACGTGACGAGGGAACCCAACACCCGTCTCGCGGACCTGTTCGGCCTCGCCGGCTGGTCCAAGGGGGAACTTGCGAGGCTCGTGAACCGGAAGGCGGCGGCCATGGGCCATCCGCAGCTGGCGACCGACACCTCGCGGGTGCGGCGTTGGATCGACACCGGCGAGATGCCGCGCGATCCCGTGCCCAAGGTTTTGGCCGCCCTGTTCACCGAGCGCCTCGGTCGAGTCGTGACCATCGAGGACCTCGGGTTCGCACGGCAGGGGCGCGCGGGGAAGGGGCAGTCCGCGGACGGGCTGCTCTGGGCGCCCGAGTCCACGGCCGCGGTCCTCACCGAATTCACGGGAATGGACCTTATGTTCAACCGACGCGGCTTGGTGGGTGCGGGCGCAGCGCTCGCCGCAGGATCAGCCATCACCGGTGCCATGCACGACTGGCTGCACAGTGACCCGACTCTGGCCACCGACGCCCCCCGTACGGACGATCCCCTGTCCGCGGACTTCGCCGACTTCGACCGCTACGAGGCGGCCCCCGTGGGCTCCCAGGAGATCGACGCGCTGGAACACTCGGTCGACGTCTTCCGCGCCTGGGACGCCGCCCGCGGCGGTGGGCTTCAGCGCAAGGCCGTCGTGGGCCAGCTCAACGAGGTGGGCGGGATGCTCGCCTACCGCCACCCCGAGCATCTCCAGCGCCGCCTGTGGGGCGTCGCGGCCAACCTGGCGGTACTCGCCGGCTGGATGTCCCACGACGTGGGCCTGGAGCCCACCGCCCAGAAGTACTTCGTCATCGCCGCGCACGCGGCCCGCGAGGGCGGCGACCGCCCCCGGGCCGGCGAGGCGCTCTCCCGCGCCGCCCGGCAGATGGTCCACCTGGGCCGGCCGGACGACGCACTCGATCTGATGAAACTGGCCAAGTCCGGTGCGGGCGAGGAGACGCTGCCCCGCACCCGCGCCATGTTCTGCACCATCGAGGCCTGGGCGCAGGCGTCGATGGGCCATGGGCAGGCGGTGCGCCGCACCCTGGGCCAGGCGGAGGAGCTGTTCGTCTCGGACAAGGGTGACGTGCCGCCGCCGAGCTGGATGCAGCTGTTCAACGAGGCGGATCTGCACGGCATGGAGGGGCTGGTCTACCGCACCCTCGCGGAACACGAGCCCGGTGCCGCCGCGATCGCGCAGCGGCACGCCAAGGAGGGGCTGCGGATGAGAGAGGGCGGCCGCGACCGGTCGCAGATCTTCGACCACATCTCCATCGCCTCGGCGTGCTTCCTCGGCGACGACCCCGAGCAGGCGGACAAGTACGCGCGCCTGGCCCTGCTGACCATCGAACACAACTCCTCGCACCGCACCTGGGACCGGCTGCGCGAGATGTACCGGCTCACCGGCGGCTACTCCTCGCGCACCGACATCCAGAGGCTGCGTGAGGAGATCGAGCAGCGGGCGCCGAAAGGGCTGGGCCCCAAGGGGCCCGGTCCGAAGGTGCCGGGCGCCAGGACACCGGGCGGCGAGGGCAGGACGGCCGCGGTCTAGCGCCCCGCGGCGGGAGGGCTCTCGTACGCGCTACGAGGCGGGCATGCGCTACGGGCCGATCCTCGCGATGAGCACGCACGCGTCGTCCTCGCGCCGCTCGTCGTCGAACGCCTCCACCACGGCCCGCAGGCATTCCTGTGCGCTGTGCGCGGCGGCGAACCGTGGTGCCAGCCCGAGCAGCCGCTCGGCCCCCGCGTCACCGTCACCGTCGGTGTCCGCGCTGAACGGCCAGAGCCCTCCGGTGCGCAGCACCAGCAGATCGCCGGGCTCCAGCCGCTCACCGGCCTGCGCGTACGACGCGCCCGGCGTGGCGCCGAGCAGCACGCCGTCCGGTGGCTGGAGGGCGCGCCCCGTCCCGTCGCGGAAGAGCAGCGGGGCGGGGTGCGCGGCCTGCGCCCACACCAGGGTGCGGGTGGTGGGGTCGTAGCGGCCGCACACGGCGCTGCCCAGGGCGGGCTGCGCGGAGGAGGCGTCGAGCAGCTGGTTGAGCCGGCCCAGCAGGGCGCCCGGCTCCACCCCGGCCACCGCCATCCCCCGCACCGCGCCGAGCAGCATCGCCACGCCGGAGGTGGCGGCCACGCCATGGCCGGTGAGGTCGCCGACGCTGAGCAGCGTCCTGCCGTCGGGCAGCTCCAGCGCGTCGTACCAGTCGCCGCCGATCTGTGTGCTGGCCGAGGCGGGGAAGTAGTGGGCGGCCAGGTCCAGGGCGCGGTGGTCAAGGGCGGCTGCCCGGGCGGCCCCGCCTCGGGCGGCCCGTGCCCGGGGGGCCCGGGGGGAGCCGCGCCACACGGGCAGCACGGACTCCTGGAGCTCGACCGCGACCCGGCGCTCGGCCCGTGCGATCTGCCGCTGGCGCTGAAGCGAGTCACGGGTCTCGCGCACCGCCCGCTCGCTGCGCCGCAGCTCGCTGACGTCCCGCAGCACGGCCCACATGGACGCGGTGCTGCCGTCGTCGTCGAGCACGGGCTCGCCCGACATATGGACCGTGCGCACCACGCCGTCGGCGCGCACGATGCGGAACTCGCCGTCGATCGGCTTGCCGTCGACCAGGCAGTCGGTGACCAGCGCCGTCAGGGTCGGCTGGTCCTCGGAGAACACCCAGGAGGGCAGCTCGTCCAGGGTCAGCCCGCCGTCCTCAGGGGTCCGGCCGAAGATCTGACAGAGCTCGTCCGACCAGGTCACCGCGTCGGTGAGGAGATTCCACTCGGCGCTGCCGACCCGGCTCAGCAGCGAGCCGCGGCCCTCGGGCCCGGCCTCCCGCGCGGGCGCGGCATAGGCGGAGCCCGGCGGCGGGGGCGGTTCGGTGGTGTCGCTGCCTTCTCCGTGCTCCGGGGGCGCCTCGGCCTCGGCGGGGTCGGCGGGCAGCCCGTCGCGCAGCTGGTCCAGATGGCGGCCCAGGTCGTCCAGCTGATGGACCGCGAGATCGCACAGCGCGCGCTGCCAGCGCAGCTGGGGGTCGTCCGCACGGTCCATGTCCGCCGTGGTGTCGCGCCGGACGGCGTCGACTCCGCCGCGCAGCCGCCGGGTCTGGGAGATGAGGGCGTCGACCGTGTCCCTGGGGGGCTGGGGGGGCTGGGCAGCGGAATGGTCCGCGGAGCGGGGGGACGGCATGACGTTCTCCGATACGGGCACGGCGCGGCCGGGTCGTGAGGGAAGGACCGGTAACGACTCTTGCACAGCCTGCGACGTTGCGTAAGCGGTTTGGCAATACCCGATACGGTGGTGCTTTTGGCATATACCAGTGGCCGTCCGGGGCATGTCGGGCGCGACTCGGGCGCGACTCGGCGGAACGGCCTCTTCCAGGTAGGCTGCGGCGCTCGGGATTCCGTGGTCCGGGGTGTTGATCCGTGTTCATCGCGCATACCGCGCCAGGACACCGGCAAGAATGCCGTTCGACGGAAATCCCGTTGCCAGCTCACCCCCCGCACCGGATGCTGACCTCATGTTCGATCCAGACATAGCGCCCAGCGGCACCCTGCTCGGCCTCCTCCAGCGAGGCCGCGGCGACGGGACCCTGCACGCACTCGCGGCCCCGCGGGCCGAGGCGCTCGCGGCGCTGCACCACTGTGTGCTGCACGACCCCCGGAGCGACTGGCAGGTGGAGAACCGCTCCTTGTACTACGCCCGGCTCTGTCTCGACCTCGATGCCGGGCTCGACGAGATCGAACAGCACCTCTTCGACCCCGACGACCTCATCGACACCGCCGAGGAGCGCACCGGCCTCGCCCTCGCCGTCCTCGGCCACCTCGCCTCGTACGGCCGTGAGGACGCCCTCCGGCTGCTCCGCCGCTACGCCGCGACCGGCGGCAACTGGCAGTGGGCGCTGGACGAGCTCGCCCTGCGCGACGAGGACACCGAGCTGCGCGCCCTCGCCGCGGCCGTCCTCGCCCGGTACCCCGAGACCCCCGACGGTGACGCCGAACTGGCCGCCGCCGTGCGCGGCGCCTACGAGCCCCGGCCCTGGCGGCTGTGGGCCGACGACCCCCGCCACGGGGACCGCGTGCGCGCCGCCCAGGAACACGGCTCCTTCGACCGCTGGCAGCGCCAGCTGAGCCCCTCGGGCCCGCGCCCCGGCTGGAGCGTCCACGACGTGCTCCTGTGGGCCCAGCAAGAGGACGATCTGCGGCCCGGCGCCCGCCGCCCCGAGGCCGCGGCCCGCTGCCTGGCCGCCGTCGCCGGACCCGAGGACCGGCCCGAACTGCTCGCCGCCGCCGCGGCCGCGCCCGACGCGGCCCGCGCGGCGGCGCTGCGGCATCTCGCGGAGACCGGCGATCCCGAGGTGCTCGACCTGATCGAGGCCGCCGTCACCGACCCCGCCGCCGCCGAGCTGGTCTCGCAGGGAGCCCTCGCCGCCTTCGAGCGGATGCGCAGCATCGTCGCCCTCGACCGGGCCCGGATGTGGGCCCAGCGCCCCGACGCCCTCGGCGCCGCGGCCGCCGCCATGCTGGCCTGCCGGGGCGGCCAGTACGACGCGCCCCTCGTACTCTCCGCCCTGCGCGACACGGTCCGGGCCGAGGGCCCCGACGCACCGGCCCTGTGGGCCCTGGTCGACGGCGCCGGACGGCTGCGGATCGCCTGCGCGGCGCCCGTGCTCCGCCATATCTACCGAGAGACCGCCTCCTCCCACCTTCGCGGCCGCGCGGCGCGCGCCCTGGCCGCCACCGACCCCTCCTTCGGCGCGGGCTTCGCGGTCGAGTGCCTCTGGGACTGCGAGGAGAGCACCCGCGAACTGGCCGCCCGGCACGCCACCACCGCCGACGCCCGCGTCGTCGAACAGCTCCGCAGACTCGCCGCCGACCCGGTGGAGGAGGCGGAGGTCCAGACCGCGGTCCGCAGCCGCATCGACCCGGACCCAAGGGCGGTCTGAGCCCGCGGCCCGCTCGCGCCGGCCCGTCCGCGCCGGTCCCAGCGCGGCGCCCCGCCCGCCTCCAGCTCGCCCGTGTTGGGCAGAGCGCCCCGCTCGCCGCGCCTCGCCCAGGGAGGCCTGCCACCCCGGCATGAGCGCCTCGCCTCGCTCGCGCCAGCCCGCCGGCGCCGGTCCAAGCGTCTCGTCTCGCCTCGCCCGCCCTGCCCGCGCCGGTCCCAGCGCGGCGCCCCGCCCGCCTCCAGCCCGCCAGCGTTGGGCAGAGCGCCCCGCTCGCCACGCCTCGCCCACGGAGGCCTGCCCGAGTCGGCCTGCTGCACCGGTCCGAGCGCCTTGCCCACGCAGGCCTGCTCGCGCCAGCCCGTTCACGTCGGCCCAAGTGCTTTGACCGCGCCGGCCCGCCACCCGGCGCGAGCGCCCGGTCCCCCGTGGCACGGATCGCGTAGCCGCTGAGCCACCCGCCGTGAACCGCGGCACGCCGCACCGTCGCCCCGCCGACCCCGAAGGCGAACGCTCATGGGACGTTCCTCGTCCCGAAAGGTGCACGATGCCGGGGCCACCTCTCGTACGCCGACAACACCGGTATGCGTGTCGCCATCGTCACCGAATCCTTCCCGCCCGACGTCAACGGCGTCGCCCACTGCGCCCTACAGACCGCCCGGCACTTGCACCGGCGCGGCCACCATCCGCTCGTCATCGCGCCCGCCGTGCCGCACGAGGGCCCGGCGGACCCCGACGCCTCCCGCCCCTACCCCGTCCTCCGCATCCCGTCCCTGCCCCTGCCCGGCTACCCCCAGGTGCGCGTCGCCCTCCCCAGCCGACGCCTCGCCGCCGCCCTCACCGCCCACCGCACCGACGTCGTCCACCTCGCCAGCCCCTTCGTCCTCGGCGCCCGCGGTATGACCGCCGCGCTGCGGCTGCGCATCCCCGCTGTCGCCATCTACCAGACCGACCTGGCCGGATACGCCCGTACGTACCTCGGCAAGGGCGAGAACGCGGCCTGGCGGCGGATCCGCGCCGTGCACACCGCGGCCGACCGGACCCTCGCCCCGTCCACCGCCTCCGCCCGCGACCTCGACGACCACGGCGTGCCGCGGGTCCGGCTGTGGGCGCGCGGGGTCGACACCGAACGCTTCACCCCCGGGCGCCGCGACACCGAGCTGCGCCGCACCCTTGCGCCCGGCGGCGAGCTGATCGTCGGCTATGTCGGCCGGCTCGCGCCCGAGAAGAACGTCGAGCTCCTGTCGTCCGTGTGCGCGCTCCCCGGCGTCCGGGTCGTCATCGTCGGGGACGGCCCCAGCGAGCCGGGGCTGCGCGCCGCGCTGCCCGGGGCCCGGTTCCTGGGGCGACTCACCGGGGACGAACTCGCCCGCGTCTTCGCGTCCCTGGACGTCTTCGCGCACACCGGCCCGCAGGAGACCTTCTGCCAGACGGTCCAGGAGGCCCAGGCCAGCGGCGTCCCCGTGATAGCCCCCGCGGCCGGCGGCCCGCTCGACCTGGTCGACCACGGCCGCACCGGCCTGCTGGTGCCGCCCGGTGACACGGCCGCGATCGCCGACGCCGTCTCCCTCCTCGCCGCCGACCCGCGGCTGCGCTCGGCGCTCGGCGACGCGGGGCGCGAGGTGGTCCAGGGCCGCACCTGGGAGGCGGTCGGCGACCAGCTCATCGGGCACTACACCGAGGTGCTGGCGACCCGTACGGCGGTGGCCGTATGAGCGTGTCTTGGCGCGCTGTGCGGGCTGGACTGAGGAGCCGCGCAGCGACGGAGGAGCGAGCAGTGACGAGGGAAGCCCGTGCGTTGGAGCGCGCCGGGACTGAGCGGGAGGGAGGGGCATGAGCGCGCCACAGCGGCGCGCGGGCGCGCCCGACCAGACCCCGGACGGCATGGGCGCCCCCTTGCGGATCGTCCGGCTCGCCAACTTCGTCACCCCCTCCTCCGGCGGGCTGCGTACCGCGCTGCGCGAACTGGGCGCGGGCTACCGGGCGGCCGGGCACGAGCCGGTCCTGGTGGTGCCGGGCGCGCACGCCTCCGACGAGCTCACCCCCCAGGGGCGGGTGATCACCGTCCCGGGGCCCCAGGTGCCCGGCACCGGCGGCTACCGGGTGCTGACCGACCGCCGACGGCTGTCCCGGCTGCTGGACGGGCTCGCGCCCGACCGGCTCGAGGTGTCCGACCGGACCACCTTGAGGTGGACGGGGGAGTGGGCCCGCCGGGCGCGCGTGCCCTCGGTGATGGTCTCCCACGAGAGCGCCGACGGCGTGCTGCGCACCTGGGGCGTCCCCGAGGCCGCCGCCCGCCGGGCCGCCGACCGGCTGAATGTGCGCACCGCGCGGGCGTATTCGCGGATCGTCTGCACCACGGAGTGGGCGGCGCGCGAGTTTGTACGGATCGGCGCGCGCAACGTCGTACGCGCCCCCTTGGGCGTCGATCTGGACCATTTCCGCCCGGCCCACCGCGACCCGGCGCTGCGCGACCGGCACCGGGGCGGCGCCGCGGTGCTCCTGGTGATGTGCTCGCGTCTGTCGCCGGAGAAGCGACCGGGCCGCGCGCTCGACGCGCTCGCCGAACTGGGCCGGCGGGGCGTGCGCGCGGCGCTCGTGGTCGCGGGCGACGGCCCGCTGCGGCCGCGCCTCGAGGCCCGCGCTCGCGCGGAGGGGCTCCCGGCCGCGTTCCTGGGCCATGTGGCCGACCGGGGCACGCTCGCCGCGCTCCAGGCGAGCGCCGACGTCGTGCTCGCCCCGGGGCCCGCGGAGACCTTCGGGCTGGCCGCGCTCGAGGCGCTGGCGTGCGGCACGCCTGTCGTCGTCAGTGAACTGTCCGCCCTCCCGGCCATCGTCGGCGCCGCAGGCGCGACGGCGGCCGACCACGGCGCGGCGTTCGCGGACGCCGTCGAACACGTCCTGTCCCGCCCCGAGCCCATCCGCCGCGCCGCGGCCCGTGCCCGCGCCGAGCGCTACAGCTGGCCGGAGGCGGTGGCCGCGTTCCTCGCGGCGCACGACGCGCAGCCCGTCCACGATGTGTCTCCTGTCCACGGCGGGGCGTTCGTCAGCGGCGATGTCTCCGGTCGTGATCGCCGTACCGATGAGGCCCCCTCCTCGGAGCCGTCGGCGCGCACGGACGGCCTGCCGGTCGGCCCGGCCGCCGGGACCGGGCGATGAGCGCGGGCCGCGGCGCAGGCCCCGTTGGGGCGGTCTCGGCCGCCGCCCCGCGTCAGCCGGTCATCGACCGCAGCACCCGGCGCGAGGGCGCCCCTGTGCCCTGTGACGCCCCTTCAGCCTGGACTCATCTGGGGCGAAGGCCGGGGGAGTCACAGCCTCAGAGATCGCCCGGCCGGGGCCCGGGCCGTGTCCGCGATGTCCCGCCGGGCCCAGGACCGCGACTCTGCGGACATGACCTGGGCACGCGGGGCCGCGGCCTGCCGGGGCGCCGGCGGCCGTTCAGCGCGGCCTCGGTGCACGCGGCTGCCGCCGCTGCCCGCGCCGACCGGAACCGGCCGCCGTGCCACGGACCCGGTGGTCGGCAGCAGCAAAGCGGTACGGCGATGCGACGCCCGCCCGGGCAGCCTCGGGGCCAGGCGGCGGGATCCCTGTCGTGGCGGGCGGTCAGCCGGACGCGGCCAGGCACTTCCGCGGGGCGGCGGCGGTGACCGCGGTGTGGGGCCCGGGCGCCCCGGTGCCGGCGGATCCGGCGGGGCGGGAGGACGGGGAGGTCCCGCCGGACGGCGTCGTCGTGGCGCCGCGTACCGCCGCGCGGCGAGCCGTCGGGCAGCGGCCGGAGACGGCCGAGCCGGCCGGCCTGACCGTGGGCCCGCTTCCGGCACGTTCTCCGCGGCCGCCGGTTTCGGCCGCCCAGGCCGTTTTCGCGGCCGTCCCGAGCGACCCGGACGACCCGGGCGGCCATCCGGCCGTACAGCGGCCGCGGGCCCCGGTCCCGCCCGCCGCCGTCGACCGCGCACCCCACACCCTGCGGTTCGCCGCGCTCGGCGACTCGCTGACCGAGGGGATGGGCGACCCCGCGCCCGGTGGGGGCTGGCGCGGCTGGGCCGTGCACCTGGCGGCCGGGCTCGCGCCCCTCCCGGGGACGGTGGAGCTCGTGAACGTCTCCCGGAGCGGCGCGCTCTCCACCGACGTCGCCGAGGGGCAGCTGGCCGCCGCCCGCGCCGCCCGGCCGCACCTCGCCTCGGTCGTGGCCGGCGCGAACGACACCCTCCGTGCCGCGTTCGACATCCGGCGGGTCGCCGAGGCGCTCGACACGACGATCGGCGCGCTGCGCGCCGACGGCGCCGTGGTGCTCACCGCGTGTCTCCCCGACCCCGGCCGGATGCTGGGGCTGCCGCCCCCGCTCGCCCGGCCCCTGGCCCGCCGGATGCGCGCCGTGAACACTGTCGTGCACACGCTGTCCCGGCGGTACGAGGCGGTGCATGTGCATCTCGCGGACCACGCCTGGGTCGCCCGGCGGGCGGCGTGGAGCGTGGACCGGCTGCATCCGAGCGAGCTCGGACACCGGCTGCTGGCGCGGGAGTTCCACGCGTGCCTCGTCGCGCGCGGGATGGCCACCGGCCACCCGCCCGCCGAGGCGCTCGACGGACCGCCGCCGTCGCTTCTCTCCGGCACCTGGTGGATGGCCACGCGCGGCACCCGCTGGGTCGCCGACCGCTGCACCGATCTGCTGCCCGACCTCCTCCGGCTGGCGGCCATCGAATGCCGCCACGCCGTGCTGGGCACCGGCCACCTGCTGGACGCCCGGGACCGTCGGGAGACCCGCGCCGCCCTCGCCACCATCACCCGCGAGCGGGCCACCCCCCACGACACCCCCCACGACACCCCCCACGACACCCCCCACGACACCCCCCACGACACCGACCAGGCCGATCACACAGACCCGGCCGTCCGGACAAAAGGGGCGACAATGGCGGGGTGACGACGGGACGCTGGGAGTTCTGGATCGACCGTGGCGGGACCTTCACGGACGTCGTGGGCAAGCGCCCGGACGGCCGCCTGGAGACCCGCAAGCTGCTCTCGCACCACCCCGAGCGCTACCGGGACGCGGCCGTCGCCGGCATCCGGCTGACGCTCGGCCTCGCCCCCGACGAGCCCATCCCGGCCGACCGGATCGCTGTCGTCAAGATGGGCACCACCGTCGCCACCAACGCCCTGCTGGAGCGCACCGGCGAGCCGACCGTCCTGGTGGTCACCGAAGGCTTCCGGGACGCGCTGCGCATCGCGTACCAGAACCGCCCCCGCCTGTTCGACCGGCGGATCGTGCTGCCCGAGGCGCTGTACGACCGGGTCGTCGAGGTGCCCGAGCGGGTGGACGCCCACGGCGGCGTGGTGCGCGCGCCGGACCTGGAGGCCACCGCACGCGCGCTGCGCACCGCGTACCGGGACGGCTTCCGCAGCGCCGCCGTCGTGCTGCTGCACGGCTACCGCCACGCCGCGCACGAGCGGGCGGTCGGGGCGGTGGCGCGCGAGCTGGGTTTCACGCAGGTCAGCTGCTCCCATGAGGTGAGTCCGCTGATGAAGCTGGTGCCGCGCGGCGACACCACCGTCGTCGACGCGTATCTCTCCCCGATCCTGCGCCGCTATGTCGAGGACGTGGCCGCGGAGCTGCGCGGCATCCGGCTGATGTTCATGCAGTCCAACGGCGGGTTGCGCGAGGCCTCGCACTTCCGGGGCAAGGACGCGGTGCTGTCCGGCCCCGCGGGCGGGGTGGTCGGCATGGTGCGCGCCTCCGGCGAGGCGGGCCACGACCGGGTCATCGGCTTCGACATGGGCGGCACCTCGACCGATGTGTCGCACTACGCGGGCGAGTTCGAGCGGGTCTTCGGCACCGAGGTGGCCGGGGTGCGGATGCGCGCTCCGATGATGAACATCCACACCGTCGCGGCGGGCGGCGGCTCGGTGCTCCACTTCGACGGGCGGCGCTACCGCGTGGGGCCGGACTCCGCGGGGGCCGTCCCGGGCCCGGCCTGCTACCGGCGCGGCGGCCCGCTGACCGTGACCGACGCGAATGTGATGCTGGGCCGCGTCCAGCCCGGCCACTTTCCCGCGGTGTTCGGCCCCCGCGGCGACCAGCCCCTGGACGCCGAGACGGTGCGCGGCCGCTTCGCCGTCCTCGCCGCCCGGATCGCGGAGGAGACGGGCGACCGGCGCGGGCCGGAGGAGGCCGCAGCCGGTTTCCTGGACATCGCGGTGCTCAACATGGCCAACGCCGTCAAGAAGATCTCCGTGCAGCGCGGCCACGATGTCACCCGCTACGCGCTCACCAGCTTCGGCGGCGCGGGCGGCCAGCACGCGTGCGCGGTCGCCGACGCGCTCGGCGTGAACACCGTGGTCGTGCCGCCGCTCGCGGGTGTGCTCTCCGCGTACGGCATCGGCGTGGCCGACGCCACCGCCATGCGCGCACAGGCCGTCGAGGCGGAGCTGGGCGAGGCCACGCTGCCGCAGGTGCGCGAGACCTGCGCGGAGCTGGAGCTGCGGACGCGCGCCGAGCTGCGCGCGGACGGCGTCCCCGAGGAGACCGTCACCACCTCGGCCCGGGTCCATCTGCGCTACGCGGGAACCGACTCGGCCATCCCGGTCCGCCTGGACACCGCCGAGGCGATGGCCGAGGAGTTCGTACGGGCGCACCGCGCGCGCTACGCCTTCACCATGGACAAGCCGCTCGTGGCCGAGGCGGTGTCGGTCGAGGCCGTCGGCGCGGCGGGCCCCACGGCCCCCACCGGCGGGTATCCGGGCGGGCGGCCGGGGCGCCCGGGCGGGCCGCGCCCGGCCGCCACCGTGCGGATGTTCACCGCGGGCGCCTGGCGGGACACCCCGCTGTACGAGCGCGCCGAACTGCGCCCGGGGGACGCCGTCACCGGCCCCGCGATCGTCGCCGAGTCGGACGCCACCACCGTCGTCGACCCGGGCTGGCGGGCCGCCGTCGGCGAGGGCGGCCATCTGCTGCTCACCCGGGTGCGCCCGCGGCCGCGCACCGTGGCGGTCGGCACCGAGGTCGACCCGGTGATGCTGGAGGTGTTCAACAGCCTCTTCATGGCGATCGCCGAGCAGATGGGCCTGCGCCTGGAGAACACCGCCCACTCCGTGAACATCAAGGAGCGGCTGGACTTCTCCTGCGCCCTCTTCGACGCCGGGGGAAATCTCATCGCCAACGCCCCGCACATCCCGGTGCACCTCGGGTCCATGGGCGAGTCGATCAAGGAGGTGCTGCGGCGCAACGGGGACGCGATGCGGCCGGGCGATGTGTACGCCATCAACGACCCGTACCACGGCGGCACCCATCTGCCGGACGTCACCGTCGTCACCCCGGTCTTCGACGAGCGCGGCGCCGAGCTGCTGTTCCTCGTCGCCTCGCGCGGCCACCACGCCGAGATCGGCGGCATCACCCCCGGCTCGATGCCCGCCTTCAGCCGCCGGATCGAGGAGGAGGGCGTGCTCTTCGACAACTGGCTGCTGGTGCGGGACGGCCGGCTGCGCGAGCGGGAGACCCGCGAGCTGCTGACCTCCGGGCCGTATCCGTCGCGCGCCCCCGAGGCCAACCTCGCCGATCTGCGGGCCCAGATCGCCGCCAACGAGAAGGGCATCCATGAACTGCGCCGGATGATCGGACAGTTCGGCCTGGACGTCGTACACGCCTACATGGGACACGTGCAGGACAACGCCGAGGAATCCGTGCGCCGCATCGTCCCGCGCCTCAAGGACGGCTCGTACCGCTACGAGACGGACAGCGGCGCGGTCATCGAGGTGTCCCTGAGGGTGGACCGCGCGGCGCGCGGGGCCGTACTGGACTTCACCGGGACCTCACCGCAGCAGCCGGGCAACGCCAACGCGCCCAGCTCGGTGGTGATGGCGGCCGTGCTCTATGTCTTCCGGACGCTGGTGGCCGAGGACATCCCGCTCAACAGCGGGTGCCTCAAGCCCCTCGAGGTCCGCATCCCCGAGGGCTCGATGCTCGCGCCCGCCTTCCCCGCCGCCACGGTCGCGGGCAACGTCGAGACCTCACAGGCCGTCACCGGCGCGCTGTACGCGGCGCTGGGCATCCAGGCCGAGGGCTCCGGCACGATGAACAACGTCACCTTCGGCAACGACCGCGTGCAGTACTACGAGACCGTGGCCAGCGGCTCGGGGGCCGGGGACGGCTTCGACGGCGCGGACGCCGTGCAGACCCATATGACCAACTCCCGGCTGACCGACCCCGAGGTCCTGGAGTGGCGCTACCCGGTGCGCGTGGACGCCTTTGAGGTGCGGCGCGGCAGCGGCGGCCGCGGCCGCTGGCGCGGCGGCCACGGCGTCACCCGGCGCATCCGCTTCCTGGAGCCGATGACGGTGGCGCTGCTGACCGGCCATCGGCGGGTGCCGCCGTACGGCATGGCGGGCGGCGGGCCGGGCGCGTGCGGCGAGAACCTGATCGAGCGCGCCGACGGCTCGGTGGACCGGCTCGACGGCTGTGACACGGCGGAGGCCGGGGCGGGGGACGTGCTCGTCGTCCACACGCCGGGCGGCGGCGGCTTCGGCCCGCCGCGCGACTAAGGCGTTCCGGCTGCCCGGGCGACTGCGGAGCTGACTGCCCGTCACAAGTGATGTGCCGTAACCGGAGTTCGGAGCCCGCACGGCCGTTTGCCGCCCCGGCCGCTGGGGACCCGCCCCCCGTCAGGCGTACGGCGATCGGCAGCTGAGGAGCGGCCATGGAGTGGTGGCGCCACGCCGCGTGCGTGGACGAGGACCCGGAACTGTTCTTCCCGGTAGGGGTGGCGGGCCCGGCGGCCCAGGAGCAACGGGCGCGGGCCAAGCGGATCTGCGGCCGCTGCCCGGTGATCGACGAGTGCCGGGAGTATGCGCTGGACGCGGGGGTGACCCACGGCGTGTGGGGCGGCACGAGCGAGGAGGAGCGCCGGGCGCTGCGCGTCCGGGCGCGGCGGCGGCACGCACGGTGACGGTCGGGCGCGGCTGACCGGCAGCCGGGGCGGGGCGGCGGACTGCCGCGGCGCGGAGGGATGGCGCTGCGCTGAGGGACAGATCGCGCCTCGGGCCGCGCTACCGCCGCCGCAGCACGCCGCGGATGAACGCCGCCTGCCCCGCGTGCTGGAGATCGTCGGAGATGACGCTGACCAGCCGGACGCCCAGCGTCACCGGCGGCGTCCACGCCTCGTCCACGATCACGTCCAGATCGGCGTCGCGCAGCCCCCGGACGAAGCCGACGGTGCGCTCGTGGACGGCGTCGTAGTACCCGAGGAGCAGCTTCGGGGGCACCCGGACGGCGGCCACGTCCTTGGCCCGGTGTCCGTAGCCCGTCGCCGCCGCCGAGAAGGGCAGCCCGAACCGGTCGTACCAGCCCTCCTCGGTCCAGACCTGTTCCGTCTCCGCGACCTCGGAGACATGGTCGTCCTGAACCCGCGTCAAGTGCCACACCAGCCAGGCGACAGTGTTGGCCTTGTCGTCGAGGCGGGTGGCCAGCTGGTCCGCCGTGAGCCCCTTCACCGCTTCGTGAACCGTCTCCTGAACGCGGCCGAAGCCGTCGGCCAGGACGTCTGCGCTGTTCATTCTCACGATCGTAGGTGGCCCGGCCCCGATTTCCCGGTCATCTGAGGTCGTGGTGAGCGGAATGGCGCCGCGGTCCGTATGGAAGGGGGGTCCATGCCGTCCCGGGCCCCGGCGACCGGAGGGCGGCGCCGTGCTGGAACGACGTAAGGAGGCAGGCTGGTGGGACACACGCGGCGCAGGGCGCACCGTGTCGCGCGCCTGGTGGCCATCGGGGCAGTGGTGTGCGGCGGTCTGATGGTCTCTCAGGCCGCGGCGGACGGATCGCCCGCCCACAAGTCCGGCGGCGATCCCACCCGGGCCCTGGGGGCGAGAGACACCCGGGACGCCGAGCTGGCCAGGAGCCTGGTGGACAAGCTCGGCACCTCCCGTACGGCCGGCGGCTGGATCGGCTCCGACGGCCGGGCGGTGGTCGCGGTGACGGACGAGGCGGCGGCCGAGGAGGTCACCCGGGCGGGCGCGCGGGCCAAGCAGGTGCGGTACAGCATGCGGCAGCTGCGCTCGGCGACCGAGACGTTACGGGCGGCGCCCCGGGTGGCGGGGACCGCGTGGGCGGTGGACGCCACGACCAACAAGGTGGTGGTGCTCGGCGACAGCACCGTCTCCACCGACCAGTGGTCACGGATGAAGGGGGTGGCCGCGGAGATCGGCGGCGAGGTGCGGATGGAGCGGACGACCGGCTCCTTCACCACCCGCACCGCCGGCGCCGAGCCGATCTTCACCCAGGGCGGGCGCTGCTCGGCGGGGTTCAATGTGACCAACGGCCAGGCCGGGTTCATCCTGACGGCGGGCCACTGCGGTCCGAACGGCACCCCGTGGTTCGCGGACAACCAGGGAAACACCACCGTCGGCACGACGGTCAGGAGCGACTTCCCCGGAAGCGACTTCTCCCTCGTGCAGTACCAGAACGCCGACCTGGACCAGAGCAGCGTGCTGAACGTCGGGAACGGGCAGATCGTGCGGATCACCGGCGCCGCCGATCCGGTCGTCGGCCAGCAGGTGTCGCGCAGCGGCAGCACCTCGGGGCTGCGGTCCGGCGAGGTGACGGCGCTGAACGCGACGGTGAACTACCCCGAGGGCACCGTCAGCGGGCTCATCCAGACCAATGTGTGCGCCGAGCCCGGTGACAGCGGGGGCCCGCTGTTCGCGCAGAACGTGGCGCTCGGCGTGACCTCCGGCGGCACCGGCGACTGCACCAGCGGAGGCGTGACCTTCTTCCAGCCGGTGACCAAGGCGCTGACGGCGCTCGGCGTGTCCATCCCGAACGCCCCGGCGAGCGACGGCGGCGGCGACGCCGCCGCGGGCGCCGCGCCCACCACCCCCGCCAACGGCGCCAACGGCGCGGGCGCCCCGGTTGTGCCGGGAGGCACGGGCGGACAGGTCAGCCCGATCATTCCGGGGACCCAGGGCGACACGTCGTCGCTCGCCGGGATCGTCAACTACGCGGAGAGCCTCGGCCCCGGGCTGGCGCTCATCGGCGCGGGACTCCTCGGGTTCCTGGCCACGCTGGTCATCCGGCCGGGCCGGCGGCGGTACAGCGGCTACTCCACCCGCTGGGGGTGAGGTCCTCCGGCGGGCGGCTCCGCTGCGGGCGGCCGTGCGCCGGACGGCCGCCCGCAGCGCAGCCGCCGCGCCGCTGGTCCACCAGCGGCGCCGCGCGGCGGAGCGACCGCCTACAGGGCCCACCCGGGGGCCGGCCTGATCCGTGGCCGGTGTGAGACGACCTCGCCCTCGATATCGCGCTCCGCGGCGATCAGCAGCTGTTCGCCCAGGTCGTGCATGGCCCGCCCGGCCGCCAGCTCGTCGCCGATCTCCGGCACATCGTGGTCCTCGGGGCTGCACCGGGCGACGCCCCGGCCGGTGAACGAGGTGTCCTTCGTGTCGAGCACCACACGCGCCTTCGTCGTTCCCTGGTCCTCGTAGAGGTAGAGGTGGACCTTCCACTCCATTGTCTGCGGCATGGCCGACTCCTCACCTGGTCTCTCACCTGATGGCGGTCCGGTGTGCTCCGGATATGGCTTGTGCCCGCCTCGCGCGGATATCACCCACTCTAGTGAGTGTCCTGTGCTGTTTTCTGATATTGCGCGGTGTTTGCGGCGTTCTTGGCGGCGACCCGGCCGGATGCCTCGGTCTCGCGCCGGAACGCCCAGGCCATCCGGGGCTCGACCAGGGGGCGGAAGACACGCCGCACGGGCGCGGTGCACAGCACGGTGATCATGGCGATCGCGGCGGCCGTGACCGCCAGCTCGCCGACGGGGGTGTGCAGCCAGGGGTGGTCGTACCAGTCCCAGAAGCGGGACGACTTGATCACAAAGCCGTGCAGCAGAAAGCCGTACATCGTCCCGGTACCGAGCGCGGTGATCCACAGCCGCCGCCCCGGCACCCAGGCCAGGAACGCGGCCGTCAGCGCCAGCGCCAGCACAAAGAGCGCGGGGGTGGTGAACACCCCGGCCCAGGCCGGCACGCCCCGGCCCGCCACGCTCCCGCGGCGGTAGAACCACCCCGCGTCCAGCCGGGGCGCCAGCGCGTACGCGGCGATCAGCGCCCCCGCGCCGACCGGCAGCGCGGCCAGCCGGACCCGCCGGGTGCGCAGCCGCGTGAAGTGCTCGGGCCGCAGCGACAGCCCGAGGACGAAGAAGGGCAGGAACGCCAGCACCCGCTGGAGGGCCAGATCGCCGCCCACGTCCGGTGAGACCGCGGCGAGCACGGACAGGGCCAGCGCGACCGGCACCGGATGGCGCAGGGCCAGCCACAGCGGCGTGGTGAGCCGCCAGATGAACAGCGCGACCAGGAACCACATCACATACCAGGGGTCGAACAGGCTGATCGGATAGCCCGGGTCGTCCTGCGCCCAGCGGTAGAAGAGGGTGTACGCGACCTCGAAGACGACGTACGGCACCGCGACTCCGGTCAGGAGCCGCCGCAGCCGCCCGGGCCCCAGGTCGAAACCGCGCGAGAAATAGCCCGATATCAGCGCGAAGGCCGGCATGTGGAACGCGTACACCGTGAGATACGCCGCGGTGACGGTGCGGCTGCCGTAGGTGAGCGGCTCCCAGGCGTGACCGCAGACCACCAGCACGATGGTGAGGTACTTCGCGTTGTCGAAGTACGGGTCGCGGGTGCGGCCCGCGGATCCGCCGGCCCGGGGCGGCGCGGCGGCGGCCGACGGAGTTCGCACTCGCGTGGGGCTGTCCTGCTGCACTGAGTCTCCCGGGAACCTTTGATCGAACGGTCATCGGACCCGGGGGCGCCTGCCCCGCCGCGGCCGCTCTCAACACAGATCGCGCGGGGAAATCCGCGCGATCCGAGCCGCCGCGCGGTGGCTCGGCGGCAATCCGCGGGTAGTCCTACGTTTCAAAGCACGGTCACCGCAGGTCACTTCGCCCACACCGCGAGGCCCGAGACTTGAGGCCATCGCCGGACCTTACGGAGGAGCCATGCCCGCACCTGTGTTCAGCCGTCGCCACGGCATGCGCGCCGCGGCTGCCGCGGCCCTGGCCATGCCACTGGCCATCCACGCCGAGGGCGCCGCCGAGGCCGACTCCGGCCCGGAGCGCGACGCGCGGCTGCGCGTCATGACCTTCAATCTCCGCTACGCCTCCGACGCCGAGCCCAACTCCTGGGCCCGGCGCCGTCCCGTGATGCGGGAGCTGCTGCGCCGCGAGGCGCCCCAACTCCTCGGCACCCAGGAGGGGGTGTACGGCCAGCTGCGCGATATCGCCCAGGACCTCGGGGCGCGTTACGACTGGCTGGGCACGGGGCGGGCGGGCGGCAGCCGCGATGAGTTCATGGCCGTCTTCTATGACACCGGCCGCCTCGAACCGCTCGAGTACGACCACTTCTGGCTGTCCGACACCCCGTATGTGATCGGGTCCAACACCTGGGGCGGGGCGGTGGTCCGCATGGTCACCTGGGTCCGTTTCCATGACAAGCGCACCGGCGGGCAGTTCTACGCCCTGAACACCCACCTCGACCACCGCAGCCAGCCCGCGCGCGAGCGCGCCGCCGCGCTGATCACCGAGCGGCTCGGCGGCCTCGACGCCGCCCTGCCCCGCATCGTCACCGGCGACTTCAACGTCGCAGCCCACGGCAACCCGGTCTACGACGCGATGCTGGGCGGCGGCTCCCTGGTCGACGCCTGGGACGCAGCCGAGCGGCGCAGCGCGCTGTACGCGACCTTCCACGGCTACAAGCCGCTGGTCCCGGACGGCGACCGGATCGACTGGATCCTCACCTCGCCCGCGGTGCGCACGCATGCCGCCACCATCAACACCTACTCCCGGGACGGCCAGTTCCCCAGCGATCACCTCCCGGTGCAGGCGCTCCTGGAGCTGCCCTGAGCTGCACGGTCGCCGATCTGCCGCCGCGCGCGCCCGATCAGGGCGCGGGCGGCGGGGCTGATGGGGCCCTCGGCGCGCCAGGCGAACGCCAGGGTGCCGCGCAGCGCGGGCCGGGTGATCGTGAGCGCGCGCAGGTCCTCGCCCGGCCGCACGATGCCCGAGGGCACGATCGCGATGCCCAGCCCGCGCGCCGCGAGCTGGGCGAGCACCGCGGGGGTGCCGGCCTCGAAGGCGATGTGCGGGGTGAACCCGGCCGCGGCGCAGGCATCGTTGAGCAGCGAGCGGATGCCCGTGCCCTGGGGCAGGCTGATCAGCACCTGGTCGCGCAGCGCGGCGAGCGGGATCGTCGACCGCCCGGCCAGTTCGTGATCCGGGCTGACGGCCGCGACCACCGCGTCCTCCGTGACGACGTGGGTCTCGAGGTCCGGTGGGGGCGTGGTGCCGAAGGCGATGATCGCCGCGTCCAGCCGGCCGCCGCGCAGCGCGTCGATGAGCCGGTCGGATCCGTCCTCGGTGAGGGTGATCTCCACTGCCGGGTGGTCGTCGTGGAACTTGGCGAGCAGCGTGGCCAGGTCGATGTTGTGGGAGGTCACCGTCCCGATGGCGACATGTCCGCGGACCAGCCCGGTCAGCTCCTCGACGGCCAGCCGCACCCCGGACACCGCCGAGAGCGCGGCCCGGGCGTGGGGGAGGACCGCCGCGCCGACCTCGGTCGGCCGCACCGAGCGCCCCGAGCGGTCCAGCAGCTCCTGTCCGAGTTCGTGCTCCAGGCGTTTGATCTGCGCGCTGACGCCCGGCTGGGCCACGTGGAGCCGCTCCGCCGCCCTGGTGAAGTTGGCCTCCTCGACCACGGCCACAAAGTATTCGAGCTGCCGAAGTTCCATAACGATTGATTCTAGCGAGCAGCACAACCAGCTCTTGGACTTCTAGATCGCGAGGCCGCAGAGTGGAGGTGTCAGGACGAGAGACGACCGGAGACCGGGAGCAGCCATGACCGATCGGACCACCGCCCGCGAGCGGGCCACCGAGCCCGAGGACCTCACCCGCCTGTTCGTGGAGCGGGCGAACGCCGGGGACGCCGAGGGCCTCGCCGAGCTGTACGAGCCCGACGCCGTGCTCGCCTATCCGCCCGGGTCGCAGACGGTCGGCCGCGACGCGATCCGGGCCGTGTTCGAGCGGATGCTCGCGCAGGTGCCCCGCTTCGAGCAGGAACCGACGCTGCCGACCGTCCGCAACGGCGACCTCGCCGTCACCTCCACGCACCCCGCCGACAACACCGGCGGACGGGTCCAGGTCGTACGGCGCCAGCCCGACGGGAGCTGGCTGCGCGTGATCGACCGCCCCGAGATCAGGAGCTGACCGTGCGGGTGCTCATCGCCGGGGCCGGGATCGGCGGGCTGACCGCCGCCCTGAGCCTGCACGCGGCGGGCATCGAGGCCACCGTGATCGAGGCCGTCCGCGAGCTGCGCCCCCTGGGCCTCGGCATCAATCTGCTGCCGCACGCCGTGGGGGAGCTGACCGCGCTCGGCCTCGGCGAGGACCTGGCCCGCATCTCGGTCGCCACCGCCGAGAACGTGTACTGCGACCCGTCCGGGAACACGCTCTTCACCGAGGCGCGCGGGCTCGCCGGGGGCTACCGGTGGCCGCAGTACTCGGTGCACCGCGGCCGGCTCCAGGCCCTGCTGCTGGCCGCGGTGCACGACCGGCTCGGCCCGCAGGCCGTACGCACCGGCGCCCGGCTGCTGGACTTCGAGCAGGACGCCGAGGGGGTCCGGGTCCGGGTTCCCGGGGCCGAGATCGAGGCGGCGGCGCTGATCGGCGCGGACGGGCTGCACTCGGCGGTGCGCGCCCGGCTGCACCCCGACCAGGGCCCGCTGCTGTGGTCGGGGGTGCGGATGTGGCGCGGGGCGTCCGAGGCCGGGCCGTTTCTCGGCGGCCGCTCCATGATCATCGCGCGCGGCCCGTCGGGCGCCGAGCTGATCGCGTATCCGATCGGCCTGTCCCTGGTGAACTGGGTGGCCATGGTGACGGTGGCCGAGCCGGGCCCGCTGCCCGGCGGCGCCGACTGGAACACCCCGGGGCGCGCCGAGGAGGTCCTGGAGCACTTCCGCGCCTGGGACCTGGGCCGGCTGGACATACCCGCGCTGATCGAGAACAGCCCGGAGATCCTGGAATACCCGATGGTCGACCGCGACCCCTTGCCGACCTGGGGCGAAGGGCGGGTCACCCTGCTCGGCGACGCCGCGCACCCCATGTACCCGGTCGGCGCCAACGGGGCCTCGCAGGCCATCGTCGACGCCCGGGTACTGGCCGAGGAGCTCGCCCGTGACTTCTCCCGCGGCCTGGCCGCCTACGAGAAGGCGCGACGGGAGGCCACCGCCGCCGTCGTCGCCGCGAACCGCGAGATGCAGCGCTCGGGGGACGCGCGATCCCGGGAGGAGCTCGCCCGGATCACCACGACCTACCGGCGCGCCACCCGCGCCGACCACCACCCCTGAGCCGGCACCACGTCGGCACCGAGGAGCACCACAGCAGCGCGCTCAGGGGTGGCGGGCCCCCTGCCGGGCGCAGCGCAGCCAGGCGTCGAGCAGCCGGGCGGCCGAGCCGCCGACCGGCCCGACGGCGTCCGCGAGGACGGCGGCGTCCGGGAGGTGGGCCGAGTCCACCGCGGCGACCGCCGCGCTCGCGTCGTCCACGGTGGCCGAGCAGACCGCCAGCAGGTAGTCCGGCACGGTCAGTTCGGGGTCGGTGCAGCCGACCAGGGGGGTGCCGACGGCGGCGACCAGCGGGAAGACCGTCCCGGGGATGCCGATCGCCGCCTCGGCGCGTGCGGAGGCCGTGACCGACGGGACGTCGCTGATCTCGTAGCGATCCCACAGCCGGCGGTCCTCGCGCGGGTGCAGACCGACCAGGATCCGCTTGCCCGCCGCGGCGAGCTTCTCCGCACTGGCCAGCAGCAGTTCCGTGCCCGGGGCCGCGTCTCCCGTGGCGTCCGGGTGCGTGACGCTGGTCAGGACGAGCACCAGACCGGGCTCCGGGCGGCGCGCCGGGAGGCCGTCGGTCTGCGGTGAACCGACTGCCCGGACCGGCCGCCGCGTGCCCAGGTACTGGGCGAACGCCCGTCCCTCGGCGGGCGAGGAGGCGGTCAGCAGCCGGATCCGGGGGCGCAGCTCGCGGGCGCGGGGCGCCTCGACCGGCTTCTGGTAGGCCAGGGCGCTCGCGGCCAGCGGGAGCCGCCGGAACCGGGCGGCGCAGTCCGCCGGCCAGTCCCCGGCCCCCGTGACGACCAGCAGATCCGCCTCCGGGGCGTCGGCCGGGGTGGCGACCCGCACCGGGTCCCCGGGGGTGATCTGGGTGTAGTCCGGCACCAGTTGGGTCAGCTGCCACCCGCGCCGCGCCACCTCGGCGAGCAGCGGCTTGACGTGGTACGTACCCCAGGGCTCGTTGGTGGCCACCAGCACCCGGGGCGGCCTGCCGCGCCCGGGCTCCGCGGCCGCCGCCGTACCGCCGAGCGCCAGCCCCGCGGCCCCTCCCAAGACCCCGCCGAGCACGGCGCGGCGTGACACCTGAAGTCCGTTCATGATCGGCACCGTAGTGATCCGGCCCGACGGATGGAGGCGACAGCGCGTGAACACCTCAGGAACACGCGCTGTCGCCCTCGCCCGCCGGGCCGCTGACTTTCCGCGGTTTATCCGCGCTCAGATACGGGTGCGCAGCCTGATGACGGTGCCGTCCGTGTCGGCCTGCATCTGCACCACATCGCACAGCATGCGGACCCCCCACAGCCCGAACGCGGGCTCCGAGTCGGCCGGCGGGGCGAAGCCCCACAGCGCGTCCGGGTACCAGTGGCCGGGGCCGGAGATCTCGCTGACCAGATCGCCGTTGTCGGTCCACATCCGGAGGGCGGCCGGCGCCCTTCCGTGCCGGGCGGCGGTCGTGGCCACCTCGACCACGGCGGAGACCATGTCGCGCAGCGCGTCACCAGTAAGCCCGTGGCGGTCGGCCCGCTCGGTGGCGAAGGCGCGCAGGGCGTCCATGTCGGCCGTGTCGATCGACATCATCTCGGCCAGCCGGGGCGCGCGGGGGAGCGGCCGGCGGTCGCAGGTGGCGATGAACGGGCCCGGGTCGGTGTACTGCTGGCTCCTGCGCGGCCCCTCGCCGTCGATCATCTCGGGGTGGGTCCGCCGCGCGTAGTCGAGGATCTCGTTCGGGAGCGTCTCCCGGTCGTAGCAACAGATCACGCGCGCGCCGGAGTCGCTGAACGCCGCGTTGACGATGGACTCGTAGCGCGCCCACTCCACGACCTCGAGCGGGGTGCGCCCCTGCCACACCGGCTCCGCGACCAGCCGGGCCCGGCGGGGCTTCTGGGCCTTGACGTAGGCGTCGTAGGCGGCGATGGTCCGCACCGGGTGCTGGTACCAGCTGAGCGCGTCCTCGAACTGCACCGACGAGGCGTCCTGGCCCAGAGCGTCCCGCAGCGCCGTGATGTTCGCCTTGGAGGCGACGACGGCGACGGCGTCGTCGGCCTCGAGACCGGCGCGCAGGAAGGGCACGCCGACCGAGACCACCTCCTCCTCGTCCTGGTAGAGGAATCCGCGGTGCACCATGGAGCCGCTGTCCTCCGCGACTCCACTGCTCTGGCCGGTCATAGGGGCTCCCTCGGGCTGTGCCGGAAATACGCACACACGTCCGTGGCTCGGTCAACTGGACGGTGTGATGCGCAGTCTGCCACCCTCGCCCGTGTGTTGCACCGCCACCCTCAACATCGAACAACGTGTGAACGCAACGGTGTTGCCCGGCGAAGGGGGAGGCGGTGGGCCGCGGCAGGGGCGCCTGCCGCTCATGGACGAGCCCATGGGGGTGGCATAGCATCCCCGGCGTGACACAGCTGAAATATGTCAACGCAAACGGACTTGACTTCGCCTACTACGAAGCGGGCCCGACCGACGCGCCGTTGGCGCTCTGCCTCCACGGATTCCCCGACACCGCGCACACCTGGCGCCATCTGCTGCCGGCCCTCGGCGACGCGGGCTACCACGCCGTCGCGCCCTTCCAGAGGGGCTACGCGCCCACCGGCATACCCGCCGACGGCGCCTACCAGGCCGGTGCGCTGGCCGCCGACGCCAACGCGCTGCACGACGCGCTCGGCGGCGGCGACGACGCCGTGCTCATCGGACACGACTGGGGCGCGATCGCCACCTACGGCGCCACCGGCCATTCCCCCGAGCGCTGGCGGCGGGCCGTCACCATGACCGTCCCGCCGCTCGGCGGGGTGCTGGCCGACTTCTTCGGCTTCGACTACGGCCAGTTCAAGCGCTCGTTCTACATCTTCCTGTTCCAGACGCCCCTGGCCGAGGCGGGGGCCGCGGCGCACGACATGGCGCTGATCGACGGCCTGTGGCGGGACTGGTCGCCGGGGTACCACCACGCCGAGCAGGACATCGCCCACGTCAAGGAGAGCCTGCGGGAGCCGGCCAACCTCGAGGCCGCCATCGGCTACTACCGCGCCCTGTTCGACCCGTCGAAGCACCTGGAGAAGTACGCCGCCGAGCAGGAGGCCGTCACCCGGACCGGGGAGCGGCCCACGCTCTATCTGCACGGCACGGACGACGGGTGCATCGGCGCGGACGTGGTCGGCAGCGCCAAGGACCACCTCCCGCCCGGCTCGCGCGTCGACCTGGTCGAGGGGGTGGGACACTTCCTGCACCTGGAGCGGCCCGAGGTCATCAACCGCAAGATCCTGGACTGGCTGGCCGAGTAGGCGCCCTTTTCTTTTGGGCTCGGTTCGCGGCCGGCTGAGGCGGCGATACCGCGACAAGTGGCGCGCCGCGCGCCCACCCCACCGGTGAACCCGGCTCCCACCAGCGGATACGGGCTCACCGGTGGCCGCGGTATACCGGCCCGCCCCTCGGTTTACCGCCGCTATACCGCCGCTACCCCGCCCTCTTCCACACTGGACACATCGCTACAGCCGTCCGGTTGGGATGCGTCTGGAGAGGGCCAGTGAACGTCGACGAGCAACAGCACACGCACACCGAGCGCGAAGCCCTCTACGCCTGGAGCACCTTTCAGGTCTCCGGCGGAGTGGAAGGGTCCGGCCCCAGCGGCACCTGCCGCGCGGAGAAAACCGCACGCGCCTGCCTCGAGGCGGCGCTTCAGGCCGCGGCCGTCCACTCGGACGTGTACTCCTGGGGACAGCTCAGCCAGGTGCAGGGGAACCTCGACCAGCCCTTCCACCTGTGGTCCCGCGCCCCGGTCGCCTGGGCGGAACCGGGGCCGCGGGAAACGGTCACCTGGCGGCCCGGGCTCGCGCCGCACGGGCAATGACGCGCAACGGCATGCGGTGAGGCGGTGGCAATGCTCGTGTCAGGGGAATTCGGGATGAACAGCAGCGGAGCCGGAATCGGGCTCAGGACACCGGGAAGCCGGCCACACACCGGCCACGGCCGCGACCAGGGGCGCCAGGCGAATCCCGCCCGGGTCTACAACTACCTCGTCGGCGGCAAGGACAACTACCTCGCCGACTACGAGCAGGCCCAGCGGTTTCTGAAGGTCGCCCCCGAGGTCCGGGACACCGCGCTGTCCAACCGCCGCTTCCTGGCCCGGGCCGTCCGCGACCTGGCCGCGGACGGCATCACCCAGTTCCTGGACATCGGTTCGGGCCTGCCGGTGAACCCGAACGTCCACGAGGTCGCGCAGTCGGTCAATCCGCTGGCCCGGGTCGTCTACGTCGACAACGACCCGATCGTGGCCAGTCACGGACGCGCCCTGCTGGCCGGCTCGGGCACCACCACCATCAGGGCCGACCTGCGCGAGCCCGAGCGGATCCTGGACCACCAGGAGCTGCGCCGGCTGCTCGACCCGCAGCAACCGGTGGCGATCGTGCTGGCGTTCGTCCTCGACTACATCGCCGACGCGGAGGACCCCTGGGGCCTGGTCGCCGAGCTCATGGACTGGGCCGCGCCGGGCAGCTGTCTGGTCCTGTCCCATGTCACCGGCGACTTCACACAGAACCCCTACCGGGACTGGTCCGGGTTCACCAGTCCCGTCTCGTCCGGGGCACGCGACCTGTCGCAGATCCAGGGATTCTTCAGCGGGCTGGAACTTCTGGAGCCCGGCCTGGTGCAACTGCCGCTGTGGCGGCCGGGCATCGGCGCCGAGCACGACCCGTCCCGCGTCTGGGCCTACGGCGGCGTCGCCCGCAAGCCGTAACCCACGGCCAGCCCCCGCCCGGCCCGCCTCAGCGCGGGCCGGGCCGTACGTCCAGCGTCATGAAGGCGGGGAAGAGCCCGCTCCAGGTGTGCCCGCGCCAGCTCTCGTACGTGCCCGCCTGCTTCCACACCGGCAGGCCCTGGTCCAGGTGCGTCCGGCCCTCGGGGAACCGCCCCTGCTCCATGTACGTGATCCCCATCTCGTACAGGGCGAACCCCTGGTGGTGGATGTTGCCGGTCCGCCGCGCCCCCTCCAGGCTCTCCTTGAAGCAGGTCAGCGCCTCCTCGGACCGCCCGAGACCGCGGTGGGCCCGGCCCAGGTTGCCCAGGCCGACCACCTCGGCCGCCCGGTCGCCGGTCTCCCGGGCCAGGGCCAGATGGCGCTCCTGCATCTCGATGGCCTCCTCGTGGAGCTCCAGTTCGCACAGCGCGTCGGCCAGGTTGCACAGGGAGCGCAGCTCGCCCTCGCGATGACCCAGCTCCCGCCAGATCTCCAGCGCGGACTCCAGACACTCCCGCATGTCCTCGTACGAGTGCTCCAGCCAGCACGCCCCCGCGAGGTGGTCGAGCGCCCACGCCTCGCCCTCCAGGTCGCCGAGGCGGCGGGCGGTCCGCATGGCCAGCTCGTTGATCGTCCGGAGGTCCTGGGTGTGCGCCCGCGGATAGAGGAACCACTGCAAACACTGCGCCAGCCACATCCCGAGGCGCGCCACCGGCTCCGGCTGGTCGGCGGAGTGGGTAACGGCGGCCAGCAGATTGCGGAGTTCGGACTTCAGCCACGTCTCCGCCTCCGGGCCGTCGCGGAGCGGGACCACGGCGCCCTCGACGGCGTGGCGCGGCCAGGGGCGGAGCGGATCGAGCAGGGCGACCGCCTGCTGCGCGGTGGCCACATAGCAGGACAGCGCGCGTGTCACGGCCGACGAGCGCTCGCTCTCGGAGTCCTCCTGCTCGGCCCGCTCGGAGGCGAACAGCCCGAGCAGATCGTGCATGTGGTAGCGGATCGAGTCCGGGCTCTCCAGGAGCTGCGCGTCGACCAGCCGCTCCAGGGCGCTCTCGGCCCGGCTCTCGCTCAAGCCCAGCAGGGCCGAGGCCACCGGCAGGCTCACATCCGGCCCGGGCAATGCACTGAGCAGCCGGAACGCCCGCGCCGCGTCCTGGTCGTCGGACCGCCGGCCCTCGCGGAAGGCGTCATAGCTGACCTGGAAGCTGGTACGGACGGCCAGGTCGCCGAAGCTCAGCTCGTCCAGCCGGCCGCGCGCGTCGGTCAGCTTGGCCACCAGGGAGCGCAGCGGGCGGTTGGGGCGGGCGGCCAGCCGGGCCCCGGCGATCCGCAGCGCCAGCGGCAGCCCGCCGCACAGCCGGGTGATGGCCTCGGCCTCCTCGGGCTCGGCCCCGACCCGCTCCGCGCCGACGATCCGCTCCAGCAGCGCGACGGCCTGGTCGCGGGGGAGGATGTCCAGGTGCAGATGGGTGGCGCCTTCCAGGGTGGTGAGCATCTCGCGGCTGGTGACCAGCGCGCTGCAACCGGGGCCCGCGGGAAGCAGCGGGCGGATCTGCTCCACGGAGGCGGCGTTGTCGAGGATCACCAGCAGCCGCCGGCCCGCCGCCAGGGAGCGGAACTGGGCCGCCGCCTCGTCGGTGTCGCTGGGGACGCTGGAGCCGTCCACCCCCAGGGCGCGCAGAAACCGGCCGAGCACCTCGCCGGGGTCCAGGGCGGTCAGCCCCGCGGTGGCGCCGTGCAGATCCACATAGAGCTGGCCGTCGGGGAAGCGGTCGGCGAGCTGGTGCGCGGCGTGGATGACCAGGCTCGACTTGCCGACCCCGCCGGTGCCGTCGATGGCCGCGATCACCACGGGCCGCCCGCCCGCGCCGCCTTCGCCGCTCTCGGCCACCAGGTCGTCCCGCTCCTCGACCAGCGTCCGGATCACGGCGACCTCGCTGTGCCGCCCGGTGAAGGCGGGGCTGGCGGGCGGCAGCTGTTGGGGGCCCCGGGGAGCCGGCCGGGGAGCGGCCGAGGGCGACCCCCAGCCGCCGGGCGGTGCCCCCTCCTCCGTACGGTCCGGTGGCGGCGGCATCAGGGTCTCGTCGGCGGCCAGGATGCGCTGGTGCAGCCGTTGCAGCGCCGGGGTCGGCTCGACGCCGAGCTCCTCGGCCAGCGCCCGGCGCAGATCGCGGTACGCCGCCAGGGCGTCGGCCTGCCGCCCGGACCGGTACAGCGCCAGCATCTGCCGGCCGCGCAGATCCTCCCGGAAGGGGTACTCGGCCGTCAGCGTCTCCAGCTCGCCCAGCACCGAGGCGTGGCGGCCGCACCGCAGATCCGCCTCGACCCGGGCGTCCAGGGCCTCCAGACGGCACTCCTCGAGCCGCGCGGTCTCCGCCTCCACGGCCGGGGTCGGGGGCACGTCCTGGAAGGGGGAGCCGCGCCACAGCGCCAGCGCCTCGCGCAGCCGCTCCGCGGCGGCCTCGGGGGCGCCCCGGTCCAGACCGCGCCGCCCCTCCTCGACCAGCTGCTCGAAGCGGTGCGCGTCGAACTCGGCCGCCTCCACGACGAGTCGGTACCCGTGGGCCTTGTACCCCTGCTTGTCGGTGATCAGGACATCGCCGGACTCGTCCCCCAGGGCCTGCCGCAGCCGCGAGACATAGGTCTGGAGCAGCTTGCCCGCGCTCTGCGGGCGCCCCTCCTCGCCCCACAGCTCGTCCATGAGCCGCTCGGTGGGCACGGTCCGGTTGGCGTGGCACAGCAGCACCGCCAGCAGCATGCGCCACTTGGCAGGGCCGAGGGAGGCCCATTCGCCGCCGTCCCTCAGCTCAAGCGTACCCAGGACCCGATACCGCACCCGTTACCTCCGAGGCCCTCGGTCCAAGCCCGGCCCCTGTCTCGTCGAAAAACGTCAACTCTTGTTCTGGTAACGGTTATACCTTCTCAGCGGCCGTTCCCGTGCATCATTCACCGGACGGCCAGTGCGCCGGGCGGCTGAGCGTCCGGGGCAGCCTCGTGGTGGCGTCTCCCTTGGCCGCGTTCAGCTGGGCCTGGGTGAGGAAGACGGCTCCGGTGAGGTCGGCTCCGGTCAGCTCGGCGTCCCGGAAGTCCACCCCGATCAGATCGGCGGTCCGCAGGTCCGCGCCGGTCAGATCGGCCGCGATGAGACAGGCCCCGCGCAGGTTGGCCCCGCGCAGATCGGCGCCCTTCAGACGGGCCCCGATGAGATCGGCGCCCCGGTGGTTCTTCTTGCGGCCCGGGACCCGGGCCCGCACCAGTTCACTGGTCCGCAGCAGCAGGGCGTTCACCTCCTGGCGCAGCGCCGCCACATCCACCCCGGCCAGCGCCTCGGCGCTGCCGCGGGTGAGGGCGTCGATGTCCTCCAGCGCGCGGCGGAGGTCGGCGTGGACCGGGCGGGCCGGTGGCAGGGTCAGCGCCTCGGTGACGTACCACAGCAGCTCGTGCAGGGCCCGCATGACGGGGAACACCTCGAACATCCGCGGCGCGGTGTCGGGCGCCTGACGCCAGTCGCGGCCGCCGAAGGTGACCTGGGAGACCCTCTGGCCCGCCCCGAAGCAGTCGAAGACCGTGCAGCCGGAGAAGCCCCGCTCGCGCAGGTGCGCGTGGATGCCGCAGCGGAAGTCGGCCTGGAGGTTCGTACACGGCCGCCCGGCCGGCTTGTCGACCGCGAAATCGGCCGAGGCGGCGAAGGGCAGGGCGACACAGCACAGTCCGAAGCAGTTGGCGCAGTCGGCCCGCAGGGCGAGCCGGTCGGGGGCGGTGGCGGGGGTTCCGACCGCGGGGGTTTCGCGCTTCCGGGACAACGTGCCTGAGCTCCTGCCGTGAGGTGAGCACGGCGGTCCGCCGTGCTCGGGATGGATCTCCATTGTCCCTGAAACCTCCCGGGGGAGGTGTTGGCGGGCTGTTAGGGGCCTGTTAGGGACCGGTTAGCCCGCTTCGACAAGGTCATCGGCGAGCGGCCGCGGGGCGCCGGTGCCCGCAGGTTCCATGGAGAGGACGCATGTCGTGATTTTCGCTGTGGTGGGGCTCGTCCTGGTCGGCGTCGTCAGCGCGCTGAACCTGGTGATCCTCCTGGTGGTGCTCCGCCGTTGGCGGGAGCTGGAGGCTTCGGGCGGCGGCGGGCACAGTCATGGCTTCCCCACGACCGGCGCCATCTCCAACATCCGGACCGGCGACCGGCTCCCGGATTTCTCCGCTCGTGCCCTTGATGGCACCGCGGTGACGGAGCGCACTCTGCTCGAGAAGGAGACCCTGGTCGGGTTCTTCTCGCTCACCTGCAAGGCCTGCGTCGACGCCGTGCCCCTCTTCGCCGGGCACGCCGAGCGGCTGCGGGCCGACGGAGGGACCTCCTTGGCGATCGTCCATGGAGACGACTCGGCCGACAGCGAGCTGGCCGCGATGCTCGGCGAGGTGATGGACATCGTGATCGCCGAGGACTCCGAGGCCGAGTTGTCGAAGCGGTACGGCGCCAAGCACTACCCGAGCTACGCCTGGTACGGGCCCGACGGCATGGTGACCACGGCGGGCGCGGGCGTCGCCGCCCTGCGGGCCCAGCCGGTCGCCTCCTAGCGTCCCGAAGGCCCACCCACAAAGCCCGCGCGGGCCGCGGCCGCCGCGTTCGACGTCCCTTCGTGGCGGCGGTCCACCCGTGTGCGGAAACCGATCACACCAACCCCAAGGAGAAGCCATGTTCCGCAGCGTGACCGAGCGTGTCACCCGCGCCGTCGAGGTGCTGCTTCCCAAGGCCACCGCCGACGCCGCCTGCCCGCCGGACCCGTACACCGAGTGCAAGGAAATGAGCGGTACCTGCTTCTGTCGCAACTGCTCGACCAACGGCGCCTGCAAGGTGGTCTGCGGCGCCTGGTACAGCATGAGCCACAACTACTGCTGATTTGCTTAAGCACTGAATAACGCCGGTTGATCTGCCACGTGGCCATCCCGTCGGGGCGGCCACGTCGGCACGCCGAAGCTCGCCGAACGAGCCGCGGCCACCTTGCCTTCGCGCAACCCCTCCCAGGAGCCTCCGTGTTGTACGTATCGCTTGCCTGCCGCCTCGCTCTGGTGGCGGTGATGACGCTGGCGGCGGTGTCCAAGCTGCGTTCCCCGGGCGTCTTCGCCGCCTCTCTCGAAGGTTTCGACTTCATCCCCGCGCGGCTGAGGTCCCCCCTCGCCGTACTGGTCCCGGTCGCCGAGCTGCTGATCGCGCTGCTGCTGGCCGTCCCGCCCACCGTCACCATCGGATTCGTCCTCGCCACGCTGTTCTGCTGCGGGCTGACGGCCGTCCCGATCCTGGTGCTGGTCCGCGGGAAGACGGTGAAGTGCGCCTGCTTCGGCGCCGGCGAGGTCCCCATGAGCGGCTGGCACGTCGCCCGCAACGCGGTACTGCTGGCGGCGGCCGGCCTGGGCACCCTCGTGGTGCTGCGCCTGGGCGACGGGGTGCCCGCCCATGCGCCGGGGATCGTACTGGCCGTCGTCGCGGCCGGGCTGCTCACCACTTTGATCGTCTTCGTCGATGACATCGCCGCGCTCTTCGAGTCCCCGGTCGCGGTCGGGGACCTCGGCCGGTGAGACGGCGCCGGAGCCGGAAAGGACACCCGTGGAATACCTCGTCGCAGGACTCGTTCTGGTCGCGGCGGTCACCGCGCTGAACGTCGTGCTGACCCTGGCCGTGGCGCGCCGCTGGCGTGCCCGGCTGAGCGCCCCGCCGGCCGCGCACCACGGCCACCACGGCCCCGTCGCCGTCGACGGGGAGCTGGAGCTGGGCATCGAGCCCGGAGACCGGATGCCCGCCTTCACCGCGGTCACCGCCGACGGCGCGACGGTCACCCGTGACGAACTGGCCGGCCGGCCGGTGCTGGTCGCCTTTCTGTCGCTGGAGTGCTCGAGCTGCGACGACAGCGTCCCCGAGCTCGGTGAGCGCGCGCGCCGAGTGCGCGACGCGGGCGGCACGGTGCTGGCCACGGTGGTCGGCATCGACGCGGGCGACAGCGAACTGGCCGCCCGCCTCGCGGGCGTCGCGGACCATGTGGTGCCCGAATTCCTCGACGCGCCCGTCAGCAACCTCTTCGGAGCCCGCTTCTACCCCGGATTCGCCCACTACGGCCCCGACGGGGTCGCCACCGCCACCAGCATCGGCCTGGAGGGGCTGGGCGAGCCCGCGCAGCCGTCGGTGCCGTGAGCGCCGACGTCCCCGGCACGAAGCCCGGCATGGAGCCCGACACGGAGGACATGGCAGACGAAGTCTCCGTCGTCCGGGGGATGAAGGCGGCCTACGCGCTCGCTTGGCGGGCCTGCCCCGGCATGCTGCTCCTCCAGGCCGCGATGGCGGTGATCGGCGGCACGGCACCGGTGGCCACCGCCTGGCTGACCAAGGTCGCGCTCGACGAGCTCACCGCCCCCGACCCCCGGACCGGGGCGCTGGTGTGGATGGCGGCGGGCATCGGCGCCCTGGGCATCGCGATGGCCGCCACCTCGGCCGTCACCGCCTACGCGCAGGGGCGCGCCCGGCGCGCCATCGGCCTGCACGCACAGGACCGGCTGTTCGCCGCGGTCAACCGGCTGAGCGGGCTGGCACGCCTGGAGGAGCCGCGCTTCCATGACCGGCTGCGGCTGGCCCAGCAGTC
Source organism: Streptomyces sp. NPDC097640 (assembly GCF_040302705.1). NCBI lineage: Bacteria > Bacillati > Actinomycetota > Actinomycetes > Kitasatosporales > Streptomycetaceae > Streptomyces > Streptomyces sp. NPDC097640. The sequence continues at coordinate 577,199 of NZ_JBEOSB010000002.1, forward strand.
CGCCGAGCACGCCCCGGACCAGCTGCTCCAGATGGGCCTGTCCTCGCTGCAAGGGACGCTGGGCATCGCCGGATTCCTGGGCACCCTGCTGGCGATCAGCCCGGTCATGGCGGGCGCCGCCCTGGTGGCCGCCGTACCCGCGATGATCGCCCATCTGGCGCTGAGCCGACGGCGCGCCGGCCTGCTGTGGCACACCAGCCCCGTCATGCGGCGCAAGTTCTTCTACCAGATGCTGCTGACGGACCTTCAGGCCGCCAAGGAAGTCCGCCTGTTCGGGCTCGGCGACTTCCTGCACGGCCGGATGCTCACCGAACTGCGCGCGGCCAACACCGCCGAGGACCGGCTGGAGCGCGGCGTGGTGCGCGTCCAGGTCTCCCTCGCCGCCCTCGGGGCCCTGCTGTCGGCCGGGGGGCTGCTGTGGGCCGTGCACGCCGCGGCCGCGCGCACGATCAGCATCGGCGATGTGTCGGTCTTCATTGCCTCCCTGGCCGGGCTCCAGTCCGGGCTCGGCGTCCTGGTGCAGGGCATCGCCCAGGGACATCAGTCCGCCCTGGTCTTCCACCACTTTCTGATGGTGGCCGGGGTCCGGGACGACCTGGCCGGGCCCTCGCGCGCCGGGGAGCTCGCCCCGCTGGCCCGCGCCATCGAGCTGCGCGATGTGTGGTTCCGCTACGACGAGAACTCCCCGTGGATTCTGCGCGGTCTGAACCTGACCATTCCGCACGGCACCAGCGTGGCCGTGGTGGGGCTCAACGGCGCCGGCAAGAGCACGCTGATCAAGCTGCTCTGCCGGTTCTACGATCCACAGCGCGGCGCGGTGCTGTGGGACGGCGTGGACATCCGCGACGTACCCGTGGAGCGGCTGCGGCAGCGGATCGGGGCGGTGTTCCAGGACTACATGGACTACGACCTCACCGCCGCCGAGAACATCGGGCTGGGGGACCTGGCTGCGATCGACGACCAGGACCGGGTCAGGGCCGCCGCCCGGAGCGCGGGGGTCCACGAGACCGTCGAGCGGCTGCCGGCCGGCTACCGGACCATGCTGAGCAGGCTCTTCCACCCGGGTGACCAGGAGGAGGACGAAGAGGGCGGGGCGGACGGGGAGGAGGCCGCGCGGACCATCGGCGTCCATCTCTCCGGCGGGCAGTGGCAGCGCCTGGCGCTGGCCCGCGGGCTGATGCGCCAGGGCCGCGATCTGATGATCCTGGACGAGCCCAGCTCCGGTCTCGACGCGGTCGCCGAGCGGTCCGTCCACGACCGGCTGCGGTCGCTGCGCGAGGGCTCCACCAGCGTCCTGGTCTCCCACCGGCTCAGCGCCGTCCGCCGGGCCGACCGGATCGTCGTCGTGCAGGACGGCCGGATCCTGGAGAGCGGCGACCACGCCTCCCTCACCGCGTCCCCCGACGGCGTCTACGCCCGGCTCTTCCACACCCAGGCGGAGGGCTACCGGGAGGACCCGGACCCGTCGGCGGGCGGCGCCCGGCCGGGGTCCGGGGAGGCCGGCGCGGTGCCGACCACGGTGGGTGCCGGATGAGCCCGGCCCTGGGCTGGGCCGCGGCCGCGGCGCTGGTCATCGGGTCCGCGGCGGCGGCCCGGCTGGTGCTGTCCACCGTCACCGTGCGGGGCGGCAGCATGACCCCGGCGCTGCTGCACGGCGATGTGCTGCTGGTGCTGCGCCACCGCCGCCGGGCCCGGCCCGGCCGGATCGTGGTCGTCCAGCGGCCCGACCGCGCCACGGGGTGGCACGGTCCCGCCGACCCCTCCGGGGCCGCCGGGTGGTACGTCAAACGCGTCGTCGCGGCGGACGGGGACCCGGTGCCGCCCTGGGTGGCGGGGGCGGCGGCCGACCGGCCCGGCCGGGTGCCGCCCGGCATGCTGGTGCTGCGCGGCGACCACCCGCGCTCGGAGGACTCCAAGCAGTGGGGCCTGTGCCCCGCGGACCGGATGTACGGAGTGGTGCTGCTGCGGCTGCGCACCGGGGGCGAGCGCGCCGCCGCGTGACCGGCGGCGCCGTGCCCGGCCTCTCACACCCCGGGTCCCGGCGCGCTCACCTCTTCCCGCTCAGTCTCGGGGCGCTCCTGCGCGCGGGCTTCCCTCGTCGCTGCTCGCTCCTTCGTCGCTGCGCGGCTCCTCAGTCCAGCCCGCGCAGCGCCCCGAGACACGCTCAAAGGCCCGGCCGCGCCACGTCGGCGGCCCGCGCCGGCAGCCGCAGCCTGCGCCCCGTCGTCAGCGAACGCTCCCAGTGCTCCCGGGCGGCGTGCTGGTCACCGAAGTGGAAGTGGGTGAGCGCGATGGTCTCCAGGGTGTCGGCCGTGCCGCCGCGCTCCCCGAGGCGCAGCCGGATCCGCAGCGCCTCCTCCAGCGTCCGGAAGGCCTCCGCCGGGCGGTTCAGCGCCCGCAGGGCGTCCCCGATCCGGGTCAGGGCGGCGGCCGTGCCGTCGAGGACATCGTGCTCCCGCCACAGCTCAAGGGCCTCCCGGTAGCGCTGCTCGGCCGCCGCCGGCTCGCCGGCCGCCATCAGCGCGTCGCCCATGCTGCTCAGGACCGTCGCGACGCTCCTCGCATCGCCCGCCTCCCGGTAGAGCTCCACGGCCCGCTCACCGCAGGACAGCGTCTCGCCGAGCCGCCCCAGCCTGCGGTGGACCTCCGCGAGCCCGGCGTACGACGACGCCTGTCCCGTGACGTCGTCCGCCTTCTCGAAATACGACAGGGCCAGGTGCAGATGGTCCAGGCACAGCTCCATGCGGTGGGCCGAGCCGTGGGCTTCGCCGGTGCGGCTGTGCAGCCACCCCTGGCCGATCAGGTCGTGGTGTTCCTCCGCGCACCGCAGCGCGAGCCGCGTACAGCGCTCCCACTCCCTGGTCCACCAGAACCGCTGCGCGTAGCCGAACAGCCCCGCGGCCATCCGCCAGGCCAGGTCGGGCCGCCCGTACCGGGCCGCCAGCCGGATCGCCTCGGAGAGCGCGGGCAGCTCCCGTACGCACCACTGAAGCGCCTGCTCGGCACCGGTGAACGCGGGCAGCGGCGCCGCGGCCCCGGCCTCCAGCGGCGGCAGCGGGTGGGACCGGGGCGTCAGCACGGCGTCCGCCTTCGCCACCGCCGCCGTGTACCAGACCAGCAGCCTCAGCCGGGCCGTCACCCGGGTCTCCCGCGACTCCTCCGCGGCCGCCCGCTCCAGCGCGTACTCGCCGAGCAGGTCGTGGAAGGTGTACTGGCCGGGCGACGGGGTCTGGAGCAGATGGGCGTCGACCAGCGCCTCGAGCAGGTCGTGCGCCTCCTCCACCGGCCGGCCCAGCAGCGCGGCGGCCGACTCCGCGGACAGCGTGTGCCCCGACCACAGCCCGAGCATCCTGAAGCCGCGCGCCTGCTCGGCCTCCAACGGCAGCGGACTGTCCCGCATCGCCACATAGCTCATGGCGAAGGCGTCCTGGACGGCGAGACCGCCCGCGGACAGCGCCCGCAGCCGCCCCCGGCTGGAGTCCAGGCGCCGCGCCAGCGCGGCCAGCGGCCAGCCGGGACGGTTGGCCAGTTGGGCCCCGGCCAGCCGCAGCGCCAGCGGCAGCCCGCCGCAGGCGTCGAGAATCCTCGCCACGGCCTCCGGCTCCTCCCGCGTCCGCCGGGAGCCGCAGAGCGAGGTCAGCAGCCGTCGCTGTCCCTCCGCGTCCAAGGGCTCGAGACACAGGCGCCCGGCGCCGGGCAGATCGGCCAGGGCGTGACGGCTGGTGATCACGACCGCGCAACCGCCGCTGCCGGGCAGCAGCGGCGTCAGCTGCGCCGCGTCCCGGGCGTTGTCCAGCAGCACCAGCACCCGACGGCCGTCCAGGGTGGAACGGAACCGGGCCGCGCGGTCGTCGGGGTGCTCGGGCAGCGCCTTCTCCCGTACCCCCAGGTCGGTGAGGAACCGGGCGAGCAGGTCGTGCGGGCTACGAGCGTCACCGGCGCCGAAGCCGCGCAGGTCCGCGTGGAGCTGGCCGTCGGGGAACCGGTCGCGCAGCCGGTGTGCCGCGTGCACGGCCAGGGCGGTCTTGCCGACGCCCGCCATGCCCGAGATCACCACGACCCGGGGCGCCGCCGGCTCCGGGTCCGGGCGGAGCATGGCGCTCAACCGCTCGAGCTCGGCCTCCCGGCCGGCGAAGTCCACGGTGTCGGCGGGCAGCTGGGCCGGATGCGGGCGGAGCCTGCGGGTGGCACGGGGCGGCGCGGGGGGCGCGACGGGGGTGCCGGTGGTGGTGTCGGGCACGGGCGGCGCGACGGACACCGAGAGCTGCTGAGCCGTCAGGATCTCCTGGTGCGCCTCCTGGACGGCGGGCCCCGGCTCGATGCCGAGCTCGTCGATCAGCGTGCGCCGCAGCCGGTGGAACACGGCGAGCGCCTCGGCCTGCCGGTCGGTGCGGTGCAGGACGAGCATCAGCTGGCGGTGGAACACCTCGCGGAGCGGATGCTCCTCGGCCAGCCGGGCCAGCTCGGGGGCCAGCCCGCCGTGGCGGCCCAGCCGCAGCTCCGCGTCGAAGCGCCATTCCAGCGCCTGGAGCCGGGCCTCCTGGAGCTGCTGGATATGGGGTCGGACCTCCGGGTGGCTGAGGGCCGGATCCGGCAGGTTGGCCAGCGGCGCGCCGCGCCACAGCTCCAGCGCCTGTACGGTCTCCCGGCCGACCGCCGCCCATTCCTGCCGCAGCCGGCCGGCGCGGGCGCGGTCCAGCCGCTCCGTGAACAGCTCGCTGTCCAGCTCGCCCGCCTCGACGGTCAGCAGATATCCGCCCGGCACCGCCCGCAGCCGCGGCTCGCCGTCCCCGGCGAGGATGCGCCGCAGCCGGGCCACATGGTTGTGCAGCGAGGCGCTCGCGGTGGCGGGCGGATGCTCGCCCCACAGCACGGCCTCCAGGGTGCCGAGCGGGACCGCGCGATTGGGCCGCAGCAGAAGCGCGCCCAGCAGCGCCCGGCCCTTGGGGCTGCCGATCAGGCGGGCGGCCGCGCCGTCGTGGACGGTCAGCGGACCGAGCAAGCCGAACCTCATCTGCGCACCTCCTGGCATCTCCGGACAACTGGGCTGATCGGCCCTTCAGTTGCCGGTGGATGCTCAGTTGGCGGGTATGATAACTGCCCGTTCGGGCAAGGGTCGGCAATTCTTCGGCCATAGTTTGAGAACCAAACACACTGCTCGTACGCTGCGGGTATGAAGGATCCGCGGCCCTGCTCCATCGCCGATTCGCTCGCGGTGGTCGGGGAGAAGCACTCGCTGCTCGTGCTCCGCGAGGTGTTCCTCGGGGTGCGGCGCTTCGACGCCATGGTCCGCAACATCGGCGCGCCCCGCGACGTCCTGGCGGCGCGGCTGCGCCGCCTGGTGGCGGCCGGGGTGCTGGAGAAGGTCCTCTACAGCGAGCGGCCCCGGCGCTTCGAGTACCGGCCCACGCAGGCCGGCTGGGAGCTCGAACCGGTGCTGCTGATGCTCATGAAGTGGGGCGACCGTCACCTCGCCGACCGGCCTCCGGTGGCGCTGGAACACTCCTGCGGCGCCGAGCTGGAGCCCGTGGTGGTCTGTGGCGCGTGCGGACAGCGGGCGTCCCGGGACACGCTCACCCCCCACGTCCGGGCGCCGGGGTGGACCACCACCGGCCCCGAGGCCGGCTGAGCCGCGCCTGTGCCGGCATCCGGTGATTCCACAAGCGCGTTGAGCGGCCTCAGTCCCGGCCGAGCCACAGGTCCGGGCCGAAGACCTCGTAGTGGATCGCCTCGGCGGGCACGCCGAGGCGGAGCAGGTCTTTGCGGACCGCGCGCATGAACCCGAGCGGGCCGCACAGGAACACCGTCAGCCCTTCGGGAAGGTCCAGCGTGGCCACGTCGGCCCGGCCGGCTGTCGCCTCGCCGTTCTCGGCATTCTCGTACCACAGGCGCAGCCGGGCGGTGGGGAGTGCGCCGACCAGCCGGCGCTGCTCGTCCTTGTGGGCGTGGTCGGCGGGGGAGCGGTCGGCGTGGACCACGGTGATCCGGCGGGTGGATCCGGTGGCGACCAGGTGGTCGAGCATGGCGAGCATCGGCGTGGCGCCGATTCCGGCGGAGGCGAGCAGCAGCGGGCCGTCGCCCTCGGGCAGCACCAGGTCGCCGAAGGGGGCGGACACGGTGAGCACATCCCCCACCCGCGCGTGTTCGTGCAGCCAGGAGGACACCTCGCCGTCCGGCCCCGCGTCGCCCCGGACGCGCTTGACGGTGATACGCCACCCCGCGCGGCCGGGGGCGGCCGAGAGGCTGTACTGGCGGATCTGCCGGGCGCCGTCGGCCAGTTCGACCCGGACGCCGACGTACTGGCCGGGGCGGAACGGGCCGGTGGGCAGCGCGTCGGCGCGCCGCAGCACCAGCGACACCGCGTCCAGGGTCTCCCGGTGCCGCTCGGCGATCTCCATCCGCCGCCACACCTGGCCCTCGGCGGCGCCGGCTTCCTGGTACAGCCGGGCCTCGGCGGCGATCAGCGCGTTGGCCATCAGCCAGTAGACCTCGTCCCAGGCGGCGGTGGCCTCGTCGGTGAAGGCGTCGCCGAGCACCTCGGCCATGGCCGCGAAGAGATGGCGGTGGACGGCCTTGTACTGGTCGGAGGTGATGCCGAGGGAGGCGTGCTTGTGGGCGATCCGGGCGAGCATCGCGTCCGGCCGGGCGCCGGGGCGCTCGATCAGCAGCCCCGCGAAGCCGGCGAGGGCGCCGGCCAGCGCCTTCCGCTGCTCGCCGTTGGCCTGGTTGCCGCGGTTGAACAGGTCGCGCAGCAGGTCCGGGTGGGCGGCGAACAGCTTCCGGTAGAACAGCCCGGCGATGTCCTCGATGGCCGCGCCGACGGCGGGCAGGGTGGCGCGGATGACCGGGGTGGATCGCTCGGTGAGCATGGCGGCTCCTTAATTGGCTAATGATCTTCGTATTTAGCGGCAGAAGGACGCGCCCCGCGGCGGGGGCGCGGATCAGTCGGGGCGGCGGCCGGTCAGCCCGACCAGCACCGGGCCGGTGGGCGCGGTCACCAGATCGGCGACCGTCAGCGGATCGAGCGTGCGATAGAACGCCTCCTGCGCCTCGCGCAGCGCCCCGCGCAGCCGGCAGGCGCCGCGCAGCGGGCAGGGCGTGTCGCCCTCGCAGGCCACGACCTCGTCCTCGCCCTCCAGCTCGCGCACCAGCCAGCCGACCGAGGCGGTGCGCCCGAGCCCGGTCAGCTCGAGCCCGCCGCCGCGCCCGCGCCGTGCCTCCACCACGCCGAGGTGCTGGAGCCGGGTGATCGCCTTCGCCATGTGCGCGTACGGCACGTTGACCGCCTCGGCCACCTCGCGCGTGGTCAGCGGCGCGCCCCCTTTGAAGACCGCGAGGCGCATGACGGCGCGCAGCGCCAGATCCGTGAACTTGGTCAGTCGCACAACGCGACCGTATTAAATCCGCATGCTAAATTCCAGTTATCGGGTGGAGGCGGTCGTGTGGTATCCGTCTCGCGGCCGAGCGGGTGGAACGGGAAGGAACGGTGGGAAGCCGATGCCGTCGGTATCTGGTGTGCTGGGGCGGATGACGGAGCTGCTGCGCGAAGTGGCGGAGGACCGGGGCGGGGCGCTGTGGCGGCTCCCCGCCGAAGGGCGTCAGCTCGACGCCAACATCATCAGGTTGCCCGCCGACGCCCGGGTCGACCCCCATGTGGAACCCGACCTCGATGTGGTGCTGTTCGTGGCCGACGGCGGCGGATGGCTCGAGGTGGCCGACGTCCGGCAGCAGTTGGAGCCCGGCTGTGTGGCATGGCTGCCGCACGGCGCCCGCCGTGCGCTCTCCGCCGGCGCGGACGGTCTGGTCTACCTCACGGCACACCGCCGCCGCCCCGGCCTCACCATCCGCACCGCGGCCCCGGAAGGGGGCGAGCCGGCCTGCCTGCTCAACCGGGTCTGCACGGAGTGCGGCCGGCTCGCGCAGGAGTCCGACGCGCGCTACTGCGCCCGGTGCGGCACCCGCCTGCCGTCGGACTGACGCGCCGCCCGTCTCCGCGACGGCGTGACCGTGCGGGCGACCGGGCTCGTCGGACGGTCGACACCTGGACGCCGACTGACGGTGACCGCGGCGTCAGGTTTCGGCCATGCGCCGGGCCAATTCTGGTCAGGTGCTGGTCCATCGTGTGTTCAATCGAGTCGCCGTCGTCGACCTTCCGCGCCAGTGCCTGCTGCTCGGACTCGCGGGCTCGGTGGCACTGGCCGCGGGAGGGCTGACCGCCGGCGCGCTGCCCATGGCGGACGCGCTGGTCCCCGGGACCGGCGGCGCCGCGATCGGCCTGGTCAGTACGTACTTCGGCCTCGTACTGCTGGTCGCGGCCTGGCTGCTGCTGGGCCGCGCGGTACGCGGCCCGGCGCCGCCCGGCCCGCGCGCCCTGCTGCTGACCCTCGCCGTCTGGGCCGCCCCGCTGCTGCCCGCGCCCCCGCTGTTCAGCCGGGACGTCTACAGCTATCTCGCCCAGGGCGCGATGGTCGACGCCCGTGTCGATGTGTACGTCCACGGGCCCGCCCTGCTCGGAGGGCCGCTCGCCGCCGAGGTGGCGCCCGTGTGGCGGTACACCCCAGCCCCCTACGGCCCGGTCTCCCTCGCCTTCGAGACGGCGATCGCCAATGTCTCCCGGGCCGAGGTGTCCGCCGGGGTGTTCGGCATGCGGCTGGTCGCACTGCTGGGCGTGGCGCTGATGATCCTCGCCCTCCCCGCGCTCGCCCGCCGCTGCGGCACCGATCCGGCCGCGGCCCTGTGGCTGGGCGCGCTCAACCCGCTGTTGCTGCTGCACCTGGTGGGCGGGGCGCACAACGACGCCGTCATGATGGGGCTGCTGGGCGCCGGGCTGGTGGCCGCGACCGGCCGGTGGCCCGCCTGCGGCGCCGTGCTGGTCACCCTGGCCGCCCTGGTCAAGGCGCCCGCCGCGCTCGGGCTGCTGGCCGTCGCCGCGCTCTGGACGGGCCTGCTGACGGGGAGATGGCGGCGCACCCGGGCCGCCGCGGCCACCGCCGCGCTGGCGCTCGGCACCACGGGCGCGGCCACGGCCGTCGCCGGCACCGGCTACGGCTGGATCACCGCCCTGGCCACACCGGTCTCCCCGGACAACTGGGCGCTGACCAGCGCCCTCGGCCGCGCCACCGAGGCCGGTCTGGACGCCGTCGGCAGCGGCCTGGCACCGCTGGCCACCCCGGCCTGGCACGCGCTGGGACTGCTGGCGACCGCCGTCACCGTGTCCGTCGTCTGGCTGCGCGCCTCCCGCTCCCGCCCCGTCTACGCGCTGGGGCTGAGCCTGACCGCGGTGGCGGTGCTGGGCCCCGCGATTCGCCCCTGGTATCTGCTGTGGGGGCTGTTCCTCCTCGCCGCGGCCGCGCCGAGCGGTCCGGTACGCCGGGCGGTCGCCGCCGCCAGCGGGGTGCTGGCCCTGGCCGTGCTGCCCAGCGGATTCGCGCCGGACCAACGACAGTTGACCCTCGCCGTTTGCGGCGGAGCGCTGGCGCTGCTCGTCCTGTGGTGCGCCCACCTGGCCCCGGGACTCGGCTCAGCGTCCGCCGCCGCGGACCGCGGTCCGGAGGCGGCATGACGGGGCCCACCACCACGCGCGGCCGGCTGCTGCTGACGTTCGGGCTGACCGGGGCCGTGGCGCTGTTCCTCACCACCGTGCCGCTGCACCGCGACTGGTTCGACCTGAGCGTCTACTACGGGACCGTCGGCCACTGGCTGCACGACGGCGGGCGCATCTACGACTACACGACCCCCGGCGCGGACGGCACCGCCTACGGATTCACCTACCCGCCCTTCGCGGCCCTGTGCATGCTGCCGATGGCCCTGGTGAGCTGGCCGGGCGCGATCACCATCTGCCTGCTGCTCAACCTGGCCGCCTCGGCGGCCGTGCTGTACTGGCTGACCGGCTCCCTGGTACGCCGGCACGCCCGGCACCCCTGGTTCGGCTTCACCGTCGTGGCCTGCCTGTTCGCCCTGCTGGAGCCGGTCCGGGACACCTTCAGCTTCGGCCAGGTCAATCTGGTCCTGCTGGCGCTCGTGCTCTTCGACGCCCGGCTGCTGGCCACCGGCCGCGGCCGGTACGCCGGGTTCGGCATCGGCCTCGCCGCCGCCATCAAGCTCACCCCGGCGATCTTCATCATCCATCTCCTGGTCACCGGGCGCCGGCGCGCCGCTGGGACGGCCGCGGCCACCGCGGCGGCCGCGACCCTGCTCGCCGCGTGGGTGGCGCCGGCCCCGTCTCGGGACTACTGGACCGAGGACCTGTGGGACACCGACCGCATCGGGGTCGCCGCGTATGTCTCCAACCAGTCATGGCGCGGCATGCTGGCCCGGCTCGTCGACCCCGTCCCCCCGAGCGGCGCCGTCTGGGCGCTGGGGGCGCTCGCCGTCCTGGCCGTCTGGGCCCACCGGGTGCGGCGCGCCGCCGCCGCCCGGGACGAGGCGGCGGGCTTCGCGCTGACCGGCGTCGCCGCCTGCCTGGTCAGCCCGATCACCTGGGTACACCATCTGGTCTGGCTGATCCCGGCCCTGACCGTGCTGGCCGACACCGCGCTGCGGCCCGGCACGCCGCCCGCGCGCCGCCGCCGGCTGCTGTCCACGGCGGCCGCGGTGTATGTGATCCTGTGCAGCAGCGTGGTGTGGCTGTGGCGCTTCCACCCCACCGGCCTGGACGGCTTCCTCGGCAGCAACGCCTATGTCTGGATCTGCCTCGGTCTGCTGCTGGCCCTCCCGGTGCGCGCACCGGACGTCGCCGTTTCGCCACCGCCGCGACGAACGGATGTCGGCCGCGATACGCCGGAACGCCACCCACGGCGGACATGCTGACCGTACCGCGCCTCCTGCCCCCCCCGGCCCTCGTCAGCACCTGTGAGCGCACATGCCCGCGACCCTGCCCGAGCGGCGCCGCCTCCCCGCCCGCCGACGGCTTCCGCTGCGCCAGATCCTGTGCCTGGTGCCGATCGCCGTCGTCCTGGCGTGGGTGATCGGACACTGGTCGCTCATCGGCTCCGGCGCCCGTCAGCTCCTTGACGCCAACCCCTACTGGCTGCTCGCCGCGGTCACCACCACCGGACTCGGGTGGGTCGCCGTGTCCTTCGCCCGACAGGGAACCGTCCTTGAACGGCTCCCCGCCGGGCGGCTGTTCGCCACCCAGTTCGCCGCCGGGGCCGCCAACCACCTCCTGCCGTCGGGGATCGGCGCGAGCGCGGTCAACATCCGCTTCATGACGGGCTGTGGCCTCCCCGCCGCCCGCTCCTCGGCCGCGCTCGCCCTGTACTTCCTCGCGGAGGCCGTCGCCCGCATCTCGCTGCTGCTGATCCTCCTGGTCGCCTTCCCCGAGGCGCTCAGGCTCGGGCCGCTGCTCCCGGACCGGATCGGGGCGGCGCTCCCGGTGACGGCGGCCGCGGTGGTCTGCGCGCTGCTGGCCGTGGTCCTGACCATCCGTCCGGTGCGCCGGATCGTCCGCACCTTCCTGGTCACCGCGCTCACCGACGCCCGCTCCCTGCACGCCAGGCCCTCCAGGGCGCTGGCCCTGTGGGGCGGTTCGCTGGCCTTCCCTGTGCTCCAGGCGGCCGGGCTCGCCGCGGTCGCCGTCGCGGTGGAACTGGACGTGCCGCCGTCGCATGTCGTGCTCGCCTATCTGGCCGCGACCGTCGTGGCCGCGGTCGTCCCGTCGCCGGGAGGCATCGGGTCGGTGGACGCCGCGCTGGTCATCGCGCTCGTCGCGACCGGGGCGCCGGCGGACGCCGCCACCTCCGCGGTGCTCGCCTACCGCTTCATCACGGTCTGGCTGCCCCTGATCCCGGGAGCGCTGGTGCTCGGAACCCTGGTGCGCCGCAAGGTCGTCTGACCCGCGCCGCGCCCGCGCCGACCGATCCACTCCGGTCTTCTCCCCGGCGCGCGGTTGCCCTTCGCCGTCGAAAAGGTGAACACGGGAAATCCGAAGGATTAATTCCAGGGGCCGGCCCATCGTTGGGTAAATTCCCGGGGCCGAGAGGCAACCAATCCCTGATTCAAAGGGTCAAACAGGCAGACTCGCCACGGCGCGCAATACAGACCCGCGTACGCGGCGCCGATGTGTGACCCGGCTCATGGGAACTCATCGGCGTCGCCGGACAAGTAATCGGCGTGAAGCAAAGAAATCCGCGCCGACTTTCGGAATTGGATCCTGACGAATTGCGATCGCTCATGACCGGCCGAACGGCCCGCACCCGGCCGGATGACCAGCCGCGCACGGCCGCCGCACCACCCGTGGCCGAAGCTCTGCCCGAAACCCCGCGCGACGCCCCGCCCGACGCCTCCCCCGAGGCCCCGAGTGACGCCCCGCGCGGCCTCCGCGCGTGGGCCGGTGCGCTGGCCGCGCTGGTCACGGTGGCCGCCGTCTGCCTCGGCGACGCCGTGGCCCGCAGCTATCCCTTCGGGTTCAGGACGCGCAGCGTGAACGACCTGGGCAACCAGTTCGTGCCCTTCCACGCCCACCTGTGGGACCTGCTGCACGGCCGGGGGACCGGCGGTCTGTTCGTCAACTGGCAGTCCGGATATGGCAGCAGCTTCCTGCCCGACCTGGGCACCTACCTCGGCAGCCCGTTCGCCCTGCTCGTCGCCCTCTTCCCGCGCGACGAGATCGATCTCGCGGTCTATGTGATCACGCTGCTGAAGATGGCGGCGGCCGGCGCGGTGATGGCCCAGCTGCTGCTCACGCTGCGCCCCGGCCGGTGGTGGGCGGCCGGGGCGCTCGGCGCCTCGTACGCGCTGTGCGGCTGGTCCGTGGCCGAGGCCTCGTACAACCCCATGTGGCTGGACGGGCTGATCGCGCTGCCGCTGCTGTGCCTGGTCGGCCACTGGGCGCTGGCGGGGCGGCGGTTCGTCCTGGGCGCGCTGCTGGTCGCGCTCGTCTGGATCGCCAACTTCTACACCGCGTACATGGCCACCCTCGGCGCCGTGCTGCTGCTCCTGACCCGGCTGCTGGTGGAGCACGCCCCCACCGGCGTCCCCCTCCGGCGGCGCCTCGCGCCGCTGTGGCGGCCCGTGGCCCGGCTGGCGGGCGTCCTGGCGCTCGGGGTGGGCCTCGCGGCGCCCATGGTCTCCGTCGTCTACTTCGGCACCAAGCACGCCTACCCGGGCCGGGTCGTGGAGTTCTCGGCCAAGCCGTGGACGGACGTCATGGCCCGGCTGCTGCCGGGCACGTACAACTTCAGCAGCCCGGCCGTCTACGTCGACACGGTGGCGCTGCTGCTCGCCCTGACGCTGCCGTTCAACCCGGCCGTCCCCAGGCGGCTGCGGGGCGGCTGGACGCTGCTGGTCGCGGGGGTGGCGCTGTCCCTCCAGTGGGGGCCCACCCAGCTGGCCTGGCACGCCTTCAGCACCCCCAACGGCAGCCAGTACCGGGAGACGTTCGTGCTGAGCGGGCTGCTGGTGACCGCCGCCTGGCTGTCCTTCGCCCACGGCACACCGGGCCGGCGCCCGCTGCTCGCCGGAGGCGCGCTGCTGGCGGCGATCGCGGCCGCCGCGTCCCGCGCCACCGAACTGATGCGCCCGTGGACCTACCCGCTGCTGCTGGCCGGGGTCGCCGCCGTGGCGGCCGCCCTCGTGCTGGCCCGGCTCGCCCGCCGGTACCACCGCCCGCTGCTCGCCGCCCTCGCCGTCGTCCTGTTGATCGGTGCCCAGGTGGGCCAGTCCGCGGCCACCACGGCCGTCGCCGACCGGCTGCGGCTGGGGCACCTGGACGACTACGCACCCTGGGGCGAGCGCCAGCGGATACAGCAGGCGCTGATCGCGGAGGCGGACGGCTGGCCCCGGTACCGTACGGACGCGGGCCGCGAGCAGACCGTCGGCAACGATCCGCTGCTGGTCGGCGGGCAGGGCGCGCAGTACTACAGCAGCCTCACCGCCGATGTGTTCAGCCGCACCCTCACCGCCCTCGGCGGCGGCTGGTACTCGCGCGGCCGGTCCGTGCAGAGCCTGGACAACCCGGTCACCGACGCGATCTTCTCGGTCGGCGCCCGCGTCCATTCCGCGCCCGATCCGCACCGGGACCCGAAGGCGACGACCGACATCGCGCCGTATGTCACCCGCGAGGCCGTACCGCCCCTGGTCACCGTCCGGCCGAAGGCCGAGAGGGCGCCCGCCTTCGGCCCCTCGCCGTTCCGCAACCAGGAACTGCTGCTCGGGGCCCGGGTGTACACCATGGCCGACAAGATCTCGATACGCGGCGCGGACGGCAGGCCGGCCGCCCGCACCCCCGACGGGGGCTATCGACTGCCTCCCGGGCCGACCAAGCAGTCCCGCCCGAAGGCGCTGCTGACCGCCATGTGCCCGAGCGGCTCCCAGGTCTTCCTGTGGGCGCCGCACTACTGGGGCACCGCCGCGCTGCGCGGCGCCGACCGGCCCCCGGTCGGGTTCCGGGGCGACCACCCGGTCACCAAGATCGCCCCCATGCAGCCGCTGGGGAAGGCCCCGGCCTCCGGGCGCGTCGAGGTGGGTCTGACCATCCAGAAGGGCGGCACCGTGCCCTCCCAGGCCGTCGGCTGCCTGGACACCGGACGGCTGCGCGCGGCCACAGGCCGGCTCCAAGCCCAGGGCGCCACCTCCGTCCACGTCACCGACAGCGGCATCCGCGCCGAACTGCCCCCCGGCTCCCGCGGCATCGCCGTGGTGGCCGCTCCGCGGATCGCGGGCTGGCAGTGCGCCGCGGGCGGCGGCCGGCACCGCCCGGCCGACAGCTACCTCGGCCTGATCGCGGTGAAGCTCGACGGCTCCGCCACCTCCATCGACTGCACGTTCCGCCCTCCCGGCCTGCGCCTGGGCACCGCCGTGGGAGCCGCCGCGCTCCTGGCCCTGGCCCTGTCGGCCGCATTCCGTTTCCTGCGCGCCCGACGGGAGAGCCGCCATGTCCACCACTGACGCCCGCGAATTCCTGACGGGGGAGACCATGCTGATTTCGATCGTCGTGCCCTGCTACAACGAAGAAGCCGTGATCGGTCGTTTTCATGAACACCTCACCCGGGAACTCAAGGCCGTCGGACACGACTTCGAATTCCTTTATGTGGACGACGGCAGCAAGGACCGCACGCTTTCTCTTCTGAAACAGCTGGCCGAAACCGATCCCCGGGTCCGCTACATCTCCTTCAGCCGCAATTTCGGCAAGGAGGCGGCGATGCTGGCCGGGCTGCGGTTCGCCTCCGGCGGCGCCGTGGTCATCATGGACGCCGATCTCCAGCACCCGCCGGAGCTGGTCAAGCGCATGGTCGAGCTGTATGCCCAGGGCCATGACCAGGTCATCGCCAAGCGCACCCGCGACGGCGACCGGGTCACCCGGGCGCTCACCGCCCGCGCCTACTACCGGCTCATCAACCGCTTCGTCGACGTGGAGCTCGTCGACGGCGTCGGCGACTTCCGGCTGCTGTCCCGGCGCGCGGTGGACGCCGTGCTGGAGCTCACCGAGTACAACCGCTTCTCCAAGGGGCTGTTCGCCTGGGTCGGTTTCCCGAGCGTGACCTTCGAGTACGAGAACGCCGTGCGCGAGGAGGGCCGCAGCAAGTGGACCTTCGGCCAGCTCCTCAACTACGGGGCCGACGGGCTGATCTCCTTCAACAACAAGCCGCTGCGCGCCGCGGTCTACCTCGGCCTGCTGCTGGTGTCGGTGGCCGCGCTGTACGCGGTGTGGATCGTGGGCAGCGCGGCGGTCAACGGGGTCGACACTCCCGGCTATGTCACCCTGCTCGTGGTCATCACCGCGCTGGCCGGGGTCCAGATGGTCATGGTCGGGGTCATCGGCGAGTACATCGGCCGCATCTACTATGAGGTCAAGCGGCGCCCGCACTTCCTGGTGCAGTCCACCAACGCGGTCCCCGCCGCCACGCTGAACGACCAGCTGAAGGACCTCGTCCGGTGACGCATCGCCCCCTGCTCGGCCAGCTCGTGAGATTCGGCCTGGTCGGCGTCGTCAACACCGCCACGTACTACGGCATGTATCTGTGCTTCCTGCGCTGGCTGCCGTATCTCGTGGCCCATGTCGCCGCCTTCGCCCTCAGCACGGTCGGCTCGTTCCTGCTCAACTCCTGGTTCACCTACCGCACCCGCCCCACCTGGCGGAAGTTCCTGCTCTTCCCCCTGACCACGGCCGCCAACTTCGTCATCACCACCGGCGGGGTCTATGTCCTGGTCGACCTGGTGCACATCGGGGACCGGGCGGCCCCGCTGATGGCCGCGGCGGTGGCCGTGCCCATCACCTTCGTGCTCTCCAGGACGATCATGCTCGGGCCCGCCTCCGGGGGGACGGGCGAAAACGCGGTGCGCGGGAGAGACATGACGGCCGGAGAAGAGCCCGGGGTGTACGAGATCCGCGTGCACGGCTTCGCGGACAGCGAGGAGGCCCTGGCCCTTCAGGAGCCCATCGCCCGCCTGCTGTGCCCGGACGAGGGGCACGACGGCCCGTGCGAGGTGCCCTGGGGCTTCACCCTCGGCCGTGACGACCGGGCCCGGGACCGGGCCGACGACGACGGGGCCACGGTGCTCGTACTCGGCGTCTACGCCTCCGGCGCGCGGGCTGCGGAGGTGGCCGACCGGGTGCGCGCCGCCCTCGGCGAGACGCGCCCGGTCGAGCTCGGCGAGGGCGACGCCGAGCAGTTCGAGACGCTGGTGAAGCAGTACTGGATCGAGAACGCGCCCAGCGGGGGCTGACGCCTGGGCGGCCGTGTCACCCGGCGGGGCCGGCGTCGCGGACCAGCAGGGCCGCTTGGACCCGGTTCGAGCAGTCCAACTTGGCCAGCACGCGGCTCACATACGTCTTGATGGTCTTCTCGCTCATGTGCAGCGCGCGGCCGATCTCGGCATTGGACATGCCCTCGGCCACCAGGCGCAGCACCTGTGACTCGCGCTCGGTGAGCGCGGTCAGGCGTTCCACGGCCTCCCGGCGGCGCCGGGCCGCGACCGGGGCGATCAGGTCGAGCACCGGCCGGGTGACCCCCGGGGACAGATAGGCCTCGCCGCCGTGTGCCGCCCGCACCGCGCGGATCAGCTCGTCGGGCGTGCAGTTCTTGAGCACGAATCCCGCCGCGCCGCCCTGGAGCGCCCGCAACACGTTCGGCTCCGCCCCGAACGCCGTCAGCACCACCGTACGCAGCTCGGGCGCCTGCCGCCGCAACTCCTCCAGCGCGCCCAGCCCGTCCAGGTGCGGCATGTTGATGTCGACCAGGGCCACATCCACGCGATGCCGGACCGCCTCGGCCACGGCCGCCCGGCCGTGCTCCGCCTCGGCGACCACCTCGATGTCCGGCGCAGACTCGAGCACGGTGCGGATACCGGCCCTGATCAGTGGCTCGTCGTCGGCCACCAACACCCTGATCATCTCAGTTCACCCCCAGCAGCATGCCCACGGGCAGCACCACGAACATCACGGCGGCGGTGGCGAATCCGAGCACGGCGGTGCGCAGCTGCCCGACCGCGGGCGGCACTTCGTCCCCCTCGCCAGGGTCGGTGGCGGCGGCGGTCGGCACCATCGCCACCAGCCGGAAACCCTGGTCCGACAGCCGGTGGTCGGCGAACCCGCCGACCTGCCGCATCCGCTCGTCCAGCCCGCGCAGCCCGTTTCCGCCGCCCGCCCCGCCGGGATCCCGCGGCCCCTCCGCGACCGGATTGTCCACGGTGACCAGCAGTGCGTCCGGCTCCCAGGTGAGGCACACCGTCACCGGGCGACCCGGGGCGTGCTTCGCCGCGTTGGTCAGCCCCTCCTCGACGGTCCGGTACACCGCCTCCCCGGCCGCCGGGGGCAGCGGGCGGGGCTCCCCGCCCCGCCGCAGCGTCACCGGCACCCCGGCCGCCCGGAACTCCGCCACCACATCGTCGACGGCCTCCGCCCCGGGGCCCCGGGCGGCCGTCTCGTCCGTTCCCCGCAGGGCGCCGACCAACTCGTGCAACTCGTCCATGGCGCCGCGCGCCGTCCCCGCCAGCTGCCGCACCGCCTCCCGCTGCCGCGGCGGCAGTTCGGCCACCTCCAGCGCCGCCGCCTGGACCGACACCAGGCTGAGCCGGTGGCCGAGGGAGTCGTGCATGTCCCGGGCGATCCGCAGCCGTTCGCGCAGCCGCTCCCGCTCGGCCAGCAGCTCGCGCTCCCGGCGCAGCCGCCGGTTGCGCCGGCCGAGCTCGGCCACCAGCCGCCGATGCTGTGCCAGATACCGGCCGACGAGCAGGGGCAGCACCACGAACACCACGAAGAGCGCCATCAGCTGCGACAGGGCGGGCGCGTCCGCGGGCCGGGCCACGAGCCCCACCGCGAGCCAGCCGAGCGCGGCACCGGCCACCTGGGCCGTGTCCCGCCGCGCCACCGCGCGGTGTCCGGCCTGGTAGGCGGCCCACAACAGCAGGACATACGAGCCCCCGGCCAGCGCGGACAGCAGCAGGCACGCCGTGAAGGCCGCCGCCGGGGCCCGCTCGCCCAGCGCGAGCACGCCCGCCACGGCCAGCGCGTACGCCACGGCGGCCCAGGGCAGCGGGCCGCCGTGGGGCGTGGCCACGAACAGCGCGGTGTCCGCCACGAACACGGCGGCGGCCGGCAGAGATCGGCCCAGGGACAGCAGGCTCATGGCAGCAGGTTAGGCCCTGTCCGGTGGATCTTGACGCCTGCGGCGGGCTCGTCCCCTCCCCGCCCCTTCCCTCAACTGGGGCTCCGCCCCAGACCCCGGGGTCCAGGGGCGAAGCCCCCCACGCGGCGGAGCCGCACCTC